>JAAVHI010000015.1 GCA_014799785.1 Ruminococcus sp.
GAAAACAGTCCGGTGGACTGTTTTCAACGAGCAATACTTTGTTTGGGTTAAAAGCATAGTGCGGTCAACGTTCAGCCATAGTTTGCTCCGTCCAAAACGTCACACTGTGACGTTTTGGAGATACAGCTTGTTTGAAACCGCTAAAAGGGGGAGCGGTCGTGTNCGCNCCNCCTCGAAATGACTNTCGTCATTTCTCACCNCNTNCNCCGTTTNGNANGNTATGCGCCTGCGGGCGCTNGGAGANGGATTTCGCGCTCTGCGNAGCGCGACCAAAGGGNTCCGCCCTCTGGACTTCTGCGAGCTGGGCTCAGCTCGACCAGCTGATGTCGGCGGCTTCGCCGCCTAAAGGTTTGTTACGANAGTGCGTNGTGCNTGTAAATCAAAATTTATCTCCTTNACTGACAAGCTAATACACATATCTGCACTCTGTTATATTTNCAAAAAAATCCGCCGTTTTNTGCAAAATTTTTCTGTCCCTCTTGCATTTTGTNAGAAAAATATGTATAATAAGTATGGACGCNTCCGTCCCNAAAGGACGGCTTTCCGCCGAATGCGTCCAAACTGTCCATGCTGACAGAAAACTGTCATGCCGACANAATTAAATTTCACGGCGGAGAAAGGTAGATTGCTATGTTTAAGGAAATTGCCGAAAATGCTGTAACCAAAGCAAAAGAGGATATNTCTGTGCCGCAGGGNATAATTGTTCTTATCGCGCTCGCNTCCTTTGTGACAGGTCTTGTTATCGGTATTATCTGCGCGTCGGGAGCAAGGTCGGCTAAGTCCTCAAAAATAAAAAAATCCTCGTTCAGAGCCGAAGATTACGCAAACGAGCTTAATTTCGACGACGATGACGACGACGGATANGAGTACTCTTTTTAATTNTAAATTTTATCAGTAAAGGATCATCAAAGNTATGAAGCTTGGTATGGTTGGTCTCCCCAATGTGGGAAAAAGCACGCTTTTCAATGCGCTGACAAANGCGGGCGCGGAGTCCGCAAACTATCCGTTCTGCACTATCGAGCCTAANGTNGGTATCGTTTCNGTTCCCGACGANCGTCTCGANAAGCTGAAAGAAATGTACAATCCCGAAAAATTTACTCCCGCCACTCTCGAATTNGTGGANATCGCNGGTCTGGTAAAGGGCGCGTCCAAGGGCGAGGGTCTGGGAAACAAGTTCCTTGCGGATATACGCGAGGTTGACGCTATCGTCCATGTGGTACGGTGCTTCGAGAACATNGACATCATTCATGTGGACGGGGAGATAAACCCCGCCCGCGACATAGAGACTATTGATCTGGAGCTTATTTTCTCCGATATAGAGCTGATCGANCGGCGTATNGACCGTGCAAAAAAGGCNGCAAAGGGAGACAAGAAGTTCCTTGCGGAAGCGGAATTTTTAGAGGATCTGAAAAAACATCTGGAGGAGGGNCATTCCGCNCGCTCCTACGGNTTTACGGAGGANCAGGAGGANATCATCAAGACTACTCCCCTGCTGTCGGCAAAGCCTGTTATCTATGCCGCAAATCTCAGCGAGGAGGACTTCAAGAACAATATTGAGACNTCCAAGCACTATAAGACCGTATGCGATATCGCNAAGCGGGAAAATGCCGCNGTGCTGCCTATCTGCGCTCAGCTTGAAGCGGAGATATCCGACATGGNCGGNGAGGACAAGGAGATGTTCCTGTCCGAGCTGGGACTGACGGTATCGGGTCTCGACCGTATCATCAAGGANGGCTATGCTCTTCTGGGACTNATTTCCTACCTTACCGCGGGACAGCCNGANGTNNGNGCNTGGACNATCAAAAAAGGCACGAAAGCTCCCCAGGCGGCGGGAAANATACACACCGACTTTGAAAAAGGCTTNATCCGNGCCGAGGTGGTAAGCTTCGACGACCTGATGAANTGCGGNTCGATGACTGCCGCAAAGGAAAAGGGACTTGTCCGCTCCGAGGGCAAGGAGTACGTTATGAACGACGGNGACGTGGTGCTGTTCAGGTTCAACGTTTAAACNGACTGAGTTCCCAGTATCAGATTGAGNATAAGGTCTTCGTCATAGGGCATTGANNTGTCGGCAATNAGGCAGGCAAGACCGTGCACCATTAAATATTTTGCAAAAAAATATTCTTTCGCNTAGCCTAAGTCGGATTTAAGCTCCACGGCAAGCTTNTCAAGCACGGGCGCAAACGCGGACTCGTCTATCANGTCCTTGACGCTCTNCACCGAAAAGCCTCCCGAACGNAACANAAATTTGAACAGATTGGTTTCCTCGTTCGCAAATCTGATGTACGACANGGCGATCTCNAGCAGCGGNTGNCCGAAGCGTCCNGTAGGCTTCATGATATACTGCATNTGAAATTCGTCTGCTTTTGTGTACACNNTCCTGCGGATACTTTCGANAGTCGGAAAATTGTACATTATGGGCTGAGTAGANCAATCCAGCTCTTTTGAAATGGTTCTTGCGCTGAGTTTGTCTATACCGCTGCGGCGGGTTATTTCAAAGGCGGCGTCAAGGATCATTTCTTTTGTTATTTTTGTTTTAGGCGGCATATAAATCCCCTCCTCTTAATTGCATATATTATATAACATATATAATATATTGTCAAGACTTATTTGCAAAAAATTCGACATAAATACCACATGTTATATATCGCAGGTATCACAAAAAATCATATGTCTCTTCGCGCTTGCCTTTTGGCGAAATATCGGATAATTCAGATATTATTGATAAACTGCGTTTTTTGCAGACCTCGGAGAGACGGTTTTTGTCCATAAAAAGGCTGTCACTGATTACTTTTCAGTGACAGCCCAAAATTTTTATTTTGACGAATCAATATATTTCCAGTAGCCTTTAAGGTACACCCAACCCGAAATAACCGTCAGCGCCGTGGCGATCCATATAAGAACTTGGTAAACGATATGGGCGGTCTCCGCGGCTTGTCCCTCAAAGGAAAAGCACATTCCCAGCATTATCGCAACCTGCGCGACCATGGTAAAAGCGGTTTTGAGCTTGCCCCATATTCCTGCGGCAACCACAACTCCCTCGTTTGCGGTAACAAGTCTCAGACCCGATACCATAAACTCTCTTGCAACAATAATTATTACCGGTACTGCTCCGATTACCCCGCGGCTGTTCATGCATATCAATGCGGACACCACCAGTACCTTATCAGCAAGGGGGTCGAGGAATTTGCCGAAGGTGGTCACAAGATTTCTGCTTCGGGCGATGTGTCCGTCCAGCGCGTCGGTAACGGACGCCGCCGCAAACACCGCAAGCGCGATAACGGGACTGTACGGCACGATATCCGTCAGCATGAAAAACACGTAGAACGGCACAAGTATTACTCTCAGCAGGGTAAGCTTATTTGGCAAATTCATCGGCGATCTCTCCTATCAGGTCGTAATCCAGCATATCGGTAATTTTTATCTTAACGAATTTTCCGGGGATCTGCCGCTTGTCGGGAGACGTGAAAAATATCTTTCCGTCTATTTCGGGAGCGTCCGCCGCGCTTCGTCCAAAATAGCACTCGCCGTAACGGTCGAAGCCCTCCACGACTATCTCCAGAGTTTTGCCAACAAGCTCATTGTTTTTCTTAACGGCAATAAGCATCTGCTGCTCCATTATGATATCGGCACGGCGCTGCTTTGTTTCCTCGTCAAGCTGACCGTCCATATCGGCGGCGGGAGTGTTTTCCTCAGCCGAATAGGCGAAGCAGCCCAGACGGTCGAACTTTATATCGCGGACAAATTCCGCAAGTCTGCCGAACTGCTCCTCGGTCTCGCCCGGAAAGCCTGTTATAAGCGTGGTGCGCAGAGTGATATCGGGTATCTTAGACCGTATTTTTCCTATCAGCTCTCTCAGAGACTGCTCGTCTCCCCTGCGGTTCATGCGCTTCAGTATCTCACCGTCGCAGTGCTGAATGGGCAGGTCTATGTACTTGACTATCTTTTCCTCACGCGCCATAACGTCTAAAAGCTCGTCTGTGACGCGTTCGGGGTAGCAGTACAGCACGCGTATCCATTTAAGCTGCTCGATCTTGCAAAGCTCCGTCAGCAGTTCGGGAAGCATATATTTTCCGTAAAGATCCTCGCCGTAGCGGGTGGTGTCCTGAGCGATAACATTAAGCTCCCTTACACCGTTGCTGACAAGACGTTTCGCTTCCTCGAGAAGCTCGTCCAGAGGCACGCTTCTGAAGCGTCCGCGTATGGAGGGTATGGCACAGTAGGAGCAGCAGTTGTCGCAGCCCTCCGCAATTTTAAGATAGGAAAAGAACGAAAGCGTGGTGGGAACTCTGTCTCCCGTAAGAGCGAGATCTTCCTTGTCGCCGTAAGCCTGTATGCGCTCGTCCGCCATTATTCTTTCCAGTATCGAAACAATATCGCCGTTGCTTCCGATGCCGACAACCGCGTCGGCTTCGGGAATAAGCTCGGCGGCTTCCTCGCGGTAACGCTCCGAAAGGCAGCCTGTAATAACGATCTTTTTTATCCTGCCCTCTTTTTTGAGAGCGGCGAACTCCAGAATAGTGTCGATAGCCTCCTGCTTGGCGGACTCTATAAAACTACAGGTGTTGATAATCGCGATATCCGCCAACGCGGCGTCGCTTACAAGCTGATACCCCGCCTCACGGATATTATAGAGCATTCTTTCCGCGTCAACCTGATTTTTAGTACACCCCAATGAAACCATGCCAACTCTGACAGCCATATCAAACATTCCTTTTTTAGATTTTGTGTGTTTTTCTTAACCCTGATATTCCTCAATACGGACGCTTTCCATTATCACCTGTGTGAGAGGCTTGTCCTTGGTAGGACTGTTAGGCGTCTGGTCTGTTTCTACCTCGGCGATCTTGCGTACAACATCCATGCCCTCAAAAACCTGTCCGAACACGGTGTAGCCGCCGTCCAGATAGGGTACTCCGCCGACTTCGTCATACTTTGCCGCAACATTCGCGGGCCAGTTGTACTGAGTGGAATCGGAAGCATAAAACTCGGCGCAGCTTGCAGGCAAATATCCGTCGGGAGTGTTTACAATATAGAACTGGCTTCCGTTTGTGCTTGTGGAACCCGAATTTGCGTATGCGACTGCTCCCGTGAAGTGGTAAAGATGTTCGGAAGTACCGCCGTCAAAAGCTTCGCCCCAGATGGACTTTCCGCCTGTGCCGTCGCCGCGGGGGTCTCCGCCCTGATTCATAAAGTTCTGTATAACTCTATGGAAAATCAACTCATCGTAATATCCCATTTCGGCAAGACCGATAAAATTCTCCACGCCCTTGGGAGCGTCCTCGGGGAAAAGCTTGATCTTGATCTCGCCCATGTCCTTGACGGTGATAACGGCGATCTTCTCGCCCGCCTCGGGCATATTGAAGTTGTGGATATCCACGTCGGGAAGCCACTGGATAGTACTTGCGTCAACGTTTCCGCTTTCGTCCACAATAGCAGTGCTGCCGCTGTCGGGAGTACCCTCGCAGCCTGTGAATACTGCCGCGGAAAGAACGGCTGCAGTTACAGCCGAAATAAATTTTTTAAATTTCATAAATACGATCATTCCTTTTTTTACTAAACTGTAATAAAACAATATACATATTTATTATACACCTAAAAATCAATTTTGTAAAGAAAAATTTTTATATATATCACGGAAATTTTATCCACTTCAAGATCTGCCGGCAGCAGAAAACCGATCCGCCGGCAAATACGGCGGATCGGTCAGTATTCTATCATATGCGGTCAGGAAAGCCCGTTTCGGCTCGGTATTACTTCAGGAAGCCGTCGATAATTTTCTGTTCAGCTTCTTCCTCGGTAAGACCCAGAGTACGCAGCTTGATTATCTGCTCTCCCGCGATCTTTCCGATAGCGGCTTCGTGGATAAGGGACGCGTCAATATTCCCCGCGTAAAGCTCGGGAGCGGCGTTTACCCTGCCGTTGTCCGCAAGTATCGCGTCGCATTCCGAATGTCCCGTACAGCGGCAGTTGCCCTTGATGACCGAGTGGTACTCCTGATAGGAATTACCCTTTGCAACGGAGCGGGAAACCAAGTCCACGCCCGAATCCTCGCCGTCCAGAGATACGGAGAAATCGGATTTTGCGGTCTCGTCGCCGTCTGTGAGAAGTCTCTCACGGATAACAAGCTTCGCTCCCGCACCAAGCTTTGCGGTGGTAAGACGGTTAGTGCTTGTAACTCCGCTTATCTGCATGGTATCCATTTCCATGTAGGAATTTTCGTCCATGATAACGTCGGTAACGGGGTCGATACGCTTTGCCCCGCTGCCCTTGCCTGTGCCGATGTGCTTTTCCTTGTAGAGCACGCGTGCGTTCTTGCCAACGAAAAAGCGGTGTATGCCGTTGTGACGTGCTTCCTCCTCGTCGTCGGAATGCACTCCGCAGCCCGCGACAATGATAACGTCCGCGCCGTCCTCAACGTAGAAGTCGTTGTAGACCAGATCGTTTACCCCGCCGTGAGTAACGCAGGCGGGAATGTACACGGTCTCTTTCTGCGCGCCCGAACCTATTTTAATGATAATACCGGGATTGTCGGGCTTGTTTTCGATCTTTATATTTTCCGAGGACTGTCTGCCCGCGCAGCCGCTGTTCTCGCGGATATTATAGGCACCCTTGAACTCGGGGATCTTGCGGTCGGCTACAATGCCCAGAAGCATTTCGGTAATGCTGTCCATATCAGAATTCCTCCTTTGCCGATCTGCCGAGAGGACATTTTCCCTCGGAGCTGTTTTCTTTCAGAAGCGTTGGGAGGATATCCTCTCTGCTTCCCTCGGCGGAGACTTTTCCGTCGGAAATAACGATTATATAGTCGGCGATCTCCATAATTCTCTCCTGATGGGAAATTACCAGCAGGGAGCGTCCGTCCTCGTTTTTGAGACGTTCAAACGCGCTTATAAGGCTTCCGAAGCTCCACAGGTCGATACCCGCTTCAGGCTCGTCAAAGACAAGCATGGAGGCGTTTTTTCTCGCCAAAACCGTGGCAATCTCGATACGCTTGCTTTCGCCGCCCGAAAGACTTGCGTCCGCTTCTCTGTCCATATATTCGCGGGCGCAAAGTCCAACCTCGCCGAGAATTTCGCATATCTTTTCCTCTTTCAGCTTTTCCTCCGCTGACATTTCTATCAGGTCGCGGACGGTAAGTCCCTTAAAACGGACGGGCTGCTGAAAGGCGTAGGCAATGCCGTCGCGGGCGCGTTCGGTGATATCGCGTTCGGTGATGTCCTTGCCGTCCAGAAAAATATTTCCATCGGAGGGAGAATAGAGACCCGCGATTATCTTCGCGATAGAAGTTTTTCCGCCGCCGTTGGGGCCTGTTACCACGGTAAGCTTTCCGTCGGGTATAGTGAAATTCACGCCCTTGAGGATCTCCTCGCCCTCGGACAGCTTCCAGTGAATATTTTTAAGCTCAAGCATTTTTAAAAATTCCTCTTTTCCGCTGTGATGTACATAAAACATTATCTGCAATTTATGTCCGCAAATTCTCTCAGTGCAAACAATAAATATATTATACCATATTGGTATGTAATAGTCAATAGCCATGGGAGACATTGGACGCAAACGCTTGCAGCGCTGCACTAAAAGCCGGACAAAAGAGTAAAAAGGCTGGGCAAAAGACGAAAACCCGATAGAACAAAGCTGCCGCACTTTGCACCTTTATACTATGGGCGAGCTTTACGGGACATAATGAACTCCGCCGAAGCCTCAGGCATAAGACTTATCCGCTTTAAATCCATTGCATTCATCGATAAATTCGCTTATATCGCTCGCCGGTATATAAAATTCCACAGAATAAAGCCTGCTGTTTTCCGACGTCAGCGTGACATAACATCTGTAAGCACGCACGCCGTCCGAACCGAACATTTTCCAGCCGAACATTCCTTTGATCCTGCTTTGCTGCTTTGCCGCGTCGGACACTGCTTCCATAAACTCTTCGAGCGACGTCATATCCTTTGACAAATAAGGACTTACGTTCTTTTCCATTGAGTATTTTTTCACATGGCCGTAGTAACCGTCAGAAGCGTTAACAGAAACATTCACGCAGCTGACCTTGGCTTCGCGCATATCGGATATGTCAGGAACTTTATAAAGCGCGCCGAAGCCTCCTGTTTTAAATGCGACAAACATAAACAGCAGAAATGCTGCATAATAAAGGATATACAAGCCCGTCCACAGAAATATCTTTGAAAAAGCAAACTCCTTTCTTGAAACTATCAGACGCAGGATAATGCTTCCCAGCCATGCAAAAAACATTGCTGTCAGACTGAACCCGCTCTCGGAGTGCGCTACAGTGAAAAACAGCAGCAGCGAAAGTCCCATCACGACCTCGAAAAAGGCGGTAAAGACTATCGGTCTGCCGACGCTGCGCGCGTCACGCTTTTTGTAGATAAGTACTCCGCAGCCGATAACTGCCAGATATATCAGGCACTTTACTCCGAGAAAGATAAATTCGGCCGCGCTTTCGTCCCCGTAAAAAATCAAATACAGCGACGAAATATTTGAAAGCAGACGAAGAGTACTGTATTCAACGGATACAAATTTATCGGCAATAGAGTAGTATACCGCCATGGGCAGAAAGTTTATTACCGCCATTACAAGTACGGGCATATATCTGCTTTCCGCCTTTGAGCCCACGCAGCACTGACATATTACCGTTGCCGAAATAACAAAAAGCACCGTTTCCGCATAGTACAGCAGTATGCGCAGATTAAAGCCGACAAGCTTAGATGCTGCCTGAACGCTGTTATAATATCCCTGAGGGTTTACCGACGATATCAGAACCGACATCAAAAATCCAAATGCGGCAGAGATCAGAAACGGCAGCAGCCAGATATAAAATATCGTCAGAAGCCGTGAAAAATACCGTTCCATGCTGTTGAGAGGCATTGACATCTGCACGTCCGCTGAGGGGATATCGTGCATATCCTTGAATGCGTTTATGCAGGCGCTGAAAAGACATACCAGCGATACCGCATATATGAATACCGCTATCCCCGACGGGTCGCCATAGCGTTTCATCGACGTGCCGAAGCCGTAGAAAAGTCCCGCAAATCCCAGCAGGATAATCGATACTATCCTGTTCTTTTTATGAGCAATAAGCTCTGCCGAAGCTCCGCATTTTATTTTTTCAAATGAGATCATTTTCAAACCGTCCTTTCCCTGATATTATTAAAGCCTGTACCCGTTTGTGTCCATTTCGTAAATAAAAATTTCCTCAAGTGTCAGTGGTATCTGTTCGGCAAGGTCTGCTCCGACGGCCGACACTTTTTCGTACGTATCGCTGCTGCCCTTCACAATTATCTGCACGACCTTTCCCACAGCCTTGTACTGCACAGCCTCAAGCCCTGCCGCGGATATTTCCTCCTGCGTAATGGTATGGTCAAGGCTTGTAAGCTGATATTTTACAAAGCGTCCTCTGATATTTTCAAGCTCGTCGGCAAAAATAATTTTTCCGTTGTGAATAAGCATAGCCCTGTCGCACAGTTCGCCTATCTCGTGTACGTTATGCGAGGATACGATAAGGGTAGCGTTTCTGCCGCGTATCTCGTCAAGGATAATATTTTTCACCATAGCTCTCATGGCAGGGTCAAGACCGTCAAACGCCTCGTCCAGCATAAGATATTTTGCGCAGCTTGCAAGCCCGATGATAACCACGGACTGCCGCTTCATACCCTTTGAAAAGGTCGAGAGCGGACTGTTCAGCGGCAGACCCAGCACCGAGGCAAGATGCTTGAACTTTCCCGTATTAAATGTGGAGGGATAATAATTTCGGTAGTACATCATCAGCGATTCAAGGGTAAAGCCGGTGTATTCTATAGTTTCGTCATTGACGAAAAAAACGCTGCTCTTTGCTTCCGAGTTGTCAAAAACCTCCTGTCCGTCTATTTTTATGCTGCCCTCGTCCGTCCTGTAAACGCCGCATATCATACGCATAAGCGTGGATTTTCCCGCACCGTTTGAGCCGAGAAAGCCGTATATGCAGCTGTCGGGAATTACAAGCGAAACATTGTCAAGAGCCCTTTCCCTGTGCTTTGCTTCGGGGACTATGTTATTGACGGTCTCCTCCGGTACGTCATTGAATATCTTTTCGGGACTGCCGCTTACGAACGGTGCGGCATATCCTGCGGCAATGTTCGGCACCGCTGTGCCTTCACCTCCACGCGCCGAAAACGGAATAAGCTCCTTTGCGTTAAAGTGCGGCTGACTTCTGTTTTCAAAGATCATCGAAACATTTGATATCTCTATCATTGAATATCCTCCTTTACTCCATATTTATTATGCATTCAAACACGTCCTCGCCCTTTTCGCCGTCATAGCAGAATTTATAGTATTCGCTCGGCTCATAAACCGCAGAGTTAAAATACATCGTGTATTCCGCCGATCCGTCCGACCGCACGGAAAGCTCCCACGGAGTATCGTAAAGCGTCCCGCTCACGCCCTCCAGATCGTTTTTTACTTCGGGGGTATCCCCTCCCGCAAGCAGCAGGTCAAACTCCCATCTGTAAGCGGAAGAATAATCATCTGCCGTTCTGTAAAGCCTGAACCTGTAGGGCTTGAAAATTTCGGGCTCGCCTGTAAGACACTGCACCCTTAACACGACCTTTATGTATCTTTCGTCAACAATAGGCTCGGCTGTGAAGCAGTATGAATTTTTATGCGTCAGAACGGAATATTCTCCCTCCCTTGGGATAAGCTCCGACGGGGCGGAGGTTTTTTCTCCCTGAAAATCCTTACCCGCTCTTATCGCATTTTTGACCGCGCTTCGCTTTGTGATCTCAAATTCCGCTGCCGAAGCGTTGTTAAGCTCATCGGGGTCAACATTGTTATAGTCACGAAAGCCCACTGCTTTATACATTATCTTGTATGCATAATCGACGCATACCTCGTCTCCGACAAAATCAACGTCAAAGCTTACCGTTTCGCCCGCTTCAACTGTATAGTAACCGTCCGAAGCTACAAGTCCCGTATCGCTCGCGCTTATCGGGATCATGGTGCCGCTGTCGTGATTGTTTCTGCCGTACAGCACCATTTTCTGCGGAATAAAATCAAAGTCTTTTTGGGATAAATTTGTTATCGTAAATTTTGAATGGATAACAAAATCATCATCGCGGTAACTGGGAAGCTTTACCGCACGCGGATAATATTGCAGTGATTCGGCTCCCGTAAATTCCATGAGCAGATAAAAGTCTCTTCCGCTGTAATCAAGCTGATTTTCGGCAAGGACTGCCGCCGTTTCCGCAGTTTCGGAGGACGCTGCTTCCGTCTTTTCAGGCTCGGTCTCCGCAGGCGCAAAGCTGACGGTAGCCCTCTCTGACGCTGTCTCGGAGCTTTCGGGTACAGTTGTTGAAACAGCTGTGGTTTCCGAAGCGTCTGCGCCTGTAGCTTCGGCGGGGACTCTTTCCTCGTTACACCCGCAGAGCAGGCATAGCATTACCGCAGACAATGCGGAATTTATAATTTTACGATTCAAGCTTTTTCTCCTCCCATATGTCCCAGTCAATTATAGAACTGTCTTTCACCTTGCTGTAATACGGCTCATTCTCATGGCTGTCATTATAAATAAACCGTCTCATTCTGTCATAATTTTTCAAATCGTAAATTATCGTAAACCTCGTAGGATTTTCAGGATTCATGCAGATATATTCCGGCAGCTCATAAATTTTTCCCGTATTATCAAGAACGATGTCAGCCTCCGTCGGAGCATACATCAGATTTTCGTCCGTGCTTATATAGAGAGGTTCAACAGGTTCAAACGCGGTATCGTTGCTGACAACACTCATACCTTTGCCGTCCTTGGCATAAAAAAACTGGTCCTCAATAAGCTTGCCTTTATTTTTGTATTCGCTGCATAAAAATGTAAATTCCGACGGGTCTATTATCTGTGCGTAGTCGCTTCTGTTGTACCCCGTGTATGTCACCGAAAGATAATTTTTCCCGTCCTTTTTTATTCCCTTGATGTTGTTCATTTCATATATTGTAGGCTGACCATTTATTGTATAATGTCCGCTGTACATATGGTGAACATGCTGCCTGTATAAATATTCGCTTACGTCGTCCGCACTTTGTATGTCAATGATTTCATCAAATTCCTCGGGGTAAAAATCCTCGCCCTCGTCAAGATATTCACCGCCGTAAAGTATGCCGTCTATTTCCGCCGCCTGCTCCAGAGAGCATAGAAAACGCAGCTCGCCTATCTCCGATTTTCCTGGCTTTATATCCTTTAATTTCTCGCCGTCATCGCCGTACGAAATCATATCGGGAATCGTAAATTTCGATACGTCAAAGGTCATATTCTCCTCCGTCATGTTTTTTGCCTTTACCGTGACTGTGACCACAAACAGTTCGGGATTTATTCCCATGTCGTGTAAAATATCGGGATAATAAAGCGACGATTGGAGCGCCGTAAGCTCTGCCGTAACGGAAAATTCTTCATTCTGAAAGTACGCCTGCCTCCTGCTCGGGGAAAGCGGCTTTACCTCTTTTTTCTTGGCTTCCGTTTTCTTTGTTTCCGCGCCCGCTGACGACGTTACAGCCGTTTCGGATACCGTCATGCTCTCGGACTGCTCCTCTGCGGGCTCCGTCTTGTTTTCGCAGCCTGAAAGCAATATTGCCGCAATTATGCCCAGAATACATATTCTGCTTTTTTTCATAAAACCCCTCCGTTAATTTACATTGAAATATGCGTATGCCGTATCGTAACCGTCAGACGGAACGTCAAGCGTTTCCTCTCTGCAGTTTCCGTAGGAAAATCTTACTCTATAGTTTCCGCTTTCGCTTATATCAAAATCGGAAGTGTCAATATCGTAAGTTCCCGAAAAAGCCATCGGAAAGCCCGCGTGCAGAGTGTTGGTGTGTATCGGTGTTTTACGCACGGATATCCAGCCGCTTGGAGTTTCTTTTTCAATGTCTGTGATCTCGCTCATTACAAAAATTATTTTGTTTGAATTCACCTTGCAGGAAATACTTTTCGCATTTTTCGGTACGGTTTTCCCGGTACATTCCGCCGTGCATAAAAGCTCGTTCTGCGGTTTCATGCTGCCGCTCATGGTAAAATCAAAAAGCGCAGCATATTCATCGCTGTCCGCGCCGACCTCCCTGAAAGGCTTGACAAGACGGTATTCTCCTGCGGGAAGCAATGGATAGCAGGAAAGATCAATGCACACGGGTATCCTCGCGGTTTCCTCCTCGGTGTAAAAATGCCTGTACCCGCTGTTCGCCTGAACAAGCTCTCCAAGCGGTATGACCCTGTACCATTTTCCGTCGGGTTCAAGCTTTTCTATGTAACAGTCGAAATTCGTTTCGTACTCGCGGGAGGTGTCCTTCAGCCGAAATCCTGTAACTATCACCGCGGGAGCATTTGCTCTGAAAACGGAATCATAGAAATAGTCGGTGTCCGCAAGCCCGTAATTTTCGTCGCCGTACTGACTGGGCAGGTCGCTTATCCGAACCGACGGAATGTACGAAGCGACTTCCGTCTTTTTCATGTGTATGCTGCCGAGAATTTTTTTCGCAGTGTCCTCATGATTTTCAGTGCCGTTCCCCTCAAAAACAGCAACGTAAATGTCAGCATTGCCGTCCTCAAATACCAGCTTTATTTTGCCGCCGTCATTAAGGTACGCGCAGCGGTTTCCGCCGAACGTGCCTACAGTGCCGCCCGCGGCTTCGGAAAAATCCGCTTCCGAACCCGTGCCCAGTCTGAATGTCATGGAATTATCCTGCCAAAGCAGAAGCGAACCGATAACGCTTGAATTTCCCGCAGCAGGTATGCCGACAATAACGCTGCCGATGGTTTTTTCGATATAATTTTCGGGTATCTCCCCCGTTATATCAAGCTTTGCCGCTATGTCCGCCGAAAAAATATCCGTTTCAAAGCTTTCGTATGTGCGGCTTTCCGAAGCGGCTTCTGCATTGTATCCCGCCGCCTGACTTGCACACATTCGGTAAAGCTCCGTATCGTCGGCATAAAACCATTCCGATACTGCCAGACAGCTCAAGCCGTAAGCTTTTTCAAGCTCCGCGGCATCGGGAGGCTGTTTTTCCGCAGTTATTAGCGAAATAATATCACTGTAATCCTCGACCGTTATCTGTCCCGCTACCCTGTCTCCGCAGGGACGGAAGCTTACCGTAAGCGTTGAGGAAAATCCGCCGTTTTCTCTGAAAAATACGACCTCGGCACAAACGGCCTCCGATATCATGCTTTCGTCTGCGGGTATGGGCTCTATCGCCGCAAGAGCGTCCCGCACATTGTTAAAATCATCTTCACTGCGGGACTTTTTTATATGCCTTACAATAATGTCCGACCCGCTCGCGCAGGAAATATCCGCCGCCGAAAAACGGGAACGGTCAATAAATTCTGCCAGCCTTTCACCGTAATACCCCTCTGCCGTCTTTGCGGGAGCGTTCTCCGATACCTCCGGGATATATCCTATCCCGGCATATGGATCATCAGAGACTCTGTCCATATACACAAACGACTCCCCTCCCCTTTCGGGAGAGACCATATAAAAAAGTAGCTTTTCATTACCGCTATAGTCCATGACTTTTATGTAAAAATCGTCGATGCCCTTTAAGTCCGATACCGTGTTTTCTGCTGTAACAGCGCCATTCGGCGGTGTCGTACCCTCAATGTTTTCCGTATCCTCATGGATCTGCTCCGCCGAAGCCGAGGTGAACGTACACCCCGCCGCAATAGCTGTCACGACCGCAGTGCATATCACCGCCGCCGTAATATTTTTGGGTACCCTCGAAATAAATTTTATCCGCTCCCTTAAAACTCTGCCGCCCGACGACATTGACGTGGACGCAACTCCCGGCAGGCCGCTGCGTTTTTCGGGTATCATATCCACGACAGCCTTGCCGTATTCAAACCGCCTGTCCTCGCCGAATTTAAGTATTACCGCCTCGTCGCAGGCACATTCGCAGTCCCTTTTTGAAAGCAGAGCCGCGACCCAGACCAGAGGGTCAAACCAGTAAACAGACAGCAAAACGTACCGCAGCACAGTCCATAAAATATCACCGTGATAATAATGGCATAGCTCGTGAGCGACTGCAAAATTAAGCGCGCGTTTTTCCCGCGCCGCCTCCTCCGTAACATAGACGGACGGCTTCACAATTCCGAAAATACAAGGCGAACTAAGCTTTTCGCACACATAAATTTTCAGCGGAGCGTCATGCTCGAGACGTTTTCTGCTTCGCCTCAGACCCGTGTAAAAAACAATATTCACAACAACGAACCAAAGCAGCATAAGCGCCGTGACGCTTCGACGCACTATCCCTGCAATATCCAATGCCGACAGCTTTTTTGCACTGCTTTTTACCGCCGCTGTATCGGGAGCGGAAATATCATTCTGCGGCGCATATTCGTTTTTCCGCACCTCCCACTCGTCTCCGTAGCTGTCCGCATCATAAAAATCATCATTTGCCGCACTGCTGTTTTCACCGCCGGCATTGCCGTAATCATTCACATTTCCGACAGGAGGTATATCGTATGCTTCCGCAGCGACATCGGACGTCTCCAATATTTCGGAAGTTCCGAAGCTGCCGAAAAAATTCATCACGCTTACCGAGCTTTCGGCAAGACTGAACGGCATAAGCAGCCTGACTGCAACTATAAGCCACAGCGCATATCTTACCCTGTTTTTGATCTTCCCCTTAAAAACCGTCCTTAGCAAAATTACAACAAAAATAAGCACCGAAGACGATATGACTGTTTCGGTCATTTCTGCTCCTCCTCCGCTTTTTTCAGTATGTCGTAAAGCTCGGCGATATCCTCCTTTGACACAGCGTCCTGCTCGATAAGCGAGTTCACCATCATGCCGAGGCTGCCCCTATAGAGCCTTTTCAAAAACGATCTTGTTTCCTCAACGCATACGTCGTCTCTTTTTATCAGCGAGTAATATTTTTTCGCATTTTCACCCTGTTCGTATGCCACCGCTTCTTTTTTCTCCATACGCTTAAGCAGCGTTATTACCGTGTTTTTCGTCCAGCCCGTCTCGCCCTTCAGCGCGGCTGTAAGCTGCATTATTGTCATATTCTCTTTCTCCCAGAGCATTGTCATGATCTTCCATTCAGCTTCGGAAAGCTTTATCTTTTCCATAAAAACCGCTCCTTTTCCGATAGTGTGCCGCTCAAAGCAACAGTGTGCAAAAAATATTCGTCAGTATTGAGGTAGACAAATATTTACCAATTACTATAATAACATACCACTTTGCAAAAAGCAAGCACTATTTCATAAAATTTTTGTCGGCATAGGTTGACAAATGTTTACCAATGTGGTACAATGAGACACAACAGAAAAATCCGTGTGCAAAGGAGAAGACATTATGAAAAAAACCTCCGCAATTATAAGTACGATAGCTTTATCGCTTGCTGCGGCACTGACATTGTCGTGCTGTGCAGAGCAGAAAAATAACAGCGGCAGCTCTTTGTTACAGTACTCCGAAACAGAACTTATCGACGATATCTCGGTCAGCGAGGCCTCCGCGGAGACTGAGTCCTCCGGCTCCGACGCTTTGAGCAAAGCATTTGAGGGCATTGACGGCTATGCCGAGCTGTGCTTCGGATACACGTCCGACGGCAAGTATGAAGCTTTGGACCTCGATGAATACAGCAGCGTAATATATGCGCAATATATGACTTCCGAGGAATTTTACAACATGGCGCAGGAATACGGCGAATACAATGATATGTCCTATGAGGAATTTAAGGAGGAAATGTATTCCTCTCTTGACATTGACCCCTCCGCTGCCGAAAAGTATTCCAAATACAGTATGTTTGCCGCTTTGTCATACTACGGCGAGGACGAGGACGCAGACCATTCCGCCGCCGCAAAAAAAGGCTTTGACTTCTTTGTCCAAAAGCTTTCGGAGGACAGCAGCTTTTCCGCCGATATGCTTGGAGAAGATAAGACGGTATATGTAGATATCGGTCAGCAGGGCGACATTATATCGGTATCGGCAGGCTATGAGGATAAGGACGGCGAAAGCAAATATATTTTAGAAAACGAGCTTATGTGCATTTTCGGTGATAACTATATTCTTGTGGGAACAACTGCTGTGCCAAAGGATACAAAATCGCTTTATATATCAAACAGCGCTGATGATGAATGGTCAAGACTGCTCGATAATTATAACGAAGAAGATTATGATGCGGCAGTTTTTGACTACTCTGGATTTCACAAGAATAACATATACAGCAGTGACGAGTACGGAACTCTTGACCTGACTGAAATCGCAGAAAATTTTCCTAATCTGAAAAAGCTGTACATATCCGCAGGTATTTCTGTCGTCGGCTTTGAGGGTATTGAAAAGTATGACGATTTTTCAGAGCTTACTATTTCGCTGTGGACTATGTCAGAGGAAAATCTAAATATTTTATCGGGTCTTTCAAATATAGAAAAGCTTCATGTCAGCGGCATTGAATCAAAGGAAGCGATAGAATGGGCGGCAAATGCAAAGGCGCGGGAGCTTTCACTTGAGTGCGGCTGTGACAAGGAGGCGTTGAAATTCATATACGCTCTGCCCAATGTGACAGAGCTTAAAACAGAAGCAAGCTTTACAAGTGAAATTCCCGACCTTAACGGAATAGAAGCAATGACAAATTTAAAAAAGCTTGATATACGGACGGTTTCGGGTACTCCCATAGCGTCTGACGGTGTGCCTGATTTTGCGCCTCTTGCGGGTCTGACCTCGTTGGAGGAGCTTATGATCGTCGGAAATAACGGCATAAATTTTGACAGCATAGGAAAGATAAAGACCTTAAAAAGCCTTACCATGTACGGAATACAGTATGATGAAAACGGCGAGAGCGGCGTTGATCTTTCGGTCTTTTCAAACTGCACGAATATCGAATATCTGGATATTTACCACGTAGACAAAAGCTTATATTCGGCACTTCCGCATATGACCAATCTGAAAAAGATAAAATTCGGCGTAGGCAGCGGTTTTTATTACGGACTTGGCGAGGTCGCAAACGCAGTATCGCTCGAGGAGCTTATTATTGAAAATAACGATCATGTAAATCTTAAAGGAATTTCAAATCTGACAAACCTTAAAAGCCTTACACTGACAAACTGCGGATTTGAAAATATTTCGGAGCTTGGCGATTGTCCCGCATTAAAAACACTGATAATAGATTGTACGGATAAGTACACGTTTGATGCGGATCATATTGAAAATAATACTCAAATAGAGGAGCTTTATTTGAAAAATGCACGCTTTATGCACTACAAATCCCTTAAAACTCTGACGTCTCTCAAAAAGCTTACTCTTATTTCCACTGACCTTACCGAGGAGCAGACAGACGACCTTCGCAAGGATATGACATGGTGCGAAATTGAAGCGGTACTGCCCGAAAAGGAAAAGAACGATGACGGCGAAGAAGCTTCCGAAACAGAGGAAAACGACAAAACGGTAAGCTTTGCCGAGCCGCTTGAAACCGTGTACATTGACAATATCCGTGTGGAGACCTATGCTATCGACAACGATTATTATGATATGACCTTATATATCAAAAACTGCGGCGAAGAGCCTCTTGAAAGTCTTACCGAATTTATGGAGGAAAACGACATCCTTGACGGCTGTGACAGAATAAATATACTGTACCCCGCATATGATGACCACTCCGAAGTAACCGAAATCCTTGAGCTTAACGACAAGGGAATAGATTATGAAAGCTCCGAGGTCTATTTAAGCGTTCTTGCGCCATATGAGGAGGACTATATAGAAAACGACTTGTTCCGAAAGCTCGTTCCGGGCTGTGAGGCAAGAATAATCATGCACCTTAACGACGGCGATTCGGAAACGGAATAATCAGCAGTCCCGCAGAAAAATCTGCGGAGCATATTCACTGTAAGCCTGTCAATTGTCATCATCTGCCGCAGCGCAGGCGTCAAATAATATCCGCATTTACAAAAGATCTCACACTGTTTATAATTAACAGTGTGAGATCTTAAATATTTGTCTGATATTATTTCCCGATATGCTCAACGGCAATTTCGTATGCGCAGTTGTCACCGAAGATAATAACCGCGTAACTTATATAATAAAAAACAATAAACTATAAAGCATAACCGTATTCTGTAAAATTACAGCGGAAAACAAATATATCGGTTCAATCATTGAACTCAGGCTCTTTCTTGATATTTATGCCGTAACGGTAAAGCGCGTCCCTGTAACTGTCAATAAATTTTTCCCTAAGCTCCTGCGGCTCAAGTATTTCAGCCTCTTTGCCAAAGGAAAAGAAATAATTGCGTATTTGCCTGTGAGAACAGGCAAATGTCAAATCATAAAACTTTTGACCGTCTATAGTTTTTTCTTTGGGAACACTTAAAGGAAGCGGTCTTTGATGATTAATTATTTTCAGATACAGTTTGCTGTATCCGAAAGAAGTAAGCCGCACTTTTATGGTTTCTGAATTATTATATCCTACATAAGAAGCGCCGAATTTTTTCAGCCGTTGTTCCGCTTCTGTCTTTTCTTGAACAGTCACTTCACTGTCTCTGTTTTTTTCAGAACACTTTTTTATCCGGCTAAGCTTAAGGGGGTAGAGCTTAAACGGATTATCAGTATTTTCTGCCCTGGAATAGCCTACAAGATACAAAGAAAAAGAATTATCGTCAATTTCAATTTTTATGGGTCTGTATTCATATTTTTTTTCGTCGGAATATTCGATCACAAGCATTTTGCCATTTTCGGCAGCAGCCCGAATGCAGTTGTATTCTTCATATAAATAGATTTTTTCTCTTTCCGGCTGGGAAAGCTGAGTAAATTTTTTTATTATGTAATTAAATAACGCGCTTTTTCTAAAGCCATTGATTTTCGTAAAATCGTATTTTTCAGCGGCTTTTTCAATATCCCGCGTTATAGTAAGCTTGCCTGCATACGCTCTTTCGCTTTTGGGCGTTTTTTCCTTCATGCAGCTTTCCGTTTCCGTTTTAAATTCTTCTAAGGCGGAATTTGATTTGTACGTATCGGATATATAGTTAAGAAAATTTGTTATAATACGGCAGATAAAATTATTCGGAAAATATTCTGTATATTCTGCTTTAAAACGTAAATATTCTTTTTTTAACTGAGTAAATACAGCATCGTCCATGTAAAATCTTGTTTCATCGCCATGAATTATTTTTTCATAATTTTCTTTCATATAAATGCACTCTCCTTTAATATTTTTGCCTTGTACGCTTTTTGCATACAAATAATTCCGCAAAACGGCTGTTTTACGTAAAAAACGCGCAAAAAACCTACAAAAAATATTTATATGTATCTTGTACATTCCTTCCTGCAATGCTATAATATGCTTGTAAACTTTAACCAACCCCAAATGAATAAGGAGGAGTATTCTATGAAAAAGAATTTATCGATCATCTATGACGTAACGGCTCATTGTCCTTGGAACTGCGATATTTGCTGCATGGGCGCATCCTCCGACAAAGCCTGCCGCAAAAATGAGCTTTCCTTTGGAGAAAAGCTTGATTTGGTACGTCAGACAAAGGAACTTCAGGGTAACGGTTACAATGTGAAAATCGACCTTTCCGGCGGAGAAATTTTTACCGACAAAAAGAGCCACCTGCCTCTGATCGAAGCTTTTTCCAAAGCTCTTGGAAAGGACAAGCTGGGCATAAGCTGCTCGGGTTATGCCATTGACAAAGAAACCGCCGATTTCCTCGGCAGCTATGTTTCCGACGTTGAGATGACCATGGACGTGGTTCCGTACCGTCCTTATACGCTCAGACCGCTCGGATACAGCATTGCGGCCGCCAAGGCTGTTGCGCTGCTGAAATCAGCGGGCTGCAAGGTAGGTATTCAGACGGTTGTAAGCTCTCTCAACAGCGGTTATGCGGATGCTTTTTCAGTATTCGGGTGGTGCTGTGCAAACGAAGTGGACAACTGGAGTATCCTGCGTTTCTTTGCCTCGGGCAGAGGCGCCCGGTTCCCTGAAGCTGTCATGAGCAGCAGCGAATGCGAACGGTATGTACATATGGTGCAGGGGATAGTATCGGCTTATCCCGGACAGAACAAGCCCGAAGTTGATTTCCATTACCTTATGCCCGGTCACAGCAAGCATACCTGCGAGTGCCGCTGTGTGCGGAAGTCTATCGGTATTCTCCCCAACGGAAATGTTGTCGCCTGCTTCTGGGCGCTGGACAGCTCTACTGGCGCAATCGACCCGAAGTTCCTTCTGGGGAATGTCAGGGAAAATTCTCTTCTCGAAATTCTTGGCGGGGAAAGGGCATTGTACTGGACAAGCCGCGTTCACAATTGTGAGCTTGCCGCCTGACAAACAAGTGCTATCTTGAAAGGAGGAGCGTTATGTTTTATCTTCTTGATCTGCTGACGGGAATTCTGGAGTGCGGGTGGATCGCTTACGGTACGGTTCACGGTATGCCGTTATGGCAGATTTTGAGCTTTCCGCTGGCGTACCATATCGGAAATCTTTTTCCGTTTCCTTTTTCCGTTGGAAAAAAAGTAATTGCTTTTCTTTCCGCAGTACCCGCTTGTATTGGAATTATTATGATGACGGGAATTACTTATGAAAGCTGCCGTTTCTGGCTTATCTGTACAGCTCTCGCAAGCGGCTCGGCGGTTTTGCAGACAGTGCGCAGCAGCCACAAAAGCAGAAGCAGCCGCTTGCTTAAAAGGCTGTTCCGCGTCGGCGGATTTTTCCTTGCGCCGTCAGCCGCCGTAATTCCGGAAATACTGCTTATTCTCACGTCCGTCATTATTATCCCCGCCGCAGTAAAATACGAAGGAAAGCCGGGAATATGCGGCATTCACGGGCAAAAGGGCTTTTCTGCGGTTATGATTTTTCACCAGCTGCACTATTTCTTCTATGCTCACACAGTTCTTGCAGCGGTAAGTCTTGCTTTTTACGAAAATATAGGCTTCGGGGGAATCGCCGCAGCAGCGGGACTGTTCTGCTGCACCTGGATTACATATATGTCCGTCGAGCCGGTCGTAAGCCGCCTTACGTCAAGGCTGACAGCAGTATTTTGGACGGGACATATATCTATATGTATTATTCTTGCCGCAATGAGTTTTATTCGTTCACTGCCGCTGTTTACGGTACTCTGGATCATAACGGGCTTCGGCGGCGGAACGGTTTATACAATTTCCGCGTTAGCGGAAAAATACGGAGCTTATAACAAAAACGACATGACCGTTTCAGAAAATCTGGGGCATACCTTGGGACTGCTTACGGCGGTTGCTGTTTCAGCCTTGTCGAATGAGAATACTGCGCCGCATATTGTGCTTATATTTGCCTCGATCAGCGCGCTGCTGGCTGCATTTGCATTATACCAAATAAGGAGGGGTCAGCATGAAGGTTACGGAAAAAGCCGCTAAACAGGTACTTGTCAAATCCAATCTCCCCGCATCAGATTATGTTGCAAATCCGTACTCGGGATGCACTCACGGCTGCCGTTACTGCTATGCTTCTTTTATGAAGCGCTTTACGGGTAACAATGAGGACTGGGGTGCTTTTATCAATGTCAAGAGTTACGACAATAACAAGCTTCCCAAAAAGCTCAACGGAAAAACGGTGCTGTTGTCTTCCGTTACCGATCCGTACAATCCCTATGAGATGAAATTCCGCAAAAGCCGCGAGATTCTTGAGCTTCTGAGCGGTACCGACGCCGATGTGGAAATCCTGAGCAAATCAGATCTTATGGTTAAGGATATTGACCTGCTTAAAAAAATGCCGCGTCTTAAAGTCGGAATATCCCTTTCAACTCTTGACGACGGCTTCCGCAGATACATGGAGCCATGCGCTCCCTCCGTAAAAAGAAGACTGAATGCGCTGAGACTGCTTCACGCTGAGGGAATAAGCACCTATCTTTTTATTTCGCCTATATTTCCGTATATCACCGATATTCCGCAGCTTGCCGAAGCCGTAAGCGGTACGGTCGACAAAATCTGCTTTGAAAACCTCAATCTCCGAGGCGCGGCAAAAAAGGAAATACTGAAGTACATCGGGGAAAAGTATCCGCAGTACAGCGCGTCATACGACGAGATATACAACAAGGGAAATATTTCATACTGGAAACAGCTTGAAGCCGATATTGACAGGCTTTCCGAAAAATATGACATACCCTTTGTAAATTTCTTTTATCATTCCGGGATTAAAAAGGGGAGCAAAAACAATGCTTAACTTTATGGAAAAAAAGCTTAAAAGCCCGCTTATAGCGTCATCCTGCATTGCAACGGAAAACACGGATAACATCCTTCGTCTGGCAGAACAGGGGATCGGCGGAGCAATACTGAAATCCTGTGCAGACTATACCCGTGAAGAATGCACTGTCGGACGGAATTTTGCCTTTGAAAAATCAACGGGATACACATATGCTTCGTCACCATTCAGCCGTGAGATCATGACCCTCGGAGAATGTACCGCTATGCTGCGTGATCTTCGTCCCGTGACCGATATGCTCCTTATTCCCAGCTTTACAGCCGAAAGCTTAAACCCAGAAACATGGCTGCCTGCATGTGCCGCTCTGGAAAGCTTGGGCGCAGACGGGATACAGCTTGATTTCTTTTATATGGGCTGCCTTATAGGGCAGGACGGTTTCGGGAAAAAGCTTGCCGCACTTCTTTCAGAACTGCTGTGCAGTATACGTGTTCCGATAATGCCGAAGCTGAACGTAAATCTCCCTAAAGATTTCATAATGCCGCTGTTAAAGAAATCGGGCGTTGAATATGTATCGCTGCTTGATTCGGTGCGTTCGCCGTATCTTGAATA
Source organism: Ruminococcus sp. (assembly GCA_014799785.1). Lineage (GTDB taxonomy): Bacteria > Bacillota > Clostridia > Oscillospirales > Ruminococcaceae > RGIG8773. Next base: position 23,731 of record JAAVHI010000015.1, read on the forward strand.
TGATGCATCCTCGGACAGCTATAATATCAGCGGCAGGCTTGCCCCGCAATCCACGTCATGCTTCGGTTCGTGGCAGCTTCCGCTTACGCTCGGATATACATATACCGCCGCTGATTACGGGCTGCGCATCTGTGCCGGAGGCGGCGTGACCTCTGCCGGCGATGTAAAAAAACTTATTGCCGCGGGGGCGGAAACAGTGCAGTCGGCGTCGTTTCTGACAAAATATCCATATCGTGCCAAAGAGCTGCTTGCAGCTTGCATAGAGGGAAAGTTTCACTAACGCATCGGCAAGCCGTAAAGGTACGAGTGTTCAAACAGACTGAAATAATAAGGCCTTTACATATTTATACAATATTTAAGCTTCTCGAATTTTATCGGTTTCATATGAGCAAGATTATTTCGTATTTCAATATAATTTAACATAGTCTTCTCTTCCTCCGGGCTCAGGCATATTGCGTTATCTTTATACATTTTCTTGAGGTTTCCAAGATCAAGGTTAAATGGGTCTGTAATTTCCTGACCGTAAGGAGTGCGAAACGGAATACGCTTTTCGATTTCCCAAATATGCTTTTCAACCATATTTCGTCTGAACTGTTCAAGGACAGGAAAAATCAACTTATTTTGAACTTGCCAGACAATTGCCGTGATTTCATTTTCGGGCAATGCATCTTTTCCAAATACAGCCCTAACGCTTGCGCAAGGATTTTTTGCCACATCAAGACCGTATTTGAACATTTCGCTGCACAGCTCAACCTTGCCACAGCATAATTTGCACACAAGCTCTGCGATATACTGCTTCATTTCGTCATTGCATTTCTTTATTTCAGCAGCAAGCAGGAAGCAGTAAACATAATAATCAAATTCGGAATAGTATTTATCCGCAGAAATCACTTTGCAATTCTTCGACTTTACATGATGTCCGGAGCAATTCTTAAGCTCAAGTAAAAATATGGCTTTGCCTATATTTGTGTTCTGGCCGTCGTAATCCCTTATAAACTTGCACCAGCCGGCAATATTATTCTGCTGAATATTCCTGATCCATACTATGCTGCCGTTAAGCTGGAATCCGGCACATTCAGACAGATAGCTCGCCGCCGAATAGTTTTTTCGCGGAAAATATTCGCTTCGCACATCATGGCTGCAGTATTTTTCCAGAAAATATTCTCCCACATCATCGAAGTTTTCCTCAAGGTCGATTTCCTTTACAGTATTGCGCGCGTCATTACGGGACAGTTTGTCCATAAGCACGGTCCGAAACTCATCATAAAACGGAATTTCATTGCCTATACATAAAATCACAGACTTTCCGCCTATAAGGTCATCTGTAATATCCTGTATTAATCTCGATGAATTGCTGATCTTGGTCCACCAAATACTGTTTGCCATATAAGCCTCCCTATGACGAATACTTCATAAGCATTTCAAATATCTCTTCGTACGTGCCCATAAGCCTGATAAAATTACGGCGAGAGAAAACATATCTGCCGTTTATGTCCTTCCTGAAAATATTCAAGTCAACAAGCTCGTCCATAAACATAAGCAATCTTTCGGAAGACAAATCGGTTATCTTGTTTATACCGAAATCTTTTCCCACAGTGCGCACGTCATCAGCTGTATATCCAGAACCGGTATGGTTTTCATAGAAAAGCCATGCCACAGCAAGCGCAATAACATCATAGTACCAGTCCGTATCGAGACGCAGGGTGATCTTGAATTTCTCTTTAATTTCACCTGTAAATTTCTCATCTGCAAGAATTTTCTGAATCTGCGCCTCCGTAACATAATACGGCGGGGCGTCCTGTGTATCATAGCAAGGGCAGTCCCTCTGGCAAAGGCTTTCAACAACCTTTGAACAATAAAACTGAATAAGTCCCGGGAAATAGTTTGTCGTTGCCAGTATTGTTGAGACAAGACCGTTTGTTTTCTCGTCGTCCTTGAAAAAGATTCCGACTGTGCTGAGCGGACGTTCAAGAAGCTCCTTTGCCTCGGAAAATCTAAACGGCTTTATCGTGAGCGATTTAAGGTGAGGTATGCCGGAGTTATTGCCCATTGCGCCCTCGCGGTCGAATCTCACAAGATTATGAAGTCCTGCAATTACGAATTTAAAGCGGATGTTTCCGTCGGAAGAAAGATTTTTCAGATGATCTATTGCCTGATAGCCGTTATTTTTACTGTCATCAATAAATGTGTCGCCCTCGTCGATCAGGAGCAGCAGACGGCTTATATTTTTTTCAAGCATATTTTTTTTGATATTGAAAGCAAGCTTATCCCAATTGTCGCAGATATCCGATTCGGAGAATACCTTTTTAAGCATAAGCTCCCTTGAAACCGTTATCGCAGCTTTGGCTTCATTGCGGAACTTTATATCAACATAAACAGCAATAGCTCCGTCGTTTCCGTCAACATCAGACGCCGCTTTTTTCAGAAGAGCTGTTTTTCCAAGCTGTCTTCCTCCGTACAGCATATTTATGCCCATATCGCTTTTAATTTCGTTAAGCTCCTTATCTCTTCCCATAAACATTTCGGGAGGCATAGAGTTGCCCGAATCGGGAACGTACGGCTGATAATAAGAAAATGGCATTGAAAGTGTCATAAGCTGAGACAGAATGGTTGACCTCTGATATCTTGATGCAAGATAGGTTATTATTACCCTGTCAACAACCATATAGACCTTGTTGCTTTGCATTTTCTTTATTTCCTTTGCGAGTTCGCGCCTGTCATTTTCCTTATAAGCGTAATCAACAAAAATAATGGTGTTTTTATCATAATTGCTCATCTCCCTGATCTCGGGAAGAATACGCTCTTTACCAAATGCTCCGTAAAGACACGCGGCACGGAATGAACATGTATACGCCTGAGAACCGAAAGGAGCTACAATATGCTGATAAGTTGTTCTGTTTTCATTTGCGTCACGCAGAGTACAGTCGTAATACTTAAGATAGTTCCTCTTGGAATAACCTGCATCCGTAGGTTTAACGGAGACATTAAGCCCTAAGTGTGAAAACAGATCTTCTATTTTTTTCGGAGAATCGTTGCTGCCTCTCAGCCATTTCTGAATAAGCGCGATTCCGCCTTTTTCGTCTTTTCTCGCCGAAGCCCTGTTTTTAATATAGTTTTCTATACCGCTTTTTACTTGGTCATTTTTATCGGCAAGCCCAATAGACGTATCAAAGGTACGATTATATATAGTGCCGTACTGATTGTGAAAATCGTTCAGAATATCTGCCAATTCAAGATAATCGTCTTTACCGTCGTGGATATCGTCACTGCTCAAACGGTTGATATAATCCTCGGCGGCAGTAAAGTTGCATACGCTAATGTAGCCCTTTATCTTGCTGATCTTTGACAGCATTTCCTTCTTTTCTTCACTATCATCTCCCTGCGGCAGCGAATCGATAAGCGTCTGAAGTCTGCCCTGAAGTTCCGGCTCCCTTTTTCTTGCCTGCTCCTCAATATGCTCCTCTATCTTTTTGATCGCAAAACGGTAAAATCCGTAATTCTCGCTTTTATTATCGCTTTTTGCCGTAGCTTCAAACAAGGCATCCATACGGCTCTGGATAGTGTCCTTAATGTCGCTGTCTTCCGCAACGTCAAATTTACCGTAATTCTGGGCAAGCTCAAGCCGCTCAATAAATTTCTTATGCTCTCTCTCAATATTAGCATTTATCTGATTCAGAACATTTTCGCTTTCATAGTGTTTGAGACACTGTATCAGCTGCTCGTATTTCTCGTTGCTATAAGGAGGGATACCCTTAAATAATTCATTGCGAACCTTTTCACCGTTGATCTCACGGTTATACTTTATGAGACAGCGAAGAGAACCGAGGTTGCATTTATCAGGCATTTCAAATTCTGCCGGCGTCGGAAAATTCTTTTCATTTTCACTGTGTGCTATGATCCGGTTGCATATGTCAAACCCGCTGATACTCTCGCAGTAGTTTACTAAATCGGGGACAAACCTTCCTCTTATGTCTTCTGTAAGCACAACATAGTCGCTTTTAAGGAAATCAATATAATAGTAACGATTTCTGATATCCGCGGAATATGAGCCATTAAGCTTATCTTTTATCTCCTCAATAGTATCTATTATACACTTCATTCCGGCAGCAGCTTCCTTGCTTTTCCCGGACATTTTTTCACACTTGTCAAAAACCGCGTCAATGAGCTCAATAAGCTCATTTTTCTTGTTTTTGGAAAGATGAATTACGTCGCTTTTCTGGGACTTGTGCAGTCTTACCCAATGAGAGATTGCCGTGACTGATTTGGTCACTCTCGAAATAAGCTTGCTCCTCGAGCCTGATACCAGCTTTGTCGAATGGTTATTAACTTTATTCTGACCGCACTCCTGCCACACCTTGTCAACATAAGTGCCTACTTTATCTGAAGAGATATTATCCTCGGATATCTTTTCCGATTTCATAAACTGAGAAACAAATTCTTCAGCCACGCTCATTGAGTCAACATCGTCATTTTTTACATATTTCAGGCATTCCGCTATAAAATTATTACGGTCAAATATTTGTTCCGCAGTATCCTTAACGCGTGTAACTCTTGCTCCTCCCGTATAAGGTGTTTCTACATATTGAGCGTATAATTCCGCCGCCTCTCCGGAAAGCTTGCCTAAGCTTTCATTTATTTTTATATACTCGCGTACCGAATAGTCGCACACTGCTTCAACTCCGCAGCGGTGGTGTTTTTTGTAATTTATAAATTCCTGCGCCAGATTTTTCATCTCCGGCATATCGATTATCTGTTTAAGCTGGTTCACGGAATAATCATCTGCGGTATGGTTTGAAAAGAAATTACGCAGTGCCGCAGCATAAATCAAACCAATTGTAAAATCATCCCGAAGAAACAGTCCGCTGTCCAGCAGCGATATTATTTCGGCGGAGTTGTACCGTACATTTTCCATTGGGTCGTCAAAAGCGTATGCGACGCAAAGATACAGCTTTTCAATATTCGGGTTTTCGTTTGAAGCCGCCTTTAAATACGGAAGCATACAGTAAACCTTGTTGTTCAACAGAAGCTCAATTGCAGTTTCTTTCGCTGTGTCATAGCTTATTTTGTAAACAGGAGCAGAAGCCTTTACAGGAACATCACTCTGTATCCTCGGCATATCTGACACGACCGTATCTTCTGATACAAATACTTCTTCATTTCTGTCGGTATTTAATATGTCGTTATCTTCTTCCTTTTCGTCAGAGTCATCAGACAAATGAACAATATCCTCCGATATGGATTCCTTTTCATCATCATTAATAACAGATATGCTTTCCTCGGCCTCGTCAAAATCTTTAATTTCCACCTGTTCATCATGGCCGAAAGTTTCCTCTGCTTCGGATACAAACTCGTCCGATACTGTACACAATATCTCAGTTTTTAAATCTACAGCATCGCCGCTGCATCCAAAAAACAAATCTTCATTATATGAATATGCGTATAATTTCAAGTAAGGTGCATCACCCAATTTTTCGATAATAAGCCTGCAAAGCGCATCAGTATACACACGCTCAGACGAGGCGGCAATATATACCGCATCGCGGTGATCCTCAATAGTTTCCAAAAAGTCCTTGGCAGTATTGACAATATCCTCCGCATTAAGAGGCAGAAAAGAGCAGCAATATATTTCTTCATTTGGTACGTGTACTATTTTGTACATGTTTGCGCCCGCATTGGATACCCCGGTACTAACTGATACTTTTTTAGTGTATATATTGCTTGTTATTCTGAGCAGACATTTGTTGAGTATATGTACCATCTTAACTCCGCGGCTGTTCAGGAAAAAATCCGCTTCGTACGGTCTTTTTTTGGAATCGCTGTAATTAATAAGCCTGCGAAGTTTATCCTTGACAAATAATGTCTCACCAATGCCGGACGGTATGTATATATCAGGAAAGCCATTCAAAGAAACCCTTTTCAGCAGCCCCTTGTTGTACAAGAACGATATACCAGCAGATAATGTCTGGCAAAATTTTTCTCTGTCCATGTTTCCGTATAAGCAGAAACTCTCGTCATTCAAACCTGCATGACGTGCATGGTACATAATTTCTCCGTATAATCTGTGCGGTATTCTGCTGCTTCTGTTCTTTTGAGAAACAATATTTTCCAGATTGCTTACGCTGTATTTTTTTGAAGCATCGGGCGTTTCTGTAATCAAGATATTGCCGATAGCCTCACAGGTGTTGGCAGAAAAGTCCAGATCGCAGTCTGCAATAAAGCTGCCGTATTCCAAATAATCCGCATCCGTTACAGACTCGACTTCCTGTTCAGGTTCATCCGTCTCATCTTCAATTTCAGGCAAGCTGATCTGTTTCTCCTGCACCGGCTCTGCAACAGTGCTCATAGGTGTAATGGCAAGCTTTTTAAACATACAGGCAAGTATAAGTACGGCGAATTCGCTTTCTTCTATAGCATCAACAGATCGAATAGCATCAAAGGTTCCGTTTGAAATATCGGCAATCAACGCTTTTGATGTTTCAATGCAAAAAGGTTCCGGATCTGCTTTTTCGAGCTCCGTAATCAGTTTGTCCAACGCGGATTTATATTTAGGCATATCGCATACAACCGCAATCGATTTAACGGTATTGATAAGTCTGCAAATCTCATCCTTTTTTTCAATTAACAAAATTGCTTTTTCAACTTCTTCTATACCTGATATTTCTGATATAGAATTTATTCCATAAGCTTCGATGGTATTTACTATATCATGCTGAATATCAGAAAGGTTATTCAGCAGTATTAATACCTGATCACAAAGCTGCTGAGGAATAAGCATATTATTTTCTGCCAAACGGTGGATTTCTGAAGATTTCACACGGATCTGAGCAATAAAATCCTTAAGTTCGGCCAACTTTGAGTTTATTTCCTTTTCCAAGTATAACACCCCTCATAAATATTTTATGGCATTCAAATTTGCGCTATAGGGTTACATATTTATTCGTCAAAAGCCGGTTCGGATAATTAATTGCAGCCCACACTTTTTATCAAGCTAAAAACTATGAACCCAGACAATTCAACAATTTGTTACATTTTTATTTAATAAACGACAACATTATACACTATTTTCACGTTTTTGTCAAGTGCAAAAGTAACATGTTATTTTTTCGTATAATTGCAATACGATTAATATCGGCGGTAAAATCATACGATTCAGAATGCGGGCTCATGTCAAATAATAAACCCGTTTTCGGCTTTAGAAACTATACCGAGATTTTTAAGTTACATCAATAAATACAAATATGATATTGATATGCTTCACCATGTTTCAAGCGATCGTCCGCATATATCAATACATGGCAGCGGCGCTGTCTTGACTTTTGCCGCACTTATTGAATATGATGTTGCTGTTAATGGTAAGCGTCAATAATACCCACCTTTACGAACTAAAAATCTTGTGATAAAATAAAAGTACAAAAAATCACAAGAAAGGTGGTAAGATAGTAAACGTCAAATAAAACCTTGTCTATACAATTTCAGACCAATCTGTTAAAATGATATTAGGCATAACTAAAAAAGTCCAATTAGAGTAAATTAGGTTTCTAAAATAATCAGGGTAAACTTAAACAACTCAATTAGACTAAATTAGGCATCCAAAACAGAAAGGTGGAAATTAAAATGGACTAGGTTTTATTTGACGCTTATCGCATACCTCCATTATATCATGGATTTGGGGAATATGGATTTTCCCGAGAAAATTTTACAATAAAAAAATCCCGCCTGCCTATGTGGCAAACGGAACTAACTACTATGTATAACGGAAGACATATCTTTTTGACATAAAGATTTCAATTCATTGTATTTATTTCTAACGAAAATAGTTTTGCTTGAAACATCAGTATACTGATATCTAGCTTCTCGACTCAAATCATATAAAGTTTTATAGGCTAATGCTATACACTTACTACAATTATCACTAATATACTCATTTCGCTTTTTATGACTACTAATATCATCAATGTTGGTATGGTAACGCAAATTTAGATACAAATTCATAAAATGCAGCGCTGCATAGAAAGTACCGATAATTTCCCAGTCGGAAAATTCAGAATTATTTTTTACGTACTCTACAAACGCCTCATTGTGCTCATATTTTTTATTGTATGAAGCAGAATCACTCATGTTTAACGACCTCTATAAATCTATCATATTTAGGCATAGCAGAATAATCAATGGCTTTTTCATCAGTAATAATAAATACAATTTCATTATCTTTTTCGTATGCAAATTCAAATGTTTTATTATAAAACTCATCCAAAATAATATCACTCATACTATCAGAAACAACCACAATTTCTTTTTTCTTGTATCGTATGAAAATCTTTAATACAGAAAAATTTTTAAAATGAGTTTCTTTAAGCCAATTAGCGCAATCTATAAGCACACGATTTCTAACAGGCATAGCCTCAATCAAATATCGAAGCGTATTTTGATAATACTCTCCCAATTGAATATTAGCATTAGCAGTTGCATCAACAAGAACTTCATTAAGTATTGCTCTTGAGTATTTAGCGTCGCTACTTAAAAGCTTTAAACTATCACTTGTTGATGTAAGCGTATAAGTCAAAATCTTATTATCATCAAGGCAAATTTTTTTATTTGACATATCTATTTCTCCTCAACGATTTTTACTAAATCGGATAATCCTAAATCAACAACTTTATTCCTTTGAAAATCAATTCCCGCCTTAATAAGCACAGAAATAAACGGCATATATGCAGGAGATGGAATAGTAATCGAATTTTTATCATCGTCCAATGAAATTATGATATTGTCCTTATCAGTATCATATGCTAACTTAAGACTCAAGTCCATCTTTTTATTTTTCATAATGTTCAACCTTTCAAAGATTCACACTGTAAATCATTAGTCATATGTTTCTATTGTATTACCTTGGTAATAAATTTACAAGCATAAATTATTAATAAAAAATCAATTTTAGATAATAACTAACAAAATAGGGACTGGCTCAACTAAGTCAATCCCTATCAAACCGTGCAACAAACCCGACATAACCGCTGTCACATACAACTATCAAAGGCCGTTCGAGTTTGAAGTATAATGGCTCCCCAAGTTGGACTCGAACCAACGACCCTGCGGTTAACAGCCGCATGCTCTACCGACTGAGCTATTGAGGAATATATAGATAAAGCACTTAAGAGAAGTGCTTTATCTATTGTA
>JAAVHI010000016.1 GCA_014799785.1 Ruminococcus sp.
TGTGCCAAATAAAAATTCACCCGCCCCCTTGAGGGGGCAATAGCATAATTAATGTTCTGAACATATTACGGCGGGGGTGACTCAGCCCGCGGGGGCTCCCCGCTAAATCAAAATTTACCATTCCAAAATTGATTTCCTCCTTACACCGCTTGCAAACGTTGACAACCTCCCCTTTTTATGGTATACTTTATGGTGGATTTTTATATATTCGGGAGGAATTTATTATGTACCCATTAAAGCTTACACCTGCATTCAAGGACTATCTCTGGGGCGGAACACGTCTCCGCGACGATTTCGGAAAGGACTGCGATTTTGAGAAAATTGCCGAAAGCTGGGAGCTTTCCTGTCACAAGGACGGAAATTCCGTTGTTTCTAACGGCGAATACGCGGGAAAAACTCTTGCGGAATATATCGAGATTTGCGGGAAGTCCGTCCTCGGAAGCAACTGCAAACGCTTTGAGCAGTTCCCCATACTTATAAAGCTTATCGACGCAAAGGATAATCTGTCCGTTCAGGTACACCCCAACAACGAGTACGCGCAGCGTGTCGAGGGAGAATACGGCAAGACGGAAATGTGGTACATCGTTGACTGCGACGAGGGCGCGGAGCTTTTGTATGGCTTCAAGAAAGAGGTCAGCAAGGAGGAATTCCGCGAGAGAATTGAGAACAACACCCTGCTTGAAATTACACAATCCGTACCCGTTAAAAAGGGTGACGTTTTCTTTATCAAGGCTGGGACGCTCCATGCTATCGGAAAGGGCATTCTTATTGCGGAAATTCAGCAGAATTCCAACACGACTTACCGTATTTACGATTACGGCAGGGTCGGCGCGGACGGCAAGCCGAGACAGCTCCACATTGACAAGGCTGTTGAGGTGACAAACCTTTGTCCTGCAAAGCCGTACCCCAAAACGGAAGCTTTCACCGAAAACGGCGCGGTAAAGCGTTTGCTTTCAAAGTGCGAATATTTCACGGTTTATTCCGTTGACGTGGAAAATGAAGCGTCCTTTAATGCGGACGAGACTTCGTTCCACAACATATTAATACTGGAGGGAGAAGCCGTGCTGAAGTGCGGAAGTGAAAATCTCCCGTTAAAGAAAGGAGACAGTGTTTTCGTTCCTGCGGGCTGCGGAGAGTACGCTCTTACGGGAACGTTCAAATCAGTCTTTACAAGAATTGATTGATAAACCAAAGCGTACCATATGAATTTCAAGAAATTTATCGGAGACAAAAATTTTTACAGAACAGTATTTGCTATTGCCGTTCCTATCATGATACAGAACGGCATAACAAACTTTGTCGCCCTGCTTGACAACATTATGGTGGGGCAGATCGGCACGGAACAGATGTCGGGAGTTGCTGTTGTAAATCAGCTTCTGTTCGTGTTCAACCTTTGCGTTTTCGGCACGCTGGCGGGTCCCGGCATTTTCGGGGCGCAGTTTTTCGGTCAGGGAAACACCGACGGCGTACGGAACGTTTTCCGCTTTAAAGTAATGGTAGGCGTTGTCGTCCTTGCGGCCGGAATAATGATACTGTCCTTTTTTGGGGACGGGCTTATATCCGCATATCTCACAGGAGATGAGCAAAGCGGCGACAGGGCGCTGACGTTGCAGTCGGGAAAGGAATACCTTAGCATAATGCTTGCGGGACTTATCCCCTTTACCGCAACGCAGATATACGCTTCGACACTGCGTGAAACAAACTGCACCGTTCCGCCAATGTGCGCGGGGCTTACGGCGGTGTTGGTAAATCTTGTTCTGGACTGGGCTTTGATTTTCGGCAAGCTTGGACTTCCCGAAATGGGAGTAAGGGGCGCGGCTCTTGCCACGGTGATCGCGCGGTTTGTTGAGTGCGCCATAGTTATTGTGTATACTCACGCAAAAAGCGGCAGGAACGAGTTTATCCGCGGCGTATTCAGAAGCATGAAAGTCCCCCGTGAGCTTGCGGTAAAGATATTTATAAGCGGTCTGCCGTTAGCAATAAACGAGTTCTTGTGGTCGTCGGGAATGGCTTTTCTTAACCAATGCTATTCACGGCGTGGTCTGGACGTTGTTGCGGCGACGAATATTTCCTCAACTATATTCAATCTTTTTGGTGTAATTTTTATCGCCCTCGGCTCTGCGGTTGGAATTATCGTGGGACAGCTTCTCGGCTCGGGAGACCTGCAAAAAGCAAGAGAGACCGATACAAGACTTGTATTTTTCACTGTTGCGGCGGGAGCATTCACAGGCTGTTTAATGGCGGTTTTTTCGGGAGTTTTTCCCATGTTCTACAACACCACCGAACAGGTCAGAGAGCTTGCCTCGCGGCTTATAATGATAATGGGTATCTTTATGCCGTTTTCGGCGTTTATGCACGCGGCGTACTTTACCCTGCGTTCGGGCGGACGGACATTTATAACGTTCCTTTTTGACAGCGTTTATGTGTGGGCTGTAACGATACCCACGGCTCTGCTGCTTGTGACGTTTACCGATTTTGATATAAAAACGGTATATTTCCTTTGTCAGTTTGTGGACATAATAAAGGTTACGATAGGATTTATACTTCTGAAAAAGGGCGTTTGGATACGGAATATTGTGTCCGAAGCAAAATAATGAAAGGGGCATAAACATGAATCCACTTGTAAAACTGGCAAATGAATTATTGCAGGGACAGCCTTTTGAATATGCGGTCTGCGGCGGAATGGCGATAGATATGTTCCTTGGATATGAATCCCGCAAGCATGGAGATATTGACATTCTTGCGTTTTACCCTGACCGTGACAAAATTATAAAATATATGCAGTCCATAGGCTATGAGGTTTACGAAATGCTTGGCGGCGGCAAATGTCACCACATCACCGACACAGAAAATCAACTGATTGCAAAAAATAATATTTTTTGCACGAAAGGAAACTGCGAGCTTGTGCATTTGTACCCGACCTCCGAAAAAGACGTATATATTATGGATTTTGACCACATCGGNCTNACAANNTTGAATTTCATAGAATTTTTGTTTGACGAAAAGTCCGACACGGAATTTTTGTACAGAAGAAATCATAATATCAGACNTNCTCTTGACAAGGCGATATTNNTTGCGGACGGTATACCGTTTTTANCTCCCGAAGTGTGCTTGCTGTACAAATCCACAGATNTACAGCGTGAGGGTTATCAGCAGGATTATGAAAAGGCGGCGGAAAAGATGTCCGAAGAACAAAGGCTNTGGCTGAATACTTCGCTTATTGCTATGTACNCTGACGGACACAAGTGGATAGTTTAAATTTAGTTTATTANAAAAAATTATATATCGNNGGAGTGAACNTTGTGGAACTTAAAAGAGCGTCCGTAAANGACGCCGAAACAATATGGCGTATGCAGAANGAAGCCTTTGCCGAACTGCTNGANAANTATCGGGACTATGANATAAGTCCNGCCAACGAACCNNTNGAACGGGTAGAAGCAAGGCTTTTGCAGCCGTATACATATTTCTACTATATCATTGAGGATAATAATACAGTCGGCGCNNTAAGNGTCNTTGATATGAAAGACGGCNGTCCAAAGCGTATCTCNCCGATTTTTATTATGAAAGAGTACAGAAACAAAGGTTACGCTCAGCGGGCAATTANGNNAGCCGAAAATATCCACGGGAACNGCGGCTGGGAATTGGANACTATTCTTCAAGAGCANGGCAACTGTTATCTGTANGAAAAAATGGGGTATCGNCAAACGGGACAAACGAAAATNATAAACGAAAGAATGACTATTGTTTATTATGAAAAAAANTAATTNTAAAGGAAAAGTAAACGTCACAAAGGAAAAAATGCAATGAAAGAAATAATTGNTTACGAAATGTCNTTTAANGGTGAAATACCANACGGCNGTGAAGTGTCCTGNATTCCTTTTCGGGAAAAATATTGGGCTGAATATATGCNGATATATAATGAATGCTTTTACGANATGAGAAANGCTTTGGAAATNGAACCGATAAATTTTTATTCCGATTATTCTCAAATNAAAGACAAAGCNGACAGNACCTACCTTTATCTTCAAGACGGAATTATCGCGGGAGCTGTTTCCTGNTACGGAAATGAATTAGACGATTTNATTGTCAACAAGAAATTTCAAANNCGTGGTTTGGGTCAAAAGCTGTTATTATGGGGAATGAACCGCATAAANGAACAGGGGTATGACGAAATTATTCTTCACGCGGCTGAATGGAANCANACTGCCGTGAAANTATATTTAAAAAATGGATTTGTCATTAAAANNANGGAAAAAATATTTTAAATAAAGGAGAAATTNTTATGCCATTTATCAATGTTAAAGCAAACGTAAACGTTNCAAAGGAAAAAGCCGAAAGTATCAANTCCGCTTTGGGAACTGCAATTACAGCNATCCCCGGAAAATCCGAGGGNTGGCTNATGGTTGGCGTTGAGGGAGACTACACGCTTTANTTCAAGGGNACAGACGAGCCTGCCGCTTTGGTTGAAGTACAGATTTACGGAAATCCCTCCGGCGGAGCTATGTCCACACTTACAGGCAAGATCACGGACATACTGTCCGATAATCTCGGAATACCTGCGGACAGGNTCTANGTCAGCTATATNTGTACCGAAAACTGGGGCTGGAACGGGNNNAATTTTTAGCGGGGAGCCCCCGCGNGCTTGTTCTNCCCCACCGTTAGATACGATAATTCTATAATTTGTCAAGCCNCTATCAANGGGCNGGCAAGNTTGCAGNCTTTTTANGCTTTAATATTATACCAGTTTAATTTACCGGAAATTTTATATAAGGAGGAATGACCAATGCCGATTGACTGCGGATTTACAAAAGAGGACAAATGGTTTNGGTACAAAGCCTGCGCTATTATTATTGAAAACGGCTGCGTACTGTTTGCGGGCAATTCGACNGCGGATTATTTCTATCCNGTAGGCGGCGCAGTCCATGCGGGAGAGACTGCCGAAAATGCCGTTATNCGCGAGGTTTACGAGGAAACAGGCGTNCATTATGACATTGACCGTCTGGCGGTCATTCACGAAAACTTTTTCAATGAAGATATAGAACTGCTGAAAGGTCTTGACTGTCACGAAATAAGCTTTTATTTNNTNATGAANCCGAGAGGTACGCAGGAGCTGNACAGCGACAGCTACACCTATGGCGGCGTAAAGGAAACTATGCACTGGATACCAATTGANGATTTGGAGAAATACACGGCNTATCCGAGTTTTATGAAAGATTATTTAAGCCGTGAACATTCGGGCATAGAGCATATTGTTACCGACGAAAGAAACTGATTTAAAGGAGAAAATCACATGAGCGGCAAACAAGATAACGCAGACCGTTTTTCGGGTTTTGCGGACGTTTATGAAAGCGCACGTCCCAAAGTTCCGAAATATCCTGTTGACGTTATTTGCAGATATTTGGGCAGGAACCCGCAGCTTGTTGTGGATATGGGGTGCGGTACGGGACTTTCCTCCGAGATATGGCAGGAGGTCAGCGGCAAGGTAATAGGCGTTGAGCCGAACGACGAAATGCGCGGGATCGCCGAGAAAAAGGCAAGCTCCAAAATGAGCTTCATAAAGGCTTTTTCGGACAGCACGGGACTTGACAGCTGCTGCGCCGACGTGGTGGTATGTTCTCAATCCTTTCACTGGATGGAACCCACGTCCACGCTGAAAGAGGTAAACCGAATCCTGAAAGACCGCGGCGTATTTGCTACGATTGACTGCGACTGGCCACCTGTCGCAAACTGGGAAGCCGAAAAGGCGTATATGAAGCTTTACGATAAAGTTAAGGACATCGAAAGTGAAGTCCCCGAAGTCAGGGACAGCTTTATCCGTTATTCCAAAGACAAGCATCTTGAAAATATAAAACAAAGCGGATACTTTTCATATGCCCGTGAGATACTGTTCGGCAACAAAGAGGAGTGTACAAAGGAACGCTTCTGCAACATTATTTTAAGTCAGGGAAGTACGCAGACTATTTTGAAAAAATGTCCCGGGCTTATTGAAAAAGAGCTTGATATATTTTACGAGGCTATTGATTCCTGCTTTGACAAAGAGCCTTTTGATATTGAATTTTGTTACCGAATGAGGATAGCGGTAAAATAATAAACGGAGGAAAGGTCAATGCTTAAAATAAAAATAATTGACGAAGAGCACAAGCAGGATATAAATATCCCAAACGAACCGTTCCAATTGTTCGGAAGAATGATACTGTCATATATCAATGAAAAATGGCAGTATGAAATTGTTTATTTTGAGCAGGACAAAATCGGCGAAATGTGCTTTCCCGACGAAAATTATGATTACAATGCTATGAAAGACCACTGCGTTTTTGTGGGCGCATATGACGGTGAAAAATGCATTGCGCTTGCAATATTAAAGGACGCTATGATGAAATATATGTACTTGTATGATTTAAAGGTTTCAAAAGAGTACCGCCGTCAGGGCGTTGCTTCCGCGCTTATAGAGAAGTCGAAAGAGATTTGCATGGAAAGAGGTTATAAGGGGCTTTACACGCAGGGGCAGGATAATAATTTGTCCGCCTGCAAATTCTACATTAAGACGGGATTTTACATTGGCGGATTTGATTCAAACGTATATAAATGGACAAAGCAGGAGGGAAAATCGGACATTATTTTTTATTTGGATATTTAAATTTTAATTCAGAGAAATAAATCACATTTTGCATAACTGCAAGCAGAACAAAAGTTAAATCTTGGGAGGCTTTTATGACTAAAAAAAGATTGACAAGAGATTTAAAATGGGGATTTCAATATTACCCTTACTATCAAATTCGTATTGAATGTGATAAATTTCATGGCTGGGCGGCACTGAATGAACTGACGGACGGAGAATATTTATACTGGGACTTTTTTGAAAAGGCAGGACGTGTTCCCGTGGCAGGGAAAGGAATGTGCTGGCTTACTTTAATACCTGACGGAAAGAAACGTTCCGTTACGGCAATGTTTACGAAAGACGGCAATGTGTCGGCATGGTATATAGATGTTATCCATTCCTTGATAACGGACGAGGACGGCGTGCTTGCTTTTATGGACAAATATTTGGACGTTCTGCTTACAACAAGCGGTGACATAGTGGTACAGGACAGTGACGAATTGGACGCGGCATACAAGGCGGGAGAATTTACAGAAGAGCAATACGAAGAGGCATTGCTGGAGGGGCAGAAAATTATTGACGAATTGGGAAAGGATATTCATGCGACCGAGCTTATGTGCAAGGAAATTCTGCGCTATGTCAAGGAACAGGTGAAAAATCACCCGCTTACTGTATTTCTTGATATTGACGGCGTATTAAACGTTTTTCAGCCCGAAGCGGAGGTGCAGACTTTATTGCCAAGTGCAATGGAAAACATCTGCGATTTGCTGAACAGAATGAATGCTAAGGTTGTTGTAATTTCAAGTCATCGTTTAGGCGGAAAAACTTGGGATATGCTTTTAGAGACTTTTAAAGAAAATAATATAAATGATGTGGATATTACTCCATACGGAGAGGAATATCACAGCAGGACAGAGGAAATAAATACTTATTTGAATATACACTCGAATATTGAACGGTATGTTATTTTAGACGACTGTTTTCAAGATGATTATTCTTGTGATATAAAACTGCGGGAACGTCTTGTTTTCGTTGACGCATTAAAGGGTTTACAGAAACAGGATATTATAAAGGCTTGCGAGGTATTAAACCGTCAAATCCCAATTTGCAGAGCAGTATAATTCTTGATAAATTACATACAGATTTTTATTTAGAGAGATAAATCTTTATTTGTGGAGGTAAGTAAATATGCCGCATGTAGAAATTAAATGTTTTTCCGGCAGGACAGAAGAACAAAAGATTAGATGTGCAGAAAAAGTTGCAAACGACATTGCTTCAATACTTGGGTGCGAAATTTCAAGCGTTTCTGTTGCCATAAAAGACGTTGATGAAAAAGACTGGAAAGAGGAAGTTTGGGATAAAAATATTATTGCCGATAAAGATTATTTATATAAAAAGCCGGGGTACACGTATGATTAAGTCTATTAAATAAAAAAATTATATAAAGGAGAAATTTTTATGAACTACTACATTGGCATTGACTTGGGCGGAACAAACATCAAGGCGGGTGTCGTAAACGAAAACTTTGAGATCGTCGGCAAGGCGAAAACAAAGACCCTTTGCCCCCGTCCCGCAAAGGAGATCGCAGACGACATGGCTAAGGTCAGCATTGAAGCCTGCAAAGACGCGGGTATTTCCATTGACGACGTTCAGTGGATAGGTATCGGCACTCCCGGAATTGCGGACAATATCAACGGCACTATCCCCTACTCCAACAACCTTGATTTCAAGGACGTCCCCATTAGAAAGTACATTCAGGAGCATATCGACAAGCCTGTTTATGTTGCGAACGACGCTAACGCTGCGGCATATGGCGAATTCGTTGCAGGCGCGGCAAAGGGAGCTTCCGACGCGGTTTGCATAACTCTCGGCACAGGCGTTGGCGCAGGCGTTGTTATTGACGGAAAAATTTTCACGGGAAGAAATCTTGCCGGAACCGAAATCGGTCACATGGTTATAGAGGTGGACGGTCCTCAATGTACCTGCGGAAGAAAGGGCTGTTTTGAGGTATTTTCCTCCGCTACGGGACTTATCAACATGACAAAGGAAGCCATTGCAAAGCACCCCGAGACCCTTATGAAAGAGTACGCCGACAGGGACGGACATTCCTCCGCGCGTCACGCTTTCGAGGCAATGCGTGCAGGCGACCCTGTGGGCAAGGAGACTGTTGACAAGTACATCAAGTACCTTGCGGCGGGAATTACAAACGTTATCAATATTTTCCAGCCCGATATTCTTTGTATCGGCGGCGGCGTTTGCAACGAGGGCGACCCGCTTATGGTACCCATGATCGAGCTTGTTAAAAAGGAAGTTTACACCAGAATGCTGGACAAGAACACCAAGATAACCGTTGCAAGTCTCGGAAACGATGCGGGAATTATCGGCGCGGCATTCCTCGGCAAGGCGCAATGATATGAGTAAATTTGATTTTCTGACTTCTGGAGATTTTCAGGGCGCGGAGGCTTTTATGGAAAACCGTAAACGCTACGCCGCCCTGAAAAGCGGCGATCTGGACAGCATACCCGAAAGCGAGATCGTTTTTGCGGTCACATCTTGGATAGAGAGTAAATTTTCCGAGGACTGGCGGAATATGGGCGAGGTAATAAATTCTCTGCCCACGCCGTGCATTAACGTGTACTGCGCCAACTATGTCAAAAACGAGGTGCTGAACGGCGGCTTTTCACAGGCGTTCTTCAATTCCTCACGGGACTATATAGGAGTTGCCGCGGCGGGCTTCCGTGCGCTGGGATATCAAAAGCTTGCGGACATAATCGAGCAGGCTCTGAAAGTCAACTTCGACAGCGGAAAAAAGGCCGCTGGACACAGCATTGAGGATTTTCTCGATTTTGCGGAGAACGATGATTACCGCACGCTTGACAAGGATTTTTGCAGAGTTTTCGACGAGAAAAAATTCGGCAGGCTTGCAAAGGATTACATTATAAAATACGCGAAATATTTTGGTGAAAACAATGAAAATCGAGCTTAGAAAAATTGACAGCGGCAACAGGACGGAGATCGTTTCCCTGACTGTATCGGAGGAGCAGAGCGTGTATATCGCCTCAAACGAAAGCTCACTTGCGGAGGCGGAAAGCTGTCCCGATATCGCGCGTCCTTTCGGTATTTATGCCGACGGAAAAGCCGTGGGCTTTGCAATGTTCGCCTTTGACGAGAACAACGAAGATCCCCACGACAAGTACTGGCTGTGGCGGTTTATGATCGACAAGTCCTTGCAGGGAAAGGGTTACGGCGGAGCGGCTCTGCGGGAAATAATAAATTATTTTCGGGACAACGGCGCAGACGAAATTACGCTCTCCACAAAGGAAAACAACGTCTCCGCTTTGGGACTTTACCGCAAATTCGGATTCAGGGAAAACGGTGAGATGAACGATGACGAGATCGTTCTGAAACTTATTTTTTAACGGGAGGAATTGCAAATGTTCAGAACGTCCGATTTAAAATGGACAAGAGAACCTGAAAAATATAATATTACAGAGGACAGTATCTCTATTGTCACAGAACCGGGGACTGACCTCTGGCAGCGTACTTATTACGGATTTCAGCACGATAATGCGCCTGTTCTGCAAATGTCAGCAAATGAAAAATATTTCTCATTTGTTGTCAAAACGGAATTTGACAGCAAGCGGCGTTTCGACCAGTGCGGCGTGATAATGTATCTCGACAGCGACAACTGGCTGAAAGCTTCCATTGAATACGAAAACGAACGCTTTCAAAGGCTGGGAAGCGTTGCAACAAATCACGGATATTCCGACTGGGCTTCAACCGACATAGACGCGGCCGTTAAATCAATGTGGTACCGTTTCAGCAGACGCGGTTCTGATTACTGCGTTGAATGTTCGGAGGACGGCGTAAACTTCAAGCAAATGCGCATCTGCCATATGTGGGAGGGCGCAGAGGAAATACATTTCGGAATTTATGCCTGCTCGCCCGAACAGTCCTCCTTTGAGGCGAAATTTTCACATATGGAAATGACGGAGTGCAAATGGCTTGAGCATAAATGATTTTCGCAGACAGTGATACGATTGCTTTTATTAGCGGAGGGATATTATGGAAATAGCAAAATTTATTCGGGATGCCGCAAAATATATTCAGGACGGTTTAAGCAGTAAGGAATCTTCCGAACCCATAAAAACAGCGCAGCCTGCGAAGATGAAAGAAGTCGCCGGGACTGCAAGTAAGCCGCCTAAACCGTCAAGGGAATGTATCAACGACTTCGGCGTTGACGGCAGATTTATGCTCTGCGGCGATTTTGTGGAAAGCAAGAGCCACGCAGGCGAGGTGGAGATACTATACGTCTATGCCCCCGACTGTGACGATGATTATATCGGTTACAGCGGCAAAGAACCGTATTTTATGATATCAAGCGGAATTGACGAGGTTTACTGCAATGTGACGAATTTTCTTGAAAGCGGCACAGTTGACGGCGTGCTGAAATTTGAAAAGCGCAATGCGGGCAGCTCGCTGTTTTACGCCGAAATGGACTATTACGGCGACCGCTTGGCAATGTACGCTTTTGCACGTGACACGGTTTACGGTAATGAGGTTGAAAAAGAGCCTTTCGGCTTGTGCGTTGTGTACGGCAGCGATTTGGTCGGTACAGAGCTTGAAAAGCGTTTCCTTAACGCGCTTAAAGAGGCGGCGGAAACATACAGGGAGACAGTCAATGCGGAGTAATTCCGTTGAATATGCAACTAAAAATTTTTAGGAGGATAAAAAAATGTACAGTGATTCGATCAAAAACGGAGCCCAGAACGCTCCCCACCGCGCGCTTTATCATGCGCTTGGTTTTACAAACGAGGAAATTTCCCGTCCCATGGTAGGAATTGTAAGCTCCTACAATGAGATAGTCCCCGGACACATGAACATCGACAAGGTCGTTGACGCCGTTAAGCTTGGCGTTGCAATGGCGGGGGGAACTCCCGTTGTGTTCCCCGCGATCGCTGTCTGCGACGGCATTGCAATGGGTCACAGGGGCATGAAGTATTCCCTCGTAACACGTGACCTTATTGCCGACAGCACCGAAGCTATGGCTCTTGCACACGGCTTTGACGCGCTTGTAATGGTTCCCAACTGCGACAAGAACGTTCCCGGACTTCTTATGGCGGCGGCAAGACTTAATATCCCCACCATTTTCGTAAGCGGCGGACCTATGCTTGCGGGACGTGTTGACGGCAAGAAAACAAGCTTCTCCAGCATTTCCGAGGCCGTTGGACAATTTGCCGCAGGAACTATCAACGCCGAAAAGCTTGAAGAATACGAGAAAAAGGGCTGTCCCACCTGCGGTTCATGTTCGGGTATGTACACCGCAAACTCCATGAACTGCCTTACCGAGGTTTTGGGTATGGCTCTCAGAGGCAACGGCACTATCCCCGCGGTTTACTCACAGCGTATCGAGCTTGCAAAGCACGCAGGCATGAAGATAATGGAGCTTCTTGAAAAGGACATCAAGCCCCTTGACATCATAACCGAAAAGGCTTTCATGAACGCTCTCACCGTTGATATGGCGCTTGGCTGTTCCACAAACAGTATGCTCCACCTGCCCGCAATTGCTCACGAGTGCGGAATAAACATCAACCTTGACATTGCTAACGATATAAGCTCAAAAACTCCCAACCTCTGCCACCTTGCGCCTGCGGGTCACACATATATTGAAGAACTGGACGAGGCAGGCGGCGTATACGCTGTAATGAACGAGCTTTCAAAGAAAAATCTGCTCAACCTCGACTGTATGACGGCCACAGGCAAGACTGTTGGCGAGAACATTTCGGGCTGCGTAAATAAGGACACGGACGTTATCCGTCCCATTGAGAACCCCTACAGCCAGACAGGCGGAATTGCCGTACTCCGCGGAAATCTTGCTCCCGACAGCTGTGTTGTAAAGCGCAGCGCAGTCTGCGAGGAAATGCTTGTACACAGCGGTCCCGCAAGAGTTTTCGACTGCGAGGAGGACGCTATGGCGGCAATCACAGGCGGCAAGATAAAAGAGGGAGACGTTGTTGTTATCCGCTACGAGGGACCCAAGGGCGGACCCGGTATGCGTGAAATGCTCAACCCCACTTCTGCAATTATGGGAATGGGGCTTGGCAGCAAGGTTGCGCTTATAACAGACGGACGTTTCAGCGGCGCAACAAGAGGCGCGGCTATCGGACACGTTTCTCCCGAAGCGGCTGTTGGCGGCGTTATCGGCGTTGTTGAGGAGGGGGACACTATCTCCATAAACATTCCCGAAAACACAATTACCCTTGACGTGCCGCAGGAGGAGATCGACCGCAGGCTTGCGGCGTTCACGCCCAAGACTAAGGAACTTCACGGCTATCTGAAACGCTATGCTAAAATGGTTACATCGGGTTCGACGGGGGCTATTTTGAAGGACTGATGTTATGAGTAAAGCTAAAAAAATAATCATAAGTGTACTGTTGATTATTTTCGTGATAATCTCGATATTGTCTATTATTTTCACGGTGATTACGATTGCGAACAGAACTCCTGCTGAAGATGTATGTGAAGTTGAAAATTTTGACGAGGACATATACGACGCATTATATAATGTATTTTCTGGCAAAAACGCATATAGTGTTGGCGTAAATTCAGAAAACGACAGGGACGTGCTTCGTATTAATTCTCCTGTTGAAAGCAATTATGGTTACAATTCGGTGTTATATTTAGGCGATGACGGTGTAGTCAGCGTTGAACATTACGGCGGCAGCCATATTGATTTGACAGCGCAAAAAAGCGGACATTGCGGGGTTGTGATTGAGAGATATTGGGTCGACCTTAGAGACGTTTGTATTTATGACATAACCGTTGATGAAAATCTAAAAATCAGTTATAGCGACAGATCTGTTGACAAATTTCCTTTTTATAATCATGATTCTGTTTTAGAGGGTGAAATAACTGTTCAAGCCAATGATAATTCCGTCGTTCTTTCAGATAATACAGCACAAAAATTACGTGATGAAATAAACAGCATTTACGGCGGTGAAAGCTATTGCAGACCCTCTCCCGACCTTTCGGAGTGCGTAAAAATAGTATGTAATGCCACATATAGCGACGGTACAGATACGGTTTGTGAATTTTACGTATCCAAGGACAGGCTTTATTACTGCAATTTTATTGCAGGAGATGAAAAGTGGTACGAATTCACCCCCGACGAACTTTGCAGCCTTGACGGAATAAACGAACTGCTCGATTTAAAGGACTGATCTTATGAATAAAAAATTAACTTTCGGCAAAATTTTAGGCATAATTTTCTGTATCCTCGCGGCGGCTGGGACTATAGTTCTGCTTTGCATGAATATCTATTTCGGCGGACAGATGAAGCTGATAGACAAATGCTTTACCGCTATCGAACGGGACGATTACGATAGCTTTAAATCCTGCTTTTCGGCAGACGACAAAGAAAGCATTACCGAGGAATATTTTTCATTAAGCGAGGAAATCCTGTCAGTCTTTCAGGATAACGAGGATAACAAGGCGGAGGTCAAGTTTGTGTCCCGCGAAAAGTCTGACGAAAACTTGTATTTTGTAACCTTCAATTTAACGGTGTACAACGATAATGAACACCAAGAAATTGAAAACTCCTCGTTAGCGCTTGCCAGAGAGAAAGGCAAATGGGTTTTGGTTCTGTAACGCTGCAACAAAAATCCCCGCGAAGCTTTGAAACTTCGCGGGGATAATTTTTATCGTTTTACTTCAATGCCGCGGCAAATTCCTCCGCAAGCTTGTCGATTTGGTTCAGGTCGTCCTCGGTGGGCTTAAGAAGCCATCTGTAGGCGTCGTGAGCCTTTTTAAGTCCCAGACCCTCCGCTCTTGCTTCAAGCATAGCGCAGGCTTCGCCGCTCCAGCCGTAGGAACCGAACACTCCGTAGGGCTTGCCCCTGTTTGTGACAGCGTCCACAACGGAAAGCACGTCCCAGACGGGCTTCAGCGCGTCGCGGTTTATTGTGGGAGAACCGAAGATAAGTCCACCCGCATTGCCGATAGCCGCGGAAATTTCGCTCATATCATGCTCGATAACGTTATAGCACTTTGCGGAAACTCCCAGCTCGTTCAGCTTTTTGGCGTAACGCTCCGCAGCCGTTCCTGTGTAGCCGTATGCGGAAACATAGAAGATAGCCGCAGTCCTGCCTGTTTCTTTCGGAGCGGCAAATTCCGCGTACTTGTCCATAGCCTGCTTGATACCCTTTTTCAGCACGGGACCGTGTGAACAGCACACCATGTCAAAATCCAGCGGTTCAAGCTTTGCAAGACCGTCACGCACAAACTTGGGGAAAGGTCCGAAAATCGCCGCGTAGTAGTACGCGAAAGCTTCGTCGTAAGCGTCGGGATAGGTTATCTCGTCGTCGGTGATAAGCGGCTCGCAGTAGTGCGCTCCGAGAAAATCGCAGGTAAACACTGTCTTTTTCGACGGAACATAGGTAAAGATACTGTCGGGCCAGTGGAGGTTAGGCGCGGAAATGAACTCCAAAACTATTCCCTGACCCAGATCGAGGGTATCGCCGTTCTTGACGGTCATGCTCTTGAACTGTGTGTTTGCAACGTTGGAAACGTTCTTTATCGCCGCCGCAGAGCCAACGATAGTCACGTCGGGATTGATACCGATGATCTCGTCAACAGAGCCGCTGTGGTCAGGCTCGGTGTGGTTGAAGATCACATAGTCTATCTCGGAAGGGTCGCATATCTGACGTATATTGTCCATCATAACGCCTCTGAAACGGTCGTGTACCGTCTCCACCAGCGCGGTCTTGTCGCCTCTGATAAGGTACGCGTTGTAGGTAGTGCCGTACTCGGTTTTCATGATGATGTCGAAAACGCGGAGATTGGGGTTTACCGCGCCCACATAGTAGATATTTTCTTTCAGCTTAAGCATAAAAATGTTCCTTTCTTTTTAGTGTAGAACTTTCGGGACAGCGAGCGGCGGCAGTCCGTCAGAAAGGGCTGCCGCCTACTAATTAAAGCTTAGTGAACTCGCTTTTGCTCAGACCGCATACGGGACATACCCAGTCCTCGGGGATATCCTCCCACTTTGTGCCGGGAGCAATTCCTCCGTCGGGATCGCCTTTTGCCTCATCGTAAACGTAAGAGCAAGGGCACTCGTACTTATCCATAACAAACACTCCTTTGCTAAAATATACTAAATCAGTACAGTTTTGATTATATCATAACTGCCGCTTCCTGTCAAGTATAATACCCAAATTCCGTGAAAAAAATTACATTCTGCAATTATTCCAAAAAATTAAGCAAACTTACCTGCCCATTTGAGGGGGCTTGACAATTTTAAGCATACCGACATATTAATTTTGGGGTATACTCACGCCGCGGGGCGTTTCCCCGTTAGCCTTTGTATTCCTTGTGGAGCAGCTCGTTTTTCTTGTCCCAGAGCTGCTGAGAAAGGTCAACATAGTATTTGTGTGGATGCTCGAACCGCTTTACCTCGTCCCAGATGGTATCGAGCTGTGCGGCGCAGTATTCGCGGATATCGTATGCGGAGGGTCTTTCGTAAACGCAGCCGCCGTCCACAAAAATGGGTTCGAGAAGCCTTACCGCGCTGAAATGCTCCAGAAGCTTGCGCTTATAGGTGTGGTCGGGGTCGAAAATCTCATAGGGCTTGGTGTCGTCGATTATCTCGCCGCGGCAGGTAAGCACGTCCGCGATAGCCATTCCCGTGGAGGTGTCGAAAAGTCTCCAGACCTCTTTAAAATCGGGATTTGTTATCTTTGTGCTGTTTTCCGAAAGCTTTATCTTCGGTACGATCTTATTGTCCTTTTCAACAGCAACAAGCTTATAGACGCCGCCGAAAACAGGCTCGGACTTGGAGGTTATCATTCTTTCGCCCACGCCGAAGCTGTCCACCTTTGCGCCCTGAACAAGAATATCGCGGATAATGTATTCGTCCAGCGAATTGGACGCAACTATCTTCACATCGGGGAATCCCTCGTCGTCCAGCATCTGCCTTGCACGCTTTGAAAGATAGGTTATATCGCCGCTGTCAATGCGGATACCAGCAGGCTTTTCGCCCCTTGCGCGCATTTCCTTGAACACTGTTATTGCGTTGGGGACGCCCGATTTAAGCACGTTGTAGGTGTCCACCAAAAGCGTAGTGCCGTTTGGGTAGCACTTTGCATATGCTCTGAAAGCTTCAAGCTCGCTGTCAAACATCTGTATCCAGGAGTGAGCCATTGTGCCAAGCGCGGTAACGCCCATTTCCTTGTCGGAAATGGTGCAGGCAGTGCCGCAGCAGCCTGCGATATAGGCGGCTCTCGCGCCGTAGATAGCTCCGTCAAAGCCCTGCGCGCGTCTCGAACCGAACTCCATAACTGGTCTGCCCTCGGCGGCGCGGACTATCCTGTTCGCCTTTGTTGCGATAAGGCTCTGGTGGTTGATGCAAATGAGAACCATAGTCTCCACAAACTGCGCCTGAATTGCAGGTCCGCGGACGGTAACAACAGGCTCTCCGGGGAAAATGGGAGTACCCTCAGGTATTGCCCAAACGTCGCAGCAGAAGCGGAAGTTGCGCAGATACTCTAAAAATTTCTCGCTGAAAATGCCCTTTGCGCGCAGATACTCGATATCGTCGTCATCGAAACTGAGATTGTTCATGTAGTCGATCATCTGGTCAAGACCGCACATTATTGCAAAGCCGCCCTCGTCGGGAACGCTCCTGAAAAACATATCGAAATAGGATATCATATCGCCCATGCCGTTCTCGAAATAGCCGTTGGCCATTGTCAGCTCGTAGAAATCGGTGAGCAGTGTAAGATTTCTTGCAGTTTTATTCATAGCAAACACGTCCTTATACTATTCTTTCATCAGCACAAAAAGTTATTTGATCTCGGAAACAAATTTTATGCCGCTGTCTTTCATTATCTTATAGGCGGCTATGTTCATAAAGTCCGCGTTGTGGTCGGGACTGTCGTAGGTCTCCACGCAGTTAAGCGGAATGATTATCTCGGACGTTCTGTCCTGCGCCGTAAACCATGTTTTAAGGGTAAGGCAAAGCTGCATAACGCATATGTCGGTGCAGTCCCCCACTACGACAAAGGTGTTTATTTTGTGGCTTCGCACAAGCTCGTGCATGAAGTCCTTTTCGTGAAATCCGTTTGT
Organism: Ruminococcus sp.; assembly: GCA_014799785.1. GTDB lineage: Bacteria > Bacillota > Clostridia > Oscillospirales > Ruminococcaceae > RGIG8773. Next base: position 17,720 of record JAAVHI010000016.1, read on the forward strand.
GGAATTTTTCTTTATCAGAAAGTATCCTCCCACCGCTTTCAGCTCATCAACAAGCTCGCTTTCGCTCGTTCCGTCAATACAGTGAGGCGGAAAGGACGCAAACTCCGCGCAGTTCTCGCTGTGGCAGTCCGCAAGCGCAGCCATCGGTATACCCGCGTCCTTGCATTTTTCCATAAGGCTCGCAACATTCGGGACTATCCCCTCGATAATGGGAGACGCCATCGCTCCCTCGCGGATAAATCCGTTTACAACATCGACCGCGATCAATGCCGTTTTTTCGGGGACAAGCTCTGAAAAGTCCATGGGAGAAAGCCCTTTGATCTCGGATATCAGTCCGCACACAGTTTCCCTGCACATATCGGGGGTTTGGGTGGAAAATTTTCTCATTCTGACCGCGCTCCTTTTTCATTAAAATGTGACAACAACACGTCATAGCAAATTTCGGAATATATACTTACATTATATAGCAAAATTCCTATCATTTCAATATATTTTTTTAAAATGATTGCATTTTACCGTAAAATATTTTATAATGTTATTGACAAATATGTGAAAGGAGCCGTACTTTTTCCCTCTTTTGGTTAAAGTATTGACAATATATGAAAAAGTTAATCACCATAGTTATGGCGGCGGCACTGCTGCTGTCGGGCTGTTCAAGCGTAAGCCACGAGATACCGTTGGAGGAAAACCTGTCGGCAGCGGGAACTGTTTTTGAAACGAAAACTACTTCCGATACCGTGACGACAATCCCCTCGGAAACCGTTTCCACAGCGGAAACGACCACCGAAAAGCCCGTACCCGAATTTGCCACCGTAAGCGTTGTCGCCGTGGGGGACAACCTTATCCACTCCAGCATCTACAAGCAGGCTGCCGCACGGGACGGAAACGGCGGCTATGACTTTGGGTTCGCCTACAAAAACGTGGAAAGCCTTATCCGCCGCGCGGATTTGGCGATAATCAATCAGGAGACCCTTATCTGCAACGACCAGTTTGAGCCGTCCACGTATCCGCGGTTCAACAGCCCCTCCGCTTTGGGGGACCATATGCTTGACATCGGCTTCGACGTGTTCACTATCGCGAACAATCACACCCTTGACAAGGACGAAGCGGGGCTTATTGCCTGTCTCGACTACTGGGACAGCCGCGAAGCCGCCGTTGTCTGCGGAGCGTACCGAAACGCCGAGGACAGGGCAAATATCCGCACCGCCGAGTTCGGAGGCATTACGTTCTCGTTCCTGTCCTACACCGAGTTACTGAACGGTCTCAGTCTGCCTGCGGGAAGCGAGCTTTCCATAGGGGACGCTTACGATCTGGAAACTATGAAGTCCGAGATAGCTGCGGCGCGGGAAATTTCCGACGTGTGCGTGGTGGCTCTCCACTGGGGAGTTGAGGACTCCGACATTATCAGCGACTATCAGCGCAGTACCGCCCAAATACTTGCCGACGCGGGCGCGGATATCATTATCGGAAACCACCCTCATGTCCTCCGCGGTATTGAGGAGATAACGTGTGAGGACGGCTCTACAGCTCTCTGCGCATACTCGCTGGGGAACTTTATTTCCGCCCAGAGCGTGGGGAAAAATCTTATCGGCGGAGCGCTTAAATTCAATGTTTCCATACGTATCGACGAGGAAGCGGAGGAAGATCAGCAGCCGATAATCGGAAATATCGAATTTGTACCCATAATCACCCACTACGACGGAAACTATCAGGACGTAAGGCTTTACCCTCTGTCGGAATACAGCCGCCAGCTTGCGGAGTCCCACGGAGTAAAAAGCATGAGCCGCTTCGGATACGACTATATTTTCGAGGTGCTGGAAAAAAATATCAGCAGCGAGTACTTCGACCCAGACGATTACTATGTCAGCGAATGATTACAATTTGGTATAAATACTCAAAACCTCTTGAAAAGCGGTTTTTTATAAGGTATAATATTGGTAGACAACGTGAAGCCGACTTTTGACCGGCGGCAGGAAAGGAATTTAAATGATAAAAACCGTTTTCGGGGCTTTGCTCCAGTATTTCCGCAAGCTTGACAAGCCGCTGTTTATCGCGGTCTGCGGAGTGTCAATGTTTTCAGTGACGTTAATGTACTCGCTTGTACAAAATGAAATAGTAAGTCTCCAGCATCACGGGAGTATGTATAAGCTGCAATTTATCTGCTTATGCGGCGGAGCGGCTATCGCGCTGATCATGTCAGCGCTGGATTACCATAAATTCACAAAGCTGTGGTTTCTGTACGTCCCGGCCGCCGTGGGACTTACTCTGCTTACATTTACCTCGCTTGGCTACAGACCAAGCGAAAGCGCGGACGATATAGGCTGGATAAAATTCGGCCCAACAACGCTTCAGCCCTCGGAAATTCTTAAAATAGCCTTTATAATGTCCTTTGCCCTGCACCTGTCAAAGGTGGGGGACAAGATCAACCATATAGGTCATGTGATAATGCTGTGCCTGCACGGAGCTGTCCCCACGCTTATCGTAGTGGCGCAGGGCGACGACGGAACGGCGTTGGTGTTCTTTTTCATGTTCGTGTGCATGATATTCGCGGCAGGAATTTCTTGGAAGTACATACTTCCCTGTCTTATCGCCGCGCCCGTGGCAATATGGGTGCTGTGGGAGGAAATAATGCTGCCGCACCAAAAAATGCGGTTTTTAGTCCTGTTTCAGGAGGATCCCATGAACGACCCCGAATTTGCCGCTATCGCCTATCAGCAGTACTGGGGCAAGCTTGCGCTCGGTTCGGGACAGCTTTTCGGCAAGGGTCTTTTCGCGGACGAATACGTTGCCGTACCCTATGTCCAGAACGACTTTATTTTCACCTATGTGGGACAGTGCTTCGGCTTTTTGGGGTGCGTTGCGCTTCTTGCGGTGCTGTCGTTTATATGCCTGAAAATCGTTATCGACAGCAGGATATCCAAGGACGACCTGGGAAAATTCATGTGCATAGGCGTGTTCTCAATGGTGTTTATCCACTGCATTCTCAATCTGGGAATGGTGCTGGGAGTAATGCCCGTTATCGGCGTTCCCCTGCCCTTTGTAAGTCAGGGTGGTACAAGCATGGCGAGTATGTTCGTGTGTATCGGACTTGTCATGAGCGTGTACTCCCATTCGGAGAAAAATTACCGTCTTTTCTATGACGCAAACTAAGCGGGGCGGGGAGCCCACGCGGGCTGAGTCTCCCCCCATCGTAAAATATCATAATCTTTTATTTTTCCGCTGCCCCCTCAAGGGGGCGGGTTGCTGACTTCAATCTCTATACTTTCACTGAACCAATACGGATAGAAAGGAAATATCCGAAATGAATAATATTTCTGCTTTTGCCGCAAGCGACTACGACAGTGAGATAATCCGAACAGTTCCGTTTTACGAGGAGCTGTACAGACAGATCGCGGAAACGGCAAAAGTATTCGGAAATAAACCTCTGTCATGGCTGGATATCGGCTGCGGAACGGGAAAAACCGCGGAAGCAGTGCTTGGGAAGATACCGCTTGAAAGATTTGTTTTTGCGGACATTTCCGCGGAAATGATCGGCATTTCCAAAAGCCGTTTCCATTTTTCCGAAGCGGAATTTATCGTTTCCGACATTTCCGGTTTAAGCTTTTGCGGTGAGTTTGACATTGTTACTGCTGTTCTGGTAGGTCACTACCTGAAAATTCCCGAAAGGAAAGCCGCTTTGGAAAACTGTTTCCGCGCTTTGAAAAAGGGCGGGATACTTATTACCGCGGAAAATTTCGCGCCGTCGGGAACTGTTCTCGAAAAGCTTTACCTCAAACGCTGGGAAAGCTTTCAGCTTGACCGGGGAAAAGATCCCGAAGCCTGCCGCAAACATCTGGAAAGATACGGCAAAAGCTATTTTCCGATAACGATTTCCGAAAGCCTTGACCTGCTTCGCGGGTGCGGATTTGCGGAATCGGAAGTGTTTGCGCTGTCCTGCTGTCAGGCTGCTTTTATTGCTGTAAAATAAATCCAAAAGGAGATTTTTAGATGAAAAACATTGACGCCACACTTGAAAAGCTGTACGGAAAAAACGCTCTGACCGTCCAGAGGGAACGCTACCAAAATGCCGAAAAGGCTTTTGAGGAGCTGTTCGGAGACACGGCTAACGCCATGATTTTCTCCGCTTCGGGACGTACCGAAATAGGCGGAAACCACACCGACCACAACCGCGGAAAAGTTCTTGCGGCGGCGGTAAGTCTTGACGTTATCGCTTTTGTCGTTCCCACCGATGACGGCGTTATCACCGTGAAATCCGAGGGCTTCCCGCAGGACACGGTAGACACTGCCGACCTGTCCGTACATGACGGGGACAAAAACACCTCCGCGGCTCTGATACGCGGCGTTGCGGACGGCATGAGCCGTAACGGCTTTGCTGTTGGAGGCTTCAAGGCGTACACCACATCAAGCGTGCTGAAGGGCAGCGGAATTTCCTCCTCGGCGGCGTTTGAGGTACTTATCGGAACCATTCTTTCCCACCTCTACAACGGCGGAAACGTGAGCGCTGTAAAGATCGCACAAATCGCACAGTACGCCGAAAACGTACATTTCGGCAAGCCCAGCGGTCTTATGGATCAGATGGCGTCCTCGGTGGGCGGCTTTATCGAGATAGATTTTGAAAGTCCCGAAAACCCTGTTATCCGCTCTATTGACTACGATTTTGCCGCAAGCGGACACAGTCTCTGCATTGTGGACACCAAGGGTAACCACGCCGACCTTACCCCCGAATACGCGGCTATTCCCAAGGAAATGAAGTCGGTTGCGGAATTTTTTGGCAAGTCCGAGCTGCGTGATATTACTCCCGAACAGCTTTGGGAGAACATGGGAGTTGTCCGCCAAAGCTGCGGGGACAGAGCCGTTTCCCGCGCGCTGCATTTCTTTGACGAGAACGAAAGGGTAGACCGGGAGGCTGCCGCGCTGGACAGCGGGGATTTCAAGACGTTCCTGCATGAAGTTACAGCCAGCGGAAACAGCTCCTTTAAGTATTTGCAGAACATTTTCGCCGTTTCCGATCCCCGCGGGCAGGGCATGGTTCTGGGACTTTACAATGCGGAAAAGCTTCTGAACGGCAGAGGCGCGTGCCGCGTACACGGCGGCGGATTTGCGGGTACCATTCAGGCGTTCGTCCCCAACGATATGCTGGACGGCTTCGTTTCGGGCATGGAAAAGCTTTTCGGTGCAGGAAGCTGCTACTGTCTGTATATCCGTCCTCTCGGCGGAACGAAGATTTGCTGAAACGAAAATAATCCTCTGTACTAAAACGTACAGAGGATTTTTCTTTTATGAGTATATTTTTTTGGCAATATCGACGGTTTCCTTTGCGTCCTTGGCGTAGAAATCCGCGCCGATCTTTTCCGCATATTCGGGAGTAAGCACCGCTCCGCCCACAACAATTTTGCAGGGGACGTTGTTGTCGTGAAGCAGCTTTACAGTTTCCTCCATTGAGCCGAGGGTCGTTGTCATCAGCGCGGAAAGTCCCACAAGCTTTACCTCGTGCTTGACGGCGGCTTCAAGGACGTTTTCGGGCGGCACGTCCTTGCCAAGATCAATTACCTCAAAGCCGTAATTTTCCAGAAGTACCTTGACGATATTCTTGCCTATGTCGTGAATGTCGCCCTTTACCGTAGCAAGCACCACCTTGCCCTTGCTGACACTCTCGCCGCCGCTTTGCGCCATATGCTTTTTCAACACCTCAAACGCCGCCTGTGCAACGCTTGCCGCCATAATAAGCTGCGGCAGGAAAATCTTTCCGCTCTCAAATTCCGCGCCCGCTTTGTCAAGCGCGGGAATAAGTAAATTGTCAACAATTTCCATACTGTCCATTGTTTTCAGCAATTCCTCGGTAATGCGCGCGCCCTCGTCCTTTAATCCGTTTGCAATTGCAGACGGCAGGTCGTTGCCCTCGGATTTCGGCGCAGAAGCCGCGCCTGTACTGCTTACGGATGTTGTAAAATTGCTGCCCGAATATGCGGCGATAAATTCAGTTGAATTTTTGTCAATATTTGTTAAAAGCTTATAAGCCCGCACCGCGCCTGTCATAAGGGCGGCGTTGGGGTTGATTATGGGCAGGTCGAGACCGTTTGTCAGCGCCATTTGCAGGAAGTTGCAGTTCACCAGTTCACGGTTCGGCAGTCCGAAAGAAATGTTTGAAACGCCCAAAACAGTTTTAAGTCCCAGTTCTGTTTTAACACGGTGAAGCGCATTGACCGTTTCCATAACCGCCGCCTGCTCCGCGGAAGCCGTAAGCGTAAGGCAATCTATGAAAACGTCCCGCTTTGGTATGCCAGCTTTTTCGGCGTTTGCAAGGATTTTTTCCGCAATCTCGAAACGTCCCTCTGCGGTTTTGGGGATTCCTCCCTCGTCAAGGGCAAGTCCCACAACAGCCGCGCCGTACTTTTTCACAAGTGGCAAAATTGCCTCCATGGAAACCTCTTCACCGTTTACCGAGTTGACAATAGGCTTGCCGTTGTAAACCCGCAAAGCCGCTTCCAGAACGTCGGGACGGGTGGAGTCCAACTGCAAAGGCAAATCCGTTACGCCCTGCAAAGCCTTGACAACCTTTACCATCATTTCCTTTTCGTCAATGTCAGGCAAGCCCACGTTTACGTCAAGAATGTCCGCGCCTGCGTTTATCTGCTCGATAGCCTGACCCAGAATGTAGCCGATATCCTCCGACTTCAAAGCTTCCTTGAAACGCTTTTTGCCCGTGGGATTGATACGCTCGCCGATAATTCTCGGCTGATCGATAACAACGGTCTTTGCGGGACTGCACACCGCCGCTTCAAGCTTCGGGGTCTGCTGAACGTATTTCATATCTTTAAGGTGGCTCACAACCGAGCGTATGAAATCGGGATTAGTTCCGCAACAACCGCCCGCGATTTTTACGCCGTATTTTACAAGATTTGCCATGCTATCCGCAAAATCTTCGGGAGTAACGTCATACTTGTTTGTGATCGGGTCGGGAAGTCCCGCGTTGGGCTTGACCGCAAGGGGCAGGGTCGTCCATTTGGAAAATTCAGCCACAACAGGTTCAAGCTCCTTAGGTCCGAGAGAACAGTTCACGCCGATAGCGTCAACGCCCAGACCCTCCATGGTAAGAGCCATTGCGGACACCGAACAGCCTGTGAACGTCCGCATATTCTGCTCAAAGGTCATGGTGGTTATTATTGGCAGATCGCTGTTTTCCTTTGCCGCAAGGACAGCCGCTTTCAACTCGTAAAGGTCGGTCATGGTCTCGCAGGCGATAAGGTCAGCGCCCGCGTTTACGGCGGCAATGACCTGCTCCTTGAAAATTTCGTAAGCTTCCTCAAAGGCAAGTCCCCCCGTGGGTTCGAGAAGCTGTCCTATGGGACCCATGTCAAGGGCGACCAAAGCCTTGTCCCCGCAGGCTTTTTTGGCAATTCCAACCGCGGCGGAAATTATTTCCGCAACACTTTTGCCTGTCTTTGCCATTTTGTAACGGTTACAGCCGAAAGTGTTTGCACAAACGATTTGCGAACCCGCGTCCACATAGGCGGAATGGATTTCCTCTATCCAGTCAGACTTGTCAAAGTTGAGCATTTCGGGAATTCCGCCCATTTCCATGCCTTTCGCCTGAAGCATTGTACCCATTGCGCCGTCCCAGAAAACGAACTCGTTATCCTTTAAAAGCCTTTGAAATTGTTCCTTTTTAGTCATAATAATATCTCCTTAATATATTGAAAGCTTCGTAGGGGACGGGTTTCCCGTCCCGCGTTTCCGCATACATCGGGCGGAGAGACCCCGCCCCTACGTCAACTGCATCTTTCTCCATTCTTTCTGAAATCGCATTTTTCACGAATTTTACACGTCCCGCAGCCGCGGCGTTTTTGGGGGACGGGCTTTTCTGAAATTCCAATAACTGCCGTAACCGATTTTGTTGGGGTAAGCAAGCCGCCGTCCGTCACGCACACGCCAACGGTTCGCATAGCGTTCACCGCCGCAAGGAAGTCCCCCTGACATTCAAGGGGGAAATCGCCGTACCCGGGAGAGAACCGCCATGTGGTAAATTTTTCCGCAAACCGTTCCCCTATCTCCTTTTCGGCAATATCGCAGACCTGCTCCACCGCCGCGGAAGCCATAGCGTCGGCAGTAAGAGCCTTTGCCATGTCCTCCGCCTGCACCGTTCGGAGAAGCTTGTCAACGCCGTCGCCGAGGGTCGCGCACAAAAGAACCGTCCCGAAACAGCCGTCCAAGTGTGCGGAAATGTCCCTGCCCCGCAGGACAAGCTTGTATCCCGCAAGAGTAACGGTTTCCTCGGAAATGTCCCCAATATCGGCATATATCCAATGAAATTTCGGATTTGCCGCGCTCAAAAGTCGGTTTTCGCACTCGTCCGCCAGTACAGAAATATTTTCGGGAGGTTCTCCCCGCAGACCCATGTACCGAAAGGCTTCGGCACGGTTTATCTTCGTTAATTCTATCATAGTAAGTCCCTTTTTATATTATATTCTTTATCTTTCCGATAACATATTCTGCCCTGCTTTCCAGTTCGGGAAGAGCATTTAGGGGAAAAAATTGCAAACGGCGGCTCTCATCATCATTTATCCGCAGTTCTCCTGACACGTCCACCGCCTTGTACAGAACAATGACAGTATAGGTTTCGTCGCCGTTGGGGTAACGGAAAAACAGTTCCCCGCCCGACAATACGTCAAGCAGTTCAAAGCGTTCCGCTTTCAGTCCCGCTTCTTCCCATAATTCGCGGGCAGCGGTTTCCTCAAGGCTTTCGCCAAGCTCCATTCCTCCGCCGATAATGCCCCATGTATCGGTGTCGCTCCGCAAATTCAGGAGTATTTCATTTTTATCATTAAGTACAATAATTGTCGCGCCGATATTTATTATCGGCTGATGTCCGATATATTTCCGCAGCTCCGATATGTAGCTCATATTGACCTCCTTATTTGCTTCACAACACTTTTTCAAGAAATAAATGTCCGTCATGATCTATAGCGCCGCCAACTTTCATGGAAGCTTCCGCAGCAATTTCAAAGCCTAATTTTTTATAGAGCGACACCGCGGGAACGTTCTGGCTTCCAGTATCAAGGCGCAGCACTTTGCATGAATTATTTTTCGCCAATTCAACGGCATATTTAACAAGGGCGGAAGCAATTCCTTTCCCCGCCATGCTTGGACGTACCAAAAGCAAATGGATAACGCATACTTCTTCGTCCAAAAAATCATGTCCCCAAGCAATTCCCGAATATTCTTTCGGCTGAATTTTATCCACAATTATGCTTCCCGCGATAGTGTTATTTTCTTCATACACATATAACGCGCCGTTTTGTACGGCTTTTAACGCGTCTTTTTTGGTAGGATACACGCCCTTTTTGAATACGGTAAACGCCTCGTGTTCGGCTTCATATTTGAAATGCTCGTTGTATGTGTCCTCGACCTGTTCAATGTCGGCAAGGGTTGCTTTTCTTATCATATAGTTAAGTCCTTTTGGTTCAGAAAATAAATTGGAATTTGTCATTCTACTAATACATCATTATAGTCAATATTTATATACCAACCGCATTGATTAGTACATTCAAAAAAATGCGGTTTTTCAATTTTTCCTTGCGGACATATAATTCGTCCTTTGCCGCATTGGGGACAAATAGGTTCTTCGTGTTTAAGCATAGCATCATGAAATTTATCCATATCTTTATAATTTTTTTCCATTTTATTCACACTCAAAAATTATATGTTATTTTCTGAATATATCAAGGGAATGGCTTGTAATTCCCAACAAATCCTCCCGTTCGCAAGTTGCAAAGTGATACTTCAAAAACAATTCAAAGGTATCGTTATCCATATTATCTACTGCATCACGTATAAGCCGCGCGCAGCCGTCGGTCGCGACATAGTGCAGACGTGTTACGGGAAATACCGACATAAGTTCATCAATGTCCTCCTTGCGGACAAGCTCAAACAAGTCCTTGGGTTCTGACGTTGCGGCAAATGTGACAGGGTCAAGCAGTCCGTTTTTAATGTAGTCGGCAACGCTGAAACCGCCCAGCCTGAAGCCCTCGTCAATAAGACTGCCGTCAGATATAACATAAGCGGCAAAAATGATACCGCCCTGCTTTGTCACACGGATAGCCTCGCTCAAAGCCTGCCGCTTGTCCTCATCATTATAAAGATGATACAGCGGACCCAACAGCAGCGTGATGTCATATTTGTTGTCGGGGAACGCCGACAAATCCAAAGCGTTTCCCTGGGTAACGGTTATTTTTTCGTCGGGCATGGTGTTTTTGCGGAAAACCTCAATGTTATGCTCCACCAGCTCCACCGCGTCAACAGTATATCCCTGACGTGCCAGCGTGTGGGAATACCGTCCAGTTGCCGCGCCGATTTCAAGCACACAGTCGCCCTGACGTATGTATTTTTCGATATACCGCATAGTTGTGAGGAACTCCACCGTTCCGTGCTTTGAATCCGCCAGACGGCTGTCCTCGTCGATAGAATTGTAGAAGTCTATCACGTACTGATTTGTTTCCATAATGTACCTCCTAAGAAATTATAATAATTATATCATTATAATGTGTAATTTTCAACCTTTAATTAACAACAGGGCTTTTTTAAAAAAATTATTTATTTGCGTATGTGACCTTATCAATGCAGTAGCAAACCTCGCCGTGGGAAGAAATATTTTCCCTTGCAAATCGTTCCACCGTGTCGGTAACATACATCTGGGATTTTTCCAGTACCCTACCCGATTTTGTGTTTTCAACCCTGTGGTACGCTTCCAACTTTAGGAAATCCGTGTTCTTGAAAGTAAAATCAATAAGTCCCGCCAAAGCTTCCCCAGCATAGCCTTTGCCCCAGAAACGCTTTCCGATACAGTATTCTATTTCCGCTGTACGGCAGTCGGAATATACCTTGCAAAAAGCAATTTGCCCGATGTTTTCGCCGCAGGATTTTTCCACAATTGCCCAACGGTAAAAATCGGGGTTTTTGTAGCTTTCAATATACTTCTCCAAAAGCTCCCTGACCTGCGGAACAGTCTCATAAACAGGCTCGCCGTATTCGTGCTGTATATTCGGGTCAGCCGCCCAGTTCTTAAACATATCCCCGCAGTCCTCGTGTATGAACGGACGGCAGATAAGTCTTTCCGTTTCAAACGGTTTTGTGCCTAAATGCTGCATATTGTCCTCCTGTTTGGTTTTGAAATTTTCGGCAGGACTTAACTCGTTCCAAACCTGCACTTCTATATAATTATACCGATTGGCAACGTTCTCTAAAAATTTCTCAACTGTGCCGTCAAAGTCCGTTATTGCCTTTAAAAGCATATCCTTAGTAAGCATGGTAAACCCGCCGCTGCTTTTGAGTACAGCCATGCTGTCGCCGTATGTAAAGCTGATATGTTCCGAAGAAATACGATTTAACGGTATCTTTGTGACAATACCGCAGTCAAACCAACCGTCCAGAAAATCGCTGCCCTGCAAAACGAATGAAAGAGGGTGCTGCTGTAAGGGCTTTCCGCCAAGATCTTTAAAGCGTTCGTATAACAGCTTATCCGTTTCCAAGCGTTCGGGATAATAATTTTCAAAATCCGCAAATCTGTAAAATGCGGTAGTCTCCTTGTTCTGCGCCGCCATTTCATATGCCAGCGCAAACGCCTCGTCTTTCGGCAAACGCATGATATTCAGCAACGGCGTACAGTTTTTGTGGCAATAATTAACAATTTGCAAGTCGTCTATAGTCATAAATATCTCCTTAAATAACGTTAAAATCGTCTCTGATATAGCCGTAAATATTATAGGTGCAGTATCTGCTCCACATTTTTCCGTTTCTGATACAGCCCTCGTGCGTAAATCCGCATTTTTTCAAGACAGCATTTGACGCGGCATTTTCTATGTCAGCCTCCGCGTTAAGCCTGTCTATTTGAGTTTCCGAAAAAATGAACTCTGTAACGCGCTTTAAAGCTTCGGTGCAAATACCTTTGTTCCAGAAATCGGGGTCTAATCTGTAGCCCACATTGCCAAGCCTGTCATTTTCCACGTCAAATACTTCTATCATTCCTATTACCTTGCCGGTTTCCTTGTTTACGATACCCCATATAAAATCGTGAGAGGGCTTGCGCTTAACGTGGGGGCGCGGGTCGATAAACAAAAGCTCTGGATTTTTTTCGCCCTTGCCTGCGGAACGTCCCCAATATTTGTAAACAATATCCAGTCCAAACCATTTGCGCAGATCGTCGGCGTCGTCCGCCGTCAGTTTCCTAAGAAAAAGTCTTTCCGTTTCAAGCGTTGGTATCCACAAGCATTCTTTTATCATAAAGCTTTCCTCCGAAATTTATTTCTGAATTTTTTCATATTCCGCAAAGAAAAACAAAGGCAAGTCGCTGTTTTGATTTTTTCCGTCATATGAAACAGGTTCGCAGACTTCCTTTAGCATAAAACCGTTTTTTGCCGCAGTATTAAGGTAATAAGATATAGGACGGTGAAAATGGCTTGTCTCGCCCCAGAACTCGTTCGTAAATTGATACGGTTCAATATATTTATCTATTGCCTTAGCGTACTTATATCCATTTTCATCTTTAAGCCACTGACCGTCGTAAAATGCAGGGTGGACTATTGAATAATAAAAGATACCGCCTGTTTTGAGAAGCCTGTTACATTCCGAAAAAACAAAGTCAATATTTTCAATATCCATAAAAACCTGATTGGAAAATACAATATCAAACCGTCCATTTTCAAAATCTAACGGCTTAGTAATGTCCATAACGGAAAACTCGGTCAAAGGGTAGCGTTCCTTAGCTATTTCAATCATTTTTTCGGAACCGTCAATACCGACAGCATTTGCCCCGATACTTCTGAAATAATCGGTATAAAAGCCATAACCGCAGCCGAGGTCTAATATTTTCTCGCCGTTTAAATGCTCGAACCTGCTCATTACAATTTTTTTATTGCTTTCAACAAATTCGGAACTTTCCTGATCCTCCGTATATTTTAAGGCGGCGTTATTCCATTGAGTTATTGTATCTTTCATTTTATACCTCACCTAAGCTCCTTATAATACGGACAAATATCCTCATAATGCCCGTCCTTCATTCGGAAGCCCTTGGGGATAGTCCCCAACTGCGTAAACCCAAGACGCTCGTAAAGATTTCTTGCGTGGGTGTTGGTTGCCACAACCGCGTTGAATTGAAGCACCCTGAACCCGCACCGTTTTCCCTGAACAAGACAGTCCTCCACAAGCTTTCTGCCGATATGATAGCCGCGGAAGCCCTTTTTCACCGCATAGCTTGCGTTGCAGATGTGACCGCACCGTCCCACATTGTTGGGGTGGAGAATGTACAGACCCAGAACCTCCTGCCTGTCAATGTCGAAAGCAACCCCGCAGTAGCTCTGCTCCCTGAAAAAGTTTGCGCCAGTGACCTCGTTCAGAAGCTCCTCCTGCGGGAAAGCTATGCCCTCCTCCACGACCTCGTTCCAGATCTCTATCATTTCGGGCAGATATTTTCCTATGTAAGTTCTTATTTCGATTTGCATAATTGTTCCTCCAAATATTTTTTTATTTCATCTGCAGTCAGCATTCTGACCTCGGTATTTTGGTACTCTTTGTACTCCCCGACCTCAAACAGCGGGGTCATTTTTTCACAGGACTTGTCCGTATTCTTTTTCAGAAAAACGTTCAGGTCGGAAATATCCGCAAAAATCTTGTAGGACTTCCTGCCGCCTTTGCCTGTTATCTCGTATATACCGCAGGATTTTTTCATTGTAAAATCCGCCGTCCGCAGATAAAGCATTGCAATTTCAAGAGACTTGAACGGGAAATTCCACCTCTGCAAGCCGCGGACTTTATCCCTCTCAATGCAGATACATCTGCCGCAAGTCCCGCATATGTACTGGGTGTGATTTTTAAGGCAGTCCTCCGCTTTTAACAGCGGAGTTATTCTGTTTTTTTCCGAATAACATTCGGGACACATTTTCATACACCTCTTCGCTTTTTTCGCAGCTTTTTTGAAAGCTTATTGACTGTTTTTTCTTTTTTCCGCACTCTTTCCCCGCGTTTTTCCGAAATAAAAACGTAGTAGCCGTTTATTTCGCGTACCATTACTCCGCCAAAAACTGAAGTAAGCTTGTTTTTATACCAATCAAGTCTTTTTGTGACCATTATCATTTTTCCGCCTACCGCCAATTTTTTAAATCCGACTTCAATAAAATGCTTTGGCACGGAAAAATCCGTATGATAAGGAGGATTGGATAAAATCAAAGTAAAATCGTTATCGGGTATTTCGGAAAAACCGTCGCTTATTTTAATTTTTATGTTCGGCACGCCGTTCATCTCCGCGTTGATTTTCGCCTGCTTCACGGCGGCTTCGGAAATATCGCACATGGCAACATTTTCCTGACCTATCAGCTTTGCCGCAAGAATTCCCACAACGCCGTACCCGCAGCCCATGTCCAACACTTTATCGCTCGGTAAAAAATCCACCGCGGACAGCATAGCCAACGTCCCGACGTCAATGCTATTAGGAGAAAAGTTTGAGGGGTCTGTTTCAAAATTAAGGCTCACATTTTTTATTTCTGCTGAAATCATTTTATCATTTTCCCTCCGAAAGCGTGTATTCCTACATAGGTCTTAAATTTTTATCGAGCCTGTCCACTATCCATGCGAGACGCTTTTCACGTCCCGCGTCTGTCTTTGCGTCAAAATATGCCCGCGTATAAGTTTTCTTCACCGATAAGGGCATGGCTTGAAAATTTGTGAAAGCAGGCTCGTATTTCTCCAAAAGCTCGGATAAACAGGCAATATGCTCCTCCGTAAGCGCCATAAGGTCGGGAGCGTCCCATTGACCGTTCTTCTTGGCTTCCTCTATTTTCTTTCTGCCGTGGTCGGTCATAAGACCACGTTCTTCAAGGCTTTGAACCAGCTTCTTGTTTTTATCCGACCACTTGCTTTTCTCCCTGCGGGCGGAAAAATATTTCTTATAGGTCTTATCGTCAAGACTTTGCATCTGTCCGTCTATCCAACCAAAGCAGAGAGCTTCTTCAAGGGCTTCCGCCGCTTTTATTGTTTTGGGTCCTCCCACTTTGCCGAATAAAAGCCACACGCCCTCGCTTGTCAGGCAGTTATCGTTAAGCCATTTCCTGAATTCTTCTCTGTTTGCAAACTTTATTGTATCGTTCATTATGTGCTCTCCTTTGATTATATTATAACAGCTCCAGTAATTTCTCCATATTTTCCCTGTGCGGAATGATAATTTCTATATCCACTTCGGGGTGAACTTTCACATAAGCCGTAAGCATATCCATTAAATTATCCTTAGACTTCATATAATCGTCAATGATAACCTCATCACTAAAGCCAAGCCGTTTCAGAATGACCGCCGACACCACGCCTGTGCGGTCTTTTCCCGCCGTGCAGAAATACATTACGTTGGACTTCGCGTTCATTATAGTATCAATAACTTTCTCCATTTGCCCGTCCAGCATCTGCCGATAAACCGTATACAGATGTTCAAGCGATTTCGGAGTACCTCCTCCGCCAGTAACGGGAAGATGAAAATAGCTGAAACCGTCACGCTCTTTAAGAACGCAGGGCTTTGCCGCAACCTCCTCGTCGGAACGCAGGTCAACTATCGTAGTTATATTATTATCCAACAGCCACCGTACTTCCGTATCGGTCAGGTTCTCGGGAAAGTCGCTTCTGAAATATCGGTTTGTACCTGTGGGCAGGACACGTGTGTTTCTTGTGGATCGCAGTAAAGAACCCATACAAACGGTCTCCTTTCAAATTACAGTTTATATATTGTATTGTTTTAAGCGGCATTGGATAATATCATGTACAGATAACAACCTCCGACAGAAATTAAATTGCTTACATTATGCATTATCATCGGATATATAACGCTTTCCGAGCGTAAAAAGACAAAGCCGTATGCCGCACCGTTTACAAAAGCATACAAAATACCGATCCATTGAGAGGAAAGCGGAACGGTAAAGTTTATATGCGCAACAGCAAATAGAAGCGATGTGAGAAATAATATCATAATATCAAAAAATCTGCCGCTTTTACTGCATACATTTTTAAGGCAGACTAATGGCAATGCACGGAAAACCGTTTCTTCTGCTGTACCCGACAGAAATAATTGAAATCCCAATGTTCCCATTACATTTACGGCGTTTAATTCATAATTGTATACTGCGACAGAGTTTGTCGCTATACCTATAATGTACACTAAAATATAATAAATCAATACCGCAGTACAATACAGAACAGTATATTTTATACCAATTTTGTCCTTTTGGGGTTTCATCTTGAAATCAAGACATTTTTTCCTGTATAATATATACATTATTCCCAGAGAAATCAGCAGCATAAAAATGTGATGAACGGATACCGCCATAAATAAACCGTCTTTGTCAATCGGCGAATAGTCGAACAAAGCCGCGAATTTCCAGCCGATTTTGTCGATAATGTCCTGATATAAAAATATAACAGCGGTCAGGATAAATATATGTAAATATTCCGATTTCAAAATTTTATTCATTAAAGCAAATCACCTCTTTATCAGCTTTAACGCTTTCGCATTTATGCTAAAAAATAAATTAGAATTTGTCAGTATCTGTTTCCGTATTTTAATTTCGCTTCATTTGTGTATTTCTGAACAAACTCCGCTTTTGCCATGGTATAGCCGTCTCTGTCATGCTCAAATTTTTTCCATAGCATTAACTTCATTTTTTCGTATTCGTGAGCAATATCGGGATATTCAATGATATAATCACGGAAATACAATTCGTCGTTATCTCCAGTATATCTTAAATGCAGATGAAATACTTTTTCGGCAAACCCATTTTCTGTATATCCCTTGTTAAAAGAAAGTCTGTCCTCATTTTGGCTCATGCAAATGTAGCCGTTTTCTGTCAGCAAATTTTTAACAGCCGCAAAATCGCATTCCCTTGGAACTTCAACAAGAATGTCAATAATCGGCTTTGCCCATATGGAGCTTACTGCCGTACTGCCTATATGACTTATTCTGACAGCTTGGGGAATGATTTTCTCCAAAAAATTTTGTTCATCGGCATACCAACTTTCCCAGCAGTCCCGATGTTCTGTTAAAAAGATAGGAAACAACTGCCAAAGCTCTTCTAAACTCATTTCAGATAATTTTTTACCCATTTTCATACACCTCAAAATTTAAATTATTTAGGCTAAACCTATTATTCAAGACTTAATTTCATACCTTCATGAGTTGCATGAAATCCGAGCCGTTCATAAAATCTATGAGCATCTTTTCGGGTTTTATTGCTTGTCAGCTGAACAATAGAACAATTTTTGTCCCTTGCAAGGTTTACTGCGTATTTCATAAGCTGAGTACCAATGCCGAGATTACGGTAGTTTTCGGCGACATGAACATTCTCAATCGTAGCACGCATACTTCCTTTATGGGATAAATATTGTGTAAAAGTAATTTGCAGACTGCCAATAACCTTTTCATCATCACATACAACAAGCAAAATGCTGTTTTTATCATCACAAATATTATTAAATGCGTCAATATAACATTGCTCAAGGGGCGCAGTGTAAATTTCACGCTGTCTGCCCAGCGTATCGTCTGCCATTATTTCAATGATATATGGTAAATCATTTATAACCGCTTCCCTTATTTTTATTGTACTCATCTTTTTATTCTCCAAATTCCGATTTAATTTTGTTACCCGCCCATTTATAGTGTCTTGATAAATTAAAGAATTTTCGTATCTTACTGTTGGGTAGAACACGCCCGCGGGGGCTTCCTAACTTCATTTATTATTTCAAAATTACTGCCAAGTTCCGATACAAGCCGATCATATACATCGTTTGTACGTGAATTAAAATTCTCCCAATGTTCTTTTGTCCAAGGCGACGGATACGGAGGATATTCCCAATCAAGGGAAGATTGAAATTCATCGCTTAATTGAGTAAGGGCGGCTTTCAGCTTTTCCGACAAATTAAGTTTATCAAACTCTATCGGATCTACATCAAATTTATCGCGGGCAGCGTCATTTCCGCACCAAAGGCAATCTCCTACACAGCCGTACTCAAAGAAAAATCTGATAACATATTCAGCCATTTTACTATCACCTAAATCACAGCAGCGACTTAACGCTCTCGCTTATCTTCCTCGCAACATACGGATTATTCATAGTGTACAGATGTATGCCGTCCACGCCGCTTGAAATAAGGTCAACGATCTGGTCAACGGCGTAGGCAATTCCCGCGTCGCGGAGAGCCTCGGGATTATTTTCATATTTCTGCATCATTTTGGAAAATTTTGCAGGCAGACTTGCCCCGCACATGGAAACCATACGCTCTATCTGCTTCTTGTTTGTAACAGGCATGATACCCGCCTCCACGGGGACGGTCACTCCCGCAATGGCAAGCATTTCGCGGTACTTGTGGAAAGCGGCGTTGTCAAAGAAAAGCTGGGACATAAGGTGCTCCGCCCCCGCTTCTATCTTGATTTTCAGATTGTTGATGTCCTCGGAGAAGCTTTTCGCTTCAAGGTGACACTCGGGATAGCAAGCCCCCGAAACGTGGAAATCGCCGTTTTCCTTGATAAAGCGGGTCAGGTCGCTTGCGTACTCAAAATCATGGAGACGGGGTATCTCGGGGTTCACGTCCCCCCGCAGGGCAAGGATATTTTCAATGCCCCGCTCCTTGAACTGACCGAGGATAGTACGGACGCTTTCCCTTGTGCTGTAAACGCAGGTAAGGTGCGCCGCCGAGGGAATTCCCAGCTCGTTCTGAATATATGCGGCAATGTCGCAGGTCTTGGTGTCAGAAGCGTTTCCCCCCGCGCCGTAAGTCACACTGATAAAATCGGGGGAAAGGTCTTTCAGTTCCGCAAGAGTGCTGTAAATAGTCTCGATAGAGCTTGTCTTTTTAGGCGGAAAAACCTCAAATGACAGGACGGTCCTGCCGTTGTTAAAAAGTGATGATAATTTCATTTTGTTTACTCCTTTTCATCTTTATTTTGCAATTCTTCCAAATTTTGGCGTAAATTGTCAATTTCCTTTTGCAGTTTTAAAATTTCCGACATAACATTTTGTTCTGTTTTTATGCGTATCTCCTCGGCAAGCTTTTTTTCTGCCAAATAAAGGTACTTGTCCATAACAGCAATAATCTCCGCGTCGGTCATGTCGGAGGTTATTTCGGCGTTGTCCAATTTCATAAGAGCCGCCGCGCGGTATTTCAGCGACTCTATTTCGTCAATTATTTCCATCGTTCCGGACGGAATTTTTGTATGCACTTTTTTGGCTTTTTTCTTTCCGCCCATAGACATCTCCATCTTTCAAAATCGGCAGCAGGAAATCTATTATTTCCACCGTTGCGCCGCAGCAGTCCTCGGAAAAAAGCTTCTCAAACCAGTTTTCACAAGGTACTGTCTGCAATTCTCCCCTTTTGCGGTACGCCGTACCCGCAGGCGGCATTGGCTTGTTGTTGACCGCCCACACCGCTTCAAGAACTGTCCACGCATTTATATGGGCAAGGTATCTCTTTTTCAGTCCGTCAGCCGCTTCAAGCTTTATCCTTGCCGTCATAAGCCAGTGGTACAAGCCGTCCCTGACCTTTTGCGGAGTGCGGTAATTCTCATATTTTTGCTTTGCAAGAGCCATTATTTCGGATAACCGCCCGTCGCGGTCGAAGGCGATTTCCGCGTCAAGATAGTGATAAACGTCCATAGGTTCGGCGTTGAGCCTTTCTATGGCATACTCATATGTACGAAAGGAAATCTCTACAAGAATACCGTCGGTAAAATGTTTTTCAAAGCAATGCCTGTCGCACAGCACAATAATATCAACGTCTGAATTTTCAGAAGCACAGCCGCAAGCGACAGAGCCCGTAAGCAGTACTCCGCTTACGGCTCTGTCGTTGGAAAGATTTTCAAGCTCACGTTTGAATATGTCACGCTGTTTTGTGCTGTTTTCAAAATTATTCATCATTGCGGCTTGTCCTGAACGGCGCAAGAGGAATACCGTTCTTGCTGTAAACAGTTACCTCGCCGTAATTTGTCCAGTTATAACGCAGATAAACAGGCTCGGCAACCTCGGCTGAACGGACAAAAATCTTGTCCCCGCGAATTTCGGCTTCTGCGGACTGATACTTCCTGTTCTTGCCAGCAACCTCAAAGCCGACGATCTTTTCGCCCTTTACATCAAAGCCGTCAGAAGCATGATCGAAGCTGACAAGCATACCGCCGTCGGTGTACTCGTGGGACTTATAGATCGCGCCGTAAGCCTCGTCCGCGGAAATTTTACCATACACATGATACATAGCCTGCAAAGCAAGACGCTCGCCAACGGGTTCTTTGTCGATAGGGTGAATGTTGTTGAACTCGCCCCTGTCGAGAATTACCGCAATGCCCGTGTTTGCCGTGGTTTGGTGAACCCTCATCTGCGCTTCTCTGATCTTGCACCAGTGCTTGAAGTCCTCGTCACCCTCGTTCATAAACATGGGGAGCTGAACAAACATGAACGGCAAGGTGTCGTCCTCCCAATCGCCGCGCCACTGCTCAATAAGCGCCTTGAAAAGCTTGTAATAGGTATCGGGCTTATGGTCGTCGCTTTCGCCCTGATAATAGGTAAATCCTGCCAGTGTGTAGGGGCAGATACGAGAGATCATAGTCTCATAAAGTCCGCCGGGACGGAACTGGGATCTGGGTCCCATAGGCTCCGGCCAGCGGCAGGGACCTGCATATTCCTGCGCGCCCTCCCAAGTGGGGTCGGGAGTGTTGGCGTAATATTCGTTGATCTTGGGCTGCCACTCGTTATGCCATTCCTCGTATTCCGCAAGCTCCTTTAAGTAGCCCTCCATGGTTTTTTCTTCCATAGCCTTGTCGTACTCGTCAACATAGCTTTTTGTGTCCGCGTCCTGCTCCATAGCCTTTCTGCTCATCCATGCGGAAGCGGAAGTTCCGCCCCAGTTGCAGCCGATAACGCCAACGGTAACTCCAAGCTCGGCGGCAAGACGGCGTGCAAAATAGTATCCCACCGCGGAATAATTAGCCGCAGTGTCGGGAGCGGCAATGCTCCAGCAGCTGTTCCGCTCGGCAAAGTTGAAATAATCATCTATGTAGGCGATTTTCTGGGTATAGTAGAACCGCACGTTCACGTCCTTGATATTTTTCAGAACCTCTTTGCCGTTAAGGGCGTTCTGGAGTTCCAGCTCCATGTTGGACTGACCGCCCGCAAGCCAAACTTCGCCTATCATAACGTCGTGCAGGACAATCTCCCCGCCGCTGTTGTCGGTAACCTTAAGCTCGTATGGGCCTCCAGCTTCCATTGGCGGGAGAACAGCTTTCCATTTTCCGCTTTCGGCACGGGCTGTAACGGACTTCCCGCAAAGCTCAACGGTAACGTCTGTGGCGGTGTAAGCGCAGCCCCAGATGTTGATATTTTTGTTTCTCTGCAAAACCATGTGGTCGGTGAAAACAGCAGCAAGATTAAAGCAAGCCATAATAAAAACCTCCGTATCTGAATTATGCGCGCATATTGGATTTGACGCGCACTGTTGACAGTATATACATTTTACCATAAAATCTGCTCAAAATCAATACGGCAGGAAAACAAAGGGAAAATATTTTGCGAAAATAACAGAAAAAAGGAGACGCGCCATACGTCTCCTTTAGATATCATATTTTTGTTATCTTGGCGAAATTAGCCATAAGCTTTTTCGTACCCACACTGTCGAACGCAACTTCAAGCATAGCGTCGTTGCTGATCTTCTTTACCGAAATAACCGTGCCCTCGCCGAAAACGTTGTGCTTGACCCGCTCTCCAACGGAGAAATCCGCGTTGACGCTCTTTTTGCTCTGCTCCGCCTTTCTGTTGGCAAGCTCGCTTCTCAGGCTGTACTTGGGCGCGCTCTGGACTATAACCTCGTCCGCACTTTCGTCGCGTACCGTACTGTCTATCTTTTCAACGTAGTCCTTGCCGATCTCCTTTACAAATCTGGAAACCAGATTTCTGTTTGTAAAGCCGAACAGCATTCTCTGCTTGGCGTGAGTGATGAAAAGCTTTTCCTTGGCGCGGGTTATCGCCACATAGGCAAGCCTGCGCTCCTCCTCCATGTCCTCTTGGGTATCCATGCTGCGCGTACCGGGGAATATGCCCTCTTCCGCGCCCACGATAAACACCGTGGGGAACTCCAGTCCCTTTGCGCTGTGCATTGTCATCATAGACACCGCGTTGTCGTCGCTGTCAAGCTTGTCAAGGTCGGTGTAAAGGCTTATCTCCTCCAGAAATCCCGAAAGGCTTGCATCTTCGCCGTTTGCCTCTTCGTACTGGGTCATGGTGGTTTTAAGCTCGCTGATATTTTCCAGTCTGCCTATGCCCTCGTCTCCCAGAGCCTTCATGGCGTTTGCGTAACCGGTTTTATCAAGCAGCTCGTCCAGAAGCTCACTCAGGGAGTGAGTTTCCGCAAAGTCGGCAAGATAGGTGAACATATCCGCCGCCTTGACCAGAGCCGCGCTTTTCTTTGACAGCAGCGGATAGTTGGCGCTGTCCCGCATAACGTCTATGGGTGAGATGTTCAGGTCGCCCGAAATCTGTTCTATCATTGAAACGGTAGCATCGCCGATGCTCCGCTTGGGCTCGTTGACGATCCTTTTGAACCGCAGCATATCCCTGTTGTTGTTCAGCACCGCAAGATAGGAGGTCATGTCCTTTATTTCCCTGCGGTCGTAGAACCTCATGCCGCCGATGACCCTATAGGGGATACCGTTGCGGGTAAACGTCCGTTCAAGGCTGTTGGACTGGGCGTTCATACGGTACAGCACGGCAAAATCGCTGTAGCTTGCGCCTCTGTCAACTGCGGAAAGTATCTCGCCCGCCACATACTCCGACTCGGCAGATTCGTCGCCCGACTTGTATACGGTGACCTTTGCGCCGTCTCCCGCGGACGTCCACAGGCTTTTCTCTTTCCGTCCCATATTGTTTGCTATTACCGAGTTTGCGGCGTTAAGTATATTCTGTGTGGAGCGGTAATTCTGTTCGAGACGTATCACTGCGGCATTTTCAAACTGCTCCTCGAAGCCGAGTATGTTCTCTATCGTCGCCCCGCGGAACTTGTAGATGGACTGGTCGTCGTCGCCCACAACGCAGAGATTTCGGTGTCCCTCCGCAAGCAGGGAGACAAGCCTGAACTGCGCCTGATTGGTGTCCTGATACTCGTCCACCATAACGTATTTATAAAGATTGCGGTAATGGCTCAGCACGTCAGGCTCTTTCTCGAAAAGCTCCACCGTAAGGCGGATTATATCGTCGAAATCCAGCGCGTTTGCGTCCCTCAGGCGTGTCTGGTACAGCCTGTAGAGCTTTGCGATTCCCATTTTGCGGTAATCGCCCTTGGCTTCGTTCTCGAAACCGTCAGGATCTATCAGCTTATCCTTAGCCGAGGAGATCATTCCCAGAACCATTCTCGGCGGAAATGCCTTATCGGACAGATCGAGCGGGTCGTAGCAGCTTTTCAGCAGACGCTGGCTGTCGTCGCTGTCGTAGATGGTAAAGCTTGAAGTATAGTACCCAAGCTTCTCGATCTCCTTGCGGAGTATCCGAACGCAGGCAGAGTGAAAGGTCGCCGCGCGGATGCTGTCAGCGTCGTTTCCCAGCATGGAAGCAAGTCTCTCTTTAAGCTCCCCCGCCGCCTTGTTGGTAAAGGTTATCGCCAGAATATTCCACGGAATAACTCTGTCGACGGCAATAATGTCCGCAAGACGCGAGACAACAGCCTCGTCGCGGCTGCCGTCATAAGCCTCCAGAAACGCGATATCCTCATCGCTGACCGAAGCGGGAACGTTCACGTCGTTATAGGCGTTGCCGAATGTTACCATATTTGCAATGCGGTTCACCAGCACCGAGGTCTTTCCGCTGCCCGCGCCCGCAAGCACAAGGACGGGTCCGTTAACGGTAAAGACCGCTTTTTTCTGCATATCGTTGAGCCGCCCGAAGTATTTTTCAAGCGCGTTTCTTTTTGCCCCTGTAAAATTCTGACCGTTAGTCATAAAGCCCTCCAATAATTACAGTAAACCAAAAAGGTTTCAGAAATTTATCATTACAGATTACAGCCGCAAAGACCGCAGATATATGTATCCTCCGAAAAGCGTTTCGGAACCGCATACTCTGCTTCAGCCCCCGAAGCTTTTTTACATTAAAGCTATCACTCACCCGCCGCACAGAAATTTCGCAGCGGTCATATGTCATATTAAGAATAAACATATTATACCATATTGTGCTGTTAAAAGAAAGTACCTTTTTTTATTTTTAACATTTTTATAATATTTTATGTTGACAAAAAGCCGAATAAAACCTCCGCATTGTATAAACAAAAGCTTTGCGGGTCATAATCTTTTTGACGGTCGGCACGGTCGGGTACATACTGTCAAACGCAAAGGAAATTTGTTCCAATGACAAGCGACAAAAACAACATTCCCCGCGCCCCGTTCCCCTTTTCGGGAAACCGAAAATATATCCTCAGAAATACGCGAATATGCTTTCTGATATTTTTTATTAAAAAAATTCGGTAATTTTAATAAAAATCATTTACTTTTTTTCGGGAAAGGTGTATAATATGCTTATGAACTATCCTCCGAAAGGACGTGCTGTCTTGAAGATCGACTTTAACCGCAAGTATACTACCATTGCCGCATACTGCGTTTTCACCTTTGCAATATGCCTTGCCATGGTTATTTTCTGCATTTGCTTTCCCACTATAAGCGGCTACATAAAAGCATTTTTCAAGGTTATCGCTCCCGTAACATGGGGCGTTGTGATCGCTTATATCTGCAACCCGATCATGAAATTTTTCGAGCGGCTCTCAACAAAGCTTTTATGCAAAAAGAAGCCTCACCCCAAGCTTTGCCGATATCTGAGCGTGTTCATCAGTATGTTCCTGCTGATCGCGGTAATATCCCTGCTGCTTGCTCTGCTGATAATTCAGGTCAGGGACAGCGTTATGGAAATTCTTTACAATATCCCCGCCTATATCTCACAGCTGGAAGCTCTTGCCACCAAGTTTCTCGGCGACTACCCCGAGCTTGTGAAAGCCTTTGAAGATCAGCTGGAAACTATCCAGCCCCGTCTTATCGAATTTGCCAACAATCTGATCCCGAAGCTGGGAGATATTTCCGTAAAGGTAAAGGACGGCGCAATAGATTTTGTACTTGCCCTGAAAGACTTCATAATCGGCTTTATCGTGGCTATCTATCTGCTCATCAGCAAGGAGACCTTTATCGCTCAGGCTCGGAAGGTTCTTTACGCGCTTTTCCCCAATAATGTTGGAAAAAGTATCCTGCGCGTGTCCGCAAGGGCAAACTCCACGCTTTCGGGATTTCTTTCGGGAAAAATTATGGACTCCTTTATAATAGGCATGGCGTGCTTTATTGTAATGACGATCTTTGGCTGGGAGTTTGCCGTGCTTATCAGCGTTATCATAGGCGTTACCAATATTATCCCATTTTTCGGGCCCTTCTTCGGAGCCGTACCCAGCGCGCTGCTCCTGCTTATGGCTGCACCCAAGCAGGTCATTCCGTTTGTGGTATTCATTATCATTCTCCAGCAGGTGGACGGAAATATTCTCGGCCCGAAGATACTCGGCGATTCCACGGGACTTTCCCCGTTCTGGGTAATGTTTGCCATCTTCGTTGGCGGAGGTCTGTTCGGCTTTGCGGGAATGCTTTTGGGAGTACCCGTATTCGCAGTCGTATACGCAATGTTCAGCGATTTTGTGGCGTATCTGCTGAAAAAGAAACGGCTTTCCCACCGCACCGTGGACTACAACACTATCGACATAAACAACCCACCTCCCTCGCCAATTCCCGCCGCTCAGAAAGAAACCGAAGCGAAAGCCGAAACGGCGAAAAAGTGATCTTCATATTCCCAAACTGAAAAGCGGAACGTCCCCGACGGGCGTTCCGCTCTTTGTTTAGTCCGATGTTTTGTTATTCTTTAAATACTTTTCAATAAGCTCTGCAAGCTCCTTTTCGTACACGTCCGGATCCTTAACGCTTTTTGCAAACCTGAGAGCGCTGTTTATGCTTGCTGTTCCCTTATAGTCGCTGTCCTTGAGGACAAGCCCGAACTCCGTTACCGCGCAGGCAAGCTTCATTCGATTGCTCATTTCCTTTGCATAATCCGACTTTACGACTGTTTTTGCAGTCTGATAAGTCTTTCCGTTATCGGGATTTTTGTAGCGCACCTTTACGGTAAGCAGCTCGTCGGAGACAGCCGCCTGAGGCGTGGTCTGCTGATATTTGAGACCCGAAGCCGTCTTTCCCGCCGCGGGAATTATTTCATACAGCGCGGTAACGCTTCCTCCCGCGCCTACCTCGCCCGCGTCCTTTGCGTCATTTGTAAAGTCCTCGTTTGCGAGACGGCGGTTGTCGTAGCCGATAAGACGATATCCCTCAACGTTTTTGGGATTGAACTCAACCTGAATCTTAACGTCCTTTGCAATGGTGTAAAGGGTGCTGTTACGCTCCTCGTTAAATATCTTCTTAGCCTCGTTTACCGAGTCTATGTAGTGGTAGCTGCCGTTTCCGTTGTCGGCAAGAGTTTCCATTTTATTGTCCTTGATATTGCCCGTACCGAAGCCCATTACCGACAGATACACGCCGCTTCTGCGCTTTTCCTCCACAAGCTTTTTAAGCTCGTCCTCGTCGGTGATACCCACGTTCAGATCGCCGTCGGTGCAGAGGATAATGCGGTTGTTTCCGCCCTCAATGTAGTATTTTTCAGCAATGGCGTAGGCAGCCTGTATGCCGCTTTCGCCGTTGGTCACGCCGTCCGCTTCAAGTATTGTGGTCAGTGCGTTTACGGTGTTGACCTGATTTCCCTTTGCACCCGCAATGACAACTCTCTCCTCGCCCGAATAGGTAACGATGGAAACGCGGTCGTTTTCAGTAAGTGTCTTGGACAGCATTCTTATGGACTTGCAGGCAAGCTCCAGCTTGTCGGAAGAATACATAGAGCCGCTTGTGTCGATAAGGAATACCAGATTGCTGTCGGGAGTTTTTTCAAGATCCATGCCCTGAATACCCACCGCCAAAAGCTGAGCCTTGTCGTTCCACGGACAGTCGGAAAGCTCCGTGCTTACGGAGAAGCGGGAATTCCCCTCAGGCTTTTGATAATCGTAATCGAAGTAGTTGAGCATTTCCTCGATACGCACCGCGTCCGTGGGAATGCGGTCTCCGTCGTTTATAAGCCGTCTCAGATTGGCGTAAGAAGCGGTGTCCACGTCAGCGGAAAAGGTGGAGAGAGGGCTTAACGAAGCCTTTTTGTAGCCGCTTTCCTCGGACTTGCTGTACTCCTCGGTGTTGGCGGAAATATAGACGGCGCTTGGACCGTTAGGCTCAGGCGGCATCGCCTCTGCGGGAGCATATGCAGGCTCATAATCATAATCGTCGTCAAAAGTTTCTTCGTCGCCTTCAATCGAAGCGTCGACGGAAACACCGGCGTCCGCGCTGGAGTCAGAACCGACATAATCGTAATAGTGCCGTTCACTATTTTTAGCAGCCTTGGCTTCCACAACATTGGAAAACTTTGTGAGAATTTTTTCATCGGAGTAGGTAAAGGTCACAGCCTTTATTTTGTACTCCCTGTCGTAGTAAATATCGCAATCATCGTAGTACTCCGTGTCGAAAACGTTTGCAATGCACTTGTTTGCGCCGCCCTCCTCTTTTCGATAGACCTTGTAGTACAGCGCGCCGCTGACAGGCTTCCAGCTAAGGACATTGTAGCCGTATCCCCAATAGCCGCTTTCGTGCTTGACGCTGTACAGCTCGGGAACGGTTTTGGAGAATTTCTTTGCCGCGGAGGAGCCTTTGTCCTCGGCAATGGGTACGGGCAGGTTTTTCAGGTCGATAGCCGCCGAAGCAGGGATTGCTGGAATAGCCGTCAGAGCCATAACCGCCGCCGCTGCGGCTGCCGCGATCCTTGATATGCTTCTGCGGGTCTTTTTGATCGTCATAAAGATCAGTCCTTTCAAAGTTTTTCGGTGAAAAATTGGCAGGCAAAATTTATTTTTCATAATGAATACAATTCAAAACGGCAATTTTTTTCATTCTGGGAAAATTTTTTCAAAAATTTTTTATATAACCGTTCCGCACAAATCTTTGATAACCTCTCCCGCAATGATAAGTCCCGCCACGGACGG
Organism: Ruminococcus sp.; assembly: GCA_014799785.1. Classification (GTDB taxonomy): domain Bacteria; phylum Bacillota; class Clostridia; order Oscillospirales; family Ruminococcaceae; genus RGIG8773. Next base: position 45,860 of record JAAVHI010000016.1, read on the forward strand.
CACAAACGCCGTGCTTCCGGGGACGGTTCTTTTGCCGCACTCCTCATCGGAGGGAAGCGGAGTTATAGGCGGTTCTTTGGAGTACACGACTTTAAGCTTTTTCACGCCCCTTTTCCGCAGCTCGGTACGCATTACCCGCGCAAGCGGACACACCGAGGTGGCGTACAGGTCGGCAACCTCAAAAGCGACGGGGTCAAGCTTGTTTCCCGCGCCCATGGAGCAGATTATGGGAATTCCCGCGGCTTGGGCTTTCATTACCAGTTCTATTTTGGCGGAAACCGTGTCCACAGCGTCTATTACATAGTCGTACCGCGTGAAATCAAACTCCTCGGAGTTTTCGGGCAGGAAAAATTTTCTGTACGTCGTTACCTCCGCTTCGGGGTTAATGAGAGCGATACGCTCTTTCATCACGTCGGTCTTGTACTGCCCAACCTTGTCGAGAGTGGCAATTATCTGACGGTTTATGTTGGTAAGGCTTATAACGTCGCTGTCGATAAGGTCAAGCGCGCCTACTCCCGAGCGGGCAAGAGCCTCAGCCGCGTGACCTCCCACGCCGCCTATGCCGAACACCGCAACGCGGGAATTTTTCAGTTTTTCCATGCCCTTGCTTCCCAAGAGAAGCTCGGTGCGCGAAAATTGGTTCATGATGTTACACCTCTTTCAAAAATATTATACAGCATTTTTCTTGGATTGTATATAGAAAATAAAATTTTTGTATATTTGACGAAAGTCAGTTGAAGCGGTAAATTTTGATTTAGCGGGGAGCCCCGGCGGGCTGAGTCACCCCCACTGTAAGATGTTCAGACCATTAATTTGTCCATGCCCCCTCAAGGGGGCGGGTGAATTTTTATTTGGCACAACATTTAGGCGGCAAAGCCGCCGACTAAAGCTGGTCGAGCTGAGCCCAGCTCGCGAAGTCCAGAGGCGGAGCCTTTGGTCGCCGCCCGCAGGCGGCGAAATCCCTTTCGTTCGGAACGGTGAAAGGGGTGAGAAATGCGAGAGCATTTCGAGGGGGAGCGGACACGACCGCTCCCCCTTTTAACAGTTTCAGGAA
>JAAVHI010000017.1 GCA_014799785.1 Ruminococcus sp.
AGGAGGGGCGGTCGTGTTCGCCCCTCCTCGAAATGACTGTCGTCATTTCTCACCTCCTGCTCCGTTTGGGAGGCTATGCGCCTGCGGGCGCGGGAGGGGAGTTTCGCGCTTCTGCTCAAACTGACCTTCGGTCAGCTGCGACCAAAGGGCTCTGCCCTCTGGACTTCTGCGAGCTGGGCTCAGCTCGACCAGCTGATGTCGGCGGCTTCGCCGCCTAAGTGCTACGTTAAATAAAATTTACCTTAATACTATTTCCGCGTTTGTTTTAACTTGCCTATTGAAATATCCGAAAAAATATGCTATAGTTAAGTGTAAGCACAAAGGCCCGACATTATTTGTCGGAATTTATGATCACCTGCATACGCGCTTCGCTGTTCTTTATCACGTTCAGCAGAGACGAAGCGGAGGAAGAATATTCCTCGGAAAGCGAGTTCGCCGTGATAAGAGTTTCGTCTCCCGCATCGCCCGAAGCTGCGGCGGCAGAAGCGTTTGCTTCGCACATTGCCATTGCGGCGGCGGAAGAACCTGCTGCGGATATCTCCTCAATTGTAAAAAATCTCTTGTCGTTTTTAGGGTTCGCCGAATACACCACGCGGAACATCTTATACACCGCAAGCATGAGATATGCGGAGACTTCCTTTAAAATCACTGGACTGCCTGTTTTCTTTACCAGCGAAAACAGCACCGACACCGCGTTCACCACAAGCTTTTTGTTGAACGCAGCCATAACTCCGCCCGGGTCGATCTTCTCTTTTCCGCTCATATCGGCTTCGGGTATGTCGTCGTAGGAAATGGTTTTTCCCGCAGGTTCCGGTGATCGTCCCAACAGATAGTCGCAGGACACATTGTAGTAATCCGCAGTTTTGACGAGAAATTCCAGACCGCACTCTCTTATTCCCTTTTCGTAGTGGGAGAGCAGAGCCTGTGAAATGCCGAGGTCGGCAGCGGCTTTTTTCTGACTTACGCCGCGTTCCTTTCTCAGCAGGGTAATAATTCTCGGAAAGTCCGAATTCATCGTGTCACCTCCTGAAATTTGTTTCTACATACAGTAAATTATACAGTATTGCGTACAATTTGTAAATAGCTTCGGGCAAAAAAAGTCGATAAATGTTTAGCGGGTTTTTATGTAATTGTACACAAAAAACAGCGGAAACAGGCATAAATTGCCATGATTTGGAGCAATTTCGCGTCCCGGGCGGCTGAGTTTTTCCATATAGGACTTTTCTTTTGTACGTTTTTAGTTTCGTTTTCTAATCTAAAAAAGGAGCTTTTTTATGAAAGGTTATCACATAAGCATTTTCCGCCACGGTCTTACCGACGCCAACGAAAACGGCGTCTACATCGGAAAGACCGACCTGCCGCTTTCCGACGCGGGCAGGGAGGCTTTGCAGGACAAGTTTGAACAGCTTGAATATCCAAAAGTCCAGCGGGTATACTCCAGTCCTCTTGAAAGGGCGATCCAGACGGCGGAGATAATTTTCCCCGACAGGGAGATCGTCATTGTTGACGACCTGCGGGAAATGGATTTCGGCGTATTTGAGGGACTTCCCGCCGAGGAGCTTGTTCATCTGGACAGCTTCAAAAAATGGCTAAAGGGCGGTCTTGACAACCCTCCGCCAAACGGCGAGACACTGCGGAGCATGATGCTGAGGTGCTACTCCGCGCTCAACCTGATGATTCTGGACATGATGAAGGAGGGCTTCACCCACGCGGGAGCGGTCACTCATTCGGGCATACTTATGAATATGCTGTCCTGCTTCGGCCTGCCGAAAAAGAAGCCTATGGAGTTCGCCTGCGAACCGGGAGAGGGCTACGAGATACTTGTTACCGCTATGATGTGGCAGAACGGCAANACCTTTGAGATACTGGGAAAANTCCCNGCNAACGAAGCCGACGGNGAATGATACCGCGNCCGACGTTACNGNGCGTCCCGAAAAAACAGNGAACGGGANTTTTTCTTNCGGTACTCCGCAGGGGTGAGACCCGTCTCCTCCCTGAAAAGCCTGATAAAATGNCTTTGTGAAGCAAACCCGAAATANCCGGCGATATCGGCGCAGGAGCANTCGGAAAAAACAAGCATATTCGCCGCCGCTTTAAGCTTTTCGGCGCGGATATAGNCGCTTATNGACGTNCCNGTTTCCCTTTTGAAAAGTGTGGAAAGATAGCTNCTGTTCAGNCCGAGAGCCTCCGANACCGAAGCCGCNGTTATCCTTTCGGTGCGGTGGCGGCAGATATAGTTTATGGCTTTTACCGCGTGGATAGAATANACCTCANGCTTGGGCAGGTCAGCCATTTTTCCCGTAAAGGCAAGCAGCATTTCGTTGTANAGGGACAGAACCNTTTCCGCGGTTTGCAGCCTGTCCATTTTCTCGATGTAAAGGTCGCTCATGGTGTAGGCAAGCTCCCGCTCCAGACCCTTTTCCACGCACAGGCGGGTTATCAGCGCGGCGGCTACAACAAAGTGATAGCGGATATTCCGCAGCCTGTCCTTGGAGAGAATNCCGTACTCGCCGTTTTCGTAAAGGCTTACGTTGTCGGGTCGGACNAGGACTTTTTTCACCGCTTCAACGTCCCCCTCNGCCACAGCGCCGTANTATCCGTACTCGCTTCGGTATTCCACATGGACGCGCTGTTCCTCCGCGCTTTCAAGCAGNCGGGCGTTAAGCTCCTTTGAAATGCTCATTAATATCATCTCCCGATGTTTGCTGAGGTAATTATACAACAAATATGCTATGATTGCAACAAAAATAATATTATTTTNNGTCTGCTCCGTCTATAATACTAATCACTAATCAAACTATAGACAAAAGTCTATAGTTTGATGCCGCCTAAAAGGCGGCTGTCAAAATCAAAGATTTTGACAGGATTAGTATTGAACGGCTTTCTCGGCGGCTTTGCCGCCACAGCCGTGCNNNGCACGGCTGAATCAAACTGTAGACTTTGTCTACAGTTTGATAAAGAAATAGTATAATTATCCAAAGTCCCGCTGAATTNGNGGGACTTATGAAATTACTGCGGAGGAGATTATTATGGAAAATTATGANGTTTACTGCTACGGAATGATAGCGGGNTCNCACAGCTTTATGNNNGAGGGAGGNTTTCCCACCCCCGACGAATATTCCGAGCTTTCGGCAAGCTANAGCTTTCCCGGCGGAGAAACGGGAACNTGCGCCACGGTNCTGTCTGCGCTCGGAGCGGCTGTGAAGATAGACGGAACTCATATCGGCTCTAAAGTNGNNCCGCTNNTGCGGGAATTTTACAGCGGAAAGACCGTCGATATCAGCTCTCTGACCTTTGACNGNNATTTTGAGGGTCTCGAAGATTATGTGATAATATCGGGAGACACACGCACTCCTATGGGTACGTTCGGNAAATTTTTCAGCGANGCNTANGNTTCGGGAATAAGACACTGGAACAAGCCCAAGGAAGAGGATATANNCNNCTGCAANGCCGCGGCNGTGGACGCGTTTTTCTGGGACGATTCCGACCTTGCCGCGGAATACTGCGTAAAGCACGGAAAGCCCTATGTTACTATTGACTGCAAATATGACAGCTATATACACAAGAACTCGGCGGTCTCNGTCATTTCGGGCGAGGGCATACAAAACAATTATCCCGNCATGACCCGCGANGAGCTTTTTCCNNTTTTCCAAGAAAACGGCGGGGGACTTACCGTTATCACNAACGGCGGNAANGACTTCTTTTACGGACGCCGCGGCGGTGAAATGAAACGGTTCTCTCCGTTTAAGGTTAAAGCCGAAAGCACCCTCGGCGCGGGAGATTCTTTTAAGGCGGGCTGCGNTTACGCTTTGCTGAAGGGTATGTCCGACGANGAGCTTGTGACCTTTGCAAGCGCCTGCTCTGCGGCGGCAATATCAAGATATCCGCTTCAGCTTTATCCGCCGACGCTTGANGAGATCGGCGGCATNATCAGTTCGCGCAGGAAATAATTCNACACTTGATACAAAGGAGTAAAAACGTGANACCTGTTAAAGAGCTTAAACAAAATGTCAANTACCGCATGAGATACTGCTGGGGAGAAAACGCGGCGATATTCTTTATCACCGCGGGCGGCGTGTCGGCTATCGTTCTGGCTTGGTTTATGACGGCTGANTTTCTGAGAACCACGGGAATAGCCGANGTCTCNCGCCGCCGCATTGACCTTACGGACGGCGTNANTCTTGCCGTTACGGCGGCTGCGCTTCTTATGCTGTTTATTATCGCGGAGCCCTTCCGCTACGGCGTNAAATGGTATCGGCTCCAGCAGGTGCGCGGAAACTCCGTTCACGCAAGAAGCCTTTTCAGCAGCTACGGCTCATGGAAAAGGGCNGGACAGATCTTCAGGCTGGAGGCTTATCTGTTCCTCAAACGGCTTTACTTTACCGCTCCCCTTGCGATCCTGCTTGCTNTGGGANTGTACCTTGTGCATAAGATACANTCCNCGGGAAACGGNGCTGCATACGGTGCGGCGGCTGTAACGGTACTGCTGCTGNCCNCAGGCGTTATATGCGCGNCGGCTGTCTTTAACTGCCGNTTCACGGCGGCGGCNTACCTTTTTGTNCTCGACCCNGAGGCTTCCCCGAAAGAGCTGGTCGAAAAAAGCGTCCGCATTTCCGCGGGCAANACCGACTATCTTGCNGAGGCGGCGCTGTCCTCNGCAAAATGGCTTTNCGCCTGCATATTTATNTTTCCCGCNGTCTTTACCGTACCCTATATGCAGATGGTCTTTACNGCGGCGGTNAACGAGNTNATCCTGTCCGCAGAGGNAGATGGNGACGAGANNCCGACGGCNGNCAAAAAGGCAGAGCGNGACGGAAAGCAGGTGACGTTTGTTGCCGACTGACGTTCAGACCGTTNATTTTACCGCNGANGCTTCCGACGAGGGGAAGTCCTGCGGCGATCTTCTCAGGAGCAGGGGCGTGTCNAGACGGCTCACCGCAAGGCTNAAGCGCGTNCCNGACGGCATTACCNGCCGCGGCTGCCGTATACGGACGGTNGATACCGTTCACGCGGGGGACGTTATTTCTCTNAAAATACCGAACGAGCGTCTCACCGAGCCAAACGGNGAGCTTTTCGCTCCNATCGTTTANGAGGACGGCGNCCTTATCGTTTTCGACAAGCCTGCGGGAATGCCCGTCCACCCGTCGGCGGGACACCGCGGNGACACGCTNGGNAACTATTTTGCCTCNCTTTATCCCGANCTGACGTTCCGTCCCATAAACAGGCTTGACAAGGACACCTCGGGACTTTGCGCCGTGGCGAAAAATCCNTATGCGGCAAGCGTTCTGAACGGGAACATTGACAAGATTTATTTTGCNGTNACCGAGGGTACGCCCATTCCGCGGGAGANNNAANANCCGCTGATAAAATGGTTTNCCGAGCCGTCGGGNGANTATGTTATNGACGCTCCCATAGGCAGGGCGGAGGCTTCCGTTGTCCGCAGAGCGGTTCGCGNGGACGGCAAACGGGCTGTTACNAGGTATACTATATTAAAAGCNACAGNGACCCACTGTCTTGTACGGGTCTCNCTGGAAACCGGACGGACGCACCAGATAAGGGTGCATTTTTCTTCCGTGGGACACCCTCTTGCGGGNGACGACTTTTACGGCGGCGGGCTTGATCTTTTTACAAGACAGGCTCTGCACTGCGGNGAAATGCGGTTTNCCCGTCCCTCCGACGGCAGNCTTNTNCNTNTGGAAGCAAAGGGNTTTGANATAANCGGGTAAATTTTGATTTANNNNACTANCNNNCGNANCNNTTNGGCGGCGAAGCCGCCGACTANAGCTGGTCNAGCTGAGCCCAGCTNGCAGAAGTCCAGAGGGCGGAGCCTTTGGTCGCGCTCCGCAGAGCGCGAAATCCCCTTCCCCGCGCCCGCAGGCGCATATCGTTCAAAACGGTGAAAGGGGTGAGGAATGACGACAGTCATTCCGAGGGGGAGCGGACACGACCGCTCCCCCTTTGTACGGTGCGCGACAAAGTAAATTTCCAAAACGTCACAGTGTGACGTTTTGGACGGAGCAAACTATGGCTGAACGTTGACCGCACTATGCTTTTAACCCAAACAAAGTATTGCTCGTTGAAAACAGTCCACCGGACTGTTTTC
>JAAVHI010000018.1 GCA_014799785.1 Ruminococcus sp.
AAAATGAATCTGAAATCAAGGCACTCAATAAAATACTCCGCGAAATTAAAAAATAAGATCAGGTGTGATAACTGCTGAAATAAACAAAAAAACCAAGGAGACCGACATCACCATTAAACTTGACCTTGACGGTGGAAACGCAGATATTTCCACGGGAATAGGCTTTTTCGACCATATGCTCACGGCGTTTTCGGTACACGGCGGAATGGGTCTTACCGTAAAAGCTGTAGGCGATTTGCAGGTGGACGGGCACCACACCGTTGAGGACGTTGGTATAGTTCTCGGTAAAGCTTTCAAGGAAGCGATAGGCGATATGAAAGGCATTGCACGTTACGGCACAGCTTTTATTCCCATGGACGAGGCTCTCGGTTTTGCAAGCATAGACATAAGCGGCAGACCGTTTTTGGTGTTCGACGCAAAATTTTCCGACGACAGGGTAGGGGAGTTCGATACCTGTCTTACAGAGGAATTTTTCCGTGCCTTTGCCTTTAATGCGGGAGTTACTCTGCACCTTAAATGCGAGTACGGCAAGAATGATCACCATATTGCGGAGGCTCTTTTCAAGGCGGCTGCCCATGCGTTAAAAGCCGCAAAAGCTGTCTCGGGCAGCGAAATTCTTTCCACAAAGGGAGTGCTGTGATGATAGCGGTAATTGACTACGGCGCGGGAAATATTTTCAGCGTGAAAAATGCGCTGGACTATCTCGGCTGCGAAAATAAGCTTACAAAGTCCGCCGACGACATAAAAAACGCCGACGGCATAATTCTGCCCGGAGTGGGAGCGTTCCCATGGGCAATGAAAATGCTGAACGAAAGCGGTCTTGTTGATACGATAAAAACCGAAGCGAAAAAGAAACCGTTCCTTGGCATATGTCTCGGTATGCAGCTTCTTTTCGAGAAAAGCTATGAATTTGAGGAGTGCGCGGGTCTGGGACTTATCGGCGGATATGTTGACAAGATTCCAGACGAGGGTCTTGTTATCCCGCACATGGGCTGGAACAAGCTTGAAATAAACCACAAATGTCCGCTGTTTGAGGGACTTTCCGAAAATGAGTACGTTTATTTTGTACATTCCTACAAAGCTTTCTGCGATGACAAAAATTTATACGCTTACTGCGAATACGGCAGCAAGGTTGCGGCTGTGGTTTCGGACGGCAATACCGTTTTCGGAGCGCAGTTCCACCCCGAAAAAAGCGGGGAGACGGGTTTGAAAATGCTGAAGAATTTTGTGGGAATGTCAAGGTGAGTTTATGAGCGGAAAGAAAAAAGAATTAGTTTCTTTGATAATAGGATATTTGGGAGCTTTTCTTGGAGTATACGGCGTAATATCTTTCAATCAGTTTGTATTGATGTCGCTGCCTTTGGGGTTAAGAATGGTATGTATGATAGTCACATACTGGCTGATCGCATTAGTTCCTGTAATTATAATGATTGTCAGCAAGGATAGGATCGCCGATTATTGGAATACCGATAAGATAGGGTATCAGATACTTACGGGCGTTTTGATCGGTATAGCAATGTCTCTGGTATTAACTTTAGTACCGCATTTGGCCGGGTTCGGAGCATACGTTGACAACGGGAAAAGGTACATATATTTATGGCATTTTGTATATGAATTTTTCTATTGTATTGTAGCAATAGGTTTTGTTGAGGAATTAGTATTCCGTGGATTTGTTTATAACAGGATCCAAAAAATCAGTCGGAATGAAATTGCAGCTGTTATTGGTTCTTCCGTTCTTTTCGGTGTATTTCATCTGTTCGGAGGGAATATTGTTCAGATGATAATGACAGCGTTTATAGGAGCTTTTTTCTGCTTATGCAGATTAAAAATCAAAAATTGTTCTGTATTGTCCCTGGTGATTGCTCACGGTATATATGATGCGTTAATAGCCGTCTGGGCGTCAATTTTGTTATAATGGAGTTAAACTATGTTTAAGTTTTTCAAGCTTTTCGGAAGTCAATATCTTGGCTTTTGGGCATTTGGCTTGCTGTTGTTTGCTGTGCAGGAAATACCCTATATGGTTATGCCGTTGTTCAAATTACAAACAAATCCAATCATGAATATGGCGGAATCGTCACCGATCCTTGAAATATTGGAAAAGGTTCTCGGCTCGCTGTGTATAGCCCTTATGCTATTTATCGTGAATAAAGATACAAATTTATTTTTGCCCGCAGAGGGTAAAGAGAGGATATTTTTTGTTTTGGCAATTGCAGTTTTGCTGTTGAATTTCATTGGGTGGGGCATTTATTTTGGCGGACATCAAAGTATTTTTGTAATGATGTTTTTTATAGTAGTTATGCCGCCATTGTTTTACTTTTTTATAGGGCTTTGGAGAAAAAATATTTTATTGACGGTTACGGCGGTTCCGTTCTTAATAATTCATTTTATCCATGTTTTAGGAAATTTAAGACTGGAAAACTAAAAAGCGTAGAAACGGGTTTGAAAATTTTGTTGAAATGAGTTAGTTTGATAAATCGTAACGGAATTTTTGGAGATTAAACTATGGAGTATATGTTTGAAACAGAGCATTTGAAAGTAAGAAAATTTAAGATCGAAGATGCACAATGTCTGTATGAAAATCATTTAGAGGAAGAAGTTAAGAAATGGATTCCGAATGAAAGCTATGCTGATATCGAGGAAACACAAGGTGCAATTAATTTCTATGCTGGTTGTGTAAATGACGGACATTTACCGTATGTGTTAGCTGTCGAATTAAAGGAAACAGGCGAATTGATAGGTGACACAGGCGTAAATGAAGTTGAAGAAAAAACAAACGAAGTTGAAATAGGCTATACAATTTGCAAAAAGCACAGCGGAAAAGGTTATGCTACCGAATTATTAAACGCAATGACTAAATTTATAGTCTCGACTTTTGGAATTAACGTTTTGTATGGTCGTGTTATGCGTGGAAATAATGCTTCTGTAAGAGTTCTTGAAAAGAATGGTTATGTTTTTGTTAAGGAAGAATTCGGAGCAGAAGATGACCCTTACGGTAATGGAATGCTGATATATATGCGGGAATGCTAAAATTTTATTATTAATCAAAAAAGAAAAGGCGTATCTTATGAGTACTAAAATTTACGATATAAATGTTATGCGCAATATTATTTTGGATAGTCAGCACTTACTAAAGAAAAGCTCTGACAGTATAGAGAATATTGTATTAGACATTTGCGGTCTGCAATATGACCCAAATCCCACTATACATTTAAACCAATATATGATGCTTTGGAACAGAAAAAATGATTTTAAAGCGGAGCAGTTGGATATTGCAGCATATAAGGAATTTAAAGTAATTGAAACATGGACATTTAAGCGGAATATGTTTTTTGTACCGCGTGATGAATATTCATTATACAAGAATGCAACAAAAGGCATTGTGAGATGGGGAAGTTCCGATGAAAGCTGGCTTATAGACGGGGATAGTCCTGAAATTCAAGCGGCGGAAAGAGAATTGAAAGAAAGATTAGCAGAGTTCGGGGGATTGACCGCTAATCAAATTTGGGAGAATTTGAATTTATCTTATGAATGGGATAAATATAGGCGGGAACACGACCAAAGCTATAATTTGCCTATATTTCGTGCTTTTTACAGATTATGCCGCAGGGGAGACCTTTTGACTTGCGGAAGAAATCCCGGGACTTTTAGAGAACCTGTTTATATTTTAAAAGAAAAGTTAGGCTTTTCCGATTGGACGAATGACGCTATTGATGAACAACAAGCTATAAAGTGTGTAGTTGAAAAACTAATAGCTTCATTAGGAGTAACCGACCCGGTTCATGTTTCTCATATATCCGGATATAAGACTGCTGATATTCTGCCTGTTTTTGAAGAGTTGGAATCAGAAAAGAAAATATTACGTCTTTCATATAAAATCGGTCGTAAAAATTACTATATCCATTCTTCCAAAATACAGCTTTTAAATGAGAAAACAGCAGAGGACTTATGTGAAGTCCGGCTTATATCGCCAATGGATACGATTGTAAGAGACAAAACTTGGCTTAAAACATTTTTTGATTATTCATTTTCTTTTGAGTATTTCAAGAAAAAAGGAATGAAATGGCCTCTTTCAATTCTTGTTGGAAATCAATTTGTCGGTTATTTAGATTGCAAAATGGACTGGAGGACCAAAAAGTTTATTATTAAAGAAAGAAATATATTCAACCCTGATTTTAATGATTACAAAGGTATTGACACTGCGATTGAGGAATTAGCAGCCTTTCATGAAGCTAAAGAAATCATTGAAAATGTTTAATAATTATAGTTCAACAAATTTTGATTTATCGGAGTTATATTGTAAAATAAGGAGACAATTTTATGAACGTGCGTAAAGCTGATATAAACGACGCGTCTGCAATTTGCAGAATATGTACCGATGATTTAGGCTATGAATGCAGCGAGGAGTTTGTTTTAAACCGCCTGAAAAATATTGACGTCAGCCGTGAAGCAGTATTTGCTGCGGAAATCGACGGTACAGTAGTCGGTTACATTCATGCGGAAATATATAATACGCTTTATTTTCAAACAATGATAAATATACTTGGTTTGGCTGTTTCCCACGACCATAGGAGACAGGGTATCGGTAAGGCATTGATTTCATGTGCAGAAAACTGGGGAAAAGAGCTTGGAATAACTATGGTGAGACTGAATTCGGGATATTCCCGAAAGGAAGCGCATGAGTTTTACAGAGCAATGGGATATGATGACGAAAAATTACAGATGCGGTTTCTTAAAAATTTAGATTGAAGCTTTGGAGTAAAGATATGCAAAAGACAGAGTATAAAAAATATTCCGATTTTATTCAATACGCTGCCGATAATGACTGCGGAAAGGTTTATCCTCTTTCCGTTTCGCAAGGCTTTCAGTGCGGGGATATTTTTACATATTCAGCAAACAATTGTGAAGCGGTTTTATTTTGGCACTACTGCGGATTTGCNTATCTNGCGGGGAAACCCGANNAAGCCTTTCTTGAAGATGTGTANGAGCTTATGNNAAACAGNAACAACACAAATTCAAGACGNTTTATTTTGATGACCAACNACGAAGAGACGGAAAANTTTTNTCGCTCGAAAGACGGCGTTTGTATAGACCGCAGATANCTGTTTGANTATACGNAAAACCAATCNCCNGCAATTCCGACNNTGCCGTCNGGATTTGAAATAANAGAAATTAATTCNGAGCTTTTGTCNGAAATTCACGGCGGTATAGTTCCCTNACTTTTTTGGGAAAGCTNCGAGAANTTTCTCNAAAATGGAAAAGGNTACTGTATTTTGGACGGNAAAAATGTTGCNGCGTGGGNATTTTCTGCGGCNGTAAGCAGTTCCGAAATNGATATCGGCGTAGAAACTTCNGAAAATTATCGCGGTCGCGGTCTTGCCGCNNCTGNNGCGAAAATGATGATAAAATANGCTTTTGNTGNGGGNAAATCTCCTGTATGGGCGTGCCATTGCAATAANGCCGCTTCCAAAAGNCTTGCGGAAAAAATCNGGTTTGTGAAAACNTCGGANTGTTCAATTATAAAATCAAAATAGATTTAATGAGGAAAAAATCATGATTAAAAGCGTTAATTTAAANGACGAAGCNAATTCANTCAGCGAATTGTTTCAATANAAAAGAGTNGGAANGCTCAANAATCATATGCTGAATGTTTTGCAGGCGGAGGACAGAACTCTTGNTTTTCATNTCCACGAAAATTCNGACGAGATGTTCTACTGTATNGAGGGCGAATTTGACATTGAATTTGAGGACGGTTTAACGCATTTGCGGGAGGGCGATTTTATAATTATCCCAAANGGCACAAAGCACCGTCCNGTATGCAAANCNTTGGTAAAATGTCTGCTTATCGAAACAGAGGGTACTCTCAANAAAGAAAACACGGGNGGAACATANTCGGAATAAAAAGGAGCATTATGGAAAANCTTGANTTTATTAAAGATATTAANTCATANACANTAATCGAAAAAATAGCNGAGGGCTATTCGGGAGATGAAAAGTACAAGCTTGAAAAAGACGGAAAATACTTTCTTCTGCGAGTAGGGGATAAGAAAAATTTGTCCGAAAAGAAAAAGGAATATGAACGTCTCAAAGCCTATGCCGATAAGGATATAAATACCCATAAACCTGTTGCGTTCGGTATGGCGAACGACAAATTTTATTCTATTGTGTCGTGGGTCAGCGGAACGCCGATAATGGATATTATCAAGAAAGACGTTTCAAAAAATTATTATCAGCTTGGGAAGAAAGTCGGTATTGAACTTCAAAAGCTTCATTCATGCTGTCCAAGCAATTCAAATAACGATTGGCAGGGCATTATTGAAAAAAAGGCTGCTTCATTTTTAGAGTATTATCATNGTGTGACTGCCGAATTTGCTTGCAGTAAATCTGCCGAGCAATATATTTTAGATAATTTTGATTTAATGAAAAACAGACCGCAGGTCGTTCTGCACGGCGATTTCCATTGGAATAACTGTGTTGAGGACGAAGCGGGAAACGTCGGTATAATTGATTTTTCGGGAAACGATATCGGNGACCCGTGGTATGATTTCGGAGGGCTTCTGTGGGCGTTGGAATACAGCGAAAGCTTTTCAAACGGACAGATAGACGGATATTTCGGCACGCCGCCAAGCGAGTTCTGGAAAGTTTATAAATTCTATGTTGCACTATACGCTTTTGAACATCTGACATACGGTAACGGTACTGAAGAAGATACTAAATACCGCATTTTAAATGCGGGCAGAATGATAAATTATTTCGGAGAAAATTTTGAATTGGAGCTTCCGAATTTCAGAAACAGCTTATAAAACGAGAGGAGAAAAATTATGCTTGCAAAAAGAATTATACCATGTCTTGACGTTCGGGACGGCAAGGTCGTCAAGGGCGTGAATTTTGAGGGAATAAAGGAAGTGGGCGACCCTGTTGAGTGCGCTTACGAATACAATTTGCAGGGCGCGGACGAAATCGTTTTTTACGACATAACCGCTTCCCACGAGGGCAGGGGAGTTATGCTTGACGTTGTTCGTGAAACGGCGAAAAAGGTGTTCGTCCCCCTTACCGTGGGCGGCGGAATAAAGACCGTTGACGATATTCGGGACACCCTCCGCGCAGGTGCGGACAAGGTTTCCGTAAACTCGCAGGCTGTGCAGAATCCCCAGCTTATCAAGGACGGCGCGGATATTTTCGGCAGCCAGTGCATTTGCGTGGGAATNGACGCTAAAAAGGTNTNCGACGGCAAGTGGACGGTCTACATCAACGGCGGCAGAATTGACATGAAGCTTGACCTTATNGANTGGGTGAAAAAAATCGAACAGCTGGGCGCNGGGGAGATATGCCTTAATTCCATAGACACCGACGGCGTTCGGGAGGGCTTTGACATTCCCATGCTGAAAGCNGTATGCGGCGCGGTGAAAATTCCCGTGATAGCAAGCGGCGGCGCAGGAAAGCTTTCNGATTTTGCGGACGCTTTTGAGAAAACCGACTGCTCGGCGGCTCTTGCGGCTTCGCTGTTCCATTTTAAGGAGCTGACGGTGGGACAGGTCAAGGAGGANTGCCGCGGNAAGGGTATTCCTGTAAGAATTTGAAATATAGGAGAATATTATGGAAAATAATCGAAAATTGTCTGCAAGCTGTATTGTAATTAAAGATAATGAAGTTTTGCTGGTTAAACATACATACGGCGCAGTAAAGGGTAAATATCTGATTCCGGGAGGCTTCAGCGAGGACGGTGAAATGCCGCAGACAACCGCCGAAAGAGAAGTTTTTGAAGAAACAGGCGTAACCGTTNAAGCTAATGATTTGATAGCGGTAAGGTTTACTACACAAGAAGTTTGGTGTATATTCTCTGCCGAATATGTAGAGGGCGTGCCTGTTTCCGATAATTGCGAGAATGATGAAGCAATATTTATGCCGATTGACAAATTGTTAGCGTCCGAAAATGTTGTTGATACTACAAAAGAAATTGTNAAATCGGCATTNGATAAGAATAAATCTGTACTAAAAAAATCGGATTTTGTCAATTCAAGGTTTGACAGCAGTACATGGCAGTTATTTATCTGAATTNTGATTTGTCGGAAAAAGGTGCAAAAATGAAAAAGATAAAAGCNTTTGAACCGTGGGTATTTATATTTTTCGGAGTATTTCATTTACATAGAATTTGGGGACTTATCGACAGAAAATCCTATGCTGATTTCTGGCTTGGAATTATGGAAAACAGGGGCGCATTTTATTATGTGCTTATGGGAATTCTTGCAGGACTTTGCATATGCGGAATAGTGACGTTTCTGAAAAATCTGCGGAACAATTTTTGGTGGCGGTGGATATATTTTTTCGGCGGCGGGTATGTTCTGTTTGACCTGTTTGCAATTATAACCGGTTGGGAATTCTGGCACGAGCTTATATTGAAAATGTTTGACATATCNGCTTCTTACTGGAATNTGATTTGGGGGTTCTTTATTGTTCTCGGCGGATTTTCGTTNGGCTTGGGGATTTATTTGCTGCGGAAATTACAAAAAAGCGAATAATAAAGGAGGTATACTTATATGAACTTAATAAAATTAACNAATTGCAAAAAAGAAGATATATACAATATTTTTTCCATTGCCGACGAGCTGATTAACGGAAAGTATACGGATTTTTTAAAAGGAAAAAGCGTTGTTATGTTTTTTCCAAATTCAAGTATCAGAACAAGAGTTACTTTTGAAAAAGGTATATATTTGTTAGGCGGACAGCCGATATTGTTTCCTACGGAAACTCTGGATAAAAAAGAGGACTTGAAAGATGTGTGCGGCTACTTAAATAACTGGGCTGACGTTATAATTGCAAGACATAAAAATATCAGCGTGCTTGAAGCACTTGCAAAATACTCTGCTGTTCCCGTTATCAATGCCATGACAGACATAAATCACCCATGTGAAATTTTGTCCGATATGTACGCGCTTTCAAAAATCAGAGACGATTTTACAAAAGACAAATATCTGTTCTGCGGCAAAAACGGAAACATAGGTCTTGCTTGGAAAGAAGCCGCCGATGTTATGGGATTTGAACTGGAGCATTGCTGTGCAAAAGGGTATGAAATTGACGGCTTGAAAACATACTGCAATATCAGAGAGGCTGTCAAGGGCAAAGATATTATATGTACCGATTCTCTGCCGTCCGATATTGTCGGCGATTTCGGAAATTGTCGTGTTACAAAGGAAATCATGGATATGGCAAATAAAGGCGCAGTGTTAAATCCTTGTCCGCCTTTTTACAGGGGAGAAGAGGTGTCNGATGATGTTATTNATTCGGAATATTTTGTCGGGTANGAATTTAAAAAGCATTTGCTTGAAGTTCAGCAGGCTGTAATAATTTATTGCTTATTAAAATCAAAGGAGAATTAAAATGGGAATGATAGAAGAAACAGANAAGCTNATGCTTGACTGGAANAAAATCAGCGGTATGNCGGGAGAAAACAAGGTAATCCCCGTNGCCGTCCAGAATATTATAACAAAGGAGGTAATTCTTATTGCCTACACAAATGAGGAGGCTCTTGCGGAAACCATACGCAAAAAAAAGCTTGTGCTGTGGAGCACGTCCCGAAACAAGCTGTGGTTCAAGGGCGCAGAATCGGGGAACACCTTTACGGTGAACCGCATTTTCGTGAACTGCGAGCAGAATTCTCTTGTGTATCAGGTCACGCCCGACAAAGGAAATATCTGTCATACAAGCTTTAACGGGGTTGCAAACAACTGTTACTACCGTGAGCTGGATATGGACAGTATGAAGCTGATAAATTTAAACGAGAAAGGACGTTGATGTATGGAATTGATGTTCGGCGATTTAATTGACAAGGCTAATATTGATAAAAAAAGAGTTCATATGATAAGGCACGCTCTATCACATAAAAAATGTGCAGTATGCAAAGAAAAAGGTTGGATGGATATTTACACGCGCTTGCAAAAAAAGAATTTTGCCGAAATAGGCGATTATTTGTTTGTGTTTGAAAGCGGCAATGGTACTACTGCATTATTTTGCAGCTGCTATGTAATTACAGGAACAACCGATGTAAAAGATTTTGATATTCCCGAAGGGTATCCCGATACAGACTTTGAAGAATATTTAATATATAATATTGAAGAGTGCAGCGAGTTCTGTCAGTACAACGGGAGAATAATTATTGACTGGGGCAGGGGAACGATAAATTGGCATCTCCGCAAATCCGACCTGCCTATTATTGAAATATTAAAGGAACAACAGCGAAATATCGAAAGCTTTACATCATATGAAAATGTTAAGTTGACCTTTGATAAATTAAGTGAAATTGTACTTATGCCAAGCGTGTATGCCGATTGGATAAATGCTCTTTCGGCAATAAATGCTATTTATGTAATTACTAATACCGCAGACGGCAAGCTCTATGTTGGCTCGTCATACGGCTGGACAGACGGTCTTTTAGGCAGGTGGAGTAATTATGCAAAAACAAAGCATGGCGGTAATGAACGTCTGAAAGATGTTTTAAAAGAAAATCCACAGTTGTATAAAAAGTTTCAATATTCCATTTTACAGCTTTTACCTAAAAGCATTACGCAGGAAATGGCTGTTGCCGCTGAAACCAAATGGAAAGAAAAGCTTTGTACACGTAAACATGGATATAATGATAATTAAAGAAAGGATTGTTAAAAAATGACAGTATACCACGAAATTTTTGAGGTAATCAAAGCCCGCAAGGCGGCATTCGACAAGGGGGAAGCTCCCGAAAAGTCATACACCTGCTACCTTTTTGAAAAGGGTGTTGACAAGATCTGCAAAAAAATCGGCGAGGAAGCTTCCGAGACCATTATTGCCGCAAAAAACGGCGATAACGACGAGCTTATGAACGAAATAAACGACCTTTTGTACCACGTAATGGTGCTTGCGGTCAACCAAGGACTTGAATGGACAGACGTCGAAAAGGTGCTGGACGAGCGCAACGAGAAGATAGGCAACCTTAAAGAATTCCACCAGACAGATAAAAACACCTGATATTGTAACTTTTTTCCCTCCCTGTGAATAGTATATATTGAAGTTTTAATACTTTAATTTTTTCATAGGAGGATTTATATGAGCGATAAAAACAACTGCTTCAAGGAAGCGGTTTGCATTGAAGTTCAGCGTGTTTTCGACAGCTGCTCGGACAGAGACTGCATTTACGAGCTGCCTGTAACGCTGAGCGAAGACTCTCCGGAAATCACGGACGAAATGAACATAGTAAGAACTCGCTGTGTAGAGGTCGAAGCAACCTGTATCTCGGTTGATTCCGTTCCTTTCAAGTCGGGTTATTACTCGGTCGACATTACTTACAGATTCAAGATCACTGCCGAGGCTTTCACCAAAACGTTCTGCCAGCCCCAGTCCGGAACTATTCTCTGCGGTACGGCAATGTGGAACAAGAGGGTGATCCTCTACGGCGGCGAGGGAAATTCCAAGGTATTCACCAGCGAGGACGATTTCATAAACACATTGCCGCTTGAGCCCTGCGACGGAAACTTCTGCGGAAGCATCAGCAATGCGGGTATGCCCAAGGCAACGATCCACGTTGTTGACCCTGTGGCTCTGGACGCAAAGTTCATATGCGTTCCCCGCGGAAATAAGCCCGGACATTGCCCTCCGCCTCCTCCGCCTCCTCCGGGACCCGGCTGCTGCCCTCCATGCGACCACAATCGCCCTCAGTTTGACAGAGTTCTTGCCGTATCTCTCGGTCTGTTCTCTATCATACAGCTCTCACGTCCCGTTTCGCTTATCGTGCCTGCGTATGATTACTGCATACCCTGCAAGGACTGCTCGGGTCAGGTTGCATCGTCTGAAGCTCCCTGCGACGTATTCGACAGGATCGACTTCCCCACGGAACAGTTTTTCCCTCAGCCCAGCGGAAGCAATCCTTTTAATTGCAGCTGCGGAACCGACATCAGCAACAGTAACAGTAACAGCAATAACAATAACAACAGCAACGGCAATAACTGCAATTGTTCCGATCAGTAACAGTGCCTATTATGTAAACAGGAGTATCTGCTTTTGCGGCAGATACTCCTGTTTTTTACGGTATTTTTTGAATACAATGTTTTTCGTATTACTTGTGCAGATCAATAAAGTACCTCATGATGGACGGACCTTTTTCAATGTACAAGCCGGTTTCGGCAGCGGTTTTTTCGGTAAATACAGGCTTGCCGTCGGCTTTGACGCTCTTGGTGTAGATCATAAACGGAACAGCATCGTTTGTGTGGGTTTTCAGCGAAAGGGGAGTAGGGTGATCGGGTAAGATCATAATTTTGAAATCGTCATATTTGTTAAGCTCGGGGAGGATCGTTCCGAGAATTTCCTTGTCAATAATTTCTATAGACTTGACCTTATTCTCGATTTCGTGTCTGTGACCGCACTCGTCCGGAGCTTCTACGTGGATATACACAAAGTCCTGACTGTTTGCAAGCTCTTTGAGAGCGGCTTCGGCTTTTCCCTTGAAGTTTGTGTCAATGTAGCCCGTTGCACCGTCAACGTTCACAACGTTCATACCCGCAAACTTGCCGATACCTTTAAGCAGGTCTACCGCAGATATCATAGAGCCTTTCAGACCGTAGCACTCATAGAAATTCTCCAGTTCAGCCCTTACGCCCTCGCCCCAAAGCCAGATACAGTTTGCGGGACGAAGTCCGCGGGCTTCTCTTGCCTTATTGACAGGGTGATCTTTCAGCAGATCATAGCTTTTCTTCATCATGGCAAAAAGCTTTTCAGCATTTTTGTGAGAGGGGATATAGTCCGTAACCTTGCGTCCCGTGATGTCGTGGGGAGGGGTAAGAGTACCTACTTCAAGCGTACCGCCGTGCCAGATCAGACAGTGGCGATAGCTTACTCCGCTGTAAAGCTTAAACTCATCATTATCAAAGTGTGAAGCGAGGAACTTTACAAGCTCCTCGGCTTCTGCAGTGGAAATATCATCTGCGCAGTAGTCCACAAGAGTTCTTTCTTCAAAGTTTTCTTCATCTGAAACGGTAACAAGATTGCACCTGAAAGAAACGTCGTCGGGAAGCATATCTATTCCGATAGAGCCCGCTTCAAGAGGGGAGCGTCCCGTGTAGCACACAGCAGGGTCGTATCCAAGAACAGAAAGGTTAGCTACGTCGGAACCTGGTTTCATACCGTCGGCAACTGTCTTGACAAGTCCGATAACCGAATCCTTAGCCAGCATATCCATATTGGGAGTGACAGATTTGCTCATAGGAGTTTCTCCGCCAAGCTCCTCAAGAGGGTAGTCAGCCATACCGTCGCAAAGCAAAACAACGTATTTCATAACAGCACTTCTTTCTTACTTATTATAATAGTATAAAAAAATCCCACGCTCTTAAAGCGTGGGATTTCAACTGTATGGTCGGAGTGACGGGACTTGAACCCACGGCCTCTACCACCCCAAGGTAGCGCGCTACCAATCTGCGCCACACCCCGAACAACATAAATTATTATATCACAATGCTGTTCGGTTGTCAAGGGAAATTTTAGAATTTGCAATATTTTCACTTTTTGTTCAAAATACATTAATTTTTATTCTATGCCAAATTTTGCTAAGGCCTTTAAATTATATTCGCTTATTTTATCAGTATTTATAAAATAGTCATCCAAATCCGAATTTTCGTAGAATACATAAAGATTGACAATATGCTGATTATCATTAAATTTGTATGAATAAATTCCGGAGATCAAAGTGTTTTTGGCATTTTTATTAACACTGTTAATAAGACCGGAAACCTTTTGTGAGTTCATAATATAGTCTTTCATTTCTTTATACACCTCTTCAGAGGAGCATTTTAAAGAAACACGGGCTTTCTTCTTATCTGCCGCAGATATAAGACCCTTTTTCAGCATTTCCTTTCCTGAATCAAAATCCTCGGCATATTTTTTGTTAACTGTGAAATAATTCTTTGAATCGTCATCAGCCGCAGGCACATCAAAGCTGAAATTGTTCTCTGAATGCGTGTTTTTTAAGTCATTATCGCTTACCATAAAAAAGTCGTACTGCAAATTATCTTTAAGGTCGCCTACGGGGTCGTCCCATGTAACATCAACGTTATACCATTTTTTGTTGTAGTAAACCTTGTTCCACATATGCATAGAATTGGAATTATCCATTTTATCATCGCCGACGACCGTTATAGTGCGTATTCCTGCCTGACCGCATATGTAACTAAAGCTTTTGGAGTATCCGTCGCATTTTCCTTTTTTATTCACAAGTGTACCGTAAATTGTGTCGTTGGCATCGCTGTTCAGATCATACACCGCACTGTTAATAATACCGTCATGAATCATTCTTATTTTTTTGTATATCGACATATCGTCCGTAATATTTGACAAGATTTTTTCAGCTTCATGTTTATAATCCGCGGTCATTTTATCGTAAGTGTCCTTGTTATACCTATATGCCAATTTAAACCGTATTGAGTTATTATAAGTTGAAACTTCAATATCTTTTAAATTAAACGTCATAGGGTCATGAAATATCAAAAGTTCTGCAATTTGTTCAAAGTCTTTTTGGTCAATGTTGCAGTCATAACTAAGCTTGACGCTTTCATCACAATTAAGCACAGCATTTTTTAAAGCTTTATACGCCGTCTTAGCGTTATCATTTAGCTGATAGTAGTAATATGGCGTTTCATAAATATTAGTCTTAGCTGCGGCATATCCGGCATGATTTGTAGAAAACACAGCAGTTAGGAAAATAAACATTACAGCCATACACAAAAATGAAGAGAAAATTTTTTTAAACATATAATAATTATCTCCTTTAATTATTTTTATTTATTATAGCATATTTTTTTATAATTTTCAACTTTTTTATATGACTGTTTTGTATAAAGCTATTCTTCATAAGAAACATAAGGATTTCAGTAGCTATGTGAGATTTCTTGTTAAGAGCTACAATCCTCTGTATGCTCTAAATTGAACTGTGTAAAATCCTTGAATACGTCAATCAACGGCGTAATGCGTCTGCTTCCGTGCAAGTGTGTCAGTTGGGACGGAATATACATCGATGGGAAAAATCTAAAAAATCATAGTATTTGCTACAGAATATAAGGTTACGCTGCGGTGAACTTTACTTCGCAATGAAGATTTATGCAAGCACGAAAATCATATAGACTTGTACGACAAGCGAGGAAATTCTGAATTTGAGGTCTGATATAATCAAGGCGAGGTAATAGACAAATCTGATTTGTTGAGCTTACGTGATATTTACGCAGGTGTACTTGGTGAAAGCCATAGCGGACTACAACAAGGGACGTAGAAAAAACATCAGATAACCTTAGAAAGCTATATGCAGTCTATTGTAGACAACAAACAGAGTAACAGGCAGACAAAACCTATAAACGGTAAGCGTATAATCAATTAGGATAAGCAGGCATGGTAAGCAGTTTGAGTATGAGTTTTTACTGTCCGAGTAAGGCAATACAGAGCCTGAAAGAGATGAATTTGACAGAATAAAATATGACCGTAACCAACAAAAAATACTCACTCAACGTATATTATGAAATCTACTGCAAAAATAATCTTGATTTTTACAGAGAAACGGGGAATTTGGAAATAATTCACACCGTTACCGACAAGTTTAAAGATGGCATTTGGGGGAAAGAGGAATATATTTCCAAATAAGAAAAAATTAACGAGATAGGCAACAAGGTATATGAAAAATTCAACGGGGGCAATTCAACAAGACAATATTAATCTACAGTATACCAAAAGTTAGCTTAATACAGACGTGGCTCTGAAACGGTCAGAATTAGCTCAAATTCAAACAGAAATAATCATTGCTTTTAAAAGCTGAACACAGGAGAAAACGTGAAAAACATCGACAACAAGTACAATAAGCTGAAAATCTTTTTGATGAAGTTATCAATATTCATAGTACTCACAGAAAACGCAATGACAAGGATATTTCACTCGGTTGATCTACAAATCAAAGTTGCTGCACTGTCATAAAGTGTTTTAATTTCGCAAAACTTTTAATAATTTACCATTAACACCTATAGGGTAGGGGAGTTAATTCTTGCAAGTTAACTTTCAATTTTTATTATTCAATAAATTCAAGTCTGAATAAAATTTCCTGCCAAACAGCTTTGAAAATGTATGGATTTCTTTCAATGTTTCTAGAAACGTAATTCATAACATCATCTTCTTCAAATCCTTTACATATCAAGTCTATTGCTTTGTTTATTATATCGGAATACATAATAATATCCTTTCTCCCCGTGATGCCGATAGGACAGCTTTTTGTATATTATTAAACAAATATTATTTCTTCATTAAAACTTATATTGTTTTTAAACGTGTCGCACTTCTTGAAATATTCATAAAAGTTTTTTGCTTTTCGTTTCATATTTTTTGGCATTTTTTCTATACCGTCTAAAATTTTAAAGCGGCTTTCTATGTCTATTCTTTCTGTTATAAGGTCTAAAACGTGGGTTTCTTCTAATTCTCCGTCTGCATATAAATCTGCGAAACATTCCAATACAATTTCTTCGCCGTCATAACTAAGCATTGCACCTATTTTTATTTCGTACTCGTCGTAGTACCTTATTTTTTTACACCAATTTTTTAATAATATATCTTTTCTCATATTATTTCTTTCCTTTCTCCCCGTATAGCCGATAGGTCAGCTTTGAAAGTTAACTTTCAATTTTTCCGTAAATGTCATCAACGTAGTATCTTCCTACAAAAGGATTGAATATAGCCGTGCATTTCTGACCGTTGTATTCTGCGATAACATTGTTATTGTCCTTATGTTCGATAATTTCTACCTCTGCTAAATCCTTTAGAGAATGCACCATTGCCAAAACTTTCATAGTATCAACCTTTCTCCCCGTCAAGCCGATAGGACAGCTTTTGCAAGTTAACTTTCAATTTTCATTTTCTCGTTACAGTCCATGCATTTTATAGAACATTCTTTCGTAGCCCTTACAATAAGCCCACAGCAAGGACACACGTATTTTCTGCTTGACTGCTTCGGTGCAGCTACTTTATCAGCTACAAGGGGTTTTTTCTTGTATATCGTTATTTCCCCGAAATTGCAGTTATCTTTCAGCCATTCAACCGTTTCGGGCTTTAAGCTTGTAACGCTCCATCCGATTTTATCAGCTTCAAGAACATTCAACCCGTGATTTTCTGCAATCTCCTTGAATTTCTTGTTATGATAGATACCCGAACGGCTCGTATCCTTGATTTCTTTCTGCAATGCGTACAGATGACACATTTCATGTATCAGCGTGGAAATTATCTGCTCCTTGCTTCTGTCGAGATAGTCAGCGGAAATATTGATGTTGTACCGCTCTGCCTGTCCCTGCTTCCAGTCCTTAACGGTATGTATCCAACCGTAAGCGCCCTTTTTGTATCCTGCTTCAAAGGTAATAACAACTTTTTCCAACTCGTTCCCGAAAAAATGTTCGTTAATCCTGCTGAACATACCCTGCATAATGATTTGCAAATCCTGCATGGTACTAACCTTTCTGTTAGGTCTTGACATTTCATTCACTCCCTGCTATAATAGAGTAGGGAAAACACAAGATTTTCCTTAGTAGTTCATCAGTTCACGGAACGTCATGCAAGCTTTTTCTTTTCGACAGTATTTGCTTGGGTCTCCGTACTCTTTAACTTTGTCTCCGTTTGGTGTTTCTATTATATCTTCTAACCAAACGGAAACAGCTTCATTTCTACGCCTTATTGTTATGAATACGTACCCATCATTCATAGCACGTAAGGCGTTAAATTTTGCCCTATATGTAGCTTTCAACCTTTTCACTTCCTTTCTTTTAGTGGCTGATATCGGTATGCCTAACCGCTGTTACATCAAGGTATTTGCCATTGAAAGTTAACTTTCAATCGTTGTTGCATTGTGTCCTCTTGTGTTTTCCTTACAATATTATTATACACCAGTACGAGTACAAAATAATTATGTTTGTGTAACAATTATATGTACTTGTACTGGTACTTTTGTTAATATTTTGTGTACTTGTACGAGTACTTGACAAATGTACTTGTACTATGCTATAATGGCTTTGAAAGGTTGTGATTACATGAATATTTCAGAAGCAAGATATAAAGCTAATAGAAAATATAATGCTAAATCCTATGAGCGTTTAGCAATAGATGTCAAAAAAGGCGAACGAGACCGCCTAAAAGCCTATGCCGATAGCCAAGGCATGAGCCTAAATAACTTCGTCTGCTCCTGCCTGTCTTACTGCATATCGCAGGGAATAGACGTGTCCGCAACCCCTGCATTGACCGAGACACTCCCAGAGGATACCGACCAATAAAAGGGGATACAATTAAGGGTAAACGCCGAAAACAGCGGGCTTCTCACCCTTGCTTGTAGTCTGGAAAAATTCACAAGGTGTTCGCCGAAGCACCCTTGACAGTAGGTAGAGCCGTGTTACACTGTTCAGACCCTGTGGGGCTGACCCCTTGCGAAGCACGTCCGCCCTCTGGGCGGTCGTGCTTGCTGGGGTCTGCCCCCAGTCAGCCCCCAAACACGGCTCTGGGTTCATGCTGTCAAGGGTGGAGTCGGTGAACAGTTTGTGAAATTTTCCAGACGGAAAGCAACGGCGTGAACGTGCTTTTATTGACTATTGACAAACGGATACAAGTGATGTATAATAAAACCAAAGATAGGGCAAGGAGAGTGTTACATAATGACAACGGAAGAGATGTTGCTACAGCTTATTGAGGGTCAGAAACAAACAAATGAACGTCTTGATAAAATTGAAAATGACATATCTGACATCAAAGAGGACATAGCCGACATAAAAGAGGAAGCCCAAATAACAAGGTTTGCCACAAATAAAAATTGTGATGCTTTGGAAAAACTTGTAAAACAGCTTGAACCTCTTAATATGATTGATGTTGAATATTAAAAAAATAACTCCGACAAGCTTTAACAGCCTGTCGGAGTTTATCATTTTTTAATATTTTCATTTAGCTTTTTAGCTGATTTTTCCAAATTGTTTGTATCAAATGTTACTGCTTTAAGCTTTCTCTTTGCTATACTTGCGTTAATACATAATATTACTAAAATTAAAATAAGTATTCCTATTATGCTTAATAGTACTAAGTACAGTAAATTTTTAGTATGTAGATAATATCCAAATGCTACTATCAATGCTAACACGCATATATGTCCGAAAATATTAACTAATAAGTTATAAATTTTCCATATTAATTTAAAAATATGTTTCATTAAAATTCCCTCCTCGTATGTTTTATATTACATCTTTGATTTGGGTATTTTCGTTTTCTTGTTCTTCAACTAATTGTTGTAGAAACAATTCTAACTTACCTTTACGCTTTTCGGATAATAATTCATAAGACTTAACTAAATGGCTTACATCTTCACTTAATTGTGATTTTGTAAGTCCTTTTTTATCGTTTGTTAATCCTGCTATATAATCAAGTGAAACTTCATAATATTTCGCTAATTTTATAACTCTGTCAAATGGTAATTGCCTTTTGCCATTTTCGTATTGAGCATAGTATGATTGTGATGTACCTATAATTTCAGCAATTTGTGTTTGGTTTTTATCCATATCTTCTCTTAAATCTTTAAGCCTATTGTATAAATTCACAATAAATCATCTCCAATTTTTGTTTAATAAGTAGATTATACCATAAATGAAATAAAAAGTCTTGACTTTAGTAGATATATAGACTATAATGTAATTGTGATAGTTCTTTTATGAACTAAAGGCGGTGAGAAATTAATGTTCACATTTAAAGAGACAACTATTTTAGTCTTTATGGCTTTAGGTAATTTTTGTGGTTTGTATTTTTTGTGTCGTGCAATATTCGGCACTTTCGGAACTCCTAAAAAAATCAAGGAAATTGAAAATCGCCTTTACAAACTTGAAAAAACGAATGATAAATAACCGCTTCTGACAAGTTGAGCATATCAGCTTGTCTCCAACCCGAAAGGGTAAACGCAGACACCTTGTAACACTCCACTCGCAAGGAAATAGTGTTAGCGTGATTGGCTTAGCGCAAAACATGAAAAAAAGCTGCAAATAGAGTGGGGAAGCTACTGTTAAAGCAATGCTGTAACTGCTCCAGTTAAAGAGGGTAAAGAAAACGGACAGAACAAGTCTAAAAAACTCGTCAGCAAGTGAGACGAAAAACAGGTGTGTCAAGGAAAAGACATAAAAATCCAAGGGGTGAGATGATGGAAGCAACTTCTTGTAAAAATACTCTGCTTTCAGTCTGCTACGAGACTTATCGCTGTAGCGTAGCCCGCGAGGTAGGAAGTCCTCTGCTTTCAGGTTGCAGGCTAAAACCGTAGTCAATGGTACAGCCGTAGTTTTTACCTGTCTCTACGGCTGATACCAAACTAATTACAGGTAAAAAAACTGAATAAGGAGAAAATGTTATGCGTGCAAAATTAGTCGGGCTCGTTGAAAAACAGGGCGTATTTGAGGGAAAGCCGTATCATTCAATCAAACTCCATTGTATTGCTCCCAGTGATGATAAGGATTTCCATGGCTGGCGTGTGCTTGACCCTAAAAACACATCTATTAAGTATGACCGTCTTCCGTTCGTTGTCGGTCGTCTTATGGAGTTGTCCGAACTTATTACATATGTCGGCTCAGAAATCGACATTCAGTTCAACGACAACAAACAGATCGTCGGTTTGAAGTTCGACTTTGACGAGGGTTGGAAAACCCCTGCCGAAGCTGAAAAAGCCGAAACTAAAGGCAAGTAAAGGGCGCACGGCGACAGCCGAAAATAACGCTTTTGTGGCTACTCGATATTAACCACAAAAAGTGCTCAAAGGGGAATGCGCCCCATGAAGTGGAACGTCAAGTGTAAAGTTTATCCCGACGGCTCTACTAACACTATTTACTGTAACCAGAGGATTTTCAATGATACGCCAACGGAGCGAAAACCGAAAGAAAATAAGTCAGACGAAAACCCTCTGTCTCCTCGTAAAACTGTAACAGTAGGGAAGTCGGGTGTAACTGACGAAGTGAGGGCTGATAGTTTAAAACGTGCAAAAGACAAGATACAAGATATCGTTTTATGTAACAATTTCGATTATTTTGTCACCCTTACATTTAACCCCGAAAAGGTAGACAGCTTTAATGTTGAAGCCGTTAAAACAGTCATAAAAAATTGGCTTAGAAATGGAGTTCAACGTCAAAATTTCAAATACGTTGCAATACCCGAATACCACAAAAGCGGTCGTATCCATTTACACGCTTTAATGTCGGGCGACTTAAAGCTTTCAGACAGCGGACACAGACACAACGGAAAGATAATTTATAACATAACAGACTGGCAGGAAAAATTTGGATTTTGCACAGCAATTCCGATTGACGGAAACATTAACGCACTAAGCTATTACATAACAAAATACATCACTAAAGGAAATGACAAAATTTTCGGTCGTTTCTACTGGTCAAGCAAAAACTTAAAACGTGAACCCGAAATATTCTACGGCATGACCGATTTTGGCAACGTTAATCAGTTTGAATATAAGGTAGAGGGAACGACACGCAGATTAAAATATGAATCCGATTTCAAGTATTAACTATTTTGTAAGTTAACTTTCAAAAAGGCGGTGAAGTAATGGAAGTCATTGAAACTGTTATAACCATAACCGAAATAGCCGATTTACTTAAAAGTATTTTCGACAGTGATGGTGACGGTGAAGTTATATCACAAGAGTTAATTAACGTTATCGACAGCTTCGGCAATGGTGAAGCAGGGGACAATGACATAGAAACGCTTCTCGTCGATATTAAGTCATCTCTTACATATAACGAAGATTATACGGCATTGCAGGAAATTTCTTCTCGTCTTGAATTGATTGACACAAGGCTTGACACTGAATTCACTGTTCTAAATTCTTCTATCGGCTTTATAGCAACTGGTATAATTACTATTTTTGTTTGGAAGTTTTTTTCTTGGATAACACACCTTATATCTGTTTAAAGAGGTGAATTATAATGTATGATGAAATTATAAACAGTATTTCATATTCAATAGCATTTGACAATAATTCTTTTGTTACTTCTGTTTTTGAATTTTGCAATGCTAATTCACTTTCTTTTTTTGGCATTTTAGGTGTTATTATCGGAGTTAAGTTTTTAAAGAGTGCTTTTTCTGTTTAATTTAGGTGTTAACGGTCTTTACAACCGTTTACATAAATTTTTAAAGGAGGTAATGTCATGAACATTACGAATGTTAAAAGCAAGGTTTCTGCTATTGCGGATAAGGTTTCCAACAGTAAGATTTATAAGGCTGTTGAACGTGGCGCAGTTGTCGGCTCTGCTACTCTTATGGGCGTTGGTATGTCTGCCGTTAACGCATTTGCTGTTGACGCCGATAATACTCTCCTCAACTCTATAACGGTGGACACGGCTGATATTCTCAACAAAGCGCAGCCTTTTATCACGCCCGCTATTACCGTTCTCTGCTGTGTCGGCGGCATGAAGCTCGGTATGCGTTTCCTCCGCAGTTCTATGCACTAATCTTTCTAAAGGGCGCGGACTAATCATCTGCGCCCTGCGCTTTTATAAGGGGTGATTTCATAATGATGTATCCTATTTATCCTAACTATGGCTTTATGTATCCTGTTGTACAAGAACATTCAGTAGCAAGCGTACTTGTTTCGGGTTTCCTTATAATACTTCTGATAATCATACTTTCCAGTATCGGCGGTGAAAAGAAATGAAATTGAAAGTTAACTTACAAAAAATAATTGCTGTAGCCGTTTCTACAGCTGTAATAACTTTTGCTTTTGCTTCTTTTCCCGCTTTTGCTGACAGCGAACCAATAATGACAAATCAAGAATACTATGCCGCTCAGTCGTACTTGATAGCAAAGTACAAAGATGGCAAAATCAGCTATAGCGAATTTCAGCAGCAGTCGCAAGCTGTAACAGACGAATTTGTTACTAACAATACTGTAGGCGGCGTATTACAAGCAGGAGCATTAAACGCAAGTAATACATTCAATGCAGTCTCTCAGAAAATCGGAAATACTGTACAAAAGTACGGAGATGTCGCCCGTGAATATATTGATGATTATGTATCAAATTTTTTTGACAGTTACACAAAATTGAACAATGAGCCTGTTTTTGATTTCCAAGGCAGGGGAGCAGGATATAGAATACCTTTCTCGAATTATGGAAACGGAAAAATAGACGGTTATGAGATATATCGTTGCGATTATGTAGAAATAGTTGACGGTGGAGGTTATATCTATTATAGGTTTTACAATGTCCACCGTGATATTTACCGTCTTGATGGTTCATTTTGGTTTACAAGAGGTGATAATAATATTGTCACTCACGAGCCTAAAGATGGTGAAAAAAGATATGGCGATTGGCGTTATGCAAATGACGGAACACAAGCTGACACAGATGATGAGTTTGAAACAATATCCGACTATGATTTCTCACAAGCTTCCGAAAGGGAGCTTGAAGAACTCTTGAAAAAACTGCTTAATGAAATGGAACTGAAAGAACCCGATTTATCCAGTATTGATGGGCTTTTAAATGCTATTTACGCAAGGCTCGGTACTCTTGACAGTGATAACGATAATTCTCTGCTTTCTCAGATTTTAACAGCTATAGAAGCTATTAAGCTTGAAAATACAGATAATTCAGAATTGCTTGAAACCTTAGAAAGTTTAAAAGATTCCCTTGTTTATGATGACGGGGAAAAAGTAGAAACAATTGCCGAACAATTAAAAAAGATAATAGATAATCAATTAACTGTTGATGATTTTACTATAGATGATGAACTTTATAATAACAAAATGGAAGTTTTAAAGCTTCGTTTTATGGGTAAATTTTCATTTATTCATGATTTAAGCGATTTTGTAACTTATATATTCAATTCTTACAGTAATAGTTTTGATAGTCCCGAAATTAATTTTACTTACGGCGGTAATTCATATTCTGTAAATCTTGATTACTATAAAGACATTCTGCCTTTGGTTCAGTGCATTATAGCAGTATTTATTTACATTACATATGCCTATCATACATACAGAAAAATCCCATCTTATATTAACGGCGGTGATAATGAATGATTGATAAATTGTTAGATAGTTTATACAATTTTTCACTTAATGCAATTGACGGTTTGCCTGATGTTAACGGCTTCGATATTCCTGATGTCGTATATGACGGTATCGGAAATATTTTTCAGTTCGTCGGTTGGTTAATGCCTTATCGTGTCTATTTACCGCTTATTACTTTTATCCTCTCGCTTACAGCCTTTCGCATAGCATATGCTGTTTATCTTCACTTTAAAAAATAATTGCAAGTTAACTTTCAAAAAGGAGTTTTTATTATGTTGCTTACTGATATTCTTAAATATATCCTTATTTCGTTTCTTTGCGTTATCGCTCTTTTTACAATAATATTTATAATCAATATTATTGTAATGCTTGCTAAAGGCTACAAACTTCCTAAGCGCAAGCGAAAAAGTGAATACAAAAAACGTAATCTCTTGGTAAAATTTTTCTATGATTTGCCAAAAGCTAAAGCCCGCGATTTTTTTCAACGAAACCCTGATAGTATGCCGTATCATGGCTTGTATATGGTATGCGGTCCGCAGGGTTCGGGAAAAACCATTACAGCTATCTATCTTATGAGAATGTGGTTACAGCAGTATCCGCTTATTAAAATTCGTTCCAATATTTCTATAAGCTTTCAGCATGGTCAAATAACCCACTGGAAACAGCTTATAAACGTACATAACGACGAAATAGGTCAGATAGATTTTCTTGACGAGACACAAAACTGGTTCAGTAGTAATGAAAGTAAGAATTTTCCAGTTGATATGCTTCAAGAAATAACGCAGGAGCGTAAAAAGCACAAGGTTATTATGGGAACTTCGCAGGTGTTTACACGTCTGGCGAAACCTCTCAGAGAACAAACTACATACCTTTGTGAACCTCATACTTTTTTAGGTTGTTTTACTGTCTGCACTATATATAAGCCTATTCTTAAAGACGACGGCACATTAGAAAAAAAGCTGTTTAATAAAATTTTCTGTTTCGTCCATGATGACGAACTCCGCGAGTGCTATAATACATATGAACGTGTAGAACGTCTCGCAAGCAAGGGCTTTCAAGAGGTGAATTTTAATGAGATTAAATGAAAAGGAACTTATTGCCAGATATTTTAATTCACAAATTACAGCTACAGAGGAAGAGGTCAGAATTTTGCAACAGCGTGTTAGATTTCGGCGTATTGACGTTAACGACAGCTATGAGCTTCAAAACGCTCTTGTACGGTATGAAACAATGAAACAGGTTTGCAAGGATATTTCGGTTTTTTTGCAAATTGATAATAATATTATTAAGTGAGGTTATTTACATGAATATTTTTGCAATTGGTTGTTTAGCTATATCTTTGGCAGCATGTGGTGTTTATATTTTGATTTTAGCTTTTATTGATGAAAAAAAATCAGAATGTGAAAAAGGAGATAATGAAAATGAATTTTGAGCAAATTTGGGAATCACATTTAAGTGATTTAACTGTAAATCAATTTATGAGCTTTTTAATAGCTTCATTTGTTCTTGTTTTAATTGGTCTGTCTCTTTGTGAACTTTTTAGATTTATTCTTAATTTGATAACATATTTTATACATAAGGACAAGTATAATTTCGACTTTCCGTTTTATATGCGTATTTTACGTTATATAGGACGTTTACGTAAACAAAGTAATGAACGCTCCTACAGAAAAAGCCTATTATCTCTATTATAACCAACTTATAGGTGCTGTTCATTTTGGTTCGGAAATGGGATATTTCAGCGATAAGAATGTATTGCGTTTTCTTGATGTTAAATCCAATTATTGGAATAATCATAAAACAGGGGATAGTGATTAATAATGGCTTGCGGTAATTTTGTATGCGCGTTTTCATACATTGACAAAGGAAAAATCCGTTGCATTTCTGATGTTTACGAACATTTTAATGAAGCCCCAGACTGTACAGCAACATCTAACAATTCTTGCGGACGGTATAAATTCTTTTCTTGTAAAATATGCGGTCATGAGAATATATGTTTTAAGCAACGCGAAAAAGGCGTATTTTATTCTGCTGAAAAAGGTAACTTTGTTCCGAAATCTTCAACAGATTTTGCTAAAGCTGTACAACAGAACAAACTTGTTAACGCTAAGCGTGACATATATGATACTGCTATAAGTAACTATTGTCAAGGTTACAGAACGTCAACGACAGTCAGACAGCTTTATGACAAGTACGGCAAAAAGTTTCCGCAGTTCACAAAAGAATTTCTTGACAATGCGGTACACAAATCTATTATTCAGTACCTTAAAACCGAGACATAAAACCAAACAGGGGCATAACGCCCCTGTTTTAAAAACTGTTCTAATTTCGCAAAACTTTTATTTAGCGAAATTAACGCTCCCGCGGTTTCCCCCCTTACTGTGCTCCTTTCCGTAAGATTGCGTAGTATAACCCGCGCTGAAATCGCGCGGGGGTCGGCGCGGCGCGCCTCCGAGGATAGCCCCTGCGGGGCTATGACCGCCGCTGAAATCGCGGCGGGGGCGGCTTCGCTCACGCCACGGCAAAGCCGCGGCTAAAGCTTCGCCCGCCAAGGTGTGCCCCTAACGATATCCACCATGTGGAAGCGGGGCACGCGCTCATGCGCCGCGCGGGCTGTTGTTGCGAGGGAAATCGACCAGATACCAAAAAAGAGCAGATGTGGATCTACACAGTTCTGCTCCCTCTTGTAACCTTGTCGGTTTACTCAGCAATTATTAGCCTACACGGTCTACGTGTTATCAATGTGATACTTTTGTGAAAATTTGGTGAAATGTTTTTCCACACGTTTCGAGAGTACGTCAGCCATAGCATAGAGTACAGTTACGGCTTCGTCCGAGTGGTTCAGAAGTCGCTTAACTTTCTCGATATCTCCACATTGGCGGTAAGCCCGAACGGCGTAGCCCTTGCGACAGCTATGCACGGACACGTCTCCGAGACGAAATATTCGAGCGACCCGTTTGAGGTCTTTCCAGACTGCTTGTCTGGTTCGTGGTCTATATGGGTCTGTACGGTGTTCAAAGACATAGACCCGTCCCGCCTGACTGAGCAGGATATCTCGGAACTTGCGGGAAACATTGACGACCCGCCGTTTTCCTGTTTTCTGTTCACGATAGCTTAACTTCCCCTTTCGTAATTGGTCTGTTTTAAGCGCGAGAACGTCACCTATCCGCATACCGTAGCGGAGAGACATCTCACACGCGAGCCTGTTCGGCGGCGTAAGAGCCGCCAGTAGATGTCCCATGACATCATCAGAAATCCACCCTGTTTTCATATTCCCCCTCCAGTTCACAGTCTGACAAATGTCAACCCAATATCTCCAGACGCTCTACGAGCGCGCTCAGAGCCTCGTCATTGTCTGCCCACTCAATTCCCACATAGTCATTCTGCCACGCCTCTATGGGCAGGCTAGCCACGTCCCAGACCGCCATTTCTTCAGCCTTTTCCAAGCCGCGGGAATGATAGAACAGGTGCTTACTCACAGCTACCCCCTTGCCCGTATCCTTGGTTACATACTTCGTGATGTAACTAGAACATTTGTTCTGGTTTCTGATAGGGTCAAGCGAGATGAAGCCGAACCTGTTCGCATAGTACGGCATATCCAGATAGCCATGACTGTTGCGTGTCACAGACTGCGGGGACACATCATGCAGTAGCCCGTGCATATGCCACGCGCCGTTCTTGTGCTGTTCCGGGACAAGGAGGTACTTCAAGTGGACACCGTACTTCTTGTTGTAGTTCCCTATCCAGACCCCAAGGTCACGGACGAAGCCGTCCAGACTGAACCTATCCTGCTTGTCTGGGTTCAGCGTGAGGGTAACGAAGTACTCCCAAGGATTACAGAGAGCCAACTCCCGAATACTGGAGCGCGCCCTAGCGAGGTTACAGAGTTCCTTTTCCTGTTCGGACTGCGGATCTGCCAGAAAGCCCCCTTGACTGTTTCCGGAGGACTTGAAGTAGGTCAGCTTGTAGACCGTTCCATAGCGTTTGACTGTGACTTTCATGATGAAATACAGAGATATGATACATTGTCAAGTAGAGGCGCGGGACAGGTCACATGGCGTGTGACTATCCTACCCCCCCCGCCCCCTCCCTAAAGGGAGGGGGAGCGCTGAGTTCCCGACCATGTTTGCATATCCGTCCGGGGGTCAACCGCTCCGCGTTAATTACCGCGTGGCGACCAAGCCCCACCCCACTGTGTCTGGGCTTGCTGTGCAGTGGGGCGGGGCTTGACCGCCCCGCTTCGCTAAATAAGAATTATCGCGAAATCGCTAGCCGCGATTATCGCGAAATTCCTATTTAGCGAAATTAGATATAGCTTTTAAAGAGACCCAAACAGGCTCTAACCCGCATATACAAAGGTTTACCCAGTCTGCCTTAATGGTTTTAAACACTTTCTTGTGTTACTGGATCAGGCACGGACAGTTTAAGTATTGCCATTGCAGACTTTGCAAAATCCTCAAAAGCGTTCAGACGTTCCAGAGCCAATGAAAGCTCCAAGCAGTCAACCGCGTCAGCGTTCCGGTACCTCAACCGCTGCTGAAGCTGCCGCACGTCCTCCTGCAGTTTGTCGCGGTTGTTGTTTATGTATGCCATAAAAATCTCTTTCTGCTTCAATTTATATCAGCCTTTCCGATAGTTTCGTATATTCTCTCGTAGGTATCCTGCGGAACGTTGGCAGCTCTAAGGCTTTTCAATATGATGTCAATATCGTCTTTATATAGTTCAATCTTATACGGTCGCTGCTCATCGGAACGCTCAACGGCATTTTTCGGTGCAGTAACCGTTATTTCCTCTGCAAGCTCCTCCGCGATCTCGTCAATATGAATCTGTTCAGACAAAAATGTCTCATCATTTATGTACTCTACAACCTTTTCGGCTACGTCGTACCATCTCATGACCTTATCTTCTGGATAATACAACCTGTGGAAAAAAGTTACTCTCGAAAAATTAAACCTACAGTAGCTGCCGTCATCAAAAATAATGCCGCCGCTTTTTATCTTCATCATCTCAGCTTTTATGAAAGTTGCGAGCTTGCCGACAGACTTGTTTTCCTCGTAGTGTTCGTAAATTTGCTTCTTAAAGCCGAGCTTGCCTCCAACAGCTTCAATGATCGAATCATGCAGCCATTTTTCCGCTGCTTCGTAAAACTCCTGCTTTTTGCTCCGGATATCCTTAACAGTATCTTCTGGCGTTGGAGATATCGCCTTGATCTGAACGTCAGACAAGGAAAGCAACTCTGTAAGCTGACTGTAGGAAAAATTCTTGTATTGCTGCAGAATAATATAATTTCCACGTCCAATGCCGTATTTTTCCGATCGTAGAGCTTTCTTAACAATATCGTGATCGCAGAACCGTTCATAAACCCTTATAAAATTACGTGTAGAGGATTTCTTAAATCCCAGCTCTGACATAGCGTAATCACAAACGCTGTCATAGCCTGCTTCGGCATAATATTTGTAATGTTCGCATTCATAAAGCCGAAAACCTATTTCAAGGAAATTCGAGGTAACATTGTAAACACACTGAATAATTCGGTTAGTAACCGTTTCAAGCTGCTTGCAGGAATACTCTTTAAACTGCTGCTGCAATGCGAAGTCAGCTTCCAGAACACCGCACGGCTGCATAAGCGTTTCAAAGTTCTTTTTCGTTTCTTTTGACGAGGATTTCTTTTTTCCTTTGGGCGCAGGAGTATCTACACCGATTATTTCAACAGTACCCTCCAACATATCCTTACAATGTTTAGTCATCAACTATCATACCTCTCTTTTTAAGTTCATTATGCTTTTTGATCTTATTCCGATTGTAGTACCTCAGATCGTTATCGTTCAGACTTGCGACCAGATCATACAGATCATTTTCAAATGGCGTGTCTTTAGCTTTTTTGTAGTATGCAACATTTGAAGCTATTCCAGACAAAGCGCAGTTTTTACGCCGTTCGGCATCGAGCGCGATTTGATACTTCCGCAGGATATCAAAGTTAAGATCGCTGCCAAGTTCATAGGGCTTGCAGTTCTGCAGGAGCTTCCACCAGCTCGCGATCGGACGTTTAAGCCGCTGCACCTCTCCCCAATCCCCTTTATACTTAATAAACTTGATACAGCCGTTTTTCTCATAGTCTCCGCTGCACGTCAGCTTGTCGAGTATTGTCTGGTAACATTCAAAAATATTGTAAATCCCCTTTTTTGCGCCTGTTTCCGTTGTAATCAGCGGTATATCAAGCCTGTCATAGTACTTGCGTTTTGTCTGAAACTCAAAGTTACAAACAACAGTCAGATCGGGTACGAGCTGATCGGCGAGCTTCTTATAGCTGCGTGCAGGGGTATCGGGATTTTCGTTAAGCTGTAGAATTTCAAGCTTTATGGCAGGATTCTCGCCATAGCACATATACCAAGAACACCGTGCTTTCTGTACAGCGTCGTATTTTCCGTATACAAAAGCTTTTTCAAGCAAGAACTTATCGTACTGACTTATCATGCCGCAGTCATACCACACATTTACAAAAAACTGCTTATAGCCAAGCTCTATAACCTCTTTGGACTTGTTGTAGCACCTAATGAAAACATTGTTGCTTTTACGTCTGCCGAGAGTGAAGTAATCAGAGAACACATCATCATCAAAAAAATATCCCTCTTTATGCCAGCGTTCAAACTCTGATATCTGCATATTCTTTAAATGCTGTTCTGGAAAAAAGTTCAGCAAGTCCTGAATGTAGTTTGTGTGATATGCGTAATCTATGCGGTTTTCTTGTATGCGGTTGATCTTTATTCCGAAGCTGTCGAGGATACGTCCTATAATATCGACCGACTCATCAAAGGATTCTTTAGCACCCTTTGTCCAAAGGTAATTGCTTCGCAGCTGAACAAACACGGGCGGAGTGTCCTTATTTGGAGGACTTTCCGCAACGAACACATCAAAGAAATCCTGTTTCCCGAAGTGCAGCGCGTAGAACCCGAACCCAAAGAACGGTTTTACCTCTATCCCCTCCGCAATATCTTCAAATACGTTCTGAGGATCGCCGCAGCTCTCGGCAGCTTCCTTGGTACTGCGAAGAAATCCGCAGAAGCTTAGCTTCATTTCGCTTTTCCGCCATTCCTCGACTGCGGGATATATCACATAATACAGCGTATCAATGTGATTGATAAACTTATGAGGACTGTAATCAAACCATTCTACTGCCTTTTCCTCGGTAAGCTCCGAAAATATCTTGTATCTTGATAAAAACTTGCTATCCATAAACCACCGTTTTCCGTAGGAATTTTAAAAATTCCTACAAAGATTTTTAAAGACTTTTTCCCTATTCTGCGGGACTTCCCTACCCTATCAAAAACAATTTGGTGGGGCGTGTTACAGCTCTGCCCCGGGCGAAAAAATCCCCGCATTTTTCAAGGCAATTTTTTTGTAACTCATTTGTCCCGGGAAATCGATTTTCCCGGAATAAGTTTTGAGTTACATTTATTTTGTAATTCAAAAATTTCCTTAAGGCGTTCCGATCGCGCCGCAGCTGCAGCGAAAGTGAATTACATTTTATTTGTAACTCATTTCGGCTCGAGCTGCAGCTCAGATCGAAGATCTATTGAATTACACGCAGACAAGAGCTTACAAAACGTGATATAGATTCAAGTTGTTCAAGCAGCTTGTGCTTTTCACTGATCTGTTTATCAACAAATTCAAGTCGTTTTTCTGCGGAAGCAACTTTTTTATTGATATCGGCTTCATGCTCCATGCAGTACAACACCATGTTACACAGCTTTTCGTTGAAGCCGTTTCCGTCCTGCTTCTCTATGTACTTCGCTACGTCCTCACTTATACGTATGGACTTCTGGACGCTCTTAGGTTGATTTGTTTTCATTGGCTTCACGCTCCTTTTCCAAATCATAATAACTGGGAATACCTTTCACAGTAAACTTTAAAAAAAGCTTATTGTCAATAAGTCCAAATGCTAACAACGCCTCAGCCGCACCAACCAAACGGTTATAATACAAATAATATGCCTTTTCAGTCGGGGCTTTTATGGTCTGATGTTTTAATCTTCCTATGTAAGCACATAAATCATGTTTGAACCACCAGCCGCCAAGACGTTTGTTTTTACCGAAAAGATAAAATCCCAAGTCAACAATTAATTTTAAAAGTTCACAAAGCGCACTAACAAAAATAATTACCAATGCAGCACAAAGAATACAGAAAATCATAGCAATGGCAAACTGTTCAAATGTCAATTCGCTCAAATTCATTTCAAAAATTTTATTAACATTTATTTTCATTACTTTTTACCTCGTTTCTTTGCTTCCTTTATTGATCTGATGAA
Organism: Ruminococcus sp.; assembly: GCA_014799785.1. GTDB lineage: Bacteria > Bacillota > Clostridia > Oscillospirales > Ruminococcaceae > RGIG8773. The sequence continues at coordinate 32,366 of JAAVHI010000018.1, forward strand.
GCTCGGCAAACGTACAGCAATGACAAAAGCAAAAATTAATGCAACGATACCCCAATATATGTACCAATGCTCACCATAAAAAAATGAGTTTAACATTCTGAAAAAATCCATCATAATAATACACAACCTTTCTTTTGGAAAAAATTATTGATAAAATTTTTGTGAGCCTCTCCTCCGCTTCGCTACGGTTTCTCACAAAAATTTTATTCAATAATTTTAGCCCAACGTAAAATAGCCTGATATACATAATATAAAGCAATTGCAGTTAGCCAACCCTCAGTAATTGAAAGCATAGTATCAATCGGGATAAACCAATTCAAATAACGAAGAACTTGTTTAACCTCTGGATTAGCATCAAAATAGTAAAAAGGAGACTTAGGAAGAATTTCAATAAGCTTATTTCCAAGACCCGATAAAGTTTCACCGATAGCATTCAAAAAATCCATTACCCTGCCCCCTTACAAATTTTAGGAGTTAAAATAATTAAAGCAATAATAAACATAAGCAGAAAAAACCACCTGACAATAATAACAGCTGGTTCCCATTTCTCTAAAGAAATCTCAAAAGGTATAACGCCTAAGTCAAACCCGCAAAAATCGGTTAAGTCAATTTCTGTTTTAAATACAGGAACTTCGGGTTTTGCGACAAGTGTTTTTATTCCCCTTACAAAATCCCAAGGCAAGCAAAACGGAAAAATATTTGCTATACCTATAGGAACTGCGAAATCAGATAATTCTTCGGGAACAGTAACTTCTATATTATCAACATCAACAATCGGTTTATCCTGTTCAGCTATAACAGGAGTGTTTTCAAGTGCTTTCAAAATCTGGTTAAGCAAATCAATTATAGCAGTGTCTTTGAATTTATCCAAGTCGATAAAATCTTTAGGGTAATACGTCGTTCCGTCTATCGTGACAGTACCGTCGGGATTAAGCATATCAGGCGTTATCTGCACGCCGTCCGCTTCGCCTATTACTGGTATAGCTTCGTCATCTGTATCAAATTTTGTTCCGTCCTCAAAACGCCAATCGCCATATCTTTCTTCGACGTCCTTGGGCTCGTGAGTGACAAAAGTATTATCACCTCTTGTAAACCAGAAAGAACCATCAAGATGGTAAACATCACGGTGAACATTATGAAATCTATAATAAATATAACCGCCACCATCAACAATTTCGGCATAATCGAAAAGATAAATCTCATAACCGTCTATTTTTCCGTTACCATAATTTGAAAACGGAATTTTATATGCGCCGCCTCTGCCTTGCATATCTATAGGTATGTTGTATGTAGGATTTATAAAATCGTAAAGTTCCTCGCCTTTTGCCTGCATACTGCTAAACCAATCATTAACAGCATTACCGACAACATTGTTTACAACAGCATTTGAAACACCAATTCCAGCTTGTACTTCGGGCTTATTAAGCAAATCCATTAGATCAAACTGCAATCCAGATATGGGGTCTGTATAATATTTTGTTTTTGGATTGATCTGACCGATGTTTACACCGTCTTTCAAGAGGTCGTTCAATTCAAGGTAACTTTTTCCCTCTAACTCTGATTCGGTATATAAGCCACTGCCTATTAAAGCTGTTTCAAGCAATGTTGTAATCTCCTCAGAGGCTATGAAAGGAGCAGCGAATGAAGCCGAAACGCTTATAACAATAAGACGGAATGTTACAAAAATAACTACAGCAAAAGCTATTACCTTTTTAACCGTGTTCAAGCTGTATCCTCCTTTCGGTTAGCTTTGTACAAAGTTCCTGCATAAGCCGTTTGCGTTCGATTTCCTTATATGGCTTTAGCGTTTCATCGAACATGGAGTAACTGTTATACATTTCCCCAAACAGTCGACGGTATGTAAAGAATTTCTGTTCCAGCGGCTTATCCTTTGTACCTCTCCAACAAGTGGAATATGAAAACAAGCTTCCGCCGCAAACAAGAGACAGCAGCCAACCGAATATTCCTTGATGTTTACGGTTATAGTGCTTTACCTCAAACTCGCAATACTCAATAACCTTGCGGCTGATGAGCCTTTTACTCTGCGGTATGATTATAACGTTATAGCCAAGATGTCTGTGCTTACGGAAAAATTCGTCCCATTCATTCCAACGCTTTATATTTTCCGACAACACTGTCGGGGAGAATATCGCAACGCATTCATCAAGTACAAGCGTTGTCTGGTGTTCTTTGCCGTAGACATGATATTTTGCAGCAAACTCATACAGATATTTCGGAGTTATTTCCTCGATCGGAACATAATGAAAACGCTCCGCTCTGGGATCGTCATTATACAGATGAATTTTCCCGCGGGAAACGATGAAAACAAGTTCCTGCAAAAAATTCATGAAACAATATGTCGTATCTATGTAGCAAGTGCTTATAACGTACTTTCCCTTACCGAACGGTAACCGCAAATCTTCTCTGATCTCATGGGCAACGTGCAAGCTCTTGCCGCTTCCAGGTGTTCCGCTCCATAACTGTATCATTCTCTATCACGCCACCTTTTCCATGCATGACCGCCGCGCCTGATCACGAGACCAAGGACAAACCCAAGTATAAATTCAAACATTCATATCATCTCCTAAAAACTAAGGGTGAAAGATATATCTATCCTCCACCCTGTAGCGTTTACGTCCTTGTGCGTAAACGGTTTAGCTCGTAAGCTTAGTAAGAATCTTTTTGCCCGCGCCGATCGCAGAATAAACACCGACAATGCCGATGAGAATAGGAATAACTCCACCAAGGATAAGACCGATACCAACAGACATAGCAGAAGCACCAGACTTAAACGAATCCGCAATTGTCTGATAAATATCTGTTGCACCAGTTTCATCAGCCGCAAATGCATTAACAGCAACCGTTGACATTGCAACTGAAGCCGAAGCAATAACGGGAAGAGCCTTTCTCTTTACAGTCATAACGGCATTTTTAGCTTTTTCCTTTACATTCATGCTAAAACCTCCTAACTTATTAAATTTTTTATTATACCCGCAACCGCTGATAATGCGCGGCTGAGAATACCGAAAAATAATCCGAGGCACAAGCCGATGAAAAATACAATGAAAGCTGTTTTTACTATTTCTTCCAATAATACGCTATCCATGCTTGCCTGACCTCCAAGTTAACGAAGCGACGAAGCCGCACACGATACCAACGACGGCAATTACAGCAAACAGCAATATTATTTCAACATCTATCCGCTTGCGTATATCTGCATTGATTGCGGCATTATCGCTCATTACCGACACGATTTCGGAAACTTGCTCGGATTGCACGGATATCAATTCCGAAAACTGTTCCGACTGCACCGACACAAGTTCCGATATCTGGGTTTCAACTATCCTTACATCTTCGTGGACTTCCGAGACCTGCGTTCCAATGCTCGACACACGTTCTTCCAGTCCGTAGAAGTCATAATAATAGTTATCTTCATTTTCAATCATTGGCATGAGATTAACCTGCTTTCTTGGAGGAATTTTCGATTACTTCAAACTGTGCAACTTTCTTAGAGTTTGATTTGAAGCTGAAATCAACGTCCAGACCGAGAAGCTTTTCGGGGTCGTCAAGATATGCAGACAGCTTTTTTTCAAGCGGAGTTCCAGAGCCTACCCAGATTTGCTCACAGGACTTTCCGAAACAATCCATGTCATCAGCTATTACATATAATCTCGTCCCCTCTATTACTTCACCTGTTTCCCTGTTGGTGAACTTTACGGGCTTTACGCCTATTACATTTCCTATCATGGCTTGCTCTCCTTTCTTTGAAATTATCTATTGATAAAATACCCCATATGGGGTACATTAACAGTATACTCCATATGGGGTATTATGTCAACCCCATACGGGGTATTTTGTTATAATTATACAAAGGAGATTTTAAAAATGTATACAAGATTACGAGATTTAAGAGAAGATGCAGACTTGTCACAAATAGAATGTGCCAAAATTGCCTATATTTCTAAAAATTCTTACATTAGATATGAAACTGGAGAAAGAACTCCACCTTTTGATGTAATCGTAAACCTTGCAAAGTATTATAATGTCTCAATAGATTATATTGCAGGTTTAACAAACTGTAAAAAAATGTTAAAATGTGACAAATAGAGAGGAAATATAAAATATGAAAATATTTATGAAGATTTTAGGGATACTACTAATAATAATTAATTCAATTGGTTTACTTTGGGGATTAAATATACTTGGTATGGCTGCTTCTTACGGAACTAATGTATCACCTGCTACACTAATGATATACTTTATACCACTAATAATAGGAATTATATTAGTTGTTAAGTCAAATGGTAGAAAAGATAATAACAAACATATAAAATTTAATCAAAACCAACAAATATACTCAGAAGCACAAGGTAAGCCGATCTCCGAATATCTTATGGACGATAGAACAAAACTTGTTACATACTATGATCGTATGCCGCAAGACTATAAGAGCCAGTTGGTAAATTATGCGGATAAACTGTATCGTAACTATGAAAACCAAGAGTATTTAAACAGAAAATAAAATGTAAAACTAACATTACAGTTCCAGACGTCTGGAATGAAAATAAACAAAAGCCGAGCACATTCCACTACAAAATTAACGGTGAAACCCCTCCGCAAGCTACGGGGCTTTCACCGTTAATTTTTACGTTCCATGCTTGATTTGCAATTCACCCCTCTTTTTCTGGCGGCTTCGCCGCTTCTCTTAGAGGGACGTGCGTTCCGCAGTCCCCCCGCTGACGCGGGCCCCCTCTCTTCGACTTAGGGCAAGCCCTAAGAACTATTTTATTGCTGCCGTGCGCATTCCACTACAAAATTAGCAATGAAACCCCTCCGCAAGCTACGGGGCTTTCATTGCTAATTTTTCCGTTCCATGCTATGTCTGTAGGTAATCCCCTGTCGGTACATAGGGGATATCACTTTTCAATCCGCATAGAATAAAAATTTTTCTCTCCGCAAGCTCCGAGAAAATTTTTTATTCCATGCTGACACCGTTTCAGAAAATTTTTTCAAGGGCGCTTCGCGTTCTTGACGGGAGAACCTGACGGCGGTGTTCTTGCCCTGCCGAAGCAACTCAAGAACACCAAACTGTTTCTGAGTCGCTTCGGCTTTTCAATTATACCGCCGTCAGAACCTCCCGTCAAGAATAAACCCTTGAAAAATTTTTCTTCCACTCTGTACGTACCGTTAGTTTTTTTGCCTGCGGCGCGCCTCGGCAATCTAAGAACATTTTTTGCGTTTCAGTTAATTTTGCTGTAACTCATTCCTGCGTACCGTGCGCGCCGATCAGATCTGCAGCACATTTATTTTGAATTACAAAAAAACACTTGACTTTTTCGTCAAGTGCGGGTATAATAAAAAAAGAGAGTACACCAAGTTGACGGTTACTCCCATTATGTCTATGCTTGATAGTCGCTCAATTGGTCGTGGGGCGACTATCTCTTTCTTTTATTGCTGTTTTGCGCTATCTGAATGATGTTGCAAACGACAAGAAGTAACGTGAAAAAGTCATTCCATGTCATGACAGCTCACCCCCTTTGCAGGGAGAAGATTTAACCGCCAACCGTTTTATTGATGTACTCTCTTTATGCCATAATACTACATTTTCCTTGCTTTGTCAAGGATTTTTTTGTTTGTAACTCATTCCTGGCTCGAGCTGAAGCTCAGACGTGCGTTACTTTGAATTACACTTTCCAGACGTCTGGAATGAAACAACCTCGGAACGTGTCTCCCCTGCTCCGAGGTCTATTTTACTGGTTAACTTTTATTTAGCGAAATTACTCATCAAGATTAGGGTTATGTGATTTCTATCCCTGTTCGTTCCTCACAGGGATAGAAATCACTTTTGGACTTCGTGTCGCGGTCAGGTAACTTTCTGATGTCAGTGCTTAGCGGGTCATTCTTCGATGTCTGGCTTCGATGTACTTTCACGCGACCCTCACCCGAATTGTCTGACAAATGCAGAGGACGCTTAGTTTTGGACGATTTAAGAGCTTTTACATTGATATGGTTCATTTTCAGTCTGCTTTTTAAATTCTCAAAAATTAAACATAAACATAATTCCAAATACCGGAAAGCTTTTCGTTTGAAAGTGCAAAACTAAGTTCCTCGATATTTTTAAAATATCCGATAGTACTTCTCAATTCAATTATCTCATCGGCAAGATTTTCATCAATTCCCGGAAGCTGCATAAAATCACTTTTGCTTCCTGTATTGATGTTAACCCTATAAATCTCAGCAGAAACATCACTTAACGTTTGTGACTCCATATCATCATTGATTATTCCGGTCATACCGGCAGAAATAACATACACATATGGTCTTATTGTCTCAAGCTTGCTTTGACCGATTCCGCTTACATTCAGTAAATCATCTACCGATGTAAATCCTACATTTCTTGCATATTCAACAATTTTATTGGCAGTTGATTCCCCTATTCCCTTTATGTAAGTCAAATCCCTTGCGTCTGCTGAATTAAGTTCGATCGGAAAATTCGGACTGTATTCTGTTTCCATCATATTAAATAAATCTTGATCTTCCGAATATGAACCTTCGGTATTAACAATGTCTGTTTCAAATTCGCCGTCTAAATCCGTAACGAACTCCTCGGTTTCCATAACAAATTCTTCCGTAGTAACTTCCGTCATTACACGTACTGTAACTTCCTCAGAATGTGTTGGCGGAACAGTTGTAACAACGGGAACTTCTGTTTCTGACTCATATGTAAATTCATGAACATTCGGCAGAGTTTCGGGCAGCGAATCAAGATCAATATATAGATATCCGTTCAAAGCAGCAAGCTTTTTATTACCTATTCCGTCAACATTCATAAGCTCGTTCATAGAATAGAAATATCCGTTTATACCTCTGTATTCAACTATTTTATTAGCCGTAATTTCACCTATTCCTCTGACCATCACCAGCTCTTCAACGCTTGCCGAATTTACGTCTAATGGAAAATATACTGTAACGCTTGTGCTTTCAGAAGTATTCTGCGTCGGCATAGTTCCGGATACAATCAAACTGTCTTTTGGTTCTTCATAAGCTGAATTTGCAATATCGTCCGATTCAAATATTTCTTCATCACTATATCCTTTAGCTGTCTCATCATTAGTCTGTCCTTTTGGAAGAGAATACACAACGACAGGCTTGCTTTCATATTTGTTGCATAAATCAGGAATTACGCCAAATGACACTACAGTAATTATTGTAATAAGTGCGGCAAAAAGAATATGCTTATTAAAACCATCTTCTTGCTTATTTGGATCTTTTTCTTCCACGAAAGCAAACCTCTCCTATGATATAATTTTTATATGTTAATTTATTAACATATAATGTATTCATTATGCGTGTGCATAATGCTTTAATAGCAATAATTATACCATATTATAATTGTGTTGTAAAGCATATACTATATTTAAGAATATTTTTTTATTATTTAAAATACTTTGCATCTCCGAACCATACGTTATGTGAAAATGGATAATACACCAGATCAGCAGCGTTTTCATCGCTTACAAGGTACTCGTTTTCATAACATATGGGAATGAAAGTATAATCGCTGAGTATTTCCGTTTCCGCTTCTTTTATCTGCTCAACACCGTCGGACAGGCTTTCTGACATTTTCAGAGAATTAATATTCATTGCCAACTTTGCATTTCCGCTGAAAAGCTCGTTTCCGCAAAATTTTCCGAGAAAGTCCTGAGGCAAATTCTTGTCCGCCCTTATTTCAACCAAAGCGATCGAAAAATCTCCGCTGCTTATTTTGCTGTCGTATTCAGTCACGGAAACCGTTTCAACTCCGCAGTTAAACAAAAGCCCGCTGCGCCATCTGTCGGTAATATCATAAACAGCGTCTGAAGCCAAAAAGCTTTCCGAAACTGTAATTTTCACCCCATCCACGGATTCAATTCCAGCAGATTTCAAAGCTTCCTCCCAAAGCTGTGCCGAGTTCACGTCGTAAACCGATAACAGCATATCCGGGGACAGATCCCTGTAGCTCTTTCCCTGAACGGTTATTCCATACGGAACTATCCCATACGCCTCAGTAAACTGATCCGAAAGCATATGTGAGTAGGAGTCCCTGTTTATCGACTTCGCAAGAGCTTCACGCAGACGTTTGTTTCCAAAGTACTCGCTTTTAGTGTTGATAAGCAACCCCGCTGTTTTAACGCTTTTACCGATACAGTTATTTCCATCAAAAAGCTTTTCATCATATTTATCCGAAATAAAGCAGTCTGTATCGCCCGCGGAAAAACTCTCGGCGTCGGCAGAGCTGTCCCTTGTAATAAAGAAATTGATACTGTATGGGTAAACATAGTCTGCTTCCGAGTATGATGTGTTTCTCCTCATTATAAGGTAATTGTTATCCCAGTATGGATCGTAGTTCCACTCTTTAAGATAGAACGCTCCGTTTGACGCGCAGGCATCGTCTGCCATTCCGTATTTGCCCTTTGTAAGTTCAAAAAATGTTCGGCAGCATGGCATTGCGGGAGTTTCCGCAAGAAGCGACAGAAAGTTATAGTACGGATATTCCAGCTTAAATTCTACGGTGAACTCGTCAACAGCCCTTACCCCAAGCTCGCTTTTGGACTTTGTCCCGTTAAGAACGGCAGAGCTGTTCTTTATGCAGGTAAAATCTCCGCTGTGAGGGGACGCTGTTTCCGCATCGAAAATCCGCTGAAAGGCAAAAACGAAATCGTCCGCCGTGACCGGCTCTGAGAAATCCTCCATAAGACTTTCCCACATACGGTTCTGCCTGAGACGGAACGTATAGGTCATTCCATCCTCGGACATGGAAAAGCTCTCTGCCGCCGCAGGAACGACCGCGCCCGAAGCGTCGGTTTTCATAAGCCCCTCCATCATGTTTGCAATTATCATTTTCGATTCATCATCAACAGCCATCTGCGGGTCGAGATTCTGCGGATTGTTTTCTATATTCATTTTGAAGATGTGTCCGGAACCGTCGTCCTCTTTGCAGGACGGCAGCATAACCGTTACCAATAAGCATAAAAAAAGAAACGCTATATTACGAATACGAATACTTTTCAAAGCAAATACTCCTCTAAATTTTTTCATATTCTAAATATAGCATTTTTTAACATGAATTTCAAGAGCTAAAGCTCCGCTTCCGCAACTTTTTTTTCTGTAAGACTTTTTTTAACGTCAATGATACGCTGATTCGAGCTTCCCTTGAACTTCAGCAGTATATCTCTTTTACTCAGAACAAACGGGCCGTCCACAAGATAATCCGTAACCGAAAGCAATTCGTTGTAGTAATTGTCGGAATCGGCGTGTTCCGTAAGATATTCATACAAATATCCCGTGTAGGTAACAACGTTCATGCCAGCTTTTTTTACTTCAAGACCAAGCTCGTAAAGCTGTTTAGCCTGACAAAACGGCTCTCCGCCGCTGAATGTAACTCCGTCCAGCAGCGGATTGCCATTTATCTTTTCAAGCAGGCTTTCAAGGGTAACGTCCTCTCCCCCGTCAAAATCATGGGTCTGGGGATTGTGACACCCCTCGCAGTGATGAGGACAGCCCTGCGTAAATATAGTAAGTCTTATTCCCGGACCGTCAACGATCGAATCGTTGATTACTCCCGAAATTTTTATAGTATCGGATAACATACNGTTCCCCTCTTATACGTTGTGCTTAACGCGGTCGCGAACTTCTGCAAGCTTAGCGTCGTTGAACCTGTCGAGAGTACCAACAAGATATCCCGTTATTCTTCTGATACGCTCAAAGCCNAGTCCGTCGTCGCCCTCGTGGCGGTGGCACTTGGGACACTCGTCACCGATAATTCCNGTATANCCGCATACGGGGTCTCTGTCAACAGGGTGGTTTATAGAACCGTAGCCTATNCCCGATTCCTTCATGCAGCGCACGATCTTCTCAAANGCGGANAGATTGTTCATCGGGTCGCCGTCAAGCTCNACATAGCTGATGTGTCCCGCATTGGTAAGCTCGTGNTACGGAGCTTCTATCTTGATCTTGTCAAACGCGCCTATGGGATAGTAAACAGGNACNTGGAAAGAATTGGTNTANTAATCNCTGTCGGTAACNCCCTCGATCTCGCCGTAAAGCTTTTTATCCATGCGGACAAACCGTCCCGAAAGTCCCTCAGCGGGAGTTGCAAGNAGCGTGTAGTTCATACCNGAACGCTTTGTCTCCTCGTCCATACGGGCNCGCATACGGGAAANTATTTCGTANCCAAGCTTGCGNGCTTCCTCGTCCTCGCCGTGNTGCTTNCCGATAAGAGCCTTCAGACACTCCGCAAGACCGATAAATCCCATGGANANAGTACCGTGCTTCAGAACTTCTCCNACNGTATCGTTGGGNTTNANNTTGTCCGAATCTATCCAAATNTTCTGTCCCATAAGGAAAGGATAATTNCTTACGCACTTCTGNGCCTGNATCTTNTAGCGAGCCATAAGCTGTTCGCATACNAAGTCCATNATCTCTTCGAGNCTGTCAAAGAAAGCTCCCACATTGTGGTTTGCNTTGATTGCCANACGGGGCAGATTTACCGAAGTAAAGCTGAGGTTTCCCCTGCCCGTAACGATNTCGCGTGTNGGGTCGAAAGCGTTTCCGATAACTCTTGTACGGCAGCCCATGTAAGCGACCTCGGTGTTGTAGTCTCCGGGCTTGTAGTATTTGAGNTTATAGGGCGCGTCGATAAATGAGAAATTCGGGAACAGTCTCTTTGCCGAAACNCGGCAGGCAAGCTTGAACANATCATAGTTAGGGTCTTCGGGATTNTANTTNATNCCNTCTTTTATTTTGAAAATATGGATCGGGAAGATAGGNGTTTCGCCGTTTCCGAGACCCGCTTCATGAGCGAGAAGCACGTTCTTGATNACCATTCTTCCCTCTGTGGAGGTGTCCAGACCGTAGTTTATGGAGCTGAACGGAACCTGCGCACCCGCACGGCTGTTCATNGTGTTAAGNTTGTGNATAAGAGCCTCCATAGCCTGATATGTGGCGCGGTCNGTCTCCTGGAGCGTATTTTTTGCGGTAAACTCCTGAATTCTCTTTGCCGTATCCGCGTCAACGTATCCGCAGAGCTTTTCAAANTCAAGCTCNNTGTATCCGTTATTGTTGTCNATAANNGGGTAGATACCCTTTTCNTCGCGTATNTCCNTGTATATCTTNTCGCTGATATCCTGTCCGTCGTCNAGCTTTGCNATCATTTCAAGGCAGCGGGCGATGTTATAGACNTACTTTCTGCGGTAAGTCTTTTTAACNCCGTCAGCCATNGCNTACTCAAAATTAGGAACGCTCTGTCCGCCNTGCTGATCGTTCTGGTCGGACTGNATAGCGATACACGCTAAAGCNGCGTAGCTNGAAATATCATTNGGNTCNCGGAGNAANCCGTGTCCCGTGGAAAAACCGTTTGTGAAAAGCTTTATAAGGTCTATCTGACAGCAGGTAGTCGTAAGCGTAAGGTAATCCANATCGTGAATATGTATATCNCCCTGATTGTGAGCCTTTGCATGACGNGGGTCGAGAACGTACATTTCNTAGAACTGCTTNGCACCCTCNGAGCCGTATTTGAGCATAGTACCCATAGCCGTGTCNGCGTTTATATTGGCGTTTTCNCGCTTNATNTCGCTGTCCTTTGCCGCCGTGAAAGTAAGNTCCTCATAGATCTTCATAAGCTTGGTATTCATTTCACGGGCNCGCGTNCTGTCGGANCGNTACAGAATNTAGGACTTTGCCGTTCTGGCGTGNCCCTCCTCCATAAGCACCTTTTCAACAAGGTCCTGAACCTGTTCAACAGTGGGGATATATTTTTTTCCGTACTTGACCTCNATCATGTCGCATACCTTGTCCGCAAGCTCCAGCGACGTGTTGTAGTCGCTTCCTCCCACAGACTGNGCAGCCTTATAGATCGCCTGAGCAATTTTTTCAACNTTAAAAGTAGTTGTACGTCCGTCTCTTTTCCTTATTTGTGTTATCATCTGACAGTACCTCCGTTCACAAACCTCTCNCATCAGCCACAATATNTAGTGTTTTAAACGCCATTGAATACAAGTATATAGTATTTGACTGCTTTTGTCAATATATATTTATAAACATTACCGTAAAAAAAGAGGTACTGATTTTGTGCATATTTAACCGTAAGNTNAAAAGCTTTACATCAGAATGACCGACGANCATATTCCNGCGCCGTCTCTGTGNACGCTTTGTACAAGCACTGTTATTTCGGATTTTCCCGNTTTTACCGAAATATCCATCGGCATAGCCCATTCATTNAAGAATTCACCTGNAAGCTCATGATCAACATACACCTCACACTTGCCCCAAATACTATGGAAATGAAGCGTGGGAGCNTTNCCGTTTATCTCTTCGGGAATGTCAACCGTCGTGCGGTACATAATAAACTTTCCCTCTTTGTCGTATGCCTCCGCAGCCGCNCCGTTTTCTGGAGTGAAGGGCTGCCAGCTGTTCATATCNCTGTCNGAAATTTCGGCGTTGGGATCGGGACGCANNTCNGTTACAGGACTTATTCTCCAGCCNGACAAGTATATTTCCTTTACAGACGGCAGAGCCGCCGCCGCAGGTCTTGACTTTACNGGAATGGTNACACGNACCTGCTTCAGTCCGTCCGCCTTAGCCTTTACAAGGACGTTTTCNGCCTGTTCGTCAGCGGAAACTATAGCCATAGCCTTTCCCGCAAAAAGGCTTCTTGTCTTTCCGTCAAANGCTTCATGGCAATTGGGGTCNCCGTTTCCNGTACCGAGTATCTTTCCGCCGCTTATCGAGAATTTGATCTTATTATCCGCATTAGGAACTATAGTACCGTTTTCGTCNACAAGATACGCCATTACGGGAATTTGTTCGGTTCTTTCGTCAAACGCCTCAAAGCANGGCGCAAGAACTATTCNGGCNGGCTGTAAAGCTGTTTTCTTTACNTAAGAGNCAGNCTCCGTACCGCCGTTATAGCCTACAAGCTTCAGNTCTCCCGCTTCAAAGGGNACTTCCCANANNTNCTGTTCATACTTATTAATACTATGCCTGCCGCAGGACTTGCCGTTCAGGAACAGCTCCGCTTCCNCACAGTTTGTACAGCTCATNACCTTTACGGTTTCCCCGTCCNAGAAATTCCAATGATCGGGAACTNCNGCCGCATAAGGCTCGGTACTGAAAATTGCCTTGGAAATATAGTANCCGCCCTTTTCAAAGCCGCAGGTATCCATAAGNCCNAAAAAGCTTGAAACGCTGGGATATACGTGNGGAGACGGCTCNCCCAGATAGTCGAANCCCGTCCACATGAACGCGCCCATGATAAAGTCGCGTGCGTTTACCTCACGCCATGTTTCGCGGACGGTATGTCCCCAGTCGGCAGCGTCCTCGTCGTAGCAGGCAAAGGNGTGNTTNTCATAGTCGGTAACAGTGCAGCCCCTCGTCTGAAATGCGGAAGTTGCCTCCGAACTCACGATAGGCATTGCAGGATACTTTTTATGNATATCGTCGTAACTGTANAGCTGATAGTTCACNCCNACAACNTCAAGAGCGTTTCCCACGCCGCAGTCCTCAAGTATTCCNCCGTTCATTGCGCCTGTNACAANTCGTGTCGGGTCAAGACGCCGTATCTCNTCAAGCATATGCAGAGCCATGTTTCTGCCCTGCTCCGTACCTTGAAGCGGTTCTTCNTTAAATATGGAATAAAATACCACAGACGGGTGNTTTCTGTCCCGCTTGACCATAGTNCTNAGCTGTTCGAGACAGTCCTCNGANGTCTCAAANTTGCGGTTTTCGTCCATAAGAAGCATNCCCATTTCGTCGCACGCCTTNACNAGTCCGTTNGGAGCCATTCCGTGCGCGCTTCGGTAGGCGTTGCAGCCCATTGATTTAAGNCNNGCNATCTTGTANCTCCANATNCTGTCCGAGACCGCNGTACCCACTCCNGCAAAGTCCTGATGATTGCANGTGCCGTAAAGNTTAACAGCTTTACCNTTNAGGNAAAANCCTTTCTCAGNATCAACNGCTATNGTTCTGAACCCTATANCNGATGTAAAGCTGTCNGACATTACACCNTCAATATANAGCTCNGANGTNANNGTATANAGATACGGGTTNTCNAAATCCCACAAAATGGGATTTTCNACAACTGNGGAAGCNTCNTCAAANTCNGCGATAACATTGTTATNCCTGTCACGAATAATTTTCTTAACGGAAACAGNCTTNCCGTTTGTNCCCTTNCCNGTGATCGAACCGCTGACCGTNACNCGCCACTTTGANNCGTCAAGCTTTTCACAGGAAANNNANGGTTCNTCNGCAAAATGNATNTCGGGAACAATNTTCAGCCACACNGGACGNTATANTCCCGNGCCCTCGTACCACCAGCCNTCAAACTCAGTGCCGTTTATGTANACAGCCANAACNTTNGGTTTNCCNCCGAAAACCACCCTGTCGGTAACGTCGATCGTGAAGCCNGTATAACCCGAAAAATTACGCTTTGCNACCGANCCGTTAAAGTACACCGTCGCTTCGGTNGCCGCNCCCTCAAACTCGATTATGANACGTTTTCCGCGNTACTGTTCGTCAACAGCGAAGCATTTTCTGTACCAAGCGTTNGACTTCGGNTTGTAGCCCCAGTCGGCAGCGCCNTCNGGNTCGGTGTTCCCCTTTATCATGTANTCGTGNGGAACGTCCACAAGCTCCCATTCGCGGGCGTCGAACATACTGTTNGGAGGACCCTGCTTNGCCCCGGCTTTTGCGGCATTGTAGATGTCTCCGTGATGTATGTACTTTTTAGCAGGCAGATCGCCGCGGTGAAACGACCAGTCCTTATTCAGTGAAAATCTGACTCTTGTTTCCATAGGTAANACCCTTTCTTGTTCTTAAAAAAATTTATATATTATGTACCANACAGTTNGCCCTNACGACCGAACGNNCATTTCCGTCCGACAGCCACTCATGAATTCCTGTATCTCCCGTATNNAAGAAAATTTCGGCGTCAACGGGAAGTCTGAAAAAAGCTCTGTAAAGCTGATTTATCATTCCGCCGTGAGTAACCACCGCAATTGTACTGTCGGGAGCGTTTTCCGATAAGATTTTTGAAAGCATAAAATCCGCTCTGTACCGAAACATAAGTACGCTTTCCTGCTCGTATACCGACGAGTGGATCGGCACAGAAACCCGCGGATACTTTTCATTGACAACATGACGTTCCAGACCCGCCAGCAAGCCGTTATTAAATTCCATAAGATTTTCTTCNGGAAACAGCGGAGCATTTGTTTCATCAGCAAGATGCTTTGCGGTTTGAGCCGCTCTTTTTAAGGTACTGCAATAGATTTTATCCACCTGATAATGTTCTTTGACATATTTACTCATGGCTTCCGCCTGACGGTGACCGCGTTCGGTCAGCTCAAAATCCGCTCTCCCCTCATGAACATCGAGAATATCCGCTTCACTCTCGCCGTGTCTTATAACCAACAATCTCATTTCAATTCCTCCGCAGATTAAAATTTATATAATTGTACCTTTTTATATCGCCTTTTTCATAATGATACGCGTAAGCCGTACTATCGCNGATACCGCAAAAACTCCCATAGCTATCGAACCCGCAATGCCGAACGCCGTGGCAAACTGCCGCGTGAACATTTCAACGTCGCCGCCTATAAGGGTTATCATGGTGTTGTAAAAATATCCTCCCGGAACAAGAGGTATAATTCCCACAACCAGATACATATTTACAGGCACATGAAGCCGCCGCGCCATTACCTCGGAGTACGCCGACACCGCCGCCGCCGAGAAAAAATAACACAGCATTTCGCTTGTTCCGCTAAGCTCATAGGCAAGAAAAATAAGCTGCGTGACCGTCCCGCCTATTCCCGCCGTTATCATGTGCCGAAGCTTTATGTTGAACTGTACGCCGAACGCTATCGAAGCCACAAGGCTGTACAGACACGGAAGTACTATCTGTTCAAAAACCGACTGATCCATATACAGCCCTCCTTAAAGCATTGTAAACAGCGCAATGGCAGAAGCCGCGCCNACAGCCATTCCCACGGCGACAAGTATCGCTTCGATAAGCGTGTAAAGTCCCGCCAGAAAGTCTCCTGCAATAAAGTCCCGCATACAGTTCGTAAGCGTTATTCCCGGAACAAGATTCATGGACGAACCGATAATTACCTTGTCAAAGCCGTCNGTAAGTCCTATTCTGGAAATTATTACCGCAAGTGCGGCTATTACCATTGAGCATATCACGCTTTGAAAGAAAACGCTGGGCTTGACCTTATTCACAAATTTTGAAACAAAAAATATCAGCACCGAAAGCAGTCCCGAAACTATCGCGTCGGGAAACTCCCCTCCGAAAAAAAGCGTAAAAACCGCTCCCACCACTCCGAAGCTTACACACTGAACGGGAATACCGTAAACTCTCCTCTTGGATATCTCATCAAGATGACGTTCAATTATATCGGGTTCGGGCTTTTCCGTACAGATATAACGTGAAAGATTGTTGATCTTGTCCACGCGGTCAAGATTTGTACCGCGGTTAACAATTCTTTTTGTCTGACTGAGAGGAAGCTCATCTCCGTCGTTAAGGGTTATGATCAGCAGAGTAGGAATAGCAAAAATCTCCATATGCTTTTCCCCTGCCCCGAAGCCGTATGCCGCAGCGATACGGTTAAGACTGTCCTCAACCCGAAANATCTCCGCGCCGTATTCTATAAGCATACTTCCGATACGGGAGGTTATCTTCAAAAGNTCTTTGTTTGTCATATCTAANAAACCTCCCTACAGTATNAAGCCNCCGTCCACGGAAAGAACCTGACCNGTTATNAAGCCNGCCTTGTCCGAAGCNAGGAAAAATATNGCCTCCGCCGCGTCCTCGGGAGTGCCTATNCNGTTCAGCGGNGTATCCGCNTTCAACGTTTCCATTATCTCCTTNGGTATNGCNGAGTTCATATCCGTTCCGATAACNCCNGGNGCAATGCAGTTTACCGTTATTCCCGACAGTCCNACTTCCTTTGCNAGAGCCTTNGTAAACCCTATCAGNGCGGCTTTNGACGCNGAATAATGCACCTCGCAGGACGCNCCCGATATCCCCCACATNGAGGAAACGTTGACTATCCTGCCGTATTTTTCNTGTATCATCGACGGCAAAACCGCCTGTGTGCAGTTGTAAGCNCCCTTGACGTTTACATCAAACATTCTNTCCCACATTTCTTCGGAAATATCTGTAAAAAGAGCCTGCTCCGCNATACCCGCNTTGTTGACNAGNACAGTTATTTTTCCCAGCTCGGCNTCGGCNTTTCGGAACATNTCCNAAACNGCANACTTGTCCGCAANGTCCGCNCNNTANGCNGCCGCNTTTACTCCGTAACCTTTAANTTCATCTATAAGANCNTTTGCCATATCTTCCGANTNACGGTANTTTACCGCAACATCAAACCCGTTTTTGGCAAACGTAACCGCCACCGCCCTGCCTATTCCTCTCGAAGCTCCCGTTATAAGTACAGTTCTTCCCATTTCCGACTCCCCCATTATTTCAGTACATAAATATTATACCAATATCCGGCCGTAATTTCAATAATTTACATATATTTATTTTTGTGGTATAATTAATTCCAAAGGAAGTGGTCTTATGGATATGCACAACTGCCGCCTTTGCCCGAGAGAATGCGGCGCAGACAGATATACGGGTACAGGATTCTGCGGCTGCGGAGCGGGTCTCCGTGCGGCAAAAGCATATCTTCATATGTGGGAGGAGCCCTGTATATCGGGAACACAAGGTTCGGGAACGGTTTTCTTTTCGGGCTGCAATCTGAAATGCTGCTTTTGTCAGAATTATAAGATATCACACGAAAATCACGGCAAGGATATCTCCGATACACGCCTTGCGGAAATTTTCCTTGAGCTTCAGCAGCAGGGAGCGCACAATATCAACCTGGTCAGTCCCACACCCTACATTACGCAGATAATCTCCGCCCTCGATTTATGCCGCGGAAAGCTTTATATCCCCATAGTGTACAACACAGGAGGATACGAAAGTGTCGAAATATTGAAGATTCTGGAGGGCTATGTGGACGTTTATCTCCCCGACTTCAAGTATTACGACAACGCTCTTGGGGAAAAATATTCGGGAGTGAAAAATTACTTTGAAACGGTTACAGCCGCTCTTAAAGAAATGTACCGACAAACAGGTCCATGTCACATTGAGGATGGGATAATCCGCCGCGGAACGATAATACGCCACCTTGCCCTGCCGTCGCACAGGGACGATTCCATCAAGGTGCTTGAATGGATAGCGAAAAATCTTCCGCGGGACGGTATCCTTATCAGCCTAATGAGCCAGTACACGCCGTTCTACAGAAGCTCGGAGCATAAGGAAATTTCCCGCAGGATATCGACCTTTGAGTATAACTATGTTCTGGATAAAGCAGCGGCTCTCGAACTTAACGGATTCATGCAGGAGAGGTCTTCCGCACGCGAAGAATATACCCCTGATTTTGATTTAAACGGTATTTGATATGTACGGGTATGACTTGAAGCCATACCCGCAGCTTACGAAAGCCTGATGTTGTCAACTTCTTTTCTTGCAAGCTCGGCGTTGTCCTCCAGAACATTTACCACGCTGCCGTCGGGAAGAGTTTTGTTGCAGGTTATCACACTGGTATAGTACTTGCCGTTGATTTGCTGAGGATTTGCGGGGTCTACCCTTGCGTGATTTCCGTGCTTGATAAGTTCTTTTTTCATCAAGATTCCTCCTTTAGAGATATCCTTTAAGATTGTCGATATAAGCCTGTTCCTTGGTAAGCATATCCTTAGCCTCCTGAACAAGCTTGGGACTGGCGGTCACGGTATGATTGAGCGCCTTGTTGATCTTGATTATGCCCATATTCGTCCCCTGAATGAGCATTTCCGCAATATGCTCGGTGGACTTATCCTTTGCGCAGTTGAGGCATATCCCCATTTTAGACATAAGCTTAGCCGTTTTTGGAAGCGGCTGCGGCTTCATATTATAGGCTCTCATGCTGCCGATGATCATGTTTTCCTGTCCCTGATAGTTGGCAAGCTGCTTGCGAAGCTCGTTTTTAAGCTTTGTATCGCTTACCTTGGGAAAAATCTGCTTGATGGAGCTTGTTCCCATTTCGGCGTTCTGGTACAAAGCGTCGAAAAGCTTATTTTGATTTGACATAAAGCGTTCTCCTTTCCTATGTCCTACAGTTATTATGCTGTGAGACGCTTTTAAATATTTACGGCATTTGTATTGAAAATCTAAGGAATATGTTGTATAATATTTAATACAAATTTATCTGAAAACAGGAGAAAAAAATGGCTGAAAAAATTATTTCAAGAAACAAGGAAAACTTTGTTAAAAGATGCTGCAAGGGTATCGGCTACTGGCTGATCGGAAGCTTTATGTGCTTCTTCATGTGTTCGGCTATGGTCGTGCTTATGAAAAGCGTTCTGATGCTTAAAATTTTTGTTGCGCTCTGCACCTCGGCGATAATGCTTGGTCTGTTTTTTAACTGGACGTACTATTCAGCAAAGCGGGACAGAAACGCAGTAAAATTCCACAATATGGAATATGACAGGTTCATGCCGATAAAAATGGCCGTAATCGCTCCGATAGTGTCATACGTTATGCTTGTAATGCTCTATATGTGCAAGCTTGGAGCGATACAGGAATCGTTTTTCAGCATATACCTGATATGCGATATGTGGATACTCCCATTCGTGACCCTTTTCACGGGAGAACGAGTTATAAGCGCAGTTTCATGGGGAGGAATGCTTGGAATAACGCTCGTTACGCTTTTGCAGCCCGCAACGATATATCTCACCTATGTACTGACATACAACGACGTGGACGTCGTAAGTCTGGTCTTTTACAAAAACGGAAACAAAAGACAGTAATTCGGAATAAAACTGTCATACAAGCCGTCGGTTTTTCATAGGATACAGTAAGTAAACAAGCTATTGGAGGGTATTCTATGAAAAAAATAAGCTGGAATCATGTGTTTGTCGCGCTGACGTTTTTTGTCTGTATAGGCGTGATCTGCTGGTCTGCGGTACGGATAGATACAGCGGTCACAGTCTCAAATCCTGCCCCTGAGAATGACTTTACCATTGTTCTCGACGCGGGACACGGAGGTATTGACGGCGGCTGCTCAACTGCTGACGGAAAGACCGAAAAGGTCATTAACCTTAATATCCTGCTTTCGGTTCGGGACTTGGGAAGATTTTTCGGTTACAATGTAGAGGCTACCCGCGAAAAGGATATGTCGATACATGATAAAGGAGTAACAGGTATACGCAATCAAAAGATATCCGATATGGAAAACAGGCTTGCTATATTTAACAAACACGGAAACTCGGTCTGCGTTTCAATTCATCAGAACACCTTCGGAGACCCTCAGTACAGCGGCGCTCAGATGTTCTACAGTGACAAAAACCCGTCCAGTGAACGTCTTGCATCAATCATGCAGCAGAAGTTTGTGGGAAATCTCCAGCCCGAAAATCAGCGTGAAACAAAGCTTTGCGGCAGTGAGCTTTATCTTTGCTACTACTGTGAGAATCCCGCTGTGATGGTGGAATGCGGATTTCTTTCCAATCCCCAAGAGGCGGCTAAGCTTACCGACGAGGAATATCAGCAAAAGGTAGCCTTTACTATTTTTTCCGGTATAAATGAATTCGTTCAAACAAACGCGTAATCTGAACACTTGCGTACTTCGGCAGACACAGCGCTGAAGTACGTTTTGTGTATTCTTGACATTAGAAGAATTTTTTGCTATACTTTAACAAGATTAAAATCAGGTTCGGAGGTTAAAATGGCAGGAAAATTAAAAACAGTCTACATATGCAGTCAGTGCGGTTTTGAAAGCTCCAAATGGAACGGAAAATGTCCGTCCTGCGGAGAATGGAACACATTTGAGGAAGAAGTTGTGGAGACCGCTCCAAAGGTCGGAGGAAAGGCTCTGTCATCTGTAAAGACGATTGACATTTCCTCAAAGATAGTTTCACTTTCGGGTATCGACACCGAGGAGGACGTGCGCTACTCAACAGGCGTTGGAGAGCTTAACAGAGTGCTTGGCGGCGGACTTGTCAAAGGCTCGCTGGTACTCCTTGGCGGAGAGCCGGGTATCGGAAAATCCACAATGCTTTTGCAGATATGCAAGTATCTTGGAGAAAACTACACCATACTCTATATTTCGGGCGAGGAAAGCATACGCCAGATCAAGCTTCGCGCGCAGCGTCTGGGAGTGGACACAGAAAATCTGTCCCTGCTCTCCACAAACGACGCAAGGGCCGCCGCAGATACGATCTCCGTACACAAGCCCGATATCGCCATTGTTGACTCTATCCAGACAATGACCCTGAGCGAGCTTAATTCCAGCGCGGGAAGCATTACCCAGGTGCGGGAATGTACAAACCTTTTTATGCGTACCGCCAAATCCGAGGAAATACCGATCTTCGTCGTAAGCCACGTAAATAAGGACGGTGCGATAGCAGGTCCTAAAGTCATGGAGCATATTGTGGACACCGTTCTGTATTTCGAGGGAGAGCGGCATTTGAGTTACCGTATTCTCAGAGCGGTCAAGAACCGTTTTGGTTCTACAAACGAAATAGGCGTTTTTGAGATGTGCGATACGGGACTTGAGGAGGTGGAAAATCCGTCTCTTATGCTTCTGTCGGGACGTCCCACAGGGGTGTCTGGAACCTGCGTCGCCTGCATAATCGAGGGCAGCCGCCCCATTCTTGCGGAGGTTCAAGCTCTTGTGACAAAAAGCAGCTTTTCCGCACCTAAAAGAACCGCCACAGGCTTTGACTATAACCGCCTTGCAATAATAATCGCCGTGCTTGAAAAGCGTCTCGGAATGTTCTGCGGAACTCTGGACGTGTACCTAAACATTGTGGGCGGCTTCCGTCTGGACGAGCCTGCGGGAGACCTGCCCGTAGCCCTTGCCATCTACAGCGGCTACTACGACGTACCGATAAACGATAAGCTGATCGCTTTCGGAGAGATCGGTCTGGGCGGAGAGGTAAGGAACACTTCCAATATTTCACAGCGAATAATGGAAGCCGAGCGTCTGGGCTTTACCGACTGCATTATTCCAAAGCAGTCCATGCGAAGTATAGACCCAAGCAAGTACAATATGCACATCTACGGAGTATCCTCCCTGAAGCAAGCGTTTGCCGTGGTACAGAAAAATAAAAACGACACCCCCGCCGCTGAGTAATTCAGCCGCGGGGGTCATTTGTAGGTACTATATTCTTGATTTGCTTTTCACGGTGTACTTTTTCTTGCGCTGCTTCTGAGCCTTGATGACTTTCATGCGCGAAAATTCCTCACGCTCCTTTTCCTCAAGGTTGTCAGTGATGTATCTGACAATGCTTTCGTAACGAGGAATAACAATATTCTGTAAAGCGTTTGCCCTTGTCTGGGTCTTGCGTATGGAGTTGGTCAGCCTGTAAATGCTGTTCTCCACCTCGGCAAGGACGGCAGTCATGTACTTTACCTTTTCAAAGCAGATGTATGCCTGATCCACATTTGAATCGGTGTTCCGCAAGCCGTAGTTCAGGACCGGCTTTCTCTGCTCTATGGTAAGAGTAGGAAGCTCGCAGCCCATTACGCTTCTGTAGGACATCTGAAGCGTGTTGTCAACAGGGACAGCGTTTGCAACATTTTCGATAACTCCCCTTGCGATATTTGCCATCTGAAGCGCGGAGTAAGCCTTGACATAGGTCTCGTCAATAGTTCCGCAGATGGATTTTGCGGTATCCACCAGGGTCATAAGCTCGCGTATAAGAATGTTGCGCTTTTTGTCAAGAAGCTCATATCCAAGCTTCGCAAGCGACAGCGATTTTTGGGTATTAAGAAGATTTCCCTTGGTCGGAAAAACCTGGTCAGCCAAAAATATGACCTCCTTTTATAGTTTATAACATTTTAAAAACTGATTTTACGCTTTGCAATTATGATTCCGACAATTCAAAAAATTCTGCTTTGTCGGTATTTGAAATACCGATATATGTTTTATCGTTATACCGACCGGTCGTACAGTAATGTTCCATGACATATTTTGCAGTATGCGGCATTTCCAACGAATGTATATCGTCCAAATGAAACCATTTGCATACGCCCTCATTGGAAATCAAATCATCGTGCAAATCTTTTTTCGTATCAGCAAAAAAATAATAATTCTGCCTGATCTCTCCATTTGTTTTTCTCAATGTAATATAACGCAGCATTAAGTTTTCAATGTCCGACGGCTCAAGACCGAGTTCCTCGTTCATTTCTCTTAATACGCAGGCTTTCGCGTCATTCAGTTCATAATTTTCAAAATGACCGCCTGCCGAGCCTATCCAAACATTATTGACAACTTTACCGCCCTGTCGATAAAGAAGAAAGATGTTTTCCCCTTTCAACAGGTAAATACACGTCATATTTCTCAGTTTGCCTTCCATAACAGCTTCACCCGTAAGTTGTGTTTGCGTGAGAAGCTTTACTCAAACAGCTCTGCAGCGTTTGGGTTGTATTTTTCATTGAGAAGCTTTTCGTTTACTCTGTCAAGAGCCGATTTAGGAAGCAGCGAAAGCAAATTCCAGCCCAGATCAAGTGTTTCGTCGATAGAGCGGTTTTCGTCAGGACGCTGACTTACAAAGTACTTTTCAAACTTTTTGCCGAATTCGATATAAGCCTTGTCAAGCTCGGAAAGCTCATCCTCGCCGATAACCGAAGCAAGCGCTCTTGCGTCCATAACCTTTGCGTAGCAGGCAAAAAGCTGGTTGGAAACGTCCGAGTGATCAGAACGTGTGTAGCCCTCGCCGATACCGTCCTTCATCAGACGTGAAAGCGACGGCAGAACTGAAATCGGAGGGTAAATTCCCGACTGGTCAAGTCCCCTGTCGAGAACTATCTGTCCCTCTGTGATGTAGCCTGTAAGGTCTGGAACAGGGTGAGTAATATCGTCGTTAGGCATAGTAAGAATAGGAATTTGCGTTACCGAACCCTCGGAACCCTTTACAACTCCGGCACGCTCATACAGCGAAGCAAGGTCGGAGTACAGATATCCGGGGAAGCCCTTACGTCCCGGAATTTCACCCTTTGAGGAGGAGAATTCACGGACAGCCTCGGCATATGAGGTCATATCGGTAAGGATTACCAGAATGTGCATATTTTTCTCAAACGCCAGATATTCAGCCGCAGTAAGCGCACATCTCGGCGTAAGGATACGTTCGATAATTGGGTCGTTGGAAAGATTGAGGAACATTGCAACTCTTTGAAGAACGCCGCTTTCCTCAAAGCTTCTGCGGAAATAGTCTGCAACGTCGTTTTTAACGCCCATAGCCGCAAAAACCACAGCGAACTCCTGACCGCTTTCCTCGGCAATTTCGGCCTGACGAACTATCTGTACCGCAAGCTTATTGTGGGAAAGTCCCGAACCCGAAAAAATCGGAAGCTTCTGTCCCCTAATAAGGGTCATAAGCGCGTCAACGGAAGAAATTCCCGTGTGGATATAGTTTCTCGGATAGGAACGGGAAACCGGATTAAGCGGTTTTCCGTTGATGTCGGCGGTTTTCTCGGCGTAGATCTCTCCCAGACCGTCAACAGGTCTGCCCGCGCCGTTGAAAACTCTGCCCAAAATTTCAGGCGAAAGGGGCATTTCCATAGGCTTGCCCATAAAACGCGTTCTTGTATTTTTAAGGGACAAGCCGTTTGTACCCTCAAATACCTGCAAAACGGCTTTGTTTCCCGAAATCTCAACCACACGTCCCAGCCTTGCCGAACCGTCGTCAAGACGGATATCCACGACCTCGTCGAAAGATGCTCCCTCAACGCCGTCAAGCACAACGAGAGGTCCGTTAATTTCATTTAATCCAACATATTGCAGATTCATTACTATATGACCTCCGTTTCCAGTGCGCTTACCTGCCGTGAAATATCCTCGGCAAGCTCTTTAAAGAGCTGTGGCTTGTCGTTCGGGATATCGTATTTCATCTTTATGACCTTCTCAAACAGTCCCGTATCCGTCACCGCGTTTACGGTAACTCCCCTGCTCACCGCTTCGGCACACCTGTCGTACAGCTCCAAAATTATTCCCATCATGCTGAACTGCTTTTCAAGCGGCACATAGGTGTCGTCCTTATGGTAAGCGTTCTGCTGCAAAAATCCTACACGGACAACACGCGCAATCTCAATGACAAGCTTCTGATCTTCGGGAAGAACGTCCGAACCGATAAGCTTTACGATCTCCATAAGCTTGTTTTCCTCATGGAGAATATTGGCAATTCTCTGCCGATACGTCAGAAAATCGGGACTTACCTTTTCGCCGTAATAGTCAGCAAGATCATCTATATATTCGGAATAGCTGTCGTTCCAGTTGATAGCAGGATAGTGTCTTGCATACGCGAGGGACTTATCCAGCGCCCAGAAGCAGCGTACAAAACGCTTTGTGTTCTGGGTAACCGGTTCGGAGAAGTCCGAACCCTGCGGAGATACTGCTCCGATGATTGAAACGGAACCCTCTCTGCCGCTTAAAGCTTCAACATATCCCGCACGCTCGTAGAACTCGGAAATTCTGGACGGCAGATATGCGGGAAAACCTTCTTCCGCGGGCATTTCCTCAAGACGTCCGCTTATTTCACGGAGAGCCTCTGCCCAACGTGAAGTAGAGTCCGCCATGATAGCGATGTGATAACCCATATCGCGGTAATATTCCGCAAGGGTGATACCCGTATAGATAGAAGCCTCACGGGCGGCAACAGGCATATTTGAGGTATTGGCGATAAGCACAGTTCTGTCCGTCAGAGCCTTTCCGGTTCGGGGGTCTATAAGCTCGGAAAATTCCTCCAGAACCTGGGTCATCTCGTTTCCGCGCTCGCCGCATCCGATGTACACAATAATATCCGCATCACACCATTTTGCAAGCTGGTGCTGGGTCATGGTCTTGCCTGTTCCGAAGCCTCCCGGAACGGCGGCAGTACCGCCCTTTGCAATAGGAGCAATTGTGTCTATAACACGCTGTCCCGTAACAAGAGGCATACTGATAGGCAGTCTCTCCTTAAAGGGACGGCTCTTCTTGATAGGCCACTTCTGAGCCAAAGTAAGCGTCACGGTTTTGCCGTCGTCTGTTTTCAGTTCGGCAATCTTGTCAGTAATTCTGTACCAGCCTTTTTTAGCCGTCCATACGACTTCTCCGCAAACGTTTGGAGGAACCATGCAGCGGTGCTCAATAACGGGCGTTTCGGGACAGGTCGCATATATCTGTCCGCCCTCCAGACGGTCTCCGACTTCGACTGTAATAGTCACATCAAACCTTTTTGAAATATCCAGCGCAGGAACGTTCGCTCCCTCGGCAATAAACGCGCCGCTCAGCTCCTCAAGCTTTTTCAGAGGACGTTCTATACCGTCAAAAATATTTGTTAAAATTCCGGGACCCAGCGTTGCGGACATGGGCATACCGCTGCCATCCACAGGCTCGCCGGGCTTCAGACCGGTCGTGGACTCATATACCTGAATGGTGGTCTCCTCCGAGCTTATGCCGATGACCTCGCCGATAAGACGCTTTTCGCCCACGTATACCATTTCAAGCATGGAAAAATCCTTGGTGTCCCTCACCTTGACAACAGGTCCGTTTATGGAAAAAATTGTGTTCAAATCCATACCTCCTTACTGAGAGCCTCTGCCCGCGTATTATTCCGCAAAGACGTTTTTTCCCGTGAAAGCGCGTCTTTGCTCCTCAACAGCCGAATCGAAAGTTCTGTCCGCAATAGTGCCTTTTTCGGCATTGTAGACAGCCAGTCCGCCCAGACGTATTTTCTCGTCGGGAGAAAATTTTGCATTGCAGGACGGAATAGCCTTTTTCAGCGTATCGGCATACTTCATATCGTCGGGCGCAAGGAAAACCTCGGAACCGTCCGAAACATGCATAAGCAGCAGATTTTTTACCAGCATATTGACATATTTTTGGTCGCCGCGAAACTCGCAAAGTCTTTTCTCCACAGCCGCAAAAACCTTATCCGCAAGCTCGTCGCGGTGAGCTATGACAGATTTTTTCATATTCAGCTCAGCCTTTGAAACGTCCTTGACATAGCTGCCGCCGTCCTTTTTTGAACCCGACGCTGCACCCTTGGACGGCTCATCAGCCGAATAATTCTCCGCCTCCGCAAGAATGGATGCTTTTCTGCTCTCAGCGTCCGCGAGAATACGGTTTACCTTGCCGTCAATGTCGTCGTTTACCGCGTCGATGAACACCTGCAACTTTTTGTTGATATTATCCATAAGAATTCCCCTTTCAGGCAAAACCCGTTATTGTCTACAGCTTTAAGCCGATAGCGGATTCGATATATTTCGATATCGTACCGTTGATGTTCGACGTTGCGTGACGGTCGGGAATTTCCACAATAAGCGGCTGCCTGCGGTTCAGCTTGTAGTCGTACACAAGCTCCCTGCAAAGCTTTACCAGCTTTTCGGTAATGAGGATCACCGCAACGTCCCTGTCGTCCGCCGCACTGAGCAGAGCCTCACGGACCTCTTCGGGCTTATGAACAACAACGCCCTCGATACCGGCAAGTCTCATTCCCATCTGCGTATCCACATTATCGCTTATTAAGTAAAAGCGCATAACAGCCTCCGTTTTAAACAAACAGCATACACAAAGCAACGATAAATCCGTAAAGCGCACAAGCCTCGCCCAGAGCAACGAAGATCAGAGCCTTCGAGAACGACTTGGGATCCTCGCTTACCGCGCCTATAGCCGCAGGAGCAGCAGCAGCAATAGCAATACCGCCGCCGATAGCGCCCAGACCTACCGCAAGAGCAGAAGCAATATACATCAATCCGTCAGTACCGCCCTTGTCCTCTTCCTCAGCCTCGGCAGTAACCGAAGCGCCGTCATTTTCATTAGCCGCATAAGCGTTCAGTCCGAAAGGAAGTACTGCGCAGATCGTCATTACGCCGAAAAATGCGCAGAAGTTTACCAGAAAAGCATTTCTGATAGATTTGCCGCTCTTGCGCTTTTTGATCGCGGAAATGATAGGCAGCATAAGAAGTCCTACTACAACTGCGGGAATCAGAAAATAAATAAGCATAACAAAATCCTCCAAACAATTATTCTATAGTTTCGTCATAGTTTATTTTAACGGGCGTAAAGGGTACGCCNTCGCCCGAATAAAAACGTGAAAACAGCTCGTAAAATTCCAGACGCATTGCCTGTATGCAGACCAGAAGCGCCTCNATGCCCATTACAAANACGTTTCCGAACACTACCATGAAAGGCGAAGCAGCGCCNGACATTCCNTTTGCCAGAGCCATTACNACCAGCATCATGGANGCNTGGGAAATTGCAAANCCTCCCACACGGACAAAGGACAGNGAGTTGGACACATAACTCAGCAAAAATTCAAATACCTCNAAGAAGTTCGCCGCNATAAAGTCAACCACGCCGCCNTCCATTTTGTACTTTTTGCCTTTNACCATGCANGCGAGCGGTTCTCTCATAAACATCAGTANCANCGGAAGAACGATAAGNAGCAGCACNTAAGGAACNCTGAATACCTTAGCGCCAAGNAGCGTGCCNACCAGTCCTCCGAGNATCGAACCGAAGAACACAAGTCCTGCAATACCGTTATTGCTGAAAAGCGCGTTTTCGTAGTCCTTGTTTTTNATTCCNGACACAATGTTTATCANTATGGAGATCATTATCAGAAGTACGCCGAACGCGATAGTCGCTACAAGTATCGGNGCAACNTTNTCCATGACCTTTATCGGCAGGAACGATATGCCNAGTCTTTCGTACANCGGATCGAGAAGCTCCTCGTAGCCGAAAACGCTTCCGAAAAGCAGNCCGAAGATNGCNGCCGAAATTCCCACTCTTGAAATTATCGGACCCATNGCCCACTTTTTGAANTTGCCCATCAGCGCGCCGAATATTGCAAGTACAACGCCCTGTCCGAAATCGCCGAACATTATGCCGAACAGCAGCATATANGTAATNGCNACAAAATTTGTNGGNTTTATGCCGTTATANGACGGCAGACCGTACATTTCCACAAACANTGAAAACGGCTTTGAAAAACNGTTGTCTTTCAGCTTTATTGGCGGCGGNAGCTTTCCGTTCACGTCCGCGTGCTGCATTGTGANNTCAACGCTTTCGATATCGCTCAGCATTTCGGNAAAACGCTCNGAATCCTTTCTCGGTACAAAGCCCACAATACAGAACTTNTCGTTGACTATCACAGCCTTGTTNCTCAGATCNAAGTTATCATGCTGAGTTTTGAGNCGGGAAAATATCTTGCAGAGCTTTTCCGTTTTCAGCAGCATAAANTCGTTCAGCTGCTTTACACAGCTTTCGATCTCCTTTTTGTCATCCTCNACCATTTTGTGAAGCTCCGAGGACGCNGTTTCAGCG
This sequence comes from Ruminococcus sp., assembly GCA_014799785.1. Classification (GTDB taxonomy): domain Bacteria; phylum Bacillota; class Clostridia; order Oscillospirales; family Ruminococcaceae; genus RGIG8773. Next base: position 61,732 of record JAAVHI010000018.1, read on the forward strand.
TCNCCGTGGACAAAGTCGGGAATACGNGTTCTCTCAAAATAAAGCTCCTCAAATATNTCCTCNACCTCTTCNAGNTANGCGGCGGGGACGAGATACATTCCCCAGTAATANTCCTGCTCCTGANTGAANTGAATGAAGAAAAACGGCTTGTCGTCGTAANACGGGAGCTTAGCAAAGCTGTCTGCGGGAAGCCGTCCNAGNCGTATCTTNATATACTCGCAGTGGAATATCTGCTGAAAATCCGCNGTAATTCCCTGTAAGTGATCCACCTGGTACATNGCCTGCTCATGAATAGAAAGNTGTTCCCTCGCCTGNCTTTCGGCANNTTTGTACTCNTCNAGAGTATNNCTNACNTCCGAAAGATATTTTTCCAGNGAAGCNAGGCTNTCNTTTTCCACATCGGAAAAATCCATGCTTTTGAACGATATTCCCGACCGNGCGGATATCTCGTTCANCGTNCTGAGAAGCGGNGTATAGGGATTNTCCTCNTTGAGNGTGGTATACCCGCTTTTCTTTTTGGCGACCTTTGAAGCCGACTCGATGTGAAANCANCCGCATTCGCTCAGNTTNACCAAGCGCTGCGTCCAGGTCTTTCGTATGACCCGAAATNTTCACAAATTCCATTTTTTCAATAGACATCTGACTGTCACCTCTTTATATTAGGTAAGGGAAAGTTCCCTAAGTTCAATAAGGGGCATCGCCCCGTCATTTAACAAGNNACTTGGGGCGTTAGCCCCTTAGGGGTTTCAGTTTGGGAGTNNNATCCCCAACTGAAAGACCGGCTGCTCNCCCGCCTTTTAGGCGNGGGACATCAAGTCGNGGTTATAANAAGCGACGCGATCTTNTTGCTCTCAACGCCGTATCGTATGCCCTCGATAATGCTTATGATGTTCTGGACNTCCGTCTCAAGCAGGAAGAAGAACGCNTACACGCTCAGCTGAGCNGAGCCNGANCNNCTGAGAATNCTTCTTGCNTACTTGTGNCTCAGCCTGCGGACGCTGTGCTCGATATTGGATATATCGTATCCGTTTCGTATCATCTGCTTGCCGTAATAGGTCTTTGAAAAACGNCTTATAAATTCTTCCGCATTNGGNGCGCTGTATATCTCNCGGTGTCTTTCNGCGGTGANNCTNCCGTAAAAGGTAAGCATATCCTTTTCGATCTCCTCCTCGGACTCGCCGAAATAAGCNGTAAGGCGGTAAGAATTNATAACNTTTATCAGGTCTATCTCCGCTTCAAGNAAACGNTTGAACTGTTCGGNGTCCCCGCCTCCNGAATCNGCAGTCTCCTTCAGCATATTGATGTAGTAGTTNCTGAGAAGCGTTTCGCACCTCGTAACGTCTNCCTTTCCGTCNTCGTTNGGAGAAANANTTTTCAGCANNTCNTAATAAGGCGTTTTGCGNATAAACTCAAGCAGNNCNGCNAAATTGNTTATCTTCGCAAGCTCCAGCAGATCNAAGGACGTNAGATGATTGATATAAACGGGAACGTCCTGTATCAGCTTGTCCGAGCCCGCGTTTATGCAGCGTATGCANCTTAANATNTCGTCGATCTCNGTCTGGATTATTTTGTAATTGTAGAACNGCTGCTTTGAGATATGCTCAAAGCCCGTAATTCTCATATAGGTCTCAAAAACGCTTCTNCGCAGNAGATTTTCCAGCATTCCCCTGTGAATGGTGTTNGTATCNATCGAAGCCAGAAGCTTGCTGTAGTAAGTGTTCTTTTTCAGATAGTCGGCAACGTCGGNAACGCTCTGCCTGTTCATCATTTCCGTGTAGTCCTGCTGNGTAAGGCGTTTTCCGTAGANAGCCATTATTTTTGCCACTGTAGCATTATANTTTTTCTGCACGGCAAAGGCTCTCCTTTCCCGAAAAATAAAAGTCGGTTGTTACCCGCCGATNACGGCGTTGAAAATATTATTTTCCCACTCTGTATGATTTTTTTCATACACCTTGTCAAGACGCTTTATNTCGTCTGNCATTGCCGATTCNATCTCAGNCAGCTTNTCGTCGGTCTTTTTCTTTTCTCCNANACTGACCTGCGCNGCCTTTTCTTCCNCTTCNATTATTTTCTCGGCAANNATCCTGTCCTTTTCGGCTTCNGCGTCGGCAANGATCTTATCCCTCTGCCGAACAGCNTCCTCAAGACGTGTTTTNGCGTCCTGTTCAATTTCAAGAATGCTTGTGATAATATTTTNCATTNNATCACCCTTTCCGATTCCAAACGCGGACAATCCTGCCGAAGCAAAACGGCAGGACNTTTTCCGAAACTAATTTTTAAGGCTGTGAAGCGGCGCNGGNATCTGTCCGCCCCTGCCGATAAACTTNGNNGGAGAATAGGTATTCACTCTCATTACNGGACCNTTTCCGAAAAGTCCGCCCCAGTCGAGAACNTCTCCCTCTTTCATTCCGATAGCGGGAATNACCCTTACCGCAGTNGTCTTGCNGTTTACCATGCCGATAGCGGCTTCGTCGGCAATTATCGCGGAAATAACGTCGTCTGTAGTATCTCCCGGAATGCATATCATATCCAGTCCAACNGAGCATACAGCCGTCATNGCTTCAAGCTTTTCAATNGACAGCGCGCCGCACTCGGCAGCCTCNATCATACCNGCNTCCTCGGANACNGGAATAAANGCTCCCGAAAGNCCGCCTATTCTNGAGCAAGCCATTACGCCGCCCTTTTTGACCGCGTCGTTAAGCANAGCCANAGCAGCGGTAGTTCCGCAGGCTCCGCACCNNTCCAGACCGATCTCTTCNAGAATATGAGCAACGCTGTCNCCNACNGCNGGAGTCGGNGCAAGAGAAAGNTCAACNATACCGAACGGAACNCCCAGTCTCTCCGAAGCCGTAACGCCNACAAGCTGTCCAACNCGGGTTATCTTATANGACGTTTTCTTGATAACGTCGGAAATTCCGGTAATNTCNGCNTCGGGATATTTTCTNAGAACNGAGCGCACAACGCCNGGACCNGAAACTCCCACATTGATAATNCAGTCGGGCTCGCCCACGCCGTGNAAAGCTCCCGCCATAAAGGGNTTATCCTCTACCGCGTTGCAGAACACCACAAGCTTAGCCGCNCCNAAGCACTGGTTATCNACNGTAAGCTCCGCGCTTTTCTTGACTATCCTGCCCATAATTTTGCAGGCGTCAAGGTTNATACCNGTTTTGGTAGAACCCACGTTTACCGANGAGCATACGCAGGANGTNGAAGCCANAGCNTCGGGAATNGACTCGATAAGNCTTTCGTCTCCCGCNGANAAGCCCTTNTGNACNAGTGCNGAATANCCNCCTATAAGGTTTACNCCGCANGCTTTCGCAGCTTTCTCCATAGTNAGAGCAAACTTAACGGGACTTGCATTGCAGGCAGCGGAAACGATAGCGATAGGCGTAACCGAAAGACGCTTATTTATAATAGGTATACCGTATTCCTTTTCNATGTCCTCGCCTACNNTGACAAGGTTNTNGGCGCAGCGGGTTATCTTGTCNTAAACCTTATCGCACGCCTTGTCGATATCGCTGTCAATGCAGTCNAGAAGCGAAATTCCCATTGTNATTGTACGTATGTCAAGACATTCGTCCTGNATCATACGNATAGTTTCAAGTATATCATGAACGTTGATCATAGACAGTCTCCTATCAAAGGTTAAATTCTGTGCATGGACTCGAATATTTCCTCATGCATGGTGTGGATCTGAAGCCCCAGCTCCTCGCCGAGACCGGTCATTCTGGTAACCAGTTCGGTAAAATCCTTATTCAGCTTGGAAATATCCACCAGCATTATCATAGCGAACATATCCTGAAGAACGCTCTGGGTAACTTCGATAACGTTGGCGTTATATTCGGTGCAAATGCCGCTCACCTTTGTGAGGATCCCGACCGTATCCTTACCGATTACCGTAACAACTGCTCTCATCAACAAAACCTCCGATAAAATAACAAATAAAAACAAAAGATATTACTATCATATCACACTTTCAACAAAAATAAAAGGCAAAAATCAGACAAAAAAGCAGGTAATTTTTGTGTATTTTTTCACAAAATANACGNTAANTTTTAGNNAAATATGTTACAANTATGAACNAAGNATATNNNTTGGANACAGNCTNTCNGCTTNCAGATCAAACGTTTACGCTTTNTCTCGCTTNGATATCCTTGCGGAAAAGAAGCTTGAAAATNGTGCGGACAAGCGGCTGTATAAAGAAAAGCTGTGTAAAGAANGCAAACGGAAANTTAAAGCACACAAGCTTCAGCCANTTAGCNAGCANTGTAATAAAGTTAAATCCCGCATAGTACGGATAATACAGGAAAGCNGCAATAAAGCTCATTGCGGGACACATAAGTCCTACGGTCGCGCAGATTATNGCGGATTCAAANANNACNGGGTGAGTTTCCCGCGGNTTGAANACCTTNCAGGCAAGCTTGAANGAAAACGGGCTTCCCATAATGNTTTCAAGCAGATAAGCNAAAANGAATTCNACCAGNANAACCGNCCATATGGGAACGTTTGCNCCGCACATATAGACGCCGCCCATAGCGTTTATNGCNGCAATAACGCCGCTCTCGCCGCTTGCTGCCATAAGAACGCTTCCGTTNACNACGTACAGACTGTAGAANACATANGCGTGNACCGTTATCACTACGGTGATGAGAGCGAAGATCATTCGCTGAAACTTATTTCTCGGCATAATATCAACTATCCTTTCAAGCGCACAAAAAACACGCCGCNGCAATGTACGCAAATCTAATAACGGATGTGTACCGTGATCAGATTTACGCGCCAAAGCGCAACGTGTGTCGTTCATGCAAATATTAATTTTTAAGCCGACAATACTGACTTNATCAATTGTCCGCTTTNAGTATTTTAGCATAAACCTGCGCTTCTGTCAATGCGGATTTTCAACAATAATTCTGCCGCCGCNGAAAAAATTTTTTAGTCAAAATTATTATTCAGNCATTTTGAANGANCNGCNTTTTAGNGGTATTGNCGAANTTTCGGGATATTCNAAAAAATNTATATTATCCGCAGGAATAATGTGGTATAATAAAGAAAACAAACCACATACACACGAAAGGAATGTCAGCAAATGAANCTTATCGACTGTCACACACATTCNACAAACAGTCCCGACGGAAATTCCCCCGCCGAGGAAATGGTAAAGACCGCCTGTNAAAAGGGTCTGACCGCNTATGCCCTCACNGACCACTGNGAGATAAACAGATGGTTTTCGATAGAGCATTACGGNGNCGAACCCAACGAGTACGATACATACGACTTCGGACGTGATTTCGAGCGTTCCATGGCTGAAAACACCATGCTGAAAGAAAAATACGCGGGAAAGATAAATCTTATCTGCGGCATAGAGCTGGGACAAGCTCCCTTTGACTTCGGNCTTTCCGAAGCCGTGGTTTCCGACAAGCGTCTNGATTTTGTCATCGGCTCGATACACCAGATNCACGCCAAGGACGATTTTGCTTTTATCGACTATGACAAAGAGGATATCGTNAAGCTGCTNGCAAGCTACTACGAGGATATGTACAGGCTCTGCAAATGGGATAANTTCGACGTTCTTGCTCATATCACCTACCCGCTTCGCTACATTGANGGCGACAAGGGNATTAAGGTGGATATGTCTCCCTATGAGGAGATTATTCGTGAGTGCTTTAAGCTTCTTGTTAAAAANGGCAAGGGCATTGAGATCAACACCAGCGGTCTCAGACAGAAATACGGTNAGACNTTTCCGAATCTGTACTGGGTAAAGCTGTTNAGANAAATGGGCGGAGAGATACTTTCCNTNGGCTCGGACGCTCACNGNACCGACGATCTTGNCAANGGNATACGCGAGGGAACGGAGCTTGCTCTNGAAGCGGGNTTTGACAAGCTGTGCTNTTTNAAAGAAAGAAAGCCTGTTTTCATAAAGATATAGACAAANGCCTAATTTTGTAGTATAATTANTATATTATTTTCCGAAATACGAAAGTGCGCGGNATATGTTNAGTATATGCCGAACGCGGANCAATGANATCGGAAAAATTCGGGAGGAACAATATGGATACGCTTATAAAGCTTCTTAAACAGAACGCGCGCCTTTCCTGCAAAGAGCTTGCCGCAATGACAGGTATGTCCGAAGCGGAGGTGGGCAAAAAAATCAAGGAGTACGAGCACAGCGGAGTTATCAAGGGTTACTCGGCAATAGTTGCCGACGACGCCGACGAGGATAACGTTACCGCGTTCATTGAGGTCAAGGTAACGCCGAAAGCGGACTGCGGCTTTGACGATATTGCCAAAACCATTATGATGTACGACGAGGTGGAAAGCCTTACCCTTATGTCGGGTTCTTTCGATCTTGCCATAACCATAAGCGGAACAAACTACAAGGAAATAGCTCTTTTTGTGGCGCAGAGGCTGTCCACTATTGACGGGGTTATCTCTACCACAACGCACTTTACTTTAAAGCGTTACAAAGAAAAAGGCATTTTCATTGAAGATGAAGCTACCGACGAAAGGGGCTTTGTTTCTCCATGATGGACTACGATAAGATAATTTCCGAAAAGTGCAGAGAGCTTAAACCGTCGGGAATAAGAAAATTTTTCGATATCGCTGCAAACATGAAGGGCGTTATCTCCCTCGGCGTAGGCGAGCCTGATTTCCAGACGCCTTGGGCAATCAGACGTGCTGCTATCGCCGCACTTGAAAAGGGCAAGACCGTCTATACAGCAAATGCGGGACTTATAGAGCTGAGACGTTCCATATGCAATTATATTAAAAGAAAGATAAACGTCGAATACGAACCCTCAAAGGAGCTTATCATCACCGTAGGCGGTTCGGAGGCTATCGACCTTGGAATAAGGGCGCTTGTTGATCCCGGTGACGAGGTTCTTATTGTGGAGCCTTGCTTCGTGTGCTACGCCCCTATCGTAAGCCTTACCGGAGGAGTACCCGTTACTATCGAAACAAAAGCGGAAAACGGCTTTAAGCTTACAGCTGAAGAACTGAAAGCAAAGATCACCGATAAGACAAAGCTGCTTATACTTCCCTTTCCCAACAATCCCACAGGCGCGATCATGACAAGAGCGGAGCTTGAACCTATCGCAGAAGTTCTCCGCGGTACGAATATCATGGTGCTTTCGGACGAGATATATTCCGAGCTTACCTACGACGGACGGCACGTTTCCATAACCGAGCTTGACGGCATGAAAGAACGCACCCTGCTTGTAAACGGCTTCTCGAAAGCGTTCGCCATGACGGGCTGGAGACTTGGCTATCTTGCGGGACCCGAACCTATCGTAAAACAAATGCTGAAAATACATCAGTATGCTATAATGTGTTCGCCGACGGTGTCGCAGTACGCCGCGGTCGAAGCCATGAGCAGCTGTGACGGCGAAGTCGCAAAAATGGTGAACGAATACAACATACGCCGCCGCTGGCTCGTAAATGCGCTTAACGAGATCGGTCTGACCTGCTTTGAGCCAAAAGGCGCGTTTTATGTGTTCCCGTCTATCAAATCCACGAGACTTTCCAGTCAGGAATTCTGCGAACAGCTTCTCTACAAGCACAACGTTGCGGTCGTTCCCGGAGACGCTTTCGGTGAATGCGGCGAGGGACATATCAGAATTTCATACGCATATTCGCTCAAGCATCTTATGGAGGCGGTTGAGCGAATTTCCGAATTTCTTGAAGAGCTTAAAGGACGGTCAGAATGAACAGTATCACCGTTCCCGCATACGCAAAAATAAATTTGACGCTTGACGTTACAGGCAAACGTTCCGACGGCTATCATACGCTGGACAGTGTTATGCAGAGCGTATCTCTTTGCGACACTGTTGAAATTTCCGCAAACAACAGCGGTCTTATCACTGTAGACTGTACGGACAAAAGCGTTCCGTGCGGTGAAACGGCAGAAAGAAATATTGCCTACAAAGCAGCGGCTGCATTTTACAGATGTACGGGAATTTCCGACATAGGGCTACACATAAGCATAGAAAAACATATTCCCTCAGAAGCGGGACTTGGCGGAGGAAGCTCTGACGGCGCAGCAGTAATTGTCGGTATGAATAAGCTTTATGGTACAAACCTCTCTGACAAGCAACTATGCGAAATCGGTTTAAAGGTCGGCGCGGACGTGCCATTCTGCATTGTGGGAGGAACAAAGCTCTGCTGCGGTATAGGAGAGGATATCTCCCCTGCTCCGCCTTTGGAGGATTGTTTTATCGTCATCGGAAAGGGCAGCAGCGGCATATCAACAAGGGAAGCTTATGAAAAAATTGACAGCCTTAACCTCTCGGAAAGGCTGAACTCCGGGCTTTACGACGGCAGCCTTTCCTCTCTCTCAAAAGCGGGAGGAAACATTTTTGAAATGGTGACGGACAACAGCGACGTATCCGAAATAAAGCGTATCAACACAGAATGCGGAGCCGCCTACTCTGCCATGAGCGGAAGCGGCTCCGCGGTGTTCGGCTTGTACCGTGGACTTGCAGACGCGGAAAAATGCCTGTCTCTGCTCCGGGAAAAAGGTTTTTTTGCCGAAATATGCACGCCCCTGCCATACGGTGCAAAACCGTAAGAATATGCTGGAATTTTTTGTGCAAAACGACTGCTTGAATACATAAAAATTATGGGAAATGTAGAATAGATTTTAAATTGTTCGATATCTATTGAAATTTATTTAAAAATATATTAAAATATAATAATGGGTATATTATACAGCGTTTTGCGGCGCTGCATAATATTTAACACTTATTTTATGAGGTGAACGAATCGATGGGTGCAAATATTATTTTGTACGGTCCTCCGGGTACAGGTAAAACCTACAATACTGTAGCGTACGCTATTTCCATTATCTACGGACGTCCCGTACGGGAAGTCATGAAGGAAGACTATAACGATCTGCTTGAAAAGTATCACGCTTTGAGGACGCTTTACGGTCAGATCGAATTTACCACTTTCCACCAGTCTTTCGGCTACGAGGAATTTGTCGAGGGTATCAAGCCTGTATTTATTCAGGTCATGAACGAGCGCGGCGAACGTTCCCGTAAGGAAGAAATGGTATATCGGGTAGATCAGGGCGTTTTCAGACGGTTCTGCGAGGAAGCAGCTAAAAATCCCGAGGAAAAATATGTTTTCATCATCGACGAGATCAACCGAGGAAACGTTTCCAAAATTTTCGGTGAAATGATCACGCTTATCGAACCTACCAAGCGTATCGGACAAGCAGAAGCCGCCACCGTTAAGCTTGCCTACTCGCAGGAGGCTTTCGGCGTTCCCGAAAATGTCTACATAATAGGCACAATGAACACCGCCGACCGCTCTATCGCTATGCTGGACTCGGCTCTGAGACGTCGTTTCGACTTTATCGAAATGATGCCTAACCCCGATCTTCTGGATGGCGTTGTAGTGGAGGGCGTTGACATCAGACAGCTTATGCTGAAAATAAATAAGCGCGTGGAGATACTCTGCGACCGCGACCACACAATAGGTCATGCGTATTTCATGCAGCTCAGACAGCGTCCTACCCTTGCGGTACTGGCGCACATCTTCAAGAACTCCATCGTTCCCCTGCTTCAGGAGTATTTCTACGATGACTATGAAAAGATAAGACTTGTTCTCGGCGACGCAAACAAGGAGGAAAACGAACAGTTTGTTCGCGCCACAGCTGTGGATTACGCGCAGATATTCGGTTCCAATGCGGAGCTGTACCTCGAAAACGATCAGGTATATTCGATCAACAACGCGGCTTTCGCAAATATCAACGCCTATCTGAAAATATAACGGTGTCTGTATGAAAAAATTAAAACGCTATGTTGTAACGGAAGCCGACTGCTTCGTCAGAAACGCGCTGGAGACCGACTCCGAGAATATAATTTTGCTGTCGGAGCATAACTATGAGCGTCTGGACGATTTTGCCGCCAGCCGCAAATATTCGGTCATGCAAAAGATTACGCTTGACGACGGACGCGAGGCTCTCCGTCCCACAAGATATGTGGGAATAATAATGCTCAAGGACGGCACTCAGATCGAGATACTGCCGCAGGTATGCATTGACCGCGAGGAAAATATCGTTGCGTCAAAAATGCTGCTTCTGCGTATGCTGGACGGTATACGAGAAATTCCCGTCAGAAATGTTGACGAACGTTACTTTAAAAAGGAACAGCTCAATCTTTTTGAAATATTTGTCAGAATGTTTACCGACGAGGTCCTTAACGTGGTGCGGAACGGTCTGAAGCAGACCTATGTCCCCTACCGCGGAAATGAAATGTTTGTAAAGGGCAAGACGATTTACGCGGAACACGCCAAGAAAAACTACGCCCATAAAGAAAAATTTTTTGTGGAATACGATATTTTCAGCGTTAACCGTGCGGAAAACCGCTTGCTGAAAAAGACCCTTGAGGTTCTTGACAAGCTTTCGTCAAACGGTCTTAACAAGAAAAAAATACGTATGCTGCTTATGTCTCTTGACGAGGTGGAAGCCTCCAAGTACCCTAAAAACGACTTCAAGCAAAGCGTTGAGGACAGAAGCATGAACCGGTACTTTAACGCAATGAAATGGAGCCGCCTGTTTCTTCTTGACAGAGGCAACGCGTTTTTTTCGGGCGGCAAAGTAAAGTACGCAATGCTTTTCCACATGGATAAGCTTTTCAGCGCGTGTATAGCTTCAAGCCTGAGGAGACAGCTCGACCGCACAAATTATTACTTCGTGACCCCCGAAAAAATAAGCAATTCGATCAGCAACACGGGCATGGATAAGGAAATGAAGCCGATCTCAGACTTCTACATAATGAACAGGACTACGGAAAAAACGATAAATATGCGCTTCAAGTTCAAGAACTTTTTTGATTATCACGGTTCAGAAAAGGAAAACACCGTCCTGATCTTTCCCGTTACGCAGGTGCTGAACACAGTTTACAACGGCATAGGCGAAACTATGTACCTCATTGACCTGAACGACATTGACCTCAGTGTTTCTGTACTTACTGAGACGTTTTTCGTGTAACTAAAAACAGCAGAGCCAACGGATTTCTCCGAAAGCTCTGCTGTTTTTTGTAAATTATTCGTCGTCGGGGGATTTTTTTATCCCGAAAACAATTCTGAAAATTCCCGAAAGAAGCTTAGGGCTTTTGATAACAACAATTTTCATATGCGATACCTCCAACAGTGATTTACTACATATTATTCCGCAAATGAAAATTGGTGCTATTTTTTTGAAAAAATAACCAAAACCCTGCCTTTTTCAATTTTAAGCGTGCATTCGGACGAAAGTATCTCATTGCTGACACCCAAAGGAAAGCTGTTCGTCAGACAATAGCTGTCCAGATCGTACTTTGTTCCCCTTGTGGTAACTACAGCTTCCTCGCTGTAGGAAAACAAAGAAAAATACATCTTATCATTTTTGGCAAAGCTGTACTCCCCCGCTCCGAAAAGCTCGGCAGTATCGTTTTCTCCCACAAGTCTGCCCTTAGCGCCGTTATCGAGAATATACGCCAAAGATTGGATATTTGCAAAAGTATGATCAATCCGTCCGCCGATTGAGCCTGCTATCGTTATATCGCTGTATCCTCTCGACA
>JAAVHI010000019.1 GCA_014799785.1 Ruminococcus sp.
TATATAGTAATAGAAAAATCATCTTGAACTTGAACCGATATGAAAGAAACCCTGATTTTATAAGGCTTTGAAACGGTTCATGTTGATTTGTTGTAACTTGAACCGCATGATGAAAGGAAGGATTTGAGTATGAGTGCAAAAGAATATTTACAGCAATTAAAGCGGTTAGATACCGTCATAAATCAAAAAATCGAGGAACTAAAGGGTTTGCGATCAACCATATACGGTGTAAGCAGTATTGACTATTCAAAAGAGCGTGTGCAAACAAGTCAATCTGTCAATGCTCCGTTTGTAAAAACTGCTGACCGTATTGCTGACCTTGAAACAGAAATAAATCAAGAAATTGATAGTTTTGTCGATGAAAGGCACAAGATAATAAATCAAATTCAGGGGTTGCAGAACATAAATCATATAAACCTTCTTTTCAAGCGATATGTTGAATTTAAAAGCCTTGAAGTTATCGCCATTGAAATGAATTTTACATATCAATACACAAGGCGTTTACACGGAACGGCATTGCAGGATTTTGAAAATACTTATAAAGAAGCTACATTTTTTATCTTGAAAGCTACATAAATTCCATGATAGAATATAAAATAGAAAAATTATTTTACGAAAGAAAGTGTTGGGACTTAGCCAAGCGGTAAGGCAGCGGACTTTGACTCCGTTATTTCGCGGGTTCAAATCCCGCCGTCCCAGCCATTAGCTACTCTGTCTATACTCTTAGAATTTTAGATCATGTTTTAAGAGTGACAGTTGTAAATAAAGCAATGAAAGGAGTAATAATATGCACTGGACTTAGCTTTGTAAAATACTGTAAGCATTGAAAGAATACGGCGACGGGCATGGGGCAGCTATCCAATCATACTGATATTTGCTACCCATGCCCGTTTATTTTGCTACTATGGCGAAATTGGCAGACGCAACAGACTTAAAATCTGTCGGCTTAAATGCTGTGTGGGTTCAAGTCCCATTAGTAGCACCACTTATTATTTAAAAAAGAAGGTGAATTCATGGGTAGACCACGGAAATTTACAAGCGTAAAACAATTGGAAAAAACATGGGAAGCGTACAAAGCTGATTGTGACAATCAAAAGGTGCTTACCCATGATTTCAGTTCAAAAAATTCTGAATTTGTCACCGCAGAACTGAAACGCAGTATAACATACACGATTGAAGGCTTTTGCGTATTTGCGGGAATTGCCCGTTCTGCTTTTTATGAAATGTACGCTGAAAAAGAACCTTTTTCGGACACGGTTACGCGCATGAGAGAAGAATGTGAAGTTGATGCCCGCAAAAAGTTTGAATTACAGGTAATTCCGTCACAGCTTGCGGGCTTGTGGATGTCAAATTACGGGTACACGACCAAAACAGACACCAGTGTTTCCGGTTCTGTTCCTGTTGTCATTTCGGGGGAAGATGAACTTGAAGATTAGTTCGCACAAAATAAATCTTCCCGATGTTGTCGGCAAAGGGTACGGTACGTTTTGGCGTTGGAAAGGGCGTTACAGAGTATGTAAGGGAAGTCGTGCAAGCAAGAAATCCAAAACAACGGCTTTGAACCTGATAACCCGAATGATGAAATACCCGGAAGCAAACTTGCTTGTAGTTCGTAAGGTTTTCCGAACTCTGAAAGATAGCTGCTTTACTGAATTAAAATGGGCTATCAACCGTTTAGGCGTTACAGATTTTTGGGAAATCAAAGAAAGTCCCCTTGAAATGACTTATAAACCTACAGGGCAAAAGATTTATTTCAGGGGGCTTGACGATTCGTTGAAGGTCACTTCAATTACAGTTGAACACGGGTATTTGTGTTGGATGTGGATTGAAGAAGCATATGAAATCAGCAATGAAAATGATTTCAATATGTTGGACGAATCAATTCGTGGTGCGATCCCGCCTGAAACGGGATTATTCAAGCAAGTGACCCTGACATTCAACCCGTGGAACGAACACCATTGGCTGAAAAAAAGGTTCTTTGACAACCCGAACGATGAAACCCTTGCCATGACTACAAATTACCTTTGTAATGAGTGGTTAGACGATGCCGACAAAAAGCTTTTTGAAACCATGAAAGAGCATAACCCCCGCCGCTATCGTGTTGCAGGGTTAGGTGATTGGGGCATCGTTGAGGGGCTTATCTATGAAAATTGGGAAGAAAAAGTATTTGATATTGACGAAATACGCAGCCTGCAAAGCGTAAAATCTGCTTTCGGGCTTGACTTTGGATATACAAACGACCCGTCCGCTTTGTTTTGCGGGTTGGTTGACGAAAGCATAAAGACAATATGGGTTTTTGATGAAATCTATAAAAAAGGCATGAGCAATGAAGTTATTGCGGAAGAAATCACGAAAGCCGGATATTCAAAAGAAAAAATTCGTGCTGACAACGCAGAACCTAAAAGTATTGACCGCCTGTATGAGTTGGGTATCAACCGAATACAAAAGTCAAGAAAAGGAAAAGACAGCGTTGACAGCGGAATAGACTATATACAGGATTATCACATCATCATTCACCCAAAATGCGTGAATTTTATAACGGAAATCTCCAATTACACATGGGATATTGACCCCAAAACAGGCAAAAGGCTGAATAAGCCTATTGGAGATTTTAACCACTTAATGGATGCAATGCGGTATGCGCTTGAAAGTTTTTCAAGAAGCAATGCGTTCAGCTTTGACTAAAAGTAACATATCAGTAACAAAAAGCCTTGAAAACGTTTTGTTTTCGGGCTTTTTGCGTTATTGTACAATAGAGAGGGGGCAAACAAGGTGAAATTCAAGGTCAATGGACTTACGTGGACGGTTCAAAGTGTTCAACGTGATAGTGAAAAATTACAGGTAAACGGGAAAGATTGTCTTGGGAGTACTTATTTTCAGGACTTGCAGATTTATGTTGACCGCACCCTTCCCGAAATCCTGTTCAGGCAAATAGTTATTCATGAATTGGTTCATGCGTTTACATTCAGCTTTGGCGTTCATCTTGTAGCCAATGAGGAAACGGAAGAACCCGTTTGTGATTTTATAGGCGCACATTTGGACGAAATATATTCCGTTACGAACAAAATTATGAAATCCTGTTACAGTAAGGGGTGAAGATGGTGCAGTTTTTTAATAATTTAACCGCTAAAATATCAAACCTTATTGTTCAGGGTGCGAGTAAACGAATGTCGGACAAAGAATTTCTTGAAGAAGAAATAAGAAAATGGAAGAACAGTCCGCAGCGTATGATGCAGATAAAAGGTCACTTGTATTATGAGGGTGAGCATGATATATTATTCCGCAAAAGAACCGTCATCGGCGAGAACGGCAACCTTGAAGAAGTTGAAAACCTTCCGAATAACAAGATAATTGACAATCAATATGGAAAGTTGGTAAGTCAGAAAGCTAACTACCTTTTAGGTCAGCCGTTTACAATTGAGGGCGAAAATAAACAATATGTTGAACTTTTGAAGAAAATTTTCAACAAAAAGTTTATGAAAACATTGAAAAATGCGGGAAAAGCTGCTTTGAATGGTGGTATCGTATGGCTGTACCCATATTACAACGAAAACGGGAAACTTTCATTCAGAACGTTTCCCGGATATGAGGTTCTTCCTTTTTGGAAAGACAGTGAACACACAGTTCTTGATTTAGCTGTACGTGTTTATTTGGTTTTGGGATATGAAGGTACACAACAGGTTGAAATTGAAAAAGTTGAAGTATACAGTTTGAACGGCGTTCACCGTTATATTTTGGACGATGGAAGGCTTATTCCCGATGTCAGCGAGAATGAGGAAGAAAATCTTCCGTATGTTCAGGCTGTAGATTCACAGAGTAACATTTCTTCTATGAACTGGACGAAAATTCCGTTGATACCCTTGAAATATAACGAAACAGAAACCCCGCTCCTGAAACGTGTAAAAAGCCTTCAAGACGGTATAAATATAATGCTTTCCGACTTTGAAAACAATATGCAGGAAGATGCCCGCAACACCATCCTTGTACTGAAAAACTATGACGGTACAAATTTGGGCGAATTCCGGCGTAACCTTGCAACATATGGTGCTGTTAAGGTTCGATATGACGGTGAAACTAAAGGCGGGGTTGAAACCCTTGAAATACAGGTAAATGCCGAAAACTACAAGGTTATTTTGGAGATATTCAAGAAAGCTATAATCGAAAATGGCATGGGTTACGATGCAAAAGACGATAGGCTTTCGGGTAACCCAAACCAAATGAACATTCAATCAATGTATTCTGATATTGATTTAGATGCAAATGATATGGAAACCGAACTTCAAGCGGCATTTGAAGAAATCCTTTGGTTTGTCAACGCCCATTTGACAAATACAGGTAATGGTGATTTTGAGGATGAAGAAGTAACCGTTATCTTTAATCGGGATATTCTTATAAACGAAAGTGAAGCGATTGCAAACTGTTCCGCTTCCGTTGGTATTCTCTCCGATGAGACTATTGTAGGTCAGCACCCGTGGGTTGATGATCCGCAACTTGAAATGAACCGTTTGAAAAAACAAAAAAGAGATGAACAAGCTGAATTTGAACGTCAGCAAGAATATAACCCTTTTAAACAGCAGGATTCGGACGGTGGCGTAAATGAAGAATAGTCAATACTGGCAGCTTAGATTTACACAGCTTGAACAGGCACAAAATAAAATGGCTGCTGAATCCTCAAAAGAAATTGAACAGCAGTATAAACAGGCACAAAAGGAAATTGAAGCTAAAATCAACACATGGTATCAGCGTTTCGCCAAAAATAATGGTATTACAATGGCAGAAGCCCGCCAATTCCTGAAAAACGCCGATTTGACAGAATTCAAGTGGGACGTTCAGGATTATATTAAATACGGTCAGGATAATGCTTTAATGGGCGGTTGGACGAAAGAACTTGAAAATGCTTCCGCAAGATTTCATATTTCACGTCTTGAAGCCTTGAAAATCCAAACACAGCAGAGCCTTGAAGCTATGTTCAACAAGCAGCTTGGAATTGTTTCCGCAACAATGCAAAGTGTGTATGAAAGCGGATATTTTCATACTGCTTATGAACTGCAAAAGGGCTTTGGTGTTGGTTGGGATATTGCAGGGTTAAATCAATCGGCTATCGAAAAGGTTATCAGTAAACCGTGGACGGTTGACGGTAAGAATTTTTCCGAAAGAATTTGGGGAAATAAACAGAAGTTGATTTCAGAAATTCACAGCGATTTAACGCAAAATATAATGCTTGGTGCTGACCCGCAGAAGGCGATCAACAGCATAGCTAAAAAAATGAACACTTCCAAAACAAACGCCGGGAAGCTTGTAATGACAGAAGAAGCCTATTTCAGTTCAGCAGCCCAAAAGGGTTGTTTTGAAGAATTGGGGGTTGAAGAATATGAAATAGTTGCAACGTTAGATTCACATACGTCTGAAATATGCCGCAGCCTTGACGGGCAGCACTTTCCAATGAAAGACTTTCAGCCGGGGGTAACAGCCCCGCCTTTTCATGTTTGGTGCAGAACCACTACAGCCCCATACTTCAATGAAAATTTTGGAAGCATTGGAGAACGTGCCGCACGTGATGAAGAAACGGGAAAAACGTATTACATACCTGACGATATGAATTACAAAGAATGGAAAAAAACATTCGTTGACGGCGGCGACAAATCAGGTTTTGATATACTTGACGATGGTTCAACGCTTCATTACAAGAAGCATATTGAACCGATTCCTGAACCCCCGCCAAAGAAAGAATACCTTACAAAGAAAAAACTGCAAGCCAAAATTGCACTTGCAGACGTTCAGATTGAAGATTTAGAAAAACAATTTCAAGACCAAACAAGCGGTTTGATTTCTTATGAGGATTTCAAGAAGTATTATAGCGGTGATTGTTCTGCTATATCTTATGATGCAAAGGGAGAAGCCGCTTTAAAATCCATTGTGGAGCAAATGGAAGCCGTTGAAGCTCAAAAAGCGGAATGGCAAGCCAAACTTGATGAAAAATTGAAAGCTGAACAGAAAAAAGTCCTTGTAAAACAACAACTTGACCTTGAAGCACAAAAGGCTGCAATTCAGCAGGAACTTGACGATTTTGAAGTGAAAACCTATTCCGGTATTTGGAAAGATGATAAAACAACCGCCGATTGGGGAAGTTTGAACATTGAGGGCAAAAAGGAATATTACGAAGATAAGTTCATTACTGAAAAAGACCCTGATTTGCTACAGAAATATAAAGACCTCTATAAACAGGTTGAAGAACTTGATACAGAGGGCGGCAACTACTACAATATTCAACAGCAGTTGAAGAAGATTGAAACGGAAATTTCAAAAGTTCAATCGGATTTGACAAACCTTGAAAAAGGTGTTACAATGAAAGATAACGCATTTTCACAAGAACGCAAAGATGCCGCACTTTGGGCTAAAAATACAAAAGAAGCGGATAATTCTTTACGTGATAAATGCGGTGAAGTGTGGCGAACAAGTTCAAAAGATGAAAGAAATGCCATTTATGATTATACTTCCAGTTATCATAAATTTAATGAGCCTTTGCGTGGAGTTGAATACGGCACAAGCGCATATAAGGGTGTGGGTAATGTCGATTTCGACCAAATCGGTGTTACATATTCGGGTTTTAAACCCGGTCAAATGCGGAAAGAAATCAACGACATGACGAACATCATTGAAAAGTCTACATATGATTTTGATATGTGGATGCAGCGTGGTTGTGATTACAACGGAATGGATCATTTCTTTGAAATTCCAATGTCTAAATTGCAAAATGCTTCACATGAAGAATTGCAAGAACTTGTTGGAAATACTGTTACTGAATATGCCTTTTGTAGTTGCGGTGTTGCAAAAGGTAAGGGATTTTCCAGTAAACCAATCATACTTAACATTTATGCCCCAAAGGGTACACAAATGATGTATGTTGAACCTTTTTCAGCTTTTGGTAATGGTTCTGGTAAATCGTGGGACGGGTATAAAACACAATCCTCATTCGGCGTTGAATCGGAAATTATTCTTCAACAAGGAACAAGTTTTAGAATAACAAAAATTGAAAAAACAAATGGCAAATTGTATGTTGACCTTGAAGTAATCGAACAAAATCCACAGCATTAAAGAAGGTGATTGTAATGGTAGAAAAGGAAACGCTATCGGAACGATATGCGGGCGATATTCTTACTGACAATACAAAAATCCCTAAATATGAGCAATGTAAGGATTGCTTATTTCGTAAAAGCGAGATTAATGGGGTTTTGTATGATAATTATAGAAAAAGTTGTTGCATGATGTTTCCTTACCCCAAAATGAAACCTATGGAATTCTATCATGGAACAGCCCGATGCGAATTTTACGAAAAAGAAAATCAAAAGAAATAACCACTTTTGAATTAAGTTCAAAGGTGGTTTTTTCATGCCAATTTTTTAGAAAGGGGCGGTGATTCAATTATCTTCTAACTATGGGTTAAATAGTAATTTGCCCTTTTGGTATTGCGGGCGGTAAAGAACAAGACTTTTCACAGGCGGCGATACCGCCGTAAAAAATCAAAGAAAGGAATTATGTATCATGAAATTGAAAGAGCAGCTTGTAGGAATGGGTTTGACGGAGGAAGTGGCACAAAAGGTGGTTGATGAAGTGATAGACGGAAATTATATTCCGAAATCCCGCTTCAACGAAATCAACGAGGAAAACAAAGCCTTGAAGCAGTCGGTTTCTGACCGCGATAAACAGCTTGAGGATTTGAAAAAATCCAGCGGCGATAATGCAGAATTGAAAAAGCAGATTGAAGCTTTACAGCAGCAGAACGCCGATCAGAAAAAGGCGCATGATGCGGAAATGACACAGTTGAAGTTGGAAACCGCTATCGAAACAGCCCTGATAACAGCGGGAGCGAAAAATGCAAAAGCAGTCAGGGGCTTGCTTAACGCTTCCGACCTTAAACTTGCCGGTGACGGTTCTGTTGATGGATTGAAAGAACAGCTTGAAGCGGTTCAGAAATCTGATCCGTATATGTTCAATGAAGTTCAGCAGACCGTTTTCAAAGGGTTTCAGCCGGGTGCTTCCGCTGATCCCAACCCCGGAACAAAAGTTGATTTTTCAAAAATGACATATTCGGAAATGGTAGCGTATGCAGCAGCTAATCCGGGTGTGAAAATTGAGTAACAGAAAGGAAAAGTGAAACACTATGGCAAAATTTGATTCAAAAAGTTTCAACCCGCAGGCTTTCGGACATTATGTTAACCGAATCCCCAACACAAAAAAGACCGAACTTGCGAAATCGGGCGCGGTAGGTACAAACGAACAGGCGAGAAATGCGCTTTCCAGTCAGACGGGTTCGCTTTATGCTCGCATTCCTTATTTCGGCAGGATCAGCGGTTCTACCTCACAGAACAATGACGGCGCAACAGATATCACTTCCACCAACACCACAACCTATGAACAGGGCTTTGTGGTTGCTTCCCGTATGGATTCATGGACTGAACGCAGTTTCAGCAAGAATATCACAGCGGGCGTTGATTTTATGGACAACGTTGCGGCACAGGTCGGCGATTACAAAATGGAAGTAAGGCAGGACATATTGCTTGCAATTCTTAACGGCGTATTTGCCATGGAAACTTCCGGGGATAACGTTGCGGCGAAAGCAGCAAAAGAGTTTATTGAAAAGCACACTTTTGATATTACTGGTAAGACCGATAATGAAGCTTTTGTTGGTGCGGCGACCCTTAACAAAGCCATTCAGAAAGCTTGCGGCGATAACAAGAACATTTTCAAACTGGCTATAATGCACAGCGAGGTTGCAACCAACCTTGAAAATCTCCGTTTACTGAAATACCTGACTTATACGGATGCTGACGGTGTACAGCGTGATCTTACTGTTGCGAGTTGGAACGGCAGAACGGTTCTGATTGATGACAGTATGCCCGTTGTGGAAGTGGTGACAGCAGCCGCAAAGACTACTGATACAGCGATTGACGAAAGCAAGACCTATTACACCCGCAGCGGCAGCAGCGGAAATTACATTTATACGCCCGTTAAAACCCCTGTTGTTGCCGATATCGGTAATTATTATGAAGCAACCGCTTCTGAACCCACATATACAACTTATGTATTGGGTGAAGGCTCGATTGTGCTTGATGATATCGGGGATTCTGTACCGTATGAAATGAGCCGTGACCCCAAAACTAATGGCGGTCAGGACACTTTGTATGTGCGTGATCGTTACATTTGCGGCGTTGACGGTATCAGCTTTGAAAAACCTGCAAGCCTGACCGCTTCCGCTTCCAATTCCGATTTGAAGAATGGAGCGAATTGGAACATCATAAACAATGGTGAAAAGGCAATTTCCCATAAGGCGATAGCACTTTGTAAAATCGTGTCTAAAGGCTAATCAAAGAAAAGGCGGTGAATTCCATGTTGGAGCAGGTAAAAGAACGGCTGCAATCATTTGGGTATGATCTTAAAGAAAACGATGAAGCAATTCTGATTTTCTGTATTCAGAAGGTCGAAAATACAATCAAAAACGATTGTAATGTTTCTTCTATACCTGACGGATTGGTGAACATCGCCGTTGACATGGTTGTCGGGGAGTTTTTAACAACAAAGAAAACCTTTGCACCAAATGATATTACAGGACTTGATTTAGATTTTGCGGTAAAGCAGATACAAACGGGTGATACAAATACAGTATTTGCAACCGGGGAAGGAAGTTTAACCGCTGAACAGCGGTTAAACACCTTTTTGAATTATCTTCTGACTCATGGGCGGGACGAATTTTCTTGTTATAGGAAAATCAGATGGTAAAATCGGTTGAAGCTGCACGAAAAGCAGCGAGAAAAGCAATTGAAAGCACATATGAAGGCGTTTGTACAGTTGTTGAACGCCTTAGTGTAAAAGACGAAAAAACCAAAATATCCCGTCAAGATGAAGAAGTCATTATTGAAAATCAGCCCTGTAAATTATCATTTGAAAAGTTGAATGCCGCTGTACAAAGCGAAACGGCGGCAGAAATTTCACAAGGTACAAAGCTTTTCATCGCTCCTGAAATCAAAATTAAAGAAGGTTCAAAAATAATCGTCACACAAGACGGGGTGACAAGTGAGTATTCTGCAAGCGGAAAACCCGCCGTTTATTTTTCACATCAAGAAATCATTCTTGAATTGTTCAGGGGGTGGGCTTAATAAGTAAAACAGGCAATTTCTCTATGGGAGAGTTGAAAAAACTTCAAAAGCAGTTGAACGCTTTGACAGAAAAAGACACTAATGATTTTGTTGAAGCGTGTGCAAAAGAACTTGCCGCACGTTTACTTGCTAAGGTTATTAAGCGTACACCCGTTGGCGTTTACCCTAAAAGTTCAGGAAAAAAAGGCGGTACGCTCAGACGGGGTTGGACTGCTGAAACCCATGAAGAAGCGGCAAGCGGAAATAAGGTATCAGCAAGCCAATATGCAAATTCGCTAAAAATCAATCATGTTGGTAATATGCTTATGATTGAAATTATAAACCCTGTTGAATACGCTTCCTACGTGGAACACGGACATAGAACCGCAGACCATGAAGGCTGGGTTAAAGGGCAATTTATGTTGACAATTTCAGAACAGGAAATTCAAGAAATTGCACCAAAAGTCCTTGAAGCAAAAATCAAAAAATTCTTTGAGGGGTGTATGAAATGATAAATTCAATAATTGAAGCTATCAGCATTTCCTTAAATGAAGAATTTGGGGATGATTATACCAACTATATGGAAGAAATAAAGCAGGGTTTGAATGAACCATGCTTTTTTATTTCATGCCTTAATCCAACGCAAAAGCTTTTCTTTGGGAAACGGTATTTCCGTGAAAATCAGTTCTGTATTCAGTATTTTCCGCTTAATAAAATGCGTGAAAAAGAAGAATGCAACGATGTTGCAGAAAAGCTTTTTGATTGCCTTGAATATATAACTGTTACCGGTGATTTGGTTCGTGGTACAAAAATGAAGTATGAAATTGCAGACGGTATTTTGAATTTTTTTGTAAATTACGATATGTTTGTTTACAAAAAGGCTGATACCCCGGACGTTATGGAAGAACTCTCAAAAAATGTTGTTATGAAAGGATAAGGTGATGTTATGGCGGCAGCAAAAAATGAAGATAAGCTTCCAACCGAAAAGGCTGAAAGTCTGTTTTCAAAAGAACAGTTGCTTGCGGCAGAACGCTTTCAGAGGAAAAGGGATGTTATAAATGCAATCCTTGAACCTGATAAAAAATACACAATCAAGACGGTTGAACAAATGATTGAAAAATATATGAAAGGACAGGTGAAGTGATATGGCTTTAGGCGGTGGAAGTTTTGTTACTCAAAACAAAGAATTGCCGGGTGCATATATCAATTTTATTTCGGCGGCTTCTGCGAACGCTGCTCTTTCCGAAAGAGGTATTGCTACAATGCCCCTTGAATTGGATTGGGGCGTTGAAGGTGAAGTTTTCAAAGTAACCAATGAGGAATTCCGTGAAAATAGTTCTGAAATTTTCGGTTATGAGTACGGACACGAAAAATTAAAGGGTCTGCGGGATTTATTTCTTAACACAAAGGTTTTGTATGCCTACAGGCTTAACGGCAAGGGGGCAAAGGCAAGTAACGCCTATGCGACAGCTTTATATAGCGGCGTTCGTGGAAATGATTTAAAGATAATCATTCAGCAGAACGCCGACGATGAAAGCCTGTTTGACGTTAAAACCGTACTCGGCACAAAGACCGTGGACGAACAAACTGTATCGGAAATGAAAAATTTGACTGAAAACAAGTATGTATCTTGGAAATCAGGTGCAACGCTTGAACTGACAGCTTCAACTCCGTTGCAGGGCGGCACAAATGCAGATATTACTGGTACTGCGTATCAGGAATACATTGATAAAATCGAATCCTACACCTACAATACAATGGGTGTCATGGTTACTGATAAAACCACTAAAGAACTGTTTACTTCCTTCTTGAAGCGTATGCGTGAGGAAATCGGTGCTAAATTTCAGTTGGTTCTTTACGACCATGCGGCTGATTATTACGGCGTTATCAATGTAAAAAACAAAGTCACCGATACAGGTTGCAATGAAGCAAGCCTTGTATATTGGGTGACGGGTGCATCTGCCGGCTGTGAGGTAAACAAAAGCAATCAGAATAAAAAGTATGACGGCGAATTCTCTGTTGATATCAATTACACCCAAATTGAGTTGAAAAAATCAATAAAGTCCGGGGAATTCATGTTCCATAAGGTGAATTCTGATATTCGGGTACTTGAAGATATTAACTCCATGACTACCGTTTCCGATACGGTGGGGGACGTTTTCAAGGAAAACCAAACAATTCGTGTCATCGACCAAATTGCAAACGACATTGCAGTTTTGTTCAATACGAAATATCTCGGTGTTGTACCCAACGATGCGGCGGGCAGGGTTTCTCTTTGGTCGGACATTGTTCAGCATCATGAGCAGTTGCAGGAAATCAGAGCAATTGAAAACTTTTCCGATTCCGATGTGACTGTTGAGCAGGGCAATACAAAGAAATCTGTTGTAGTTACTGATTTCATAACGGTTGTAAACGCTATGAGCAAGCTTTATATGACCGTTACAGTATCATAATTAAGGGGGGATTTTAATGCCAAACGTTACTATGAAAGGTAAAGATGCGCTGTGTGCAGAATTGGCAGAGTGTTTTGTGACTATCGGAACACGCCGCTACAATTTCATGCAGGCTATAAAGCTTGAAGCCAAATTTGAAAAGACTAAAACAGAAGTTCCTATTTTGGGGCAAACAGGTAAGGGAAATAAGGCTACCGGGTGGAAAGGTACGGGTTCAGCGACATTCCACTATAATACGTCAATTTTCCGTGAACTGATGCTTCACTACAAGGACACCGGCGAGGACATTTATTTTGAAATGCAAATCTCAAACGAAGATCCTACTTCAACGGTAGGGCGGCAGACAATTATTTTGATTGGCTGCAACGTTGACGGCGGCGTTTTGTCAAAATTTGATGCCGATGGTGAATATCTTGATGAAGAAATGGATTTCACCTTTGAAGATTTCAAAATGCCTGAAACATTTAAGTTCTTGGAAGGCTTTCTTACCAACTAACAATAAAACCCCTTGTATAAGCTTATATACGGCTCATATAAGGGGTTTTAAATTAACTTGATATAACAGAAAGGAAAATGCTAAATGTCTAAATTTGCACAGTTTATGAAGGGAAATAAGGTTACAAAAGAAAACGAATTTCACCCCGTTACAAAATCTCTTTGCGATGAAAACGGCAACCCCCTTGAATGGGAATTCCGGCACATTACTTCCAAAGAGAACGAAACAATTCGTGAAAGCTGCACGAAAGAAGTTCCGGTTACGGGTAAACCAAATATGTACCGCCCGAAAATCAATTCAAGCCTGTACATTCGGAAGATGATTACCGCTTCCATTGTGACACCGGATTTGCTTGATGCTGAACTGCAAGACAGCTATGACGTAAAGACCCCGGAAGATTTGCTTATGGCTATGGTTGATGATCCGGGCGAATACAACGAGCTTGCCGCTTATGTTCAGAAGTTTCAGGGGTTTGACGTTTCTTTCGAGGATAAGGTGGAAGAAGCAAAAAACTAATCGAAGAAGGGGATTGGGAAGCCAATTTTGCTTACTATGCCCTTCTCAAACTTCATATTCTCCCTTCCGTTTTCCTTGCTATGGACGAACGGGAAAAGGCTTTTGTCGTTGCGGCTATTAAAATAAAAATGAAAAATGACAAGGAAGAAAAGGGACGAATAAAGAGTAAAAAGTGAAAGGTAGGTGATACGCATGGGAACAATCCAATCGTCAATTGAATTATATGACGTATTTACAACGCCGATGATGAATATTATCAACGCTGTTAATGCGGGTGTTTCAGCCATAGAACAAATGCAATCCACAATGAACAATCAAATTGATACCACTTCATTAGAGGAAATGCAGAATCAAATAAATCAAGCTGCAAGCGCAATTCAGGATTTGGATGCGGCAATTCAAAATACAACGCCGCTTACCATGAGTGTCCCCGCCATTCCTGAACCCAAACCATACGAAATTCCTATAAAATGGAAATCTGATAATTTAAAAGTATTTACTGGTACAGGCATTGAACGCTTTGAACAAGAAGTTCAAAGTACAAACAATATGCTGAACACATTGAACGAAACACAAAAACGGATAGCAGTTACAGCTTCACATACAAATCTGCTTTCTCCGAATATGCTTGATGATATGAATTCATTACAGAACCGAATTCAAGATATTCAAGAACAAATTCAAACTATTGAAAATAATCCCTTAAATTTGGGTACAGATATTGCAAACTCTGAATTGGAGCAGCTAAGAGAAAACTTGAATCAAGCGGTTCAGGAACAAGAGTTACTGAATAATGCGGTTGAAAACATGGACGTTGAAAGCGCAAACGCCGCTTATTTACAATTATCCCGTACAATTGGAAATACAGAACGCTATATTAGGGATAACGTCAACGAACAGGGGCGTTTTAACCGTGAAATTGAGCGTGGAACAAATGAAGCCAATCAACTTATGCAGACAATCAAAGGTGCTGTTTCTGCATATGTGGGTATAGCGGGTATAAAGAAAGCCTTTGATTTTGTAGAGGATTGCACACAGGCTTTTAATACACAATTAAACGCTGAAACGCAGCTTATCAGCGTTCTTGCAAATATGCTTGATGAAGATTATGTTTCACAGTTCAGAATTGAAACAACTGCTGACACAGCAGGGGCAATTAATGAAATCAATGCAATTCAAAGTAATATTGATGATGTAATTGTCCCCGTTTCTGCTGAATCAAGAGCATTAACCGCCGCATTCGACCAAATCACGGAAAAGGCGGCTGAAATACAAAGCCGTGGTATTTACGGCGATGAAGCCATGATTGCGGCGGCGGCAGAATTTTCAACGTATTTTAAAGACACCAATGCAGTCGAAATGATGATGGACACACTTGCCGATTATGCAATGGGTATGAGCGGCGGCGGTGCAATTGATTCCAATGGAATGGTGCAGTACGCAACCAATTTAGGAAAAATTATGTCGGGTTCATATGATGCCATGACAAAAAAAGGTTTTGAAATCAATGACGTACAAAAGGCAATAATTGAAGGTACAGCGACACAAGAACAAATTATTGCAGCAATCGGTGAAGAATACGTGAATATGTCACAGGATATGCAAGCGGCAGCAGCTATTTCACAGGTAATTGAAGAATCGTGGGCGGGCTTATATGAAAATATGAGCAACACCCCGGAAGGTAAAATCATTCAATTAACCAACGCTTGGGGTGATATGAAAGAGGTTATCGGTGAACAGCTTTACCCTTATGTACTTTTGTTTGTAAACACTATCACAGAAAATTGGAGTACAATCGAAAGCGTTGTTCAAGGAATAACGATAGGACTTGAATATCTGCTTGGGGTTTTGTCTTGGGTGCTTCAAGGGGCAATCAATTTTGCACAAGCTGTTATTGATAACTGGTCTTGGATAAGCCCTATTATTTATGGCGTTGTTGCGGCTTTAATGGCGTATCATGGTGTGCGGCTTGCTGTAAACGCAGTTGAATTAATAAGCAAGGGTATCAAGATTGCTATGTGTGTTGCTTCATACGCACACGCAGCCGCTATAGGTGCAGAAGTAAGCGCAACGGTAGCGGCTACAGCGGCACAATACGGTTTAAATACTGCGTTACTTGCTTGCCCTATAACGTGGATCATTGTTATTATAATTGCCCTGATAGCAATTATATACGCTGCTGTTGCGGCGGTGAATCACTTTGCAGGAACTACCGTTTCGGCAACGGGTATTATATGCGGGGCGTTCATGGTTGCATTAGCTTTCATAGGTAATATTTTTATTGCTTTATGGAATTTGGTTGTTGATGTATTTGTAATGATTTACAATCTTGTAGCAACCGTGGCGAATTTCATAGGCAATGTATTTATTGACCCTGTAGGAGCGGTATGCCGTTTGTTTTTTGATTTGGCTGATACCGTACTTAGCGTTCTTCAAACATTAGCTTCTGCAATTGATACAATTTTTGGTTCAAATCTTGCCGGTGCAGTTCAAGGATGGCGTAATTCCCTTGGCGGTTGGGTGGATTCCACCTTCGGCAAGGGAATAGAGGTAATGGAAAAGCTAAACGCCGATGATATGAAACTTGGACGATTTGAATATGGTTCGGCGTGGGATGCAGGATATAGTTTCGGTGAGGGTATTGATAACAGTATTGCAAATCTTGACCCTGCTTCTTTGTTTGGAACAACTGAAATTCCTTCTCCTTTAGATTACGCAAGTAATTTTACACCAAATAGCATGAATGACATTAACAGCATTGGTGACGATGTTTCCGACATTTCGGGAAACACAGGAAGTATTGCGGATTCCTTAGATATTACAAATGAAGATTTGAAATATTTACGGGATATAGCAGAACAAGAAGCAATCAACAGATTTACAACCGCCGAAATTAGGATAGAGCAAACCAACAATAACAGCATATCGTCTGAATGGGATTTAGATGGTGTTGTTAATGGATTGACCGATGCCGTAAATGAAGCGGTTGATATTATAGCGGAAGGGGTGCATACTTAATGGCAAAAGGTGGATATGATTTTTATTTGGATAAATGTCTGTTACCTATCGCACCCCAAAAGCTGCAAATCAAAATCAATAATGCAAATTCAACGCTTACACTTATAAATGACGGAGAAATCAACATTCTGAAAACACCCAAATTGACAGATATTGAATTTGAATGTGAAATTCCGCAAGTGAAATATCCTTTTGCAACGTACAAGGACGGAGTTAAGGACGCTTCTTATTTTTTGGATTATTTTGAAACATTGAAAACTAAGAAAAAGCCTTTTCAGTTTATCGTTTCACGAACTATGCCGAATGGAAAAGTCCTTTTTTCCACAAATATTAAAGTTTCAATGGAAGATTATAAAATCGTTGAACAAGCTAAAAATGCTTTTGATTTGACGGTCAAAATAAAATTGAAACAATATCGTGAATATGCAACCAAAACGGTAAGTGTTAAAATGGACGATTCTGAACCAAAAGCGACGGTACAATCCAAACGGGCTGAATCAACAACGCAAAGTTCAAAACCCATTGAAATTGGTTCAGAGGTAATTGTAAACGGACAATTATTCCGTGACAGTTATGGTGGTGGAGCAGGAAAAACATTGTCAAACTATAAGGGTAAAGTGAATTTTATTAATACTGACGGTTCGCACTTGTACCATATAGCAACCTCTTCCGGGGAATGGCTTGGTTGGGTAACGGCTGAAAGTGTAAAGGCGGTGTAGCTTTGAGTATAGAACTTTTAATTGCCGACCCTTCCGGAAAAAGCCCATGTATTCCAATTATTGAAGAAGGTATCGACTGGATTACCGAAAGAAGAAGCACACCGGGAAAATTAACATTTAGTGTAATCAAAGATGATGCCGTTTCTTTTGAGGAAGGGGCGGCAGTTCGTTTCAAGGTGGACGATGAAGAAGTATTCTATGGGTTTGTGTTCACCAAAAAACGCGATAAAGATAATGTTATTTCAGTAACAGCATACGATCAGTTGCGATATTTGAATAACAAAGACACCTATGTTTATGAAAATAAGACAGCTTCACAGTTCATTCAAATGGTCGCATCGGATTTTTCGCTGAATACGGGAGCAATTGAAAACACAAAGTTTGTTATAGCCTCACGGGTGGAAGAAAACACGTCACTTTTTGATATGATTGAAAACGCCCTTGATTTAACCTTGCAAAACACAAAGGAAATGTTCGTGTTGTATGACGATTTTGGGAAACTTACGTTGAAAAACATTTCGTCTATGTATGTAGGTGAACCGGGTGCGTATTTAATGATAGACGAAGAAACAGGGGAAAATTTTGAATATTCTTCAAGTATTGACAACGATACATACAACAAAATTAAATTGACTTACGACAATGACGAAACTGGAAAGCGTGAAGTCTATATTGCACAAGACGGAAAACACATAAACGATTGGGGTATATTGCAGTATTTTGATACGCTTTCAAAAGGTGAAAACGGGCAAGCAAAAGCCGATGCCCTTTTAAAGCTTTATAATAAAAAAACTCGCAGCCTGAAAATAAAAAAAGCTTTTGGCGATACACGGGTAAGAGCTGGAAGCATGATTATAGTAAATCTTTCATTGGGTGACATAAATTTGAAAAATTTCATGTTAGTTGAAAAGGTAACACACACGTTCAAACTGGACGAACATTTTATGGATTTAACGCTTAGAGGGGGCGAATTTGTTGGGTAGCGCAGTAGATTTTGTTAAAATAATGAAACAGGCTGCTTTAGATGCGGTCAGCGCTGCAAAGCCTGTTGAAGTTTGTTTCGGAAAAGTGACAAGTAAAAAACCTTTAAAAATTCTCGTGGAACAAAAAATGACTTTGGGAGAAAAGCAGCTTGTTCTTTCCCGTAATGTTACTACATTTACAACGGAAGTAACCGTTGATTGGAAATCCGAAAACCATTCAATCCCCCATAATCACGACATAAATTTAACAGATTCAAATGGAGACAGCGTTACAGGCAGTACAGAAAATAAAGATGTTCCGCATATTCACGAAATTACCGGAAAGAAGAAAATCACCATTCATAATGAGTTGGTTGTCGGTGATGAAGTAATTCTTGTTCGGCAGCAAGGCGGTCAAAAATATATTGTATGGGATAGAATCGGATGATACCTTCATCAGCAGGATTTCTTAAACAAAATTTTGAATTTGAAGAACAACCAACTAACACATACAAAATGAATATGCAATTGAACTTGATCCGTGGGTATACAGACGGAATTGAAGCGATGAAACAGGCAATTTACAAAATTCTTTTGACAGAACGCTTTCAATACATTATGTACAGCGGAAATTACGGAATTGAAACGCTTGATTTATATGGGCAGCCTGTTTCATATGTTTGCCCTGAACTGGAACGCCGTATTTCAGAAGCCCTGCTTTGGGATAACAGAGTTCAAAGCGTTACCGATTTTGACTTTGATACTTCCAAAAAAGGTATTATACACGTTTCATTTACAGCGCATACTGTTTTCGGTGACGTTCAGGCAGAAAAAGAGGTGAATATTTGAATGTTTGAAAATAATACTTATAATGTTATTCTTAAAAGAATGTTATCCCGTGTATCAAATAAATTTGATAAGCGGGAAGGTTCTGTTATTTTTGACACACATTCCCCGACAGCTTTAGAATTTCAATTTCTTTACATCGAACTTGAAAGAATTATTCAGGAAGCTTATGGAGATACAGCTTCAAGGGATTTTCTGATTTTACGCTGTAAAGAAAGAGGAATTACCCCATACCCCGCAACAAACGCAGTATTAAAGGGAAAATTCACTCCTAAAGATATTGACCTTACGGGGAAGCGATTCAACATTGACGAACTGAACTATACAGCTATTGAAAAAATTGCTGACGGTGAATATCTAATCCAATGCGAAACAAAGGGCATAATTGGAAATCAGTTCTTAGGAACAATGATTCCGATTGATTATATCATCGGACTTGAAACCGCTGAACTTACGGAAGTTCTTATTCCCGGAGAAGATGAAGAAGATACGGAAGATTTGCGGCAACGCTATTTTGATTCTTTTGAGGAACGGGCTTTCGGCGGCAATGTACGTGATTATTTGGAAAAAACCAATGCCATTCCGGGTGTTGGAAAAACCAAAGTAACAAGGGTTTGGAACGCTGATATTCGCCCCGCTGAAATGATTCCGTCAGAAAGCGTAAAATCGTGGTACGAAAATACCATTCAAACCATGAGCGGTGATAGTGCGGCTTGGCTTACCGCCGTTTTCACAGCCGGAAAAGAAAAGAAATTAACGACCGGGGGAACGGTGCTTTTAACTATTTTGAACTCCGATTTTGAACCCGCTTCCGAAACGCTGATTCAGACGGTTCAAACTGAAATTGATCCGGAAGTGAACGCAGGGGAAGGTTATGGACTTGCGCCGATAGGTCATGTCGTAACTGTAAAGAGTGCAGAAAGTTTAAGCGTATTCGTGAAAACCACAATTGTATTCAATTTTGGATATGATTGGAATAATCTGCAAAATTCGATTAACAATGCCGTTTCGGATTATTTGTTGGAGTTAAGAAAAGAATGGGCGGACATTCCCTATATAACCGTTCGTAAAAGTCAAATTGAAACCCGAATTTTGAATATTGACGGGATTATTGATATTATGAGTACACAAATCAACGGTTCGGAAGATAATTTGATTTTAAATAAATTTCAAGTTCCCGTTTTCGGGGGTGTGAGCGAATGAAAAAACGAATCGTTGACCTCGTTTCATACCTTCCGCATTTTTTAGCTGAATATAAAGAGACAAACGCCGCACTAACGGCAGAAAACCCCGAATTTCAAATCACATGGGATGCCGCTAAAAGAGTTTTATATAATGAATTTATTGAAACTGCTGACGAATACGGCATATCCCGATTTGAAAAACTTCTTAAAATCTTTCCGACTAAGGATGATACGTTAGAATCAAGACGTTCAAGGGTCAGGATCAGGTGGTTTGCTTTTCTTCCTTACACTTGGCGCGTATTTATTGAAAAACTAATTACTTTGTGCGGTGAAAATAACTTTACGGCAACAAAAAAATTTGATTATTACCAAATTGATTTGGAAGTAAACCTTGAATTATTCGGACAAGTGGAAGAACTTGAACGCATAATTGAAACTATAATTCCATGCAACATGATAGTCACTGCCAATAATAAAATACTTTGTCCTGCAAGCGGGTTTGCACTTATTGCGGGCGGCGCTTTCGCAACGGAATTTTATATAATCACCGATGAAGGTACAAGTAATTATATTTCAAGTGAAACATCATATCACGGCGGCGGTGTCGTTTATACAGAATCCATAACAATTATTGATAATTTTAGTTAATAGAAAGGAACATTTTATTATGGCTGTGTTTTCAAAACTCGTTATCACACGAAAAGGTCAGGCGTTATTGGCAAAAATACTTTCCGGGGTCAAGAATGTGAATTTTACAAGTGTTTCTACTTCAAATGCCGAATATACGGTTGAGGAACTTGAAAATTTGATTGCACTTTCGGAAATCAAGCAAACAAGTCTTATCTCCGAAAAAGTTCGTGCAAGTGACATTACAGTGAAAATTGAAGCGGCTTTTAACAATTTTGAACTTGCATCAGGGTATTATATGCGAACCCTTGGACTGTATGCGGACGATCCCGACGATGGCGAAATTCTTTACGGTGTTGCAATTGAAACTTCTGGTAACTGCTATGTGCCGCCTTATAACGGCATTACAGTTTCGGGAACATACATACAGCTTGTTATTACTGTTGGTAACGCTGAAAATGTTTCCCTTGAAGTCAATCCGGGGGCAATTGCGACAATAAAGCAAGTAAATAATTTGGCTGAAATCATAAACGCACACGTTCCCGCTTCTATTTGTACATCTAAAGGTGTACATGATTTGCGATATTATGAAAGCAAGTTACAAATTTATGACCCTGAAAGTCAAACATGGAGCAATGCAGGAGCAGGGGATAGCGACACCGTTATAGCAAAAGTTATATGTGCGGGAAATGGTACTGAACATAAGGGCGGTATTTTTATAGGCGATTTCCCCACATCTTACGGCGATGCGGCGGATACAATGCTTAACAATAGCATTGTAATAGAGATCAAAAGAAATCCTAACCAAAGTGCAAATGTTTCAGGTCAGGGTGACATTATTTCAGGTGCAGGAAATGTAATACAATCTTCAAGAACATTAGTATTGGGAAATGGTAATAAGTTTAATTCTAACGAAACTACTCTCACTATCACAGACCCCAATACAGGTGAAGTGAAAACTGTTTCTTTAGGTACAAACGGTAACACCGTCATAGCTGGAGATAGTAACACATTGGACACTCAATGTTCTGTTGTAAGCGGCGCATCAAATACTTTGAAAGCTATAAACTCTTTTGTCACCGGTCTTTACAACATTGTGAACGGAAACTCAGTAACGCACGGAATCATATGCGGTGGTGGATATAATGTTATTGGTGATAAAGTAGGTGCTAACGCTTCATATAGCATTATATCAGGGTACGAAAATAATGTAAACGGTTCTTCTTCCATCGTTGCCGGTAGCAATAATACACAGTACGGTCAAGGTTCAAGTGATGTTGTGGCGGGGTGTGACAATGTAATAAATGGTGTAGCCGGTGCAGTATTCGGAAGAAAAAATACAAATTATGTCAGCGGCGGGTTTACGTCAGATGTTACATTTATGGCGGGAATTGGAAATCAGGCTGTGACTGAAACCAATTCGGGTGCTGAATTTGCAACAGTATTTGGTTTTGGTAACATAGCCAAAGCAATAAATTTTGTATGTGGTATGTTTTGTAAAACCCCAAACCCTACAGGTGATCCACGTTATACAGGTGCTAAGCGTGGCGACTTGTTTGTTGTCGGAAACGGAACAGGAACAAGAGATGATGATTATAACGTAACTGCAACATCACGCAGCAACGCCTTTAGAATAGCGTGTGACGGCAATGTATATGGTACAAAATCCTACACCGCAAGCGGAGCGGACTATGCAGAAATGTTTGAATGGGCTGACGGCAACCCTGATAACGAGGACAGACGGGGCTTGTTTGTGACCCTTGACGGCGAGAAGATACGCCCTGCAAATGCAAATGATGATTACATATTGGGCGTTGTTTCGGCAACGCCCTCTGTTGTTGCTGACGCTCAAACAGACGATTGGGGCAAGAAATGGAAAACGGACATTTTCGGGGAAAGGCTGCTTGACAAAAACGGTGCATGGATTTTGAACGAAAACTTCCGTGAAGAAGAAAACGAAAGCTATGTCAGCCGCTTAGACCGCAAGGAATGGGCGGCGGTCGGTCTTGTGGGAAAACTTATCGTTGTTGACGACGGCACTTGCGAGGTCAACGGCTATTGTGTTCCTGCAAATGGCGGTAAAGCAACAAAATCAGAAACAGGTTACAGGGTTCTTTCGCGGGTCGATGAAAACCACATCAAGGTTTTAATCAAATAAAAAATTTTCAGGAGGTATCAACATGGAAAATGTAAAAAAATGGTTTATAGGGATAGGAACGCTGCTTTCAAGTTGGCTCGGCATTCTGTATGTCCCTATGCTTGTCTTGATTTTGTGCAACGTTATTGATTACGGTACGGGGCTTTGCGCCGCCAAATATCGGGACGAAACGATAAAATCATACAAATCTATTCGTGGTATTGCCAAAAAGGTTTGTATGTGGCTGCTTGTAGCCGTGGGCGCAATGCTTGATTGGCTGCTCCAGTACACCGCTAAAACGGTAGGTATTGTAATCGGACTGAATTTTGTCGTTGCATCAATTGTGGCTGTGTGGCTTATTGCCAATGAAATAATTTCCATTTTGGAGAACGTAAGGGACATAGGCGCACCGCTGCCGCCCTTCCTGATGAAGATTGCAAGCAATATCAAGTCGCAGGCAGAAAAGAAAGCTGAAAGTGAGGAAAAAGAAAATGAAAACGAATAATGGTTTGGTTGAATACGCAAAGGCACAGTTGGGGCTTCCGTACTGGTACGGAACATTCGGGAATACCGCAACGGCTGACCTGTACAGTTACAAACGTAATCAGTACCCGCAGTATTACAAGTCGTGGAACGATTTCCCCACACAGTATGGCAAGCGGGTACATGACTGTGTAGGGCTTATAAAAGGGTACTTGTGGAGCGATACACCTACGGCAAAGCCTACCTACAATAGCAAGCAGGACGTTTCCGCAAATGGTATGCTTTTGGTCTGTAAGGAAAAGGGAGCGATTTCTACAATGCCCGATGTACCGGGCGTGCTTGTGTTCATGAATGGACACGTCGGCGTGTACATAGGCAACGGTGAAGTGATCGAAGCGCGGGGGCATGAGTACGGCGTTGTGAAAACAAAGCTGAAATCCCGCCCGTGGGTAAATTGGGGAAAATGCCCGTGGATCACATATCAGGAAGAAACGCAAGAGTTTTCACTCAAAGTGAAGCCGTACACTTGGAATGTCAGAACCGGTGCGGGAACAAACTACAAAGTAGTTTGTGTTGTTAAAGGCGGCAGCACCTACACCGCAAGCAAGGTCAAAGACGGTTGGTACTACATTGATACGCTTAACGGGTGGATTTCTCCAAAGGCAGTTGAATTGCTCTAACGGTACAACACTGTTAGGGCAATATGGGGGTGTTCACTATGATTGATCATATGAAAATGCTTACCGAATACAAACAAACTAAAGCTGCACTTAAAAAACGTGTCGCTGAATTGAACGAAATACTTAAAGGCACATTCGGAACAAAGGAGCGTACAGACATCATTA
Source organism: Ruminococcus sp. (assembly GCA_014799785.1). Classification (GTDB taxonomy): domain Bacteria; phylum Bacillota; class Clostridia; order Oscillospirales; family Ruminococcaceae; genus RGIG8773. The sequence continues at coordinate 24,420 of JAAVHI010000019.1, forward strand.
GACGGAAAATTACCCTTGAACGGGAACTTGACGATCTTGAAGATGCTATATACAAGATTGGCAATTATACTAAATGCGGTGGTGTGTCAAAATGCAGAAACGTCTGAAAAGTGAATTTCTCAATCAAGAAGAATTTTGCGCGGATAAGGAAATATCCGCGCTTATCGGTGACGAAAACAGTAATACTGTAAAACACAGTCTTATGCTGAAAATCATGAATAGCATTATCGAAAATGACCTTACAGAACGGCAAAGGCAAATGATCACTATGTACTATTTTCAACATATAGATATTCCTGAAATCGCGGATAAACTTGGAGTAAACCGCTCTACCGTTTCCCGAACCATTTCAAGGGGACGAAAGAATATCGCAAAAAAAATGAAGTATTTTGTTGCTTGATTAGTGTTACTGATTTGTTACTAATTACCCGAATTTTGCGGGGTTTTGCACCGATTTATATATTGAACAATCTTGAATTTATCGTAGTTTTCGGTACTTGCAATTTGTAAAAGTTTATGGTATAATAAAACTATATATATTTTGGGAGACGTTCTGTATGGGAAAGTTGATAGTGATAGACGGTCTGGACGGCAGCGGAAAAACCACGCAGTTTGATATTCTGAGGGAAAAGCTTTCGTCTGTCACAACTGTAAAGGCAATAAGCTTTCCGGACTACCGAAATCCGTCCTCAGCGCTGGTAAAGATGTATCTGAACGGAGAGCTGTCCGAAAACGCTGCTGATGTAAACGCTTACGCCGCTTCAAGCTTTTATGCGGTTGACCGCTATGCAAGCTACAAGCAGTTCTGGGAGAAAAACTATCTGGACGGAGAGCTTATCTTAGCAAGCCGCTACGTTACCTCGAATGCCATACATCAAATGGGAAAACTTCCGGAAAGTGAATGGGACGGCTATCTTGAATGGCTTGCTGATTACGAGTATGTCAGACTTGGACTTCCGAAACCAGATATGGTTATCTTTCTGGATATGCCTGTGGAGATATCCCAGCAGCTTATGACCGAGCGGTATAACGGCGATGAAAAGAAAAAAGATATTCATGAGGCAAATGTTGGGTATCTTAAGCTGTGCAGGCGGTCGGCTCTGTATGCGGCTGAAAAGCTGGACTGGAATGTCGTGCCGTGCAGCATGGACGGCGAGGCGCTGCAGATCGGGGAAATAAGTGAAAAACTGCTTAAATTGATAAAAGAGGTTTTATAGTATATGCTGGATTTTAAAGTTATTGAACTTTCGGACAGACCTTGGATCACGGATCTGCTGAAAAAATCGGATTTCATGGGCTGCGAGTATAATTTTTCAAATAATATTGCATGGCACAGGCTGTACAATACGACCATATGCAGGTATAAGGATTTTTATATTTCCCGTTCAATGAAGTACGGTATGAGATTTACCTTTCCTGCGGGAAGCGGTGACTATAAGGACTTGTTCCTCACACTAAAGCGAGAAGCAGAAGAAAATAATTGTCCGCTTGTGATAGGCTCGGTAACGGACGAAAATCTCAGGCTTTTTGAGGAGTTGTTCGAGGGACAGTACAGCGTTTCCTGCGACGAGGCGGACTGCGACTATATTTACGACGCGGAGAAGCTCAGAACGCTTTCGGGAAAGAAGTATCACCAAAAGAGAAATCACCTTGCCAGATTTTATGAGAATAACTGGGAATATTCTACTCTGACGGAAAAGGATTTTGACGAGTGTATAGAATTTGCCGTGAACAGCTATAATCTGAACCAATCCTACGACGACGAGTCCAGCGTTGCGGAGCAGTTCGCCATAAATACGTTTATGAACTACTATAACGAGCTGGAGCTTAAAGGCGGTGTTATTCGGGTCGATGGAAAGGTGCAGGGATTTACAATAGGGGACGCAATAAATTCCGATACTTTTGATATACACATTGAAAAAGCCAACGCCGAGATTCAGGGCGCGTATGCGGCGATAAACAACGAGTTTGCCAAGTCCGCAACAGCAGGGTACAGCTACATCAACCGCGAGGAGGATCTGGGTCTGGAGGGACTTCGCAGGTCTAAGCGTTCTTATCACCCTGTTATTATGCTTCGTAAGAATACGGTTACGTTCAAATAAATGTTTCGGGGGATTTTTATGAGGAAAAAACGGTTTGCGGTATTGCTTGCGGCAGTTTTTATGGTTTTAGGATTTGCTGGCTGTCTGTATAATGAAATACCGGCAAATCAAGACAGTTCCGAAACAACAAGTGCGGCTGCCGATGAAATAGATTTTCATTATGTAACAGATTGGTCTCTTGATGATATGGTTCAAAGCATTGAAATGAATGGGGTAACGTATTCAATGCCGTTTACCTTAAATGATTTGGGTAATAAGTATTCTTTGGAATGGGTAGGTGTAGATTTTGAAGAAAACGGAAAAGTTGATCATTATACGTATGTTTTAAAATATTGTGATATGGTTTATGCGGGAATTGAAGTATTTGACCCGTTTGACTTTAATGATATGGATAATTACAAAATAACATCAATTATTTTAACGTCAGACACAGATTTTAAATTTGGCGGCGTAGATCCTGAAAGCACAAAAGATAATATTTTAGAGAAGTTTGGAGAACCGTCTTATATATCATCTGACTATAATATGTTTGCATATATGTTTGATGGAGGAGATGACAATTTGGACAGCAGTGTGGTAGTTGGTTTCAATGATGATAACGAGATGTTAAAGGTAATTGCAATAAGATACTATAAATAAATATAAAGGAGATTTTACCATGATCTACATTTTTCTTGCAAACGGCTTTGAGGAAACCGAGGCTGTCACACCTATCGACATTCTTCGCAGGTGCGGCAAGGAGGTTATTACCGTAGGAATAGGCGACAACATTATCAAAAGCTCCCACGGGGTAGCGGTTGTTACAGACACCGAGGACAAGCTTATAAGCCTTGACAAAAACCTTGAGGGCATTATTCTTCCAGGAGGTATGCCCGGTACTCTTAATCTTGAAGCGTCCGAGGTGGTTCAGAAGTCTATCGACTACTGTATAGCTAACAACCTTTACATTGGTGCAATTTGTGCGGCTCCGTCGATACTGGGACACAAAGGAATTCTCAAAGGAAGAAAGGCGGTTTGCTTTACAGGTTTCGAGTCTCAGCTGGAGGGCGCGGAGGTCTCGGACGAGCCTGTTGTCCGCGACGGAAACATCATTACGTCGAGGGGAGCAGGCACGGCGGTTGATTTCGGTCTGAAGCTTGCCGAGGTTTTGGCTTCGGAGGAACAGAGCAGAAAAGTCGGAGAAGCGATTTTATGGTACAGAAGCTGATCGGTTTCGACATAAGGGAGCATAAAACCGAGCTTCGTAACAAGTACAAGCAGATACGCCGCGATATGCCCGGCGATGTAAAAAGGCAGCGGGACGAGAAAATCTTCTCCCGCCTTATCGGACTGGACGCCTACCGATCGGCAAAAACGGTGCTTACTTATGTTTCAACGGACATTGAGGTGGACACGATAAAATTCATAAAGCAGGCGCTGAACGACGGAAAAACCGTCGCAGTGCCAAGGTGTGTGCCGAACACGCGTGATATGGTGTTCTATATAATAAAGTCTCTGCGTGATCTGGAGCCGGGATCGTTTTCGGTGCTTGAACCGATACCGAAAAAATGTATGAAGCTTAAAGATTTCAAAGGCGCGTTCTGTATTGTTCCCGCACTTGTATACGACAGATACGGATACCGCCTTGGCTATGGAAAGGGCTATTACGACCGTTTTTTGTCTGCGCACAAAAAGATGTTTCGGGTCGGTATCGGCTATTGCTGCTGCACGGTGACGGAGCTTGTCCACGGACGGTTTGATGTGGCGGTTAACACTCTTGTAACGGAAAAATATGTAAAAAACTGCGGAAAGGAAAACGGTGACTGATGGAACAGAAAGAATTGGAACGAAGCGAAAACGACGTTCTCCTTGACGATATTTTAAACAGTGTACCGGAGGAGACGGATTCAGAAACGGAATCGGAGGAAACAGCGGCTGCCGAGGATATTGCAGCTGCTTCTGACGAAAATAACGAGGAAGCCGAGGAGATCTCTGCGGCGGGGGCTGATGACGAAGCCGACGGGGAGGAGGAAAGCTCCGACCAAGATGGCGAAATCAACACAGATGGCGAGTCGGGCGGCAGTGACGACAGCGATGAATATGATGATTATGAGGACGACGAGGACGAAGAAGATACGCCCAAAAAGCGGAAAAAGAAAAAGCGCGGTCACGGTCATATTATTTTCGGACTGCTTCTGAGTGTCGTGATAATTTCCGTGTCTATCCTTGCGGCGGTGCTGATACTGAAATGCTCCAAGGAGTTTCTGGGTATCGGCAAATCCGATATCGAGCTGGTGATCGAGATACCTATGAATTCAAGCACAGCAGACATTGCTGAGCAGCTTTACAACGAGGGTATTATTTCAAATGCCGATCTGTTCAGGCTTTTCTCGAAATTTAAGGGCGCGGACGGTACTTACATAGCAGGAACGCACACGCTGTCTCCGAAAATGGACTACAACACTCTTATCGAAACCTTGCAGGAGGAAGTGGAAAATCAGCGCGAGACCGCGGACGTGGTATTTCCCGAGGGAATAACGCTTTTTGAAGCTGCTCAAAAGCTTGAGGAAAAGAACGTGTGTGATGCCAAGGAGTTTATAAAGGTATTCAACGCGGGCGGTTTTGGTTTTGATTTTGAAGAAGAGGTCAGGATCAGTTCATTGAAATTTTACAAAATGGAGGGATACTTTTTCCCCGATACATATCAATTCTATGTTGAGGAGGATCCGCGCGTAGTTGCGAAAAAAATCTACAGAAACTTTGACGCAAGGGTAACTCCCGATCTTTACGGACGTATGAGAGACCTTGACATGGAGCTTGAGGACGTTCTTACTCTTGCTTCGGTAGTTCAGGCGGAGGCGGCTAACACAAGGGATATGAAGATGGTCGCTTCGGTATTTTTCAATCGTCTGAACAATCCCGACGAGTACCCGCTGCTCCAGTCCGATCCGACTACAAACTATGTGGAGAATATAATCAAGCCCAACATTGAGTTTAAATCCGAGACCATGTTCAAGGCATACGATACGTATCAGGGTGCGGGACTTCCTCCCGGACCTATCTGCAATCCCGGTCTGGACGCGATAAATGCTGTGCTTTATCCTGCCGAAACGGACTACTACTATTTCTGTTCCAACCTTGAAACCGGCGAGTTTTACTATGCCGAAACTCTTGAAGAGCACAATCAAAATCTTGTCGAAGCGGGACTTGTGTGATCTTTTGTATGATACGGAGGATTTATGAATTTGGATAACCTTGAAGTGCTGTCTCCCGCGGGAAGCTTTGAAAGCCTGCGGGCGGCGGTGGATTACGGCGCTGACGCGGTCTATTTGGGCGGACAAAGCTTCGGTATGCGCGCGGGTCCGGAAAATTTCACATATGATTCTCTTAAAGCGGCGGTTGAGCTTGCACACTCAAAGGGTGTGAAGATTTATCTGACCTGCAATACATTGCCGAGGAATAACGAGATACCGAATTTCAGGCAATTTATGGAAGAAGCCGACGACTGCGGCGTGGACGCTGTTATCGTAGCCGATTTAGGGCTTCTGTCACTTGTGAAAGAATACTGTCCCGACATGGAGGTGCATATGTCCACACAGACGGGTATCGTCAATTATGTCACCGCGCGGGAGCTCTATAACATGGGCGTGAAGCGGGTCGTTGTCGCACGAGAGCTTTCACTGGAAGAAATTGCCGAGATAAGGGCAAAAACTCCTGCCGATCTGGATATAGAAGCTTTTGTACATGGGGCTATGTGCGTGTCCTTTTCGGGACGGTGTCTGCTTTCCCAGTATCTGGTGAACCGCGACGCCAACCGCGGCGAGTGCGCTCAGCCTTGCAGGTGGAGCTACAGCTTGATGGAGGAGACCCGAAAAGGGGAGTACTATCCGATTGCCGAGGATAGTTCTGGTACGTACATTCTGAATGCAAAAGACCTTTGTATGATAGATCATCTGGATAAAGTTGCCAAGGCGGGAGTTACGAGCCTTAAAATTGAGGGACGTGCAAAGTCATCCTACTATGTTTCGGTCGTGACAAACGCTTACCGAATGGCAGTTGATATTCTGAAACAAGACTCCGACAACTACAAGCTTCCACAATGGGTTCGGGACGAAGTGTTCAAGGTCAGCCACCGACCATACTGCACGGGGTTTTTCTTCGGACACCCAAAGGATTGCCAGCACTACGAAAGCAGCGGTTATATAAGAGAATACGACGTAGCAGCGATAGTTGATGAATGTAAAGGCGGGTATCTTTACTGTACTCAGAGAAATAAATTCTTCAAAGGAGACGAGGTTGAGATTCTCACTCCGGGAAAAATTTTTGATACGCTCAGGGTAGAGGAGCTTTACAACGGCGACGGAGAGCCGATCGAAAGCGCCAATCATGCCATGATGAAGCTTCGTATCCCATGCGATAGAGAGTACCTTGAAAATTCGATAATCAGAATAAAAAAGTGATGTAAAATCATATAACTTTACAGACAAGCTGTGCATAAAACGCTTCTTTTGCCAATATTTATGGTACAAAAGGAGATGTTGATATGCAGGAAAATCTGACAATCAGTGAAGCTTTACACAATGAGCATACCTCTGCGAAAGCCGTCAATCAAGCGGATACGGCTGTATCCGAATCCAAAAGAAAAACCGTTTCGTTTGGAGATACCTTAACGCTTCAGGCGATACTGTGCGTGCTTCTTGCAATTGGCTTCGTAGCGGTAAACATTTTAAACGGGGACATGGCCGCAGACATTTTTGAGCTGTACGAAAGCAAGTTCAATTCGGAAAGTACCGTTGTTGAGGTGTTTGCCGCGATAGCTGATTTTCTTGGCTCTGCACCGATAAATAATGTTTGAGCTGCGGTTCAGGGGATTTACGGCGGCGTTTGATTTCAGTTTTTTTGCGGCGGTAACGCTTCTTATGCTTATTGGGGATAACCGTTACGCGCTTCTCGGACTTGCCGCTTGTATCTGGCACGAGTTGGGACATCTTGCTGTCATGCGGTTTTGCGGTATTCCCGTTAAAAGGCTGGTATTTTACGGCGCCGGAATTAAGCTTATTCCTGACAAGCTATTAGACTTTACAGGATTCCGAAAGCAGTTTGCGGTGCTGACAGCGGGAAGTGCGGCAAATTTTCTTGCGGCGGTTTTTCTGTCGGCTTCGGAAGATCCCACGGTAAGGATATTTGCGGCGGTGAACTCGGTCATAGGCGCGTTTAATCTGCTTCCGCTCCAATATCTGGATGGCGGAAAGCTAATAGTTCTGCTGATACGGAGCTTATGCGGATTTTCGCTGTCCTGCCTGCTTGAACGCTATCTGAAATGGCTGAATATTTTCTTGATCGCTGCCGTACTGGTAATGTTCGCTGTGCTTGGAAAAGGAAATTTTACGCTCTATATAACGCTGTGCTGTCTGCTTGTTTCGGCGGTTTCGGCAGATGTATAGTGAAAGGATGTTAAAATATGGTTAAGGACCGAATAGAAAATCTGCTTCTGAAAGTTAAATCGCCGTCGCGTTATATCGGCGGGGAGCTTAACAGCGTTGTAAAGGATAAAAGCAAGGTGGACGTTCGGTTTGCATTCTGCTTTCCGGATTCATACGAGGTGGGAATGTCCCACCTTGGCATGAAAATTCTCTATTCGCTGAAAAACAAGCGGGAGAACTTCTGGTGCGAACGTGTTTTCGCTCCGTGGGTGGATTTCGAGCAGCTTATGCGGGAAAACGATATCCCGTTGTACGCGCTGGAAAGTCTTGACCCTGTAAAGGAGTTTGACTTTATAGGTTTTACAATTCAGTACGAGCTGTGCTATACCAATATTTTAAATATGCTGGATCTTGCGGGACTGCCTGTAAAGGTGAAAGACCGTACAGACGATATGCCGATCGTTGTGGCGGGAGGACCCTGCGTGTGTAATCCCGAGCCGCTTGTTGACTTCATAGACCTTTTTATAATAGGCGAGGGTGAGGAAGTCAATCTTGAGCTTATGGATCTGTACGCGGATATGAAGAAGCGGGGCTGCTCCAAAAGGGAGTTCCTTGAAGCTGCGGCAGAGATAGAGGGTATCTATGTGCCGTCCTTTTATGATGTGTACTATAACGACGACGGTACGGTCAAGGACATTGCTTCCAACAATCCTCATGCGCCGCATACTGTTAGAAAGCGTATTATAAAAAATCTGGACGAGGTTTTCTATCCCGAATCCTTTGTGGTGCCGTACTGTGAGATAGTCCACGACAGGGCGGTGGTGGAGGTGCTGAGAGGCTGTATAAGAGGCTGCCGCTTTTGTCAGGCGGGATTTATCTACCGTCCGTTCAGGGAGAAAAGCTCCGATACTATAATAAAACAAACCAAGGACTTGTGCGAATCCACGGGCTACGAGGAGGTATCCCTGTCATCGCTCAGCACCAGCGATCTGTCGGATATTAACGAGACACTGACCCAGCTGTCAGACTACACCGAAAAGGAAAACGTTAATCTGTCCCTGCCCTCAATGCGTATAGACAAGTTCAGCGGCGAGCTTATGGAGCAGATTCAGAAAGTGCGGAAAAGCGGTCTGACCTTTGCTCCCGAAGCGGGGACGCAGCGTCTTCGGGACGTTATCAACAAAAATATTACCGAAGAAGAGATAATGCGTGCGTGCAGGCTGGCGTTCTTCGAGGGCGGCTACACTGCGGTAAAGCTTTATTTCATGCTTGGTCTGCCCACCGAAACGGACGACGATATCCGCGGCATTGCCGAGCTTGCCGAGAAAATCACCGATCTGTTCTACAGCAATCCAAACCGTCCGCGGGGAAAGCATATCCAGATATCCATAAGCTGCGCGACCTTTGTTCCCAAACCGTTTACGCCGTTCGAGTTTGAGCCGCAGGCGTCCGAAACGGAGATAAAGCACAAGCAGAAGCTTTTGTTGGATTCTATTCGTTCCCGCAAGCGTATAAACGTAAGCTGGCACAACTACCGCGTCAGCATACTCGAAGCGGTACTTGCAAAGGGGGATAGGCGGCTCTGCGACACGATTTACGAAGCTTGGAAACTCGGCTGCAAGTTTGACGGCTGGGACGAGCTCTATCGGTACGATCTGTGGCTGAAAGCCTTTGAAAAAACGGGTGTGGACGTGGATTTCTACGCACATAGAGCGCGTGCCTACGACGAGGTAATGCCATGGCAGCATTTGGATTACCTTGTTTCAAAGGAGTTTCTGGTGAAAGAAAACCAAAAGGCGAGAGAGGCCGTAACTACCCCGAACTGCCGCGAAAAGTGTTCGGGCTGCGGAGTATCAAAGTGTATCGGAGGGGCGTGCTTTGGAAAAGATAAATCTTAGGGCAAGGTTTGAAAAAAGCGGACGAGCCGTCTATATTTCCCATCTGGACTTGATGAGAACAATGCAGCGGGCGTTCAAGCGGTCGAAGATTCCCGTTTGGTACACCGAGGGCTTCAATCCGCATATATATCTTAATTTTCCTTTGGCGCTTTCCCTCGGAGTTACTGGCAGGTCTGAGTTTATGGATTTTGCAGTAACAGAGCCGACAAGTCATGACGAGCTGCGGGACAGCCTCAACGGGGAAATGCCCGAGGGACTGCGGATACTGGAGATATTCGAGCCTCTGTACGAGAACAAAGACGTGGGCTTCGCGGATTACAGGATAGATTTCCACGGCGGGACAGACCCGCAGGAAATGTTGTTTAGGCTTAATAAAATGCTTGCGGAGGACAAGATAGAGGTGGACAAGCGTTCCAAAAGCAAGGGCATGGTCAAGACCGACATAAAGCCGCGTATAAACGTTACGGAAACGGAGCTGTGCGACGGTTTCCTGCGGGTGTTTGTAAGGCTTCCAGCGGGTCTTAAAATGAATATAAACGCAGGCGTTTTCACGGACGCTTTTGCGGATTACAGCAAAATTGAGTTCTCTAAAATTTGTGCAGAACGCACAAAAATTTTCTGCTTAAATGGTCAGGATTTTATTTAAGTGACATTTTAACTTTTTTTGTAAAAAAATGCTTGCAATTCGGGAAAAAATGTGATAATATTATATAGCATTTAAAAATCCGCCCGAATTATGTTCGGACGAGATTAATGCCCTGTCAGGCGGCTTTGGTCGCAGACAGACATTAAAAGGACAGTCCGCTGCCTTATGCCGCCACAGAGAGCGGCTGCTTGCGAAAGGTAAGAATGTCTTGAAATTTAGGAGGAAATATCATGGACGCACTGAAGCTTATCAGCAACAGCAGCCTTAAAGAGAACGCTCCCGTTGTAAACGTGGGCGACACCGTTAAGGTTCACGTAAAGATCAAGGAAGGCGAAAAGTACAGAATTCAGGTTTTTGAGGGTACTGTTATCGCCAAGAAGCACGGCGGAATCAACGAGACATTTACCGTAAGACGTGTTGCGCACGGCTGCGGTATTGAGAGAGTATTCCCCGTTCATTCGCCGGTTGTTGACAAGGTTGAGCTTGTAAGAAGCGGTAAGGTTCGCCGCAGCAAGCTTTATTATCTGCGCGACAGAGTCGGCAAGGCTGCAAAGGTTAAGGAACAGATTCGCTGATGCGGCTGTGAAAAGGGACTGTGCGTCCCTTTTTTGCTATAAACACGACTGTACCGCGTCTCGGTGATGGCGGCCGTTTGAGAAACGGATAAAGTATGCGATTAATGATACAGGAATTTGAATCTGTCGGGCGGTATGGGTAACGCTCGGCTTTTGGGAGGGGATATTATGGATATAGGATTTAAGAGTACGGGAATGGCTGTCAGTGCGTATTCCGCAGCTGCGGCGCGCACAAGAGAGCAGTCTGCACCAAAGCCTGCAAAGACGGACACTTACGTCAAGACGCGCGATACGGCGGAGATTTCCAAAAGAAGTCTGAAAGCGGTGCCTGAGTCATCTTCGGACATAGCGCTGGAGATGGAGGCTGTTGCGGCGGGCAAGGACTTTTCCGATGCTGTTTCACGCTATATGGAGGAAAACCACCAGGAGCTTGATGTAAATCTGCGCGCTTCCGTCGATCCGGGCGGAAGAATTTACGCGGAGACCTATATCCGCTCGCTTGCCAAACAGTATCGTGACGCTGAAAACGCTGTCCGCGAATACTACAGCGAGGCGCACCGCGAAAATCTTTCGTTTGAAAATTCCAATAACCACATTTCGGAAAAATATCTGTGGCCGGATTCAACCTGCTTCAAGTCGGATATGTCCGCCTCGGAAAGGCAGATGGCGGCAAGACAGGAACGCGCGATGCTTTGGGGCGGAAGCATTACTCTGGGAGACCCCTACGCGCTTGCTTCAAGAGGCGGAGTACTCAGTATAAGCAGCATGGACAGAATTGCGCGTGAGGCTGCCGAAAGTAAGATAGAAGAGCTTATCAGAATTAAAAAGAGAGAGTTCGGAGCAGCAATATAAATAAGATATAAAACACAAAAATTGCGGGAGGGTATTTGATATGGCAGGATATGAGCTTAATTACGAGGCGCTTGATGATGCTGACAAGAAGAAGGAAGTCACCGCAGCCGAGGAATTTATCGACTGGGTGGAGACTATTATAGGCGCATTTTTTGTTGTAATACTTATATTTACGTTTCTTCTTCGTGTCGCTAACGTAGACGGCGCGTCAATGCAGCCTACCCTTACCGAGGGCGACAGGCTGATTGTTTCGCATCTTCTCTACGAACCTGCGGCAGGGGATATTGTTATCGTAAACAGCGAAAAGCTGGGCAAGGCTATTGTGAAGCGTGTAATTGCCGTTGAGAACCAGACTGTAGAGATTGACGCCGCGGCAGGAGTGGTAAAGGTTGACGGCGTTGCTCTTGACGAACCGTATATCCTTGAGCTTACCAAGGAGGACGAGGGTTATCACGATTATCCCGTTACCGTTCCCGAGGACTGTGTTTTTGTTATGGGAGACAACAGAATGAACTCAACCGACAGCAGAAGCGAGTGGGTCGGATTTGTTAATGAGGAGGACATTCTCGGAAAAGTTGTCTTTAGAATTTTCCCCTTTAATTCTATCGGCGCTCCCGCCTAATCGGAGGATAAAATGACTGAAATACCGTCTATACAATGGTTTCCCGGTCATATGACCAAAACAAAGCGCATGATAAAGGCTTCGCTGCCTTTGGTGGACGCGGTAGTCGAGATACTTGACGCGCGTATACCCGAATCCAGCAGAAACCCCGATTTGCAGTCGCTTATTGAGGGCAAGCCAAGGATTGTTGTGCTGAATAAGTGCGATACCGCAGACGAGAACGCTACCCAGAAATGGGCGGAGTATTATCGTTCCCAAGGTCTGACGGTCATTGCCGCGGACTGCCGAAGCGGTAAGGGGCTTAACAAGTTTGCTCCTGCGGTAAAGTCGGCTCTCGCGCCGCTTATTGAAAAGTACAAAGCAAAGGGCATGGAGGGTCGCGTTCTGCACCTGATGGTTGTTGGTATACCCAACGTGGGAAAATCTTCATTTATAAACCGTCTTGCAGGACAGAAAAAGGCTAAGGTTGAGGACCGTCCCGGCGTTACAAGGACTAAGCAGTGGGTGAAGCTTTCAGACGATATGGAGCTTCTGGATATGCCGGGAGTTCTGTGGCCCAAGTTTGAGGATATGTCCGTGGGCGAAAAGCTTGCTTTCACGGGCGCGGTCAAGGACGACGTTGTGGACGTGGAAACTCTTGCCTGCCGTTTGCTGTATGTGCTTAACGATCTATACAGAGACGAGCTTACCGCAAGATACAAGATACAGACCGAGGAAAACGAGGACGGCTACGAGCTGCTCCAAAAGGTGGGAAAAGCCCGCGGAATGCTTATTTCCGGCGGAGAGATAAACACCGAGCGAGCGGCGATAACAGTCCTTGACGAATTTCGCGGAGGAAAGCTGGGGAGGATAACTTTGGAGCTTCCCACATAAGGTTGTGAAAATATGACTCTTTTTGAATATGACAGCGCTGTAAGAAATGACGCTCCCGTACTCTGCGGAGTGGACGAGGCGGGGCGTGGTCCTCTTGCGGGGGACGTTTACGCTGCCGCCGTTGTTTTTGACGAGGGCGTTTTTATTGACGGTCTTAACGACAGCAAGAAGCTTTCCGAGAAAAAGCGGGAGGCTTTGTTTGACGAAATAATCGAAAAGGCAAAGGCTTACTGTGTTGCGACGGCGACCATTGAGGAGATTGAGCGGCTCAATATTTTGCAGGCGACCATGCTTGCTATGAGGAGAGCTGTGGAGGGTCTCGGGCTAACTCCAGATATGTCAATTATTGACGGAAACCGTATGCCCGAGCTAAAGTGTCCCGCACAAACGGTTGTAAAGGGCGATGGCTTGTCAGCAAGTATTGCTGCGGCTTCGATACTGGCAAAGGTCAGTCGTGACAGATATATGAAAAAGCTTGCGGAGGAATATCCGCAGTACCTCTTTGAAAAGCACAAGGGTTACGGCACAAAGCTGCACAACGAGATGATCTTAAAGTACGGTCCGTCGCCTGTACACAGAATGTCTTTTTTAAAGAAGCTGCTGAAAAATGGATAGACAGGAACTGGGACAGTTCGGCGAAAAAGCCGTTGCCTATTACCTTGAAAAAAAGGGCTACAGAATTGTCAGACGAAATTATCGCATAAAGGGCGGGGAGCTTGACATTATTGCCGAAAAGGACGGCATTATCGCGTTCGTGGAGGTAAAGACACGTACTCCAGAACCGCTTGTGAACGGTCTGGAAGCTGTTACGGCGGCTAAGAAAAAAATGATGATCAGAACCTCCGAGGAGTATTCCTACCGTTTTCCCCACGATTTGCAGCCGCGGTTCGACGTGGCATGGGTAACGGTTTCGGACAGAAAGGTCGTCGGATTTCAATATGTTGAAAACGCTTTCGATGCGAGCAGATAAATGTAAATTTTTGTAAAGGAATGTTGGCTATGTACTACAAAAGCACAAGAGACAGCGGCGTGAAGAAAAGCTCCGCCGAGGCTATCGTGCAGGGAATTTCCGCTGACGGAGGACTTTTCGTTCCGTCCGAAATACCCGCAATTTCTATGGACGAGATCGTTAAGCTGGGTGATATGAGCTATTCTGACAGGGCGGCTTATATTTTCGCGAAGTATCTTACGGACTTCACCGACGCAGAAATAAGATACTGCACCGATAACGCCTATAACGACAAGAAATTTGCAACAGAAAATATTTCCGAGATATCACATCTTTTTGACGGAACCTATATTCTTGAGCTTTGGCACGGCCCTACCTGCGCTTTCAAGGACATGGCTTTGCAGATTCTGCCGTACCTGCTTACGACCTCCGCAAAAAAGATCAATATTGACAAGAAGATCATAATTTTGGTTGCAACTTCAGGCGATACCGGAAAGGCCGCTCTCGAGGGCTTTGCGGACGTTCCCGATACACAGATCATGGTGTTCTATCCCGAGGACGGCGTAAGTCCCATGCAGAAGCGCCAGATGACCACTCAGGACGGCAAAAATGTTGCGGTATGCGGTATCAAGGGCAACTTTGACGACTGTCAGAACGGCGTTAAGGCTATCTTTACCGATGAAACTATTAAGGCAAAGCTTGAAGCCAACAAGATGATGTTCTCCAGCGCAAACTCCATTAACTGGGGACGTCTTGCTCCGCAGATAATTTACTATATTTCTGCCTATGCTACACTTGTCAAGGACGAGGAAATTTCCGCAGGTGACAAGATCAATATTGTTGTTCCCACCGGAAACTTCGGAAACATTCTTGCAGCTTACTACGCGAAGCACATGGGTCTGCCTGTGAACAAGCTGATATGCGCTTCAAACTCCAACAAGGTGCTTACAGACTTCATTACCACAGGCGTGTACGACAGAAACCGCGAGTTTATTACTACTATTTCGCCGTCTATGGATATCCTTATTTCCAGCAATCTGGAAAGACTTCTTTACCTCATGTGCGGCGAGAATGACGCACTGATACGCGAGTGGTTCGGCTCTCTTGCCAAGGAGGGAAGATACGAGGTCACAGACGAGATCAAGGCTAAGCTTGCGGACGAATTCGCGGCTGGCTTCTGCGACGACAAGGCTACCAAGGACACTATCAAGAGAATTTTCGATAAATATTCCTACACTCTCGATACCCATACTGCTGTCGCGGTAAAGGTTTACGAGGACTACCGCGCGGAGACTGGGGACACCACAAAGACTGTTATCGCGTCCACGGCAAGCCCCTATAAGTTCAGCGCAAGTGTGCTTGAAGCTATCGACGGCAAGGCTTCCGAGATCGGCGAGTTTGAGATGATAGACCGTCTTGCGGAGCTTTCGGGATATGAGATACCCAAGTCTCTTGCGGCTCTGAAAACCAAGGAGCGCCGCTTTAAGGACGTTATTGCAAGGGAAGAGCAGCAGGATTATGTCCTGAAACAGCTTTCCGTCTAAGGGTGGCTGAATGTCTTTGTATGCAATAGCCGATCTGCATTTGTCGCTGTCGGTTGATAAGCCTATGGACATTTTCGGCGGCTGGGACAATCATGTGGAAAAGCTTACCGAAAACTGGAACAAAACCGTTTCGGAGGAAGATACGGTCGTTATTCCGGGGGATATTTCATGGGGCATGAATCTGGACGAGGCAAAGGCGGATTTCGAGTATATCAACGGTCTCAGCGGCAGGAAGATCATATCTAAAGGAAATCACGATTACTGGTGGTCAACGGTTTCCAAGCTTAACAAATTTACACTGGAAAATGGTTTTGATAAGATACAGTTCCTGCATAACAATCACTATTCCTACGGAAAATACGGTATTTGCGGTACACGAGGCTGGATAAACGAAACGGAAGTCCCCGCCGACGCAAAGGTACTGGCGCGTGAGGCACAGCGGCTGGAGGTCTCTATTCAGTCGGCGTTAAAGGAAAATCTTGAGCCGATTGTGTTTCTGCACTATCCGCCTGTTTACGGAAATGAGAGCAATTACGACATTCTCGACGTGATGTTCAAATACGGCGTAAAGGAGTGCTACTACGGACATCTCCACGGAAGGGCGCATAAAAATGCAGTCTGCGGTGTACGTGACGGTATTAATTTTCATTTGATAGCAGGTGATTTTGTGCAATTTTGCCCTCAATTGGTGGTATAAATTGTATAAAATGGCGAAATGTTGCATTATCTATGGTAAATTTATTTTAGATATGTTATAATGTTTAGTGTGTTTTAAGGCTCAGGCGGTTCTGCCGCTTTTCCGCGTCTTGCGGCAGAGCTAAGTTTTAATATTGGAGGACGTTACAAATGGGTTTGGTTTCAGCAAATAAAATTGAAGCTACAAAATATGAGCTTATAATCAGCGTGGACGCAGAGGGCTTTGAAAAGGCTCTCCAGAGTGCGTATCTGAAAGCCCGCAAAAGAATCAATATCAACGGTTTCAGAAAGGGAAAGGCTCCCAGAAAAATGATCGAGCAGCTTTACGGCGAGAATGTTTTCTTTGAGGACGCGGTAAACGATCTTGTAAGAACCGATATAACCAAGGTTCTTGAAGAGGAGGACTACGATCTGATCGCTACCCCCGAGATCGCTGTTGAATCCGTAAACAAAAGTGAGGGCGTAAAATTCAAGGTTACCGTTACGGTAAAGCCCGATGTTGAAATTTCTGACTATAAGGGTATAGAAGTTGAAAAAGTTGTCAATGCTGTTACAGACGAGGATATCGACAAGCAGCTCCAGGCTCTCAGAGAGAGAAACGGACGTCTTGTTACCGTTGAGGACAGACCCGCAGAAAACGGTGATGTTGCAGTTATCGACTTTGAAGGCTTCAAGGACGGCGTTGCTTTCGAGGGCGGCAAGGATTCCAATTATGAGCTTGCTCTCGGTTCGGGTACTTTCATTCCCGGTTTTGAGGAGCAGATCGTTGGTAAGAGCACGGGCGAGGAGTTTACGATTAACGTTACTTTCCCCGAAAATTATCAGATGGAAGAGATCGCCGGACAGCTCTGCGAGTTCAAGATCAAGCTTAACGAGATCAAGGCAAAGGAGCTTCCCGACCTTGACGACGAGTTTGTTAAGGATGCTACCGAGTTTGAAACCCTTGACGAGCTTAGAAACGACATGAGAACAAAGCTTGAGGAGCGTTCCGTAAAGAATGCCGATATGGAAGCGGAGAACAAGATTTTCGAGACTCTTATCGAAAAGATGACGGCTGATATTCCTCAGATCATGTTTGAGAACAAGATTGACGAAATGGTAAGAGATTTTGAAATGCGTCTTTCGCAGCAGGGTCTCAATATGGAAATGTACCTGATGTATACCAATATGGATATGGCTGCGTTCAGAAAGACTTTTGAGGCTCAGGCCCAGAATCAGGTCAAGGTAAGACTTGCTCTTGAAAAGATCGCGGAGCTTGAAAATATCGAGATTTCCGATGAAAAGGCCGAGGAAGAGATCGCAAAAATGGCTGAGCAGTACAACATCTCTGTTGACAGAGTTAAGTCGGTTGTGAGCGTTAAGGCTGTCAAAGAAGACCTTAAGGTCAGCGAGGCAAGCAAGATCGTTTTGGATTCCGCAAAGATCAACGGCTGATTTTCTACTCATGCTGTCGTTTAGGGTGAGTACGGACAGTTTTGTTTCCGAGATGAAATTTATTTTCGTACTGTTAATTGCCCAATAAGATGAATCGCAAACCATCTTTCCGCAGAAGGATGGTTTGCTTTCGTAAACACTTCTGCGGAGAAACGAGGCTTTTATGAGTTTGGTACCTTATGTTGTAAGACAGACGGGAAGAGGAGAGCGCTCTCAGGACATTTTTTCCATGCTCCTTGAGGACAGGATAATTATGCTTTCAGAGGAAGTAAACGATACCTCTGCAAGTTTGGTGGTCGCTCAAATGCTGTATCTTGAAAGCCAAGACCCCGAAAAGGATATCTGCCTCTATATTAACAGTCCCGGCGGAGTAATTACTGCCGGTATGGCAATTTATGACACTATGCAGTATATCAAGTGCGATGTTTCCACAATTTGTATAGGTCTCGCCGCATCTATGGGAGCTTTCCTGCTTTCGTCGGGAGCTAAGGGCAAGAGGCTCGCGCTCCCCAATTCTGAAATAATGATCCACCAGCCCCTTATTTCGGGGGGACTGTCCGGTCAGTGTACCGATATTAAGATCCGTTCCGACCATATGGTCAGAACAAGAGAGAACCTTAACCGTATTATCGCGCAGAACACAGGCAAGCCTATTGAAACTATCCGCGAGGATACGGAGCGCGACAACTTTATGACCGCTGCCGAGGCTGCGGAATACGGTCTGGTCGACAAGGTAATTTTTACAAGATAAGTCTGGAGTTTGATTTATGGCCGGAAATGATAAAACTTTAAAAAGATGCGGCTTTTGCGGCAAGCCCGAAAATAAGGTGCTGAATATGTTTTCGGCGGGCGCGTGCAATATTTGCGACGACTGTGTGACGTACTGCTATGAAATGCTTGTTGCAAACGATCTGGTTGTTCCGAGCTACGCCGACAGCCGAAACGCTAAGCCTCAGCCGCTGAAGCCCGTTAAGCTGATGAAGCCTGCGGAGATAAAAAAATATCTTGACGAATATGTTATCGGTCAGGACGAGGCGAAGATTGCGCTGTCCGTTGCGGTTTACAACCACTATAAGCGCATTAACAGCCAGACGGATACCGATGACGTGGAGCTTCAGAAAAGCAACGTTATTCTTGTTGGTCCTACGGGCGTTGGTAAAACCATTCTTGCCCAGACCCTTGCCAAGATATTACAAGTGCCTTTCGCTATCGCTGATGCCACCACTCTTACCGAGGCGGGATATGTGGGCGACGACGTTGAGAATGTGCTTGTGAGACTTTTGCAGGCTGCCGACTTTAACGTTGAAGCGGCTCAGCGCGGCATTATTTATATTGATGAGATCGACAAGATTGCAAGGAAGTCCGAGAACACCTCCATTACCCGTGACGTAAGCGGTGAGGGAGTTCAGCAGGCTCTTCTCAAAATAGTTGAGGGAACTGTCTCAAACGTTCCTCCTCAGGGCGGAAGAAAACACCCCAATCAGGAATTTATCCATGTTGATACCAAAAATATCCTGTTCATTTGCGGCGGAGCTTTTGACGGTCTTGACAGAATTATCCAAAAGCGTACTGAGTCGTCGTCGCTGGGCTTCGGTGCGGATATCAAAACAAATGCAGAAAAGGCAAAGGGTATCTACAAAGGCGTTATCCATCAGGACTTTGTCAAGTACGGAATGATTCCCGAGCTTGTGGGTCGTATGCCTGTTATAACCGTCCTTGACGAGCTTGACGAAAAAATGCTGACAAGAATACTCACCGAACCGAAAAACTCGCTTGTTAAGCAGTACAAAAAGCTGTTCGAGCTGGACGGTATTGAGCTTACCATTGAGCCGGAGGCTATGAAAGCAATCGCGAAAAAAGCCATCGACCAGAAAACAGGCGCACGCGGTCTGCGTTCGATTGTTGAGAAAATTTTACAGCAGTCAATGTTCGAGCTGCCCTCCGATAATGATGTGTGCGGTCTCACGGTCACGGAGGCGTGCGTCACAGATGATGTGAAGCCGCTGGCTAAAATTGGAAAAAAGAAAATTCTGAAGAAATAAAAATTATGCGTTTTTTGATTTCATCTTGAAACATGATCGTGAGTGGGGCTGGGGTCACCGTGCCTTGTTGACATTGAGATCATGTATCCGATATCAAAAAACGCATTTTCAGTTAATTTATTGTATCTAATTATTCATTATTTTTTTACAAAGACGATAAATACTAAATTTGTTATCTTAAATTGTTACTTGAAAAATCCGAAGATATAATATATAATAGATAGTGTATTACGATAATTTATGTCGATTTATCGACGCAGGAGGTTATTATGAGGACAAAGCTTGAGAAAACTTCTATCCCTGCTCTGGCAATGAGGGGCGTAGTTGTTTTCCCCAATATAGTTATGCATTTCGACGTATCCCGTGAAAAGTCGGAGTCAGCGCTTAAAGCGGCTTTGAAAAATGACAAAATGATTTTTCTTGCCACCCAGAAGGACGACTTGGTGGAGGATCCGTCCGTAAAGGATCTGTATCGTGTGGGCGTTGTTGCCGAGATAAGACAGACGCTTAAAGGCGCGGACGGTATAACCCGCGTTCTTGTGGAGGGAAAATACAGAGCGAAGCTGCTCGATATCGTTGAAAGCGAGCCGTATCTTGTTGCCGAGATCAAGGAATTTCCCGAAATAATCAGACTTCGCACCGATGAGATCGAGATCGAAGCTGTTATCCGCGCCATAAAGCAGGCATTCTATCAGTACTCAATGCTTATGCCGAGAATGCCAAAGGAGCTTGTTTCGTCTATCATGGACGAAAAAGACCCGTTTAAGGTGTTTGAAACACTGGTGTTCAACATTCCTCTTGCAGTCGAGGACAAGGAAATGCTCCTTGAGGAAAGCCATATAATTTCCCGTTTGGGAATGCTTCTGGCGATGATCTCCCGCGAGGTCGAGGTACTGGACATTGAGCGGCACATTCAGGCAAGAGTACGCGACCAGATCGACAACAGTCAGCGTGAGTACTATCTGCGCGAACAGATGAAAGCCATAGCAAGTCAGCTGGGCGAGGACGAAGAGTATCAGGACGAGGTTGACGAATACACCGAAGCCATCATGAAGCTTGAGCTTTCGGAAGAGACAAGGACAAAGCTTCTGAAAGAAGCTGACAGGCTCAACAGAATGTCCCAGTCCTCACAGGAGGCGTTTGTTATACGCAACTATCTGGACAACGTTCTGGAGCTTCCGTGGAACAAGTCCACAAAGGACAAAAACGATATAAACAAGGTCAAAGCCGCTCTCGATAAGGATCACTACGGTCTCGAAAAGGTCAAGGAAAGAATTCTGGAGAACATTGCGGTCAGAGAGCTTAAACCTGACATCAAGGGACAGATAATCTGTCTGGTTGGACCTCCGGGCGTTGGTAAAACCTCTATCGGAAAGTCTATCGCTTCCGCGCTGGGCAAGAAATACCAGAGAGTATCCCTGGGCGGCGTTAGGGACGAATCCGATATCCGCGGTCACAGAAAGACATACATAGGCGCAATGCCGGGCAGGATAATCAACGCCATGAAGCTGGCGGGAAGCAACAATCCGCTGATTTTGCTTGACGAGATCGACAAGCTCACTCACGATATGAGGGGAGACCCCTCCTCTGCGCTTCTGGAGGTTCTTGACAGTGAGCAGAACAATGCTTTCCGCGACCACTATATAGAAGTTCCATTTGATTTGAGCAACGTGCTTTTCGTTACCACTGCGAACACCACTCAGACTATTGACCCTCCGCTTCTCGACCGTATGGACGTTATCGAGATAACAAGCTATACCCGCGAGGAAAAATTCCATATCGCAAAGGAACATCTTGTTCCGAAGCAGCTTAAAGCTAACGGTCTGAAAGCGGTAATGCTGAAGATAACCGACGACGCGCTCTATATGCTCATAGACAACTACACCAAGGAAGCGGGTGTCAGAACACTTGAACGCCGCATTGCCGAGCTTTGCAGGAAGTCCGCCAAGCTTATAGTAAGCGGAGAGAAGAAGTCTGTCCGTATTGGCGAAAGAAACGTGGAGCAGTTCCTCGGAGCTAAAAAATATCTTGACGACGAGTATTCCAAGAGCAACGAGATAGGTCTGGTAAACGGTCTTGCATGGACGTCCGTTGGCGGCGTGGTTATGCCGCTGGAGGTTTCCGTGTTCGACGGAAAGGGTACTATCGAGACCACGGGCTCTTTGGGAGACGTTATGAAAGAGAGCGCGAAGATCGCTGTAAGCTACGTCAGGGGAATTTCCGACAAGTACGGTATTTCACCCGATTTCTACAAGGAAAAGGATATCCATATCCATGCGCCCGAGGGAGCTACCCCTAAGGACGGCCCGTCTGCGGGCGTGACAATGACAACCGCGCTGGTATCCGCACTGGCAAATATTCCTGTCCGCCACGACGTGGCAATGACGGGTGAGATCACACTTCACGGAAAGGTTCTGCCAATAGGCGGACTCCGCGAGAAAACAATGGCTGCCTACAAGGCGGGTATGAAAACGGTGATAATCCCCGCGGCAAACAAGGGCGATCTGGAGGAAGTTGACAAGGTCGTAAAGGAAAACATCAACTTTGTTTACGCCGAGAAAATTTCCGACGTTCTGGAGATCGCACTCGAAAAAACAGAACCCAAGTACATCAAGCCCAAGCGTTCGGAAAGCAGCGAAAGCAGGGAAAACCGCAGCGTGGCAAGCTCATGACAAATGTTATACTACGGGACGGGGAAGTACCGTCCCGCGGGCGTTAATGACAAGTGAAAGGAACGCACTATATGAATTTTAACAAAGCGGAATTTTACGCTTCATACGGCAGATTTGACCAGATTCCCGACGGAGAAAAGCCCGAGGTGGCGTTTTCGGGACGTTCCAATGTGGGAAAATCCTCGCTTATAAATAAAATTTTCAACAGAAAAAATCTTGCGAGAGTATCGTCCGTTCCGGGCAAGACCGCTACGATAAATTTCTACACTGTGGACGATATTTATCTGGCGGACTTGCCGGGTTACGGATATGCAAAAATTTCCAAGAGTGACAAGCAAAGGTGGTCGGGGCTTATCGAGGGGTACCTCACTTCCGACAGGGACATTGCGCTTGTAATGCAGCTTGTGGATATGCGTCACCCGCCCTCTGCGGACGATTTGCAGATGATAGATTTTCTTATCGAGCGGGAGCAGCCTTTTGTAATAATCTTCACAAAGGCGGATAAGCTTTCCAAGCGTCAGCGTGAGGAGCGCATGGCGGGCTTTGTACAGGAAATACCGTATTTCAACAGCATCGAGACCATAGAGTTTTCCGCTGTGACAGGCGAAGGCGTTGACAAGATACGCACGGTTATCGAGGAAGCTACTGCATTTGAAAATGAATGAACAGCTCTAACTATATGCACAATCCCTACAAATAATAGGCTGAAATGGGCGGTGAATAGGTATATTTTGCAGGAAAAGAAAGAGTTTCCTGCAATTTTTTTATTTATCTTGACAAATTTTGTTGTATGGTGTATTATAATGATAGGTAGAGATATTGTTCGATAAATCGGAATTTACGGAGGATATACAAATGACTATTGAGGGCAATCAAAAAGAATTGGAGGCAATGGAACAATTCCATAAGGGAAATAGGCAAGAGGGGCTGCGGTTACAAGAAGAATTTGCGTCTGCTTTCAGAGAAGAATATAAAGATAAAGATCATTGCTCATGTAAAAAAGCCTGTCGTTATCATGGAAACTGTAAAGAGTGTGTGGCTATTCACAGGGCACATCAGGAACATGTCCCAAACTGTATGAGACCTATTATTAATGCAAAATTAAAGCTCTTATCTGAACTAACGGAGCATACGATTGCAAATGAAATTGAAGCCCCACATGAAATATTGAGAAAAGCGTATCAGTAATTAGGGATCGACAATTTCTTGTTTATCGGGCGGAATATAACGCGTAACCAAAGCTTGAAAGGAGCATAAAAATGTTTGTATCAAAAAATCTTGCGGTGAATGAAAAGGGACATCTTACTATCGGAGGAACAGACGCGGTAGACCTTGCCAAAGAATACGGCACGCCGCTTTACGTTATGGACGAGGATCTTATCCGCGAAAACTGCCGAAGCTTCAAGCAGTCCATGGACAGCTACTACGGCGGCGCGGGACTGGTTTGCTATGCCAGCAAAGCCTTTTGCTGCAAGGAAATTTGCAGGATAATGATGGACGAGGGTCTGGGACTGGACGTTGTTTCCGAGGGTGAGCTTTACACTGCGGCAAGCGTGGGCTTCCCCATGGAAAAGGTCTGTTTTCACGGCAACAACAAAACCGACGGCGAGCTTTCAATGGCTCTGGAGAAAAACGTTGGCAGGATAATCGTTGACAACATTTTCGAGCTGGAGCGTCTTAACAAGCTTGCCTGTGAGCGCAACACAAAGGCGAACATCATGTTCAGGATCAAGCCGGGCATTGACGCTCATACCCATGATTTTATCAGAACGGGACAGATCGACAGCAAATTCGGTTTCGCACTGGAAACGGGCGAGGCGTTCGATGCGGTGAAAAAAGCAGTGTCCCTTGAGCATATTAACCTTGTGGGACTTCACTGTCACATTGGCAGTCAGATTTTTGATATTGACCCCTTTGTCCTTGCGGCTGAGGTGATGATGAACCTTATCGCTCAGATCAGGGACGAGCTTGGCTATAAGGTAAAGGAGCTTAACCTTGGCGGCGGTTTTGGTATCAAGTACACCGACGCGGATTCGCCTGTGCCATACGACAACTACATGGAAAAGGTTTCAGTAAGAGTTAAGGAGATATGCGCGGAGAAAAATCTTGATCTGCCGTTTATCCTTATAGAGCCGGGACGTTCTATTGCCGCTCCTGCGGGAGTTACGCTCTATACCGTGGGCGGGGTGAAGCACATACCCAATATCCGCACCTACATTTCGGTTGACGGAGGAATGGGGGATAATCCCAGATATGCGCTCTATAAGTCGAAGTACGATTTTGTCAATGCTATGAGGGCCTCCGAGCCTAAGACCGAGACTGTTACTGTGGCGGGAAAATGCTGTGAAAGCGGAGACCTTCTCGGCGAGGGTGCGCCTATTCAAAAGACCGAGGAGGGGGACGTTATCGCGGTACTTGCAACAGGAGCGTACAATTACTCAATGTCCTCAAACTATAACCGTATCCCCAAGCCGCCAGTTGTTATGGTCAAGGACGGAGCTTCGAGGGTCGTTGTCAAGAGGGAGACGCTTGAAGATATTGTCAGAAACGACATTTAAAAGTGTATCAATATGATCGATATTAAAAAATGGACAGATAATTTTTCCGAAGCGCTGCACCAGACTTTCGATACTCGCGTATGGTTTGTGGGCTTGCAGGGCAGCTACGGACGGGGAGAAGCCACCGAAGCAAGCGATATAGACCTTGTGGTGATACTGGACGAGGTTTCTCCCGCAGATATTCGTGCGTATGATAAAATGCTGGACGGACTTCCGAACCGTGATCTTGTCTGCGGATTTTTCAGCGGCAGAGACGAGCTTCTCGGATGGGAGCCGTCCGATTTGTTTCAGTTTTTCTATGATACAACTCCAATCAGCGGAAATCTCGACGAGCTTTTGAAGTATATCGACAAGTCCGCCGTTGACCGCGCTGTCAGGATAGGTGCCTGCAATATCTATCACGCCTGCGTTCACAATATGCTGTATGAAAAAAGCGAGGACATTCTCCGCAGTCTCTATAAGTCGGCGTCGTTTACGGTTCAGGCTGTTTGTTTCAGGCAGACAGGCAAATATGTAAAATGTCAAAAGGATTTACTGAAGTGCGTTGATTCCGAAGAGCAGGAGATAGTCAGAACGTTTTTGTATCTGAAAAGCGGCGGTGCAGCAGATTTTGAAAAGATGTCAGATATGTTGTTTCTTTGGTCGAAAAAGCTGATAGAACAACGATAAAGATACCGTCCTTGTCGGCATGATAATTAATATTAAAAATAAATTTTGGGGAGGAAATCATGACCTACGATGAAAAGCTTACGAAGATCGTCCCCCATGAAAGGCAGTTCCGTTTTCAGCAACTTGAATTTTACGCTTTTATTCACTTTACAGTAAACACCTTTACCGACAGGGAATGGGGCGACGGTACGGAAAGTCCGTCGGTATTCGCTCCCGAAAGCCTTGACCCTGAGCAATGGGTAATGACTGTAAAGGCTGCGGAAATGCGTGGACTTATTCTCACCTGCAAGCATCATGACGGATTTTGCTTGTGGAACAGTAAATTTACAAAGCATTCCGTTGTAGCTTCGCCTTGGAAAAGCGGGCAGGGCGACGTTGTAAAAGAGACCGCGGAGGCTTGCAGAAAGCACGGGATAAAATTCGGCGTTTATCTTTCTCCCTGGGACAGGAACTGTCCCCTTTACGGTCAGGGAAGGGCTTACGATGATTTCTTTATAGGTCAGCTTACCGAGCTGCTGACGAATTACGGAGAGGTCTTTTCCGTGTGGTTTGACGGCGCCTGCGGAGAGGGTCCCAACGGCAAAAAGCAGTATTATGATTGGGAAAGATACTACAGCGTAATACGAAGGCTTCAGCCGAACGCCTGCATTTCCGTATGCGGACCGGATATACGCTGGTGCGGAAACGAAGCGGGACACACCCGCGTTTCGGAATGGAGCGTTGTCCCGGAAAGAGCAAAGGACAGCGAGATCATATCGGAAAAAAGTCAGCACAGTGATAATGAGGAATTTCGTCAGCGCAGGGTGGACGCAAGGGACAGCGATCTTGGCAGCCGCGAGGTACTGAAAAACGAGGATAAGCTGATATGGTATCCCGCGGAGGTGAACACGTCTATCCGTCCCGGCTGGTTCTGGCATGAAAGCGAAAACGACAAGGTACGCAGCCTTGCAGGGCTTGTGCATATCTACAACAATTCCGTTGGAGGTAATGCAACGTTTTTGCTGAATATTCCTCCGACACGTGACGGCTTGCTTCACGAAAATGATGTGCGGCGGCTTGCGGAGCTTGGCAAATATATTCGTGATACATTCCGCACAAATCTTTTGGAGGACGCGGTTCTGTCCTCCGACGGCGGAAACATCGAAGCCGCGCGAACTGACAGTTATAGCGAATATTATATTGCTGATAAAGCCATGACGACTGCCGAGATCACCGCCGAATGGGAAAGTCCCGTTACGGTCGGATGCATTGTTTTAAAGGAAAATATTCTTTGCAGCCAGCGTGTGGAAAGCTTTACCGTTGAAGCTGAGCTTGACGGCGTGTTTTCTGAAATTTACCGCGGAACGGTCATAGGCTATAAGCGTATAGTTCCGATGAAAAATACGGCTGCAAAACGTATAAGGATAAAGATCACAGATTCCCGAACCGAGCCTACCCTTGCATTTTTGGGGATTTATAAAGGAAATTAAGACTGATTTCGGATATTTCAAGGTTAGCGGCGAAACATATTAATCCAGAGTATTTTTGACTTTTTTGCTTGACAAATTTGTGCGTATAGTGTAATATATAATATGTATGGCATATTTTGCCGTTTGAAATTTAATGTAAGGGAATGTGCTTTTATGAGAAAAACCAAGATCGTATGTACTATAGGCCCTGCGACCGACGATGATAAAGTTCTCCGCGAAATGATGCTTGCCGGCATGAATGTTGCAAGATTCAATTTTTCCCACGGAGATTATGAAATTCATAAAAAACGTTTTGAACAGGTAGTTCGCCTGCGCGACGAGCTGGGTTTACCTGTTGCCACAATGCTGGATACGCGCGGACCTGAGATCCGTCTCGGAAAATTTGTTGACGACAAGCCTGTTGAAATTTCCGACGGCGACACCTTTATTCTGACGACAGAGGACATTCCCTGCACTGCCGAGCGTGCTTCCATCACATTTAAGGGACTTCCCGCAGACGTTTCCGTCGGCACGAGGATACTTATAAACGACGGTGTCATCGAGCTTAAAGCAGAAAAGATCACCGCAACGGATATTGTTTGTAAGGTTATTTCGGGAGGAACGCTTTCCAACAACAAGGGTGTGAACGTTCCCGGTGTGGAGCTTTCCATGCCGTATCTTTCCGAAAGAGATATGAGCGACCTTGAGTTCGGCTCAAAAATGGGGTACGACTTTATTGCAGCTTCTTTTGTGCGTTCCTCGGCGGATATCAATTATCTGAAAAAATTCACAAAAAGTCTTGGCTGGAGCACTCCGCGCATTATTGCCAAAATCGAAAATATGGACGGCGTAAGCAACATTGACGAGATAATTGAAGCGTCGGACGGTATCATGGTAGCCCGTGGCGATATGGGCGTTGAAATTCCTTTCGAGCAGATACCCGCTATCCAGAAGGAGCTTATTGCAAAGTGTTATCTTGCGGGAAAACAGGTCATCACCGCGACCCAGATGCTTGAATCTATGATAACGAATCCGCGTCCGACCCGTGCGGAGATCACAGACGTGGCAAACGCTATCTACGACGGAACATCGGCTATAATGCTTTCGGGAGAGACCGCCGCAGGCAAACATCCTGTCGAAGCGGTAAGGACTATGGCGCTGATCGCCGAGACTACGGAAAAGGATATAAATTATATCAGCAAGCTTTCCAAGCGTCCGATATCGATGGTCAAAAACTGCACTAACGCTATTTCCCACGCGGCTGTAACAACTGCTCACGATATAGAAGCAAAGGCTGTAATAACCGTTACAAAGTCGGGTTCTACTGCGAGGAATCTGTCCAAATTCCGCCCTTCATGTATGATAATCGGCGGTACTCCAAATGCGACTGTACTCAGACAGATGAGCATGAGCTGGGGAGTTTATCCTGTATTAATGGACGAAAAGGAAAATACCGATGAGCTGTTTGACTGCGCTGTAAAAGCCGCGGAGGCAGCCGGATATATCACAAAGGGCGACGTGGTCGTGCTGACGGCAGGTATCCCTCTCGGTGTTGCGGGAACTACCAATATGCTTAAGGTTGATACTGTGGAATAATATATATTTACAAAAACATAATTAAAGCTGACCTGAGTCCGAAATTCAACCGGGCTCGGGTTTTCTTTTTATCGGGAACGATTTTTGGACAAAGCATTGCTGCAAAAGGGTTATGGATATGCAATGTGATAAAATAAAAATAGTAATTAATGTTTAAGATTGTGCAAAATCTCCTTTGACAATCCAAATAAGAAAGCGTATAATTATCTTAAGATGTGTAGCTTATCGCGTAAATCCGGTCGGTAAGCTGCACATTTTTTTATTTTTATGGAGGTAAGTTATGGATAATAAAAATGAAAAAATGGCTGCGCTTCCCGTAAGAAAACTGATGCTCTCAATGGGGATACCCATGATAGTCTCAATGGTTTTGCAAGCTGTATACAACATTGTGGACAGCGCATTTGTATCGAATATGGCGCAGGGCGGCGAGAACGCTCTGAATGCGCTGACGCTTGCGTTTCCGCTTCAGATACTTATGGTTGCGGTCGGTATCGGTACAGGTGTGGGAGCTAATGTCCTGATTGCAAAAAGCCTTGGTCAGAACGATGGCAAAACTGCCTGTAAAACCGCTGGAAACACTATTTTTCTTGGAGCTGCGATCTATATAATTTTTCTTCTGTTCGGAATTTTCGGAGCGGAAATTTATATAAATTCGCAAACGGACAACAGTGTTATTTCCGAAATGGGAACGGAATATTTACGAATTTGCTGCGTGCTGTCGTTCGGTATGTCAATGTTTGCGGTTTTTGAAAAAATGCTTCAGGCTGCGGGACATTCTATGTGTTCAACGATCGCGCAGATCTTGGGAGCGGTCACAAATATAATACTCGATCCGATCTTTATTTACGGACTTTTGGGATGTCCCGAAATGGGAGTAAGGGGAGCGGCTTACGCCACCGTTATAGGTCAGATAGTATCGTTTGCCGCGGCGCTGATCTTTCATCTGAAATTCAATAAGTCGATTCGCATAAAGCCGCGCGATCTCAAGCCGTCACCGAGAATTATCGGTATGATCTATTCGATAGGCTTTCCCGCAATTATTTCTCAGGCGCTGATATCAATTATGACTTACGGTATGAATATAATTCTTAAGGACATAGGCGAAAATATGGTCACGGCTTACGGACTTTACTATAAGATACAGCAATTCCTGCTGTTTGCGGCATTCGGAATGAGAGACGCAATTACTCCGATAACGGCGTTCAGCTGCGGTATGGGCGACGAAAACCGTATTAAGGACTGCGTAAAATTCGGACATTTGTTTACAGCGGTAATTATGCTTGCGGGCTGTGCCGCGCTTGAAATATTTGCCGTACCTTTTTCGGAGGTTTTCGGACTTTCGGGAGAAACTCAGGCGCTCTGCATAAGCGCGCTCCGTATAATCTCTGTCGGACTGGTTTTTGCAGGAATAAACATAGCGTTTCAAGGAATTTTTCAAGCTGTGGGAAGCGGAATGGGTTCCCTTGCAGTTTCGGTTTGCAGACAGCTTTTGTTCGTTTTTCCGTTCGCAATAATTTTTGCACATATTGCAAAAATGAATTACGATCTTAACTGGCTTTTGTGGGCAGTGTTTCCCATTGCCGAAATATTGACTGCTGTCGTAGCAGTGCTGATTTTTATGAAATTATTTGCGAAAAAAACTGCTGTCGGAAATAATAATTAAATTCAGAAATTATCAAAGAAGTACCGATCAGATCTGACTGTGCAATATGCGCATCGGATTTGACCGGTATTTTATTTTCGACAAATTTTGCAGGATACGGTCCCTTGCTCTTAGAAAAGTTATGTCCGAAAGCTTGTGTGCATATCTTAGCGGTAAAAAATCTTTGAGTACTGGTTTTTATTGACAAGTTTGCGGCAATATGATATAATTAAAGCAGAGTATTCAATAAAAACTGAAAGGAGATTTTTAATATGGCTGTTTCCGATTTTGCAAAGCAGTATCATGAAAAAATGTTTCCGAATCAGATTTCAAAATTAATTGAGAGCGATCCCGAATTTATTGAGCTTTTTGATAATTTTGCCTTTGACGAGGTTATAAATATGCCCGAAATAGGCGGAAAAGAGATTGACGGCAGAACACGGCATATGGCGGTCTTAGCGACGCTTCTCGGATGTCAGGGCATTGATGAGTTTGCGGCGATGCTTCCTGCGGCAATGAATTTCGGCGTTACGCCTGTGGAGATCAAGGAGATCACCTATCAGGCTGTTGCTTATCTCGGTATAGGTCGGGTTTTACCGTTTCTGAATGCGGTGAATGAATTTTTTGAAGCAAACGGGATATCGCTTCCTTTGGAAGGCCAGGCGACCGTTACGGCTGAAACCCGCCGCGAAGCGGGAACCCAGGCTCAGGTCGATATTTTCGGCGAAAATATGCGGGATTTCTGGAAATCGGGTCCCGAAGAAAGCCGTCACATAAATCTGTGGCTGGCAGGAAACTGCTTCGGGGATTACTACACAAGAAAAGGTCTTGACTATTCGGAAAGAGAGCTTATCACATTTTGCTTCCTTGCGGCGCAGGGAGGGTGCGAACCCCAGCTTACAAGTCATTCCGCGGCTAATATGCGCATCGGAAACGACAAGCTGTTCCTGATAAAGATAATATCCCACTGTTTGCCCTTTATAGGATATCCCAGAAGTCTCAACGCGTTAAGATGCGTAAACGAGGCGGCAAAGTCTTTTGAACAGTAAACCTGAATAAATCGAAAAGGAGAGCGACAATATGGATACTAAAAGAAAAAATTATGTCAGAAATCTTACTCTTGCGGCAATGTTTCTGGCGATAGGCTTGCTTCTGCCGTTCCTGACGGGACAAATCAAGCAGATAGGAAATATGCTTCTGCCTATGCACATTCCCGTAATTTTGTGCGGACTTATCTGCGGCTGGCAGTACGGTCTTGGAGTAGGATTTGTTCTGCCTCTTTTGAGGTATGCTATGTTTGGTATGCCGATACTTTTCCCGACGGGTATATCTATGGCGTTCGAGCTTGCCGCTTACGGCTTCACTGTCGGACTTCTGTACTCCATCTCACGCTGGAAATGCGTTGTTGCACTGTACCGCTGCATGATAATCGCAATGCTGGCTGGACGGGTAGTATGGGGTATCGTGCAAACTATCCTGCTTGGCGTCGGAGAAAATGGCTTTACACTTGAAATGTTTATAGCGGGAGCTTTTCTCAAAGCTATTCCGGGAATAATTTTGCAGCTTATTCTTATTCCTGCCATTATGATAGCCCTGAACCGAACGGGACTTGTCCGGTTTACAAACAATCCCGCTCCTGTTGAAAATGCGGAGAATTGATCATGGAAAAAAATATCGCCGCGGTTCTGCGTGAAATTGAAAGTCGGAAACAACCTTTGATTATAGCTGTTGACGGCAGATGCGCTTCGGGAAAAACCACATTTGCGGCTGCTCTGGAAAAGGAGATCGGCTGTGCCGTGATACATACAGACCACTTTTTTCTCCGTCCCGAACAGAGGACGGAGGAACGTCTGAACGAGGCCGGAGGCAATGTGGAT
This sequence comes from Ruminococcus sp., assembly GCA_014799785.1. Lineage (GTDB taxonomy): Bacteria > Bacillota > Clostridia > Oscillospirales > Ruminococcaceae > RGIG8773. Next base: position 56,517 of record JAAVHI010000019.1, read on the forward strand.
TATGAAAGGCTAAGGGAAGAGGTAATGCTTCCGCTTTTGGAGGGAAAGCCTTTTTCATACCGAAAATTCGACTGCGGGGAAATGAAGCTGTCCTCCGAGATAGAGGTGAAGTCGACTGCCGTTACGGTGGTCGAGGGTTCTTACAGCTGCTGTCCCGCGCTTTGGGACTTTTACGGTCTGCGTATCTTTTTCACCGTCGATCCGCAGGAACAGCTTCGGCGCATACTGCTTCGCAACGGAAGCGAGGCTGCCGTACAGTTTCGTGAACGTTGGATACCGATGGAGGAAAAATATTTTGCCGCCTGCAAAATACGGGAGCGGTGCGACCTTGTGTTCGGTACATAGCAGGGTAGAACTCTGCTTGACGCTGAAAACAGTTATTGAGCCTGATTCGGACAAATTTAAAAAGCTGGTTGGTTTGTATGAACGTTACAATAACATACGTGGATTTGTCAAGGCCGTTTGCGGAATACGAGAAATATCTGCCGTTAGTTTCAGCAAAAAGACGTGAAAGAATATCGCGGTTTAAAATTGAAAAGGATAAAATAATATCATTGTTTACCGAATTGCTTATTCGGAGTGAAATATCACAGCAGCTTGGCATTTCTTTTTCCGAAATAGATTTTGAATACGGCGAACATGGAAAACCGTATATTTTAAACAACAGGAACTACTGCTTTTCTGTTTCGCATTCGGATAACTGCATTGCATTTGCGGGAGGAATGTTTCCGATCGGCATTGATGTGGAACGTGTTTCACACAGAAATATGAAGATAGCAAAGCGGTTCTTTACAGCTGACGAGTGCAAAGCAATTGAGGAAAGCAACGAGCCTGAGGAGACTTTTTATAAGGTCTGGACGTCCAAGGAAGCGTACGTGAAAATGCTTGGCGCGGGACTGTCAAAATCCTTTAGGTCATTTGACATTGCAGATAAAAGCCTTGGCTGCCGTTTTGCGACAAAGCGTCTGCCCGAGTTTATGCTGACAGTATGTACGGAAAAAATAAGCGGCGACGAAATAATTATAAATGAAACAGACGCTGGAAGCTTACTGAGTAAATGTCAGCGTAAATGTCAGCGGCCATAAAACTAAAAGACCCAAAAAGACCTCGTGAGAAGTCCTTTTGGGTCTTGTTTTGATTAGCAACAGCCGAAATTATTTTACTAAGCCGCTGTTATTGATAGCCGAAACCAGAGCGTTTATAGAAGCAACGATGATGTCAGTATGTGTTCCCGTTCCCCAGAATACGCCGTTTTCCGTTTCGATACCTACATAAGCTGCCGCCTCGGAGCTTGAGCCGTGTTCAAGAGCGTGCTCCTTGTAGGTGGTGATGGTGTAATTTATTCCCAGTGCGTCCTTTACAGCGTTTGACACAGCGTCAAGACGTCCGTTTCCGTTAGCTTCACGGGTGATGATCTTTCCGTTGTATGCAACGTTCACTGTAGCGGTAATGCCGTTTTTCTGAGCATAGTGAGCTTCGTCCACCTTAAAGAAGTCGGTTTTGTTCAGATAGCGTTTGCGGAATATCTCGTTGATCTCGTCGGGCATAAGCTCCTTGTGAGCGTGGTCGGAAACGCTCTTTACCGCGTAGCCGAAGTCCTCGCGCATTTTAGGAGGCATATCTATGCCGAATTTCTGTTCCATGAGGTAGCCGATACCGCCCTTGCCCGACTGGCTGTTTATGCGGATAACGTCTCCCTCGTACTCTCTGCCCACGTCCTTGGGGTCGATGGCGAGGTAGGGGACAGTCCAGTGAGGAGGCTTCTTTTCCTCCAGCCATTTCATGCCCTTTGCGATAGCGTCCTGGTGCGAGCCTGAGAATGCCGCAAACACCAGCGCGCCGCTGTATGGCTGACGCTCGTAGACGTGCATACGGGTGAGCTTTTCGTACACCTGTGTAATCTCGTTCATGTTGGAGAAATCAAGCTCCGGGTCAACGCCGTGAGTAAACATATTCATGGCAAGCGTTACAATATCAACGTTTCCGGTACGCTCGCCGTTGCCGAAAAGCGTTCCCTCAACACGGTCAGCGCCCGCAAGCAGACCCATTTCCGTATCCGCAACCGCGCAGCCTCTGTCGTTGTGGGGGTGGAGGGATACGATAATATTCTCACGGTTTTTCATATGCTTGCACATATACTCGATCTGACAGGCGTAAACGTGAGACATACTTTCCTCAACGGTTACAGGCAGGTTTATGATGACCTTGTCGTCAGCGGTCGGCTGCCATATGTCGATGACAGCGTTGCATATTTCCAGAGCGAATTCGGGTTCAGTACCGGTAAAGCTTTCGGGGCTGTACTCAAAGCGGAAGTTTCCTTCGGTTTTCTCGCGGTACTCCTTGCAGAGCTTTGCACCGAAGGTTGCAATGTCAATAATTTCCTGTTTGGACTTTTTGAACACCTGCTCGCGCTGTGCGACAGATGTACTGTTGTAGAGGTGTACAACGGCGTTTTTGCAGCCCTTTAACGCTTCAAAGGTTTTTGCGATGATATGCTCGCGGCTCTGGGTCAGCACCTGAACGGTAACGTCGTCGGGAATGAGGTTTCTCTCGATCAGAGCGCGGCAGAAAGCGTACTCGGTCTCGCTTGCGGCGGGGAAGCCGATCTCGATCTCCTTGAAGCCCACCTTAACGAGACAGTTCCAGAATTCCAGCTTTTCCTCTAAGGACATGGGTATGATCAGTGCCTGATTTCCGTCGCGGAGGTCAACGGAGCACCATACGGGAGCTTTTTTCACGCTCTCGTTCCTTACCCAGTCATAGCAGGGTTCGGGAGGCATAAAATAGCGTTTTTCGTAGCGGTCAAAGTTCTTCATGACAAATCTTTCCTTTCTTTTTTGCGGGAGAGGCAGATGAGTTGCAATAAAAAAAGCTCTCATCTCCGTCTCATACGAGACCTAAGAGATGAAAGCGTAAGCTTCCACGGTACCACTCTTGTTCGGACAAAGTCCGCACCTCACCGCATCTCAATCTTTGGGATATCCAATGCGTATCTCTGTAACGGGAGAACCCGTTCCAACCTACTTGCAAAAGCTTTCAGCGGACTGCTCAAGGACGAGTTATAACCAAGCAGCTTTGCCGTCTTGCACCAAGCGGCGGCTCTCTGAAAAAGCGGTTCGGCTTTTGTTCCTGTCGATGCATTTGAATATTACAATGAGCATTATACCATGGAAATTTTTATTTGTCAAGGGGTAAATTAAAAAAAATATAAAATCAAACGGAATTTTTGTCAGAACAATACGCCGAAACAGCTTTTGCGGCAAATTCGGCAGTACCATCTCCGCCTGCTTTATCGATGTTCCGCTTCATTCTTTCGTCGCCGACGTACATCTGTCCCAAGCCGCTCAGTATCTCGTCGGTGCAGGTGTAGTAATTATCGGTGATGAATTTTTGCAGCCCGGCGATTTTTTCACGTGCTTCCTTGCTTTCCGGAGCGAGGTGCTTTACCGTACCAATATCCGCAAAAATATCCATAAGCTTTTGGGCGGTGTCTTCAAGCTCGGCAGGGGATTTGTCCGTGACCCTTGCTTCGTATTCTTCATACGCTTTTGTGCCGCCCAATTTCGCCTTGACCTCCGCTTTATAGCTGTCGATCTCGTCGCTTTTGAAAATATCAAAATTCATATTGTTAACTCCTTTTTCACGAATTTTGCAGGCAAATGATATCAATTCTCCGATACGTTTTTTCTGCATCTCCAGCAGCTTTATCTGCCGATTTAATGCTTCGTCGTAATCAAAATCGGGAGCGTCGAGAATATCACGTATTTCCTTCAGGGAAAATCCGATTTCACGGAACATCAGTATGCTGTGCAGACAGCGCAGAGCCGTATCGTCATACAGCCTGTAACCCGCCTTGGTCAGCTGTGTCGGTTTCAGCAGACCGATCCTGTCGTAATGGTGAAGTGTGCGCACACTTACGCCCGTTCGTTTGCTTACTTCGTTTACCGTGTACATTTTACCGCTCCTTTCTCCTGCATTATCTATTATAAAGTATGACGATAGGGGAGAGTCAATGAAATAATTATAAACAATATTTTGAAAAACTGCAAATGTAAATGTCGAGCTTTTACTTATTGACATACAGTATTATAAATCATTTCTGCAAAAAATTTGAAAAAACACTTGCAAACGGGAAAAAAGTGTGGTATAATATTAAACACTTAGCGGATTTATCCGATATATAGGTGTGCGGGCCCTGTGCAACGGAACACCGTGAACCATGTCAGGCGGGGAACCGAGCAGCATTAAGCGGAACGTTTCGTGTGCCGCAGCAAGCCTGCACACCTATGTACCGGATATATTTTATTTTCAGGGTGATGAGCTATGCGCGAAAATTTCAACAGACGCCTGCCAAGCCTGTGGGACAGATTTTCCGCATTTATTGTCAGGATAATTCCATGGCTGGCGGCGCACATCTTTCTGGGACTTTGCATAGGAAGCCTGTATGCTATTAGGGTGTACGGCGTGAAGAATGCCGAAGAATATTATTTTCCTCCGATAGTATTCGGCGCTGTGGCTGCACTTATCGGGGGCTGGGCATATTATTCATTTGGACGGGTCAAGTCTGAGTACGAAATCAACAGGCTGGGCAATTTTGACAGGGCATTGGTTTTTGGTTACTTTTCCGGCTCGGACGCAAAGCTTCTGCGCGAAGCTGTCATTGATATGCATTTGTCCGACCTTAACGGTGCGCTTGAAAAATTCAAGTGGCTTGAGGAAAAAGAACTTCCCGACGACAAGCGCTCAGTGCTGTGCTTCTATATGGGACGCTGCTATCAGCTTATGGGATATCCCTCAAACGGCGTGAAATACTTTCAGGAAGCTTTGGATAAGGGATTGAAGCTCAGCGATACATATCTGCTTACGGCACGGTGTCTTACCCAGAACGGCAGATTTGACGACGCTCTGGAGTGTTACAACGCTTTGCTTGAAAAGGACTGCTATTTTGATTTTATCTACACGGATATGGGTATCGCCTGTCTCAAAAAGGGCGACGGCGAAAAGGCTCTGGAGTATTTCACCAAGTCCGTTGACGAGGGGAAAAATTATTCATTTGCGCTGGGAGGCTGCTCTCTGGCGTACTTGCAGATGAAAGATCTTGACAAAAGCAGGGAATACTACCGTAAAGCCCTGACCTGCAACATGGACGACGTAAACGGCTTTAAGATATTCTACTGTAATATTGCGGAAGCGGTGGGTCTGCTTGACGAGATCGACCCGCAGATGAAGCTTCGTTCCGATACTGGATTTGGGCAGGGAGACGAAATTATAAGGTGATCAAAAAAGGAGCGATCAGGATATGTATAAGGCGCTGTACAGAAAATACCGTCCGTCTACCTTTGACGACGTTGTTTCCCAGCCCCATATCACAACTACGCTGAGAAATCAGATAGTTTCGGGAAAGACCGCTCACGCTTACCTTTTCACAGGCTCGCGCGGCACAGGAAAAACCTCCTGCGCGAGGATACTTGCAAAGGCTCTGAACTGTCTGCACCCCGTTGACGGAAATCCCTGCCTTAAATGCGAGATATGCCGCGACGCGGACGATAACGCTCTTTCGGACATAATTGAGATAGACGCGGCTTCAAACAACGGCGTGGACGATGTCCGCGACCTGCGGGATGGTGCGGTCTACACCGCGGAAAGATGTAAATACAGAATTTATATAATCGACGAGGTTCATATGCTCACCAAGGAGGCGTTCAACGCGCTTCTGAAAATTATGGAGGAGCCGCCTCCTCACGTTAAGTTTATTCTCGCAACAACCGAGATACACAAGGTTCTGCCGACAATTCTGTCACGCTGTCAGCGGTACGATTTCCGCAGGATACTTCCCAAGGACATCACCGATCGGCTTTTGTATGTTGCCGAGCAGGAAAATATCTCCTTAGACCCGGAAGCCGCCGAGCTTATCGCAAAAACAGCCGACGGAGGCATGAGAGACGCGCTTTCCCTGCTTGACCAGTGCATTGCTTTTTCCGAGAACGTTACTCTTGATATTGTTTCGGGAGCGGCGGGTATCGCGGGACGCGAACCTGTTTTCGAGATACTTGAAGCCGCCGCGGACTGCGACGCCGCAAAAGCTATTGGCGTTGTGGACAAGCTTTATGGTATGTCAAAGGATATGCAGAAGCTTTGCGATGAGCTTATCGCGCAGTTCAGAAATGTGATGGTGGCAAAGGCTGTACCCGAAAATCTGGACTTGCTTGTGTGTATGCCAAGCGAGCTTGAAAAAATAAAGGCTTTAGCGGAACGGCTTTCTATTGAGGATATCATGCATAAGCTGGAAATTCTCCAGTCCTGTAACGAGCGTATCGCAAGGGTAAGCTCCAAGCGGGTGGAGATGGAGATGTGCCTGATAAAGCTTTGTACGGCACAAAGTCCCGCTTCGGGAGGCGGCGCGGCAAATACCGAGCTTCTGGCTAAAATAGATATGCTCGAACAGCGCATTGCGGCTCAGCCGATACAAAGCGGACGTGCGGTACAGACGGAGCAAGCCGTTCAGCCTGCACAAACTGCACAGGCGGCACAGCCATCAAAGCCGCAGTATTCTCCCAAACAGCAGGCGGAGACGGGCGATCTGTCTAAGATGAAGCCGGAAGATTTCGTGAACGAGGACAGGTGGCAGGATATCCTTGAAAAATTCGCGGAAATATGTCCGTCGGTAAACGGCGCGCTGAACGGCTCTTACGCTGTAAAGGGCGGCGGCTATATGCTGATCTATACCGAAAACAGCTTCTTTTTACAGCTCCTGCGGAACAAGGAAAACGCCGCAAAGCTTCAGGAGGCGATAAAGCTTGTTACGGGCAACGTTTTCTCGATAAGGGCGAAATGCATTGCTCCTGCGGAAAGCAGCGGGGACAAGCTTCAGGGTGTTCTGCAAAAGGCGAGAGACAATAATATTCCCGTTGACAGCGAGGGCGGTCAATAACAAATACTATAACGCAAATCACCCGAAAGGGTTTGATACAGTAGAAAATGCTCACCGTCGGGGCTGCGAAGCAAAATCTAAAACGGCGGAGAAAGGTCAAAAAAATGAAAGCAAGATTACCTCAGGGAATGGGCGGCGGAGCCCAGAATATGAACAGCATGATCAAGCAGGCTCAGAAAATGCAGACCAAGATCACCGACCTTCAGGAGGACATCGAGAACAGAGAGTTCTCCACCACAGTCGGCGGCGGAGCTGTTGAGGTCACAATGTCCGGCAGAAAAGAAATCAAGAAGCTTGTTATCAAGCCCGAAGTCGTTGACCCCGAGGACGTGGAGATGCTTCAGGATCTGATAATAAGCGCATTCAACGATACCGTTAAGCAGATAGAGGAAACCACCGAGACCGAAATGGGCGCGATCACGGGCGGAGTATCTTTCCCCGGCTTGTTCTGATTTCCCGCGGCGGAGGTGTTCTATGGCTAACAATACCGCGCTTCCTCTCGTGCTTCTTGCGGAGCAGTTTGCTAAGCTGCCCGGAATAGGCATGAAAAGCGCACAGCGGCTTGCCTATCACGTCATGAGCATGACGGAGGAGGACGTTAAGGAATTTGCGGACGCGCTTATCCGCGCCCACAGCACGGTGAAGTGCTGCGCCGAATGTCAGAACCTGACCGAGGACGAGCTTTGTCCCATATGCTCCGACGATATGCGTGACAGGAGCGTTATCTGCGTTGTGGAGACTCCCAAGGATATCTCCGCCTTTGAGCGTACTAACGAATACAAGGGCGTATATCACGTTCTGCATGGGCTTATTTCTCCTCTGGACGGTATCACGCCAGACAAAATACGCTTAAAGGAGCTTCTTGCACGCATTAACAAGGGCGGGGTAGAGGAGGTCATAATGGCGACCAATCCCACCGTTGAGGGTGAAGCTACGGCTATGTATATCTCCAAGCTTCTCAAGCCGCTGGGAGTACGCGTTACTCGTCTTGCGTTCGGACTTCCTATCGGAGGCACTCTGGAATACGCCGATGAAGTGACGCTCTTTAAGGCTCTGGAAAATCGAAACGAGATTTAGGAGATACCGAAATGAAAGCAAAAAAGATTTCCGCGCTGATTTTGGCAGTGCTGTGTACTGCTTTGGCGGGCTGTACGGGTACCAATGCGGACACACCTGTAACGGACGTGTCCCTGCCGGAAATCGTTTCAACTACAGAGACCACTGTAACGAACACAGCTACGACCACGAGTACTTCGGAAGTTACTGCAACGTCCTATACGACAGAGACTTTGCCAATTGTAATGGTAGTTCTTTATGAAAATTACACGTGGGGCGAGGAGCAGGAAATAAAGATAATTGACTCAAACGGGTTATATTATTATTTTAGTGATGAGCAGGAACAGGAAAATTTAATTTGGTTTGACTTTGATGAAAAAGACTGGCACAATACATTGTGCGATATTGCCAAATCGGGAAATGTTGCCGAATTGAGCGATGAAGAATTGAATACAATTTTGGATTTTTCTGAAAAGTATGAAGCTGATTTGACAAAGAAATATAAAGAGTATGAAAGTCCTTTAAGGGATTTTGGAAATTATTTTCTTTACGGCATATATAACGACGGCGGCAAGCCGAAATATGTTCTGCTGGGCCAATACGGTAACGGAATAAAATGTTTGGATGACGAAGATGTAATAAGCTTTGTCAATCAAATGATAGATTTCGGCATTTTTCCCACCGGACATAAGGATTTTCATTATTAGCTTGTTTTTAAAGAAAATATAAACGGGATTTAGGAGATACCGAAATGAAAGCAAAAAAGTTTGCCGCACTGATTTTGGCAGTGTTGTGTACTGCTTTGGCGGGCTGTACGTATACTAATGAGGACACACCTGTAATATACACGCCTCCGTCGGAAACCGTTTCCGCTACGGAGACAGAAGCTCCCGAACAGACAGTTGGTGAGACTGTCACGGGAAACACCTTTATGGCAAATGCTTCTCCCGAAACAAGCGCGCTGGAATTTTTCGTATATGACGGTGAAAATACCAAATTCCGGTATTTGTTCGGTACTTCGCAGGAAAATGAAATCCTCAGAGCAATTTCCGCTGTTCCCGCAGAAAAAACCGAGGACTGGTCTCCCGAACTGTTTACAGCTCCTGCGTACGGCTTTGAGATAGGCGATACTGACGGCTGGGCGCTGGAAGCGGTATGGTCGAACGGCTACTGGATTACCCAAGACGGTGATGTGTACCGATTTGACTACGATTTCGGCACGTTTTCGGACAAGTACGATTGGTCGGACGAAAGAGTTTCCTCGGCTGCTGCCGCGCTTCCTTGCGCGCATATTATCTGCCGTAACGGTGATAAATGGTATGCTGACAGGCTTTCTCCTCCGTATACGTATATTGACGAAGAAGCTCCCGATTATATTTCGGCTGAGCTTGTAGAGCAGACAGAAAATAATATCACGGTAAAGTATACCAACAACGGCAGCAAAGACTGGATGTACGGTCTGCATTTTTCGGTGGACGTGCTTCTCGACGGAGAGTGGTACAGTGTGCCGACTATCAGCGGAAATTGGGGATTTAATGACATTGGTCTGATTTTAACGCCTGAACAGCCGCGGGAAGAAGTATATGATCTGTCGATGTACGGCGAGCTGCCTCCCGGAGAGTACCGTGTTTCGGCTAATGGCTGCACTGTGGAGTTTATAGTTTCATAAATTTAGTACAATTAGTTGCACTAACATTTGTTACAAATGACGAATTTCTCTAAAAATATTGACAAATGACGTGCAATGTGGTAAACTATATAAGTCGCTTGAATAGCTTTGCTGTTTCCGAGTAATGGGATATAGCCAAGCGGTAAGGCAGCGGACTTTGACTCCGTCATTTCGGTGGTTCGAATCCACCTATCCCAGCCAGTCAAAAAGTTCGCTCGGTCGGGCGGACTTGTATATTGGGGTGTCGCCAAGCGGTAAGGCACTTGACTCTGACTCAAGCATTACCGGGGTTCGAATCCCTGCACCCCAGCCAGTTAAAAAACTCCGCAAGCTCTTTTGTAGATTGAGCTTGCGGAGTTTTTTATTATTTATTGATCTCATGCGCTTTTGTCGCATTTGCATTTCTCGCAGACAACGACCTCGCCCTTTGAATTTTCATCGTCCCTTATAATCTCGCCCACGGAGGGAACGCATATCCTGCCCGATGCGGGATTTTTTATGCTTACAACGGGAGTTGTAATGCAGGCGTTTACGTCGGACTTTTCAAAGCACAAGTCCGTGCCGATCATTTCGCAGTTTATCAGTTTAAGATTTTTGCAGTAGCAAAGCGGCTGTGTGCCGATGATCTTGCAGTTTTCAAGAGTCAGGCCGTCTGAATACCACGCAAGATATTCTCCCTTGACGATACTGTTTTTTACTGTGACATTTTCAGCGTGCCAGAATGCGTCCTTTGTATCGAAAACGCAGTTTTCAAAAATAGAATTTTTAATGTACTGAAATGAATATTTTCCCTTGAAATCAACGTCGGAAAAATCAATATCTTCTGAGCGCATCATAAAATATTCGCTCACAGCAGTACAGCTTTCCATGCGGACGCCCGATACTGACCAGCCGAATTCGGGAGAAATAATATCGCAGTTTTTCAGACGAACGTTCCTGCACTCCCGAAGAGCCTTTATACCGTGCATTTTTGTGTCGTCTATATCAATATTTTCCGAGTACCACAACGCCGCTCGGCAAAGCTCGGTCATTTCCGAACCGGCAATTTTCAGACCGTTATCATGCCAGAACGGATACCGCAAATTGAAAAAACAATTCTCCGCCGTGATATCCGAACATTCCTTGAATGCGCTTTCGCCGTCGGCAGGGCCGTCAAAACGGCAGTCTTTTACAGTCAGATCTTTGCTTCCGTAAAGAGCGCGTTCCTCGTCAAAGGTTTTATTTTCAATAATCATAGTTATGCTCCCTTTCAGTGTTTGCGGTACTGTATATTTCGCATTGTACCTATTGTACCACACATTCGTCAAAATAGCAAATACTTATATTGAATAGAAATATATGCTTGAAAAGTATATCGAGCTTATCGGTTATTTATTTCATATAACGCTTCAAGAAACTTGGCTGCCGCTTTTGTATGAGTCTGATATTTTTTCCATATTATATGCATCGGCGCTTCGACAACAGGGGAAAGCGGTCGGAAGCAAAGCCTGCTTTTTCCGCTTACATTAAAAAGCTTATCAAAGCATATCACATATCCTACGCCCTCGTCCGCAAGTATCATCGCATTGGTTGCAAGATTGTATGTCGCCCTGATGTTCAGCTTGTCGATATCACAGCCGAACCACTCGGCAATAACGCCGTTCCTGTTCATTTCATGCGAAATTATCAGCGGCTTGTCATACAGATCGCCGGCAGTAATAAATTCTTTTTCGGCAAGTTCGGAATTATTCTGCATAAGTACTCCCCAGACGTCCTTTGCAGGCAGAAGTATATGCTCGTATTTGTCACGGTCAACGTCTCCGAAAATCAGTCCGAAATCCGCCAGACCCTTGTCAAGCCGCTCCATAACAAAAGGACCGTTTCCGCTTACAAACTGATATTTTATCAGAGGATAATCTGACTCAAGCTTTTTTATAAGATTTGCAATAAGGCGTATCCCGTCGGTTTCACCTGCCGCAATGCAAATATCTCCCGCAACTCCGTGATCGGAAAGAGCGATCTCGTTTTCCGTACGCTGCACGAGCTCGACCATTTCCTCGGCACGTTTCCGCAGTATCATTCCCTCTTCGGTGAGGGTTATTTTGTGACTGCCTCTTGTAAATAGAATTTTTCCGAGTTCGTTTTCCAGATCCTTTATCTGTCTTGACAGCGTGGGCTGGGAAATGTGCAGTGATTCCGCAGCTCCCGAAATACTTTGCTCTCTTGCGATTGCAAGAAAATATTTTAATACACGGAACTCCATGTGCAGCCTCCTGACGTTCAATACTGATCTCGTCAAAGCCGTAGGTTTTGACTGCCGCCTTTCAAGCGGTTTTGTCTATAGGCAGATTGGAGATTAGTACTATAAAATAATTATACAGTAAAATAATATGCCTGTCAAGCATAATGTGTTATTCGATATAAGTATTTGCTATTTCAAGAACCGCGTGTTAAAATACAGTAAAGCAAAAACATGAATGGGGGATATCCTATGAACAGCGAATTACGCTCAAAAATTATTACAAACCTTACCGACGCGGGCTGTGACATAGTTTTGGCAGAGCGTTACGCCGACAGTAAAAGTGCCAAAGAAAAAAATGATATTCTGAAAAGCCACAGGCAGCGGCTTCTGGACGATCTGCATAAATGCCAAAAACGGATAGACTGCCTCGACTATCTGATCTATTCGGAAAATAAATCATAACGGGGGATTTTATATGGAGAAAATTTTGGTAATGCTCTTTTCGGTAATGTCCGCTCTGATCTTAGCTTCCTGCGGAATTTCAAAGGAAAATGCGGAGAGCAAGACGGCCACGCAGATTACCTCGCAGCTTTCGGAAGGTTCTGCGGAAGCTTCAGTACAGGAGGAAATCAGTATGAATAAAATTAAAATTACCGCAGGCGATAAAAGCTTCACGGCTGTTCTTTATGATAACGACGCTGCGAACGCTTTTGACGAAATGCTTCCGCTGACCCTGGACATGAGTGAGCTTAACGGAAACGAAAAATACTTTTATCTTTCCGACAACCTGCCTGTAAATTCCGAACGTCCGGATAAAATTAATTCGGGAGATATTATGCTTTACGGTTCAGGCTGCGTTGTGCTTTTTTATGACACATTTGATACGTCCTACAGCTATACGCGGCTCGGATATATTGAGGACGCGTCGGGGCTTTCAACCGTGCTGGGCAGCGGAGATGTTCGGGTGACCTTTGAAAAAGAATAAATATAAGCAATTAAATGTGTTCGGTTTGCCGTCATTATCCCAATTATCCGGATAAAGGGGAAGCTCGGTAGGAAGTATTCTATTGAATTTGAAAGGCTGCGTAGAAATCCTACGCAGCCTTTTTCTTTTTGTCGTACAACTTTATGACATTGATTGGGGGACGATATCATAAGTACGGCGTTCGACCAGTGGACAGTCGTTCTCTTCGCACTCCCGCAAGGTTTAAGCGAGTGCGTTTTCCTTATTTTTATCTTTTGGGGCTGAATTTCGGGGACTGTTTTTATTCCTTTTCCTGATTATTATTATCAAAATAATTATAACCGCCGCCGCTGCCGCGGAAGCCGCAGCAATTATCAGTACCGTATAGTCACTTTCGGAAACCGTTATAAGCGCGCTGTTTCCCGAAATTTCCACAACAAGATATTTTCCGTCAACTTCTGTTTCGGCAATCCTTTGAACTCCGTTTTCCGTGACGTTAACTACCGCTTTGGACGTTTTTATTTCGGGAAGAAATCTTACCTTGTGACTTTCCGAACCGTCATTCGGCAAGGTTATGCTCCAGCTTTCAAGGCCCTCGGAGGAAACGTTTTCCGAAACCGAAATACTGTCGCTGCTTGTGAAATTGCCCTCCGCAACAAATATCGGCAGTCCGCTGTCACGCTTTTCGGAGGATTCAAGAGCTGTGATAAATTTCTCGTAAACCGCATTTATCTCCGCACTGAAGGTTATATTTTTGTAATTGAATTCCTCCCATTCGCCGAAATTCCCGCCCTTTTCGGGTACGCCGGGGATCTCTGCCGCAGTAAGGCTCTCGCCGTATTCAACGGGTACGACCTTTACAACCCCATCCTCCGAAATAAATGTAAGCTCAAGAGTTCTGAACTCTTTAGGGGTATTTTCCAAAGCTATCATCTGATCATACGGAACAGGGTATGCAATTCCGCTGTAGCTTATTCCGTCAACTGCTCCTATGCCGCCGTCCACAAAGGTGTTGCTTGTAATTTCACCATCAAAGTCACTGTACCCCGCAACTGCGCCGATACGCTCCGAGCCCTCCTCAATAACAACAAAGCTTTTGCAGTCTATCATATCATGTGCAGTACCCGCAATGCCGCCCACAAAATTTTTTCCGCTTACACGGCATTTTGCGCTGCACCCTTGTATAGCGGCATCTGATTTGCCCGCAATGCCGCCGCTGTAATCTCCGTCAGTGGACTTAACGTCCCCGAAGCCGATGCAGTCAATAAGACAGCCTGTAGACATTTCTCCGGCAATGCCTCCCGCTCTGCCTTTTTTGGAAATTACCTCACCGTAATTGACGCTGTCCCTGACAACAGTTTTGGACTGATATATAAAGTTTGCGGAACGTGTTCCGATCCTTTCAATGTCGCCCTCGGGGTCGAAATCGTATTCTACCGCCATAGAGCCTGCAATGCCGCCTGCACAAAGGTCGCCGTTTACCTCGCCGTAATTTTTGCAGCGTTCAACCTTGCCGTCCGACTGTCCCGCGGAATCCTCGGAGGAAATGTCGTCTGTGTAGTCGGAAATATCCGCCGAGGTCTCGTTTATTTCGTCCACAATGTCAAGTATAGTGTCGGAAATTTCCGATGTCTTGCTGTTTATCTGGCGGAAATTTTCGGCCATAGTACTCATTGCCGAGCCTGTGTTGTCGCCGAATTCTTCTCCGAGACCGACAATGTTTCCGAGAGCGGTTGAAAGCCTGTTTCTGACGGCAATAATTTCGTCGTCCGCTCCGACAAATTCTATTTTGTCCTTGCCCGAAAAGTATTCCAGAATGTCCACGGTTTGGGAAAAAGCGTCCTTTATCTGCTCTGCGGAAGTCCTTGCGTTTTCGGTGCAGTCCTCCGCAAACCATACCGCCGCAACAAGCTGTGCGGAAGCTATGTCAAAATAGTCCCACGCCTCGGTAATGCGGTTTATTATGCTGTCGGCAGAAGCGGAAGTTCCGTTAAGGTCTTGATTTGCTTCCCTTAAATATCTGATGAAGCCGAACAAACCCGAAACATTTACCTGCTCTGTTACATCTCCCACGGAGCTTGAAAACTGTTCTCCCGAGCCTTGCAGATATTTAAGGTCCTGTCCCAGTTCAGCGGAAACATTTTTAAGCTGTTCGTCAAGATTTTTTGCGGCCGTTGACGACATAATATTTGTGAACGCTTCTGTAATTTCCGAAAGACTTTCAAATATGTCTATCATTGACTGGTCGGAAAGAATATCGGCTATCTCCTGGAGATACTCGCCTATGGTATATTCATCAAAAGCTCCGCCTATGCCCCATGAAAGGCTTGAATTTCTTATTCTTTCAGCAAATCTGTCCGCAGCGTCCGAAAGCCGTCTGAGCTGCCTTTCTATTTCCTGCTTTTCCATATCTATGGACGGGTCGTTTGCAAATTCGTTAAGAGCGTCGGCAAGTCTTGCCGCCGTTCCCGAAAGATTTCCCGCAGCGTTGGATATGTCCTGTATCGAGTACCCGAGACTTGTCAGCGCGGACTCCATGCCCTGCTCGTCGCCGACGGAGCTTTGAAGCTCGCCGAATGAATGATCCAGCGAAGAAGAAGCCTGCTTCAAGCTGTCCACCGCGTCCGATAAGTCCTGCAAAATCGGGAACAGGGTTTTCATTCCGTCATCCGCAGTCTGCAATGAATCCGATATTAACTGTACCGAATTTTTCAAATTGCCGAATGCGTCGGACATTGAGTTTGAAGCTTCCTCAAGGCTCTCCGCAGCAGGTGCAGCCATGTCGATAAAGTCGGAAATTCGTGAGCTTAACTCGTTTATGGAATCAATGTCAGCGTCTATGATATCGTCCGTTTTATCGAGAAATTCGTCGGATATCTTCCTTGCATTTTCAAGCTCACCGCATATCTCGTCCCAGTTTGCGGAAATTTCCGAGGAATCCGCGTCCGCGTCGTTTATGGTGCGGTCGATAAGAGCGTTAAGCTCTTCAAGCTGTGTGCGGAGCTTGCTCATGGAACGCTCCGAGAACAACAGGGAAATATGAGGCTCCGCCTGACCAACAATTCCGCCCGTGTCCTTGCGTCCGTTTATAACGCCGTAATTTTCGCAGCCGCTTATGTAGCCCTCCTGTCTGCCCGCAATTCCGCCCACGTTGTAGCCAACGTGAATGTAGCCCACATTACCGTGGTTTGTGCAGTTCTGTACGTTTCCCGTGGAGTACCCCACAATGCCGCCCTCGTCGGTAATTTCCGTTGCGTTTTCGGTGGAGTAAATGTCCTCTATGTTGATATTTTCCAAGTCCATTGAATCGTCAAAGGCCATGACATTTACTGAGGACTCGTTCTCGCAGTATATGATAATGCCCGAATTTTCCCCTGCAATGCCACCTGTATAGTGCCTTGCCTGCACAAGTCCCGATGTTTTGCAGCCTGCTATAAAACCCGTTTCTTCGTTTACGCCAGTAATTCCTCCGCAGCGTTCCTTGCCGCTTACCATGCCGCTGAAGGAGCAGTTCAGTATCTTTCCTCTGTTTACTCCCGCGATACCTCCGCACTCGGAGGAGCTGCCCGATGGAGCGACCCTGCCGCGTACGTTAAGGTCTTTTACAGTACCCTCTTTTTCAATGTACCTGAAAAGACCCGTGTCGGAGCCGCTCTCTGCAATATTCAGCCCCGAAACGGTATGACCGTTTCCCTCAAACATTCCGCAGAATGTAGGTATCGGCTTGAAGTCGTAGGGAAGCTCAATGTCGCATTCCAGAGAGTACTTTTTCCCTCTTGTGTTGCTGTCAAGGACGCAGCTTTTCACAAACTCGGCAAAGTCCGCCTCCGAGGCAATGTGTATCTCATTCCTTGCGTTTGCTTCCGCAAATACGGTGGCGGGAGCGGCAAATGTCAGGGTCATGGCTGCCGCCGTTAAGAATGAAAGTATTTTTCCAAAACGCCTTTTATTCATTTGTGACCGCCTCCCTTTCTTCAAAAAATTCCACGGTATCGGGGGATTCTCCCGCAAGGGTCTGTACCGCTTCTCCGCGGGGATTTTCAATTCTTGCGTCAACGTCGCCTACAATAACAGCCTTTATGTAACCCTCAACTCTGCCGTTGATATTGCCGTGTATAAGACCGCTTACCACCATGCGGTTGCCCGATATCTGAGTGCGTTCCGCCTTTTTAATAGTAAACGACGTGCGTTCGATGATCGCGTCGCCCAAAAGAAGTATCTGCGGCAGTACGCCCATAACAAGAATGATTGAAATTATAGTACCCCGACCGAGGCATACGCCGATAGACGATATCGCGCCGTCGGAGGAAAGCTGACCGATAAGTATACCCGCCGCCGCAAGAATAGTTCCCGACGTGATAATTGTTGGGAAAGCCTGATTAAGGGTCTCGATAACCGCCTGCTTAATTGGCATTTCCTTTTTAAGCTCCATGTAGCGGCTGGAAATAACTATAGCATAGTCAATATTCGCGCCCATTTGAATGGAATTTACAATAAGATAGCTAAGGAAGTACAGACTATTCTGCTCCAGATAGGGGAACGAGAAGTTCATCCAGATACTGCCTTGAATTACCGCAATTAGCAGAACGGGGAGTCCCGCGGAATTAAATGTGAACAGCAGGACGATAATTACAAACAATGCGGAAAGTATGCTGATTATAAGATTATCTGTTGAGAATGAGCTTGACAAGTCCCTGCCACTGGTGGAGTTGCCCGCAAGGAAAACCTGGTCTGCGGGGTAGAATTTCTCCGCCTCGGTGTGGACGGTGTTCAAAAACTCAAAGGTTTCGTCGCTTTCCTCCGGCAGCGCAAGGTGCAGAAGTATACGGCTGTAATTGTCGCTTTTAAGCTGTAAAAGCGCATCGCTGAGCTGACTGTGCAGATCTTCAAGGGTATCCATAAGCTCGTCGTCAAGGGTAACATATCCCTTGTCGACCTCGTCGTAGGTGAACATGAACATATCTATCAGCGGCACGCCGTATGCTTCAAGACCGTTCACAACTTCGCCGTAATTCTCTTCGTTTATGGCATATGCGCCGTAAAGGACTTTTGCCACCTCATAATCAAGCTCCACAAGCTCGGAGAACTGCCGCGGGGTAAGCCTGTCGGTAAGCATATAGCCGTCCATAGCCTCCGTGTTGGCAAGACCCTGAATGTAGTCTACCTCGCTGTATCTTTCAAGATTGGCAATTAGCCTGCTCTCCGCCTCGTAATCTCCTGACGGTACCATAAGAGCAACAAGATTTGTGGAACCGAAATTGTCCTTTATCTTCTGTTCGGCAATTTTAGTTTCACTCTGCCGTGCGGTCTGCAAGTCCGTTGTGCCATAGCAGTAGGGACATTTTCCCGAGAAAAAGAACGCTGCCACAGTAACTATAACAAATATCGGAGGAATGACAAATCTTGAAACATACGCAAATTTTCCCACAGCGGAAATTTTAGGTACAAAATTTTTGTGTACCGTCTTGTCAATAAGCTTTGAAAAAAGCATGATAAGTCCCGGCATAAGGGTAAATACCGACAAAAGGCTGAAAAATATCGCTTTTATAAGCACAACGCCAAGGTCCGCGCCGATACCGAATTTCATAAACATCAGCGCAATAAGTCCCGATATTGTTGTAAGACTGCTGGAGGAAATTTCGGGGATAGCCTTGCTCAAAGCGGCAATGCAGGCTTCTCTTGCGGGGAGAAGCTCGTGTTCCTCGCTGTAGCGGTGAATGAGAATTATTGCATAGTCTATGGCAAGGGCAAGCTGTAGGACAATAGTTACCGAGTCCGAAATAAACGAGATAGTACCCAGCATGAAGTTTGTTCCCATATTAAGCACAGCGGCTGCGCCGAAGGTCATAACAAGCACGGGTATTTCGGCATATGCCTTTGAGGTGAACAGCACTACCAGAAGAATAATGACTGCGGCAATAACAATAATGACTTTCATTTCCTCCGCAAGCTGCGCGCCGGGGTCAACGCCTACCGCCGTGGAGTAATATACGTCATAGTCAGCCAAAAGCTCCTTTATTTCGTTCATGGCGGTGACGCTTATTTCGTCCGCTTCCTCGCCGTCAAAGGTTACGGAAAACATGGCATAGGTGGTTTTGTAATGCTCTTCTGTGTCGTCAAATTCAACAGAGGTCACTCCGTTTATGTTTTCTATCTGCTCTGCAAGCTTTGCAGCAGTGTCATAGGTAACGTTGGCGACCATAACAGAAGCCGTCCCGTATGTAACAAATTCCTCGTCCATAATGGTAAGGCTTTGGCGGGTCTCGGTGTCGTCCGCAAGATATTTTGTAATATCGTTCTCAACGTTTACCCAGTCCTTTGCAAAGACGCTGAATATCAGCGCAAAAATAAAAAGCAGGAAAAACAAGTTCCTCTTGTCAACGATAAAAGTGGCAAGCTTATACATAAAGCTTCCGTTCTGCTCCTCGTCCTCCGAGGATACGGCAGTGGACATTTTGTCTGTCAAGTTTATTACTCCTTTCATGGAACAGTGTGAAAAATCTTAGTCTTTGTTCTCGCTGACTGTAAATTCAGCGTCTACATATTTGTCAGATTCAGCCTTTATCGCGCAGAACGCTACGCAGAAGTTCATCAGACCGTCGGCAAGCAGCGATATTCCCATAATTACAGTCATTGCGGCAGCCGCCTTAAAGGGACTTACAACAAGAAGTATCCCCGCCGCAAAGGACAGAATGGCAAAAACAGCGATCAGCCACCATTTGCCGAGACCGAACCTTTTTGAATCAACCGCTGTCTGGAGCTTGAAAACTCCGTCTGCAATAATGATAATTCCCACCGCAATATGCGCCGCAGATATGACCTTTACCGGCTTTGCTGCAGCAATTATTCCGATCGTGCAAAGCATTATCCCGAATGCCAGATCGTGCTGAAAAGCCAGACGGTACAGATCGCGGGAGAAATATCCCGACAGCTTTATAATACCGAAGATTATCGCAGCAGCTCCGAGAAGTCTGCAAATTAAGGTAATTGAAATTTCGGGCAGCAAAATAAAAGCAGCGCCGAGCGCGGCCGTCATTACAGACGCCGTTATATATCCGATTTTTGCCGTCATAACATATCCGTTGTTTTTTTTCATGGTTTGCGACCTCCTTTTTATCTTAATATATATTGTATAGTACCAGAGAAAAAATATATACAGACAAAAAAATCTCCGTGCTGAAAATTCAGACACAGAGACGGTTTTGTATGATTTTTGTGCATATTCCCGCATTTGCGAAAAAATGCGGGCTTTGATGTATGGAATATTTTGTTCTGCGGTTTGATCAGCACTTGGTATTGACGCTCCGCTCCAGAGCCGTCTGCATACCTCCGCTGAAAAGCTCGCATACCCTTGTCATAGTATTTCTTATGTCGTACTTCATGCCCGAATTCATCCAGTCCAGTACAAATCCCACAAGCAGGCATTTGAAGTACCTTATAATAATCTCCTTATCCTCGGCCTCGATATCCATATCCTTTGAGACCGCATTTATGTATTCCGCAACTGCATACTGCATAATGCTGTTCAGATGCTGCTCGTAAAGCTCGCGGCTTGGGGAGCGGTAAAGGTGCATAACTGCATTTTTGTTGTTCAGAGCAAGATCGATCGCAGTGAAAAGGCAGTCTTCAAGGGAGGAGATATTGTTTACTCCGTTTAAGACCCTGTCGGTCTCGTCCCTGATAACCGCTTCGGCAAGAGCGGGCAGGTCCTGAAAATAATAATAAAACGAATTGCGGTTTATGCCGCAGTCCTCAACAATATCCTTTACCGTAATTTTGTTGAGCGGGCGTTCGTTAAGAAGCTTCATAAACGATTTTATAATAGCGCTTCTGGTAAAAGTCGGCACTTAATTTCCCTCCAAAAAAATTTCGTTTAAATAATTATATCATAATACGGAAGCTTTTTCAAGGGTTTGCTTGGGCTTTCTATGGAACTTGATCTATAAGCTGCTGTATTTGTCTTTTTACGGTGTTTTTTGAAGAACTTATATGCCGATGCCCACTTAATGACGGCGTATTTTTTATAAAATCGTGTGCATTTGTACCTATTATGTATAATTATTGAAAGCGGTTTTTGTGAAAAACATATAATATTTAATGTTTATCGTTAAATATATATTGACAAACATAAAGTGATGTGTTATAGTGTAATTACAGTAAGCTTACAATAAAATTTTTATATTGGTGGGATTTTTATGAAAGCTCTGGCAAAAAGACGTGTGACCGCTCCGCTGCTAAGCGCAGTGCCGTTTATAATCGAAAATGTGTTTATCGTTTTGATCATGCTGGTATTTGCGATAATTTTCGGAAGTATCCCCGAAAACGATCAGTTTCAGCTGTTCACACATGCGGCATCGGGGATTGTAGGCTGTATCTTTGCCTGCTCGCTGGTAAAGAACGTATCCTCAGTACGGATTAATAGTGCGCTGAAATTCGGAAAGTTTGATATTTCAGTGCCGATAATGCTTACGCTGTTTACATTTGCGGCGGGTGAGATATTCGATCAGCTTGACGGCCTGCTCCTGTCGAACTTTATGACCGTTGAGCCAAACCGAAATACCGCGTTTGGACTGTACGGAGTAATTATGTCGGTAGTGTGCGCCCCGATCTTTGAGGAGATAATGTTCAGGTTCTGCTGCTGCGAGCTCGGTCGCGGAGCATACAAAATGCCCGTCATATGCATAGTATCGGGACTGTTTTTCGCCGCGGCGCATTTGTATAACATTCAGGGAACTGTTAATGTTCTCATCGGCGGAGTATGCGCCGCATATGTGTACTGCAAGACCCGTAATATTCTTTACACAATGCTTGAACACGCCATACACAACGCCGTTTGCTTTATACCGTACGACAGCTTGGTATATTACGAAAAAAACGGTTTCGTTCTCAGCAGATGGTGGTGGTTTGCTCTTAACGCGGTAATTTTTGCGCTGTGCATTGTATGGTATGTAAAAGTGTTTCGCAAAAAGTACAGGGAAAATTATTTTGAAGTTGACCGTGAAACGGGTCTGCCTTGTTCGGAGGAAATTTCCGAACAGCTGACGGCGCAGCCCGCGGCGGTCTGAAAAGGGGAGGAGCTAACATGAAAAATCGGGAAAACAAAGCACAAAGCTTTAAAAAGGTATGCGGCAGGATACATATTGCATCGGTAATTTTTCTGGCTGTTGAAGTACTGTTCGGGGTCATTTACCTGCTTGGAGTGACAGGTATAGACACCATGTGGACGGGCAACATCTGGGAAACTATCCCGGAGCTTATAAGGACGGCAACAATGCTGATGATGTTCAACTATATGCGGCTTATTTTCGGACAGCTCCGTAATTCCGAAACGCCGTTCCTGCCCGAAGTTCCCCGCAGACTGAAAGCGATAGCCTATACTCTGATAATCGGCGGCGGAGCTTACTGGACAGCTGGATTTGCCGTATTGGGCGCGCTCCAGTATTTGGCGGCAATACCTACGTCCGTGGGAGTAGATACCGTGGCTGCGACTGTTTTCGGAGTTTTGTTTATGATGTTCGGCTGTGTGATATGGGGTATATCCTACATATTTGCAAGGGGCTGCGAATTGCAGCAGGAATCGGACGAGACGCTTTAATGCAGGGAGGAATATTTATGAAAAAATTAAAAAAAGCCATGGGAACAGCAGAGGAACAGCCTGTTATAAACAGCACTTCAAAAGAACTTGAAGAGGTAAAACATCAGATAAAAATTTTTGCTACGCTTATAAAAATAGCTATGGGCATGGCGATAATTGTTGTCGGTCTTTTTATTGTCGGCTTAATTGGTATTGCGTTAGATTATGCGATAACGTCTAATCCAAGTGTTGCCGAGGAAATATATAAAGTAATCCAAGGGATTATCACATCTGCGGCAATATTGTATATAACCGTTGTGTGCAGTAAATTTTGCGAAAACATAATCAAAAGCAACACGCCGTTTATCCCGCAGGTTCCAAAGGGGTTAAGAAAGATAGCTGCCGCTGTTATCGTCATGCTTTTGCTTTCTCTCGCAGCGGCAGCGGTATACTCCGGAGTTACGGGTACGGAATTAACTATTTATATAGATGCGTCAGGATGGGCTTTTGTTTGCATACTTATGCTTTTGAGCAGTATTTTCGACTACGGCTGCAAGCTTCAGCAGGAATCGGACGAAACCATATAGGGGGCAGAATATGAGTATAATATTAAGGCTTGACCGCGTTATGGCGGACAGGAAAATGTCCCTGAACGAGCTTGCCGAAAAGGTGGGCATAAGCAACGTTAACCTTTCCAATCTGAAAACCGGAAAGGTCAAGGCGATACGATTCTCTACACTTGAAGCAATATGCGATGTCCTAGACTGTCAGCCCGGGGATATTCTGGAGTACAGCAGGGATAAAGAGGACACGCAGTAATCATGTACCGCGGAAGTACGCGCCGCCTGCGACACATAAACAATAGTATGTCCGCATAAGCTTTATCGGGAGGTAAAGTTTATGCGGAATTTTGTGCTGAAACGGATTTTATGTTTTTTTCTGGCAATAATTACTATAACGGCGGTCACGGCTGTGTCGGCAGAGGAAAAGGAATATACGCTCTGTAAGGCAATGACCGAGGCTACCGGGGGCGTTATCATATCGGAACAGAATGCGGAAACACCTGTACCTGTAGGTACAATGGCAAAGCTTATGACAGTACTGCTTGCGGCAGAGCATATCGAAGCGGGAAAGCTTTCTCTTGATAGTAAGCTGAAAACCTCCGAATACGCAAACAGTATGCAGGGAGCGCAGATATGGCTTATGCCCGGAGAGGAGATAACCGTTGACGAGCTTCTGAAAGCGGTGATAATCGGCAACGCAAACGACGCGTCTGTAGTTCTTGCGGAAAAAATTGCCGTGTCTGAGGAAAAATTTGCAGAGCTTATGAACGTCCGTGCAAAAGAGCTTGGTATGGAAAATACCTATTTTACCAACTGCAACGGTTATTACGATGACGATAAGCAGGTCTCCACCGCCCATGATATGGCAAGACTTTGCGCCGAGCTGTCAAAGTACGATTTTCTGCGCGGGTACTTTACCTGCTGGCGGGACTTTGTACGCGGCGGCGAGACCGAGCTTGTCAACTCCAACGAGGCTGTCAAGGATTATAAGGGACTGGTAGGCTTTAAAGCAGGCTATACCGAAAACGCGGGCTACTGCGCCGCTCTCGGAGCTGAGCGGGACGGGGTTATGTATATATCCGTAATTCTCGGCTGTGATGACAAGGACAAAAGCTTATCGGACGCAAAGTCGCTTCTTTCCATGGGATTTTCCCAATATACGGTGTTTACTCCCGAACGTCCCAAGGACGTTCCCGCCGAAATAGCGGTCAGGGGAGGGATATCGAAAACTGTTCCCGTCGAAAGCGAAAGTATAAGAAGCGTTGTCCTGCCGAACGGAGCGGCGGGCTCTGTCACGTCGAGGATCGTAATGACAGACTATGTTTACGCTCCCGTGGAAAAGGGGCGGAAAGTGGGAGAGATACAGTTCCTGCGGAATGATAAGATGATTTTTGCTGTGGATATCCGTACAGCCGCTTCCGCAGAGGAAATGGATACCCAAAAAGCATTGTGCATAATACTCAAAAAACTTTTAACATTTTAGTTTGAATGACCAAAACTTTTTTGAAGTGCGCCAAGATTGAGAAAAATTATTGCAAAAATCTTGAATTTATAGTAATATAGTCTTATAAATATTTTTGGAGGAAAAGGGTATGTCAATTACACTAAATACCAAATACTTACAAAATTTCATTGCACCCCATGAGCTCGAAGCGGTAAAGGCTTCCGCCGAACTGGCTGCTAAAACTGTTGCAGACCGTTCGGGAGCGGGAAACGATTTTCTCGGCTGGGTTGACCTTCCCGTTGATTACGATAAAGAGGAGTTTGCCAGAATAAAGGCTGCTGCTGAAAAGATCAGGAATAATTCCGACGTTCTTATCGTTATAGGTATCGGCGGCTCGTATCTGGGAGCAAGAGCGGCTATAGAGTTCCTGAAATCGCCGCTTTACAACAATCTTAAAAAGGATACGCCCGAAATATACTATGCGGGCAACAATATAAGCCCCACATATCTCAATGAAATTATTTCGCTCTGCGAGGGCAGAGACTTTTCGGTAAACGTTATCTCCAAGTCGGGTACCACTACAGAGCCCGCGCTTGCTTTCAGAGTTTTCCGCGAAATGGTGGAAAAGAAGTACGGCAAGGACGGCGCAAAGGACAGGATTTTCTGTACTACCGACAAGGCGAGAGGTACGCTGAAGCAGCTTGCCGACGCCGAGGGTTATGAGACTTTCGTTATTGCCGATGACGTTGGAGGAAGATATTCGGTTCTCACTGCTGTGGGACTGCTTCCAATCGCTGTTGCGGGCTGCGATATAGACGCAATTATGGCTGGCGCGGCTCAGGCGAGGGACAAGCTTCTTTCCGCTGACTTTGACAATAACGACTGCTATAAATATGCGGCTATCAGAAATATTCTTTACAAAAAGAATAAATCCGTTGAAATGCTGGTTTCCTACGACCCCAGCTTCGCAATGATGGCGGAGTGGTGGAAACAGCTTTTCGGTGAGAGCGAGGGCAAGGATCAAAGGGGAATTTTCCCGTCGTCCGCGATATTCTCGACGGATCTTCACTCTATGGGTCAGTTTATTCAGGACGGTTCGCGTATCATGTTCGAGACCGTTGTTGACATCAAGAAGCCCAAGAAGGATTTCTTCCTTGAAAATGAAAGCGAAAATCTTGACGGACTGAACTTCCTGACAAATCAGAATATGTCTGTTGTAAACAAAAAGGCTTTCCAGGGTACGGTTTTGGCTCACACCGAGGGCGGAGTTCCCAACATTGTTCTTGAGCTTGAGGATACCTCGGAAAAAACTTTCGGCTACATGGTTTACTTCTTTGAACTGGCTTGCGCGGTAAGCGGCTATATGCTTGGCGTTAACCCGTTCAATCAGCCGGGCGTTGAAAGCTACAAGAAGAATATGTTTGCTCTGCTCGGAAAGCCGGGTTACGAGGATCAGAAAGCGGCTCTCGAAGAGAAGCTGTCGGACTAAGGTTATGTTATCGTCCGTGTAAAAGCGCGGCGTTACGTTAATAAAATATGCCGTCAAA
The DNA here is from genome assembly GCA_014799785.1 of Ruminococcus sp. Lineage (GTDB taxonomy): Bacteria > Bacillota > Clostridia > Oscillospirales > Ruminococcaceae > RGIG8773. The sequence goes on from JAAVHI010000019.1 coordinate 82,486, forward strand.
CGGCAGAACGGAGTGTTTTTTATGGTAAAAATTATCACCGGAACTAAGGGTACGGGTAAAACTAAGGTCTTAATTGATATGATCAACAGTGCGGCTAAGTCCACAAACGGTTATGTGGTTTGTATTGACAAGAGCGAGAAGCTCAGATACGACATTCCTCATTCCGTAAGAATCGTTGACACAGACGCTAACAACATCTATTCCTTTGAGGCTTTCTACGGTCTCGTTGCTGGACTTGTTGCTGGCAACTACGATATCAAGGAAATTTTCGTTGACTCCATTCTCAAGGTAGGCGGCGCGGATTTCGAGGCTCTCGGAGCAATGCTCAACAAGATCGAGAAGCTTACCGGAGACGATGTTGAGGTAGTATTTACGGTTTCCGCCAACAAGGAAGACCTTCCCGAAAGCGTTTCTAAATATTCTGTAAAATAAATTTGGCAAAAACTATTGACATATCAGGATAAATATGTTATAATATTTTTTGTTATGTTTGGGGTGCGCTATGATTATTGACTTGAAACGGCTTTACAACGTCGTCGGTGAAAAGCTTACGCTTGACGGTACCGTCGGCAGGGAAACGCTGGATTCTGTAAAGGGTTATAGCTTTTCAGATCCCATAACGATCAAAGGCGCGGTTGTAAACCGTGCGGGTATGGTTCTGCTGGACTATACGGCGGACTTTACTCTGCACGTTTGCTGCGACAGATGTCTTATTGAGTTTGAACGCAATTGCAGCTTTGAATTTTCTCACGTCCTTGTCCGTTCGCTTAACAGCAGCGGCAGCGAGTACGATGATTATGTCGTGACGGAATCGGATAAGCTTGACATGGACGAACTCGCGCTGACGGACTGTCTGCTGCAATTACCGTCGAAAATGCTCTGCAAGGAGGACTGTAAAGGTCTTTGTCCTGTATGCGGAACAGATCTTAATGAAAACAAATGTGACTGCTGTGAAGCAGGGAATGTAATTGGATAAGGAGGTGCTGAACAATGGCAGTACCAAAGAGAAAAGTATCGAAAGCCAGACGTGATAAAAGACGTTCGGCTGTATGGAAGCTGGACGCACCTGCGTTCTCAAGATGCTCACACTGCGGAGCGCTGACTGCTCCCCACAAGGTTTGCAAGAATTGCGGATATTATAAGGGCGTTGAAGTTATCAATAAGGAAGCTTAATCTTGTGTTAAAAGAACCGGAGGAGGGGAAGCCTTCCTTCGGTTTTTTTCGTAGAAAGGGATTTGCGGTATGGCAGTTGAAATAAGATCAGTGGTGAAGGGCTCGCCTGTAAGCGGTCTGGACGTCCGCGCGGGAGATGTTTTGATATCGGTGAACGGTCACGATATTTCCGACGTGCTGGACTATATGTACTATTCTGCGGAGATCGAAGTTGAACTTCTGATCGAACGCTGCGGCAGCCGTCACACGGTTTCAGTTACCAAAAGCGAATACGACGATCTGGGACTGGAGTTCGATACCTTTCTTATGGACAAGAAACAAAGCTGCTGCAACAAATGCATTTTCTGCTTTATTGACCAGATGCCTCCCAATATGCGCGAGACCCTTTATTTCAAGGACGACGACGCGCGGCTTTCCTTTTTGCAGGGGAACTATGTTACGCTCACAAACCTCAGTCAAAAGGATATTGACAGAATTATCCAAATGAAGTTGAGTATCAACATTTCTGTGCATACCACGAATCCCGAGCTTCGGTGCAAAATGATGAACAACCGTTTTGCGGGGGAAAAACTCGACTATCTGCGGCAGTTTGCCGATGCGGGAATTTCCATGAACTGTCAGATAGTTTTGTGTCCAGATATAAATGACGGGGCAGAGCTTGAACGTACGCTCACCGATCTGGGAAATCTTATGCCGAATATCCAGAGCGTGGCTGTGGTTCCCGTTGGACTTACCAAATTCCGTGAGGGACTGTATCCGCTGAAGCTTTTTGATAAGGAGGGCGCGGCTAAAACTCTTGACCTTATTGAAAAATTTCAGCGGGAGTTTTTGGAGAAATACGACACAAGATTGGTTTTTCCCGCGGACGAATTTTACATTACCGCGGAACGTCCGCTGCCGCCGGGAGAAGCTTACGAGGAGTATTCGCAGTACGAAAACGGTGTGGGTATGCTTCGTTCGCTTATGGACGAGTTTGAACGCGCCTGCGATATGGCGGAGGAGGACGACATAAAACCGTGCAGTACCTCGGTCGTAACAGGAGAGCTTGCCTATAAATACATTTGCGGACTTGTTGAAAATGCCGCAAAAAAGTGGCATACTATAAATTGCAGGGTCTATAAGATCAGAAACGATTTTTTCGGAGAGACCATTACCGTTACGGGACTTATTACGGGTCAGGATCTGATCGCTCAGCTCAAAGGCAAGCCGCTGGGTGACACGCTTTTGCTGTCGGCAAACATGATCCGCAGGGACGATATGGTTTTTCTTGATGACATAACGGTCGCCGACGTTGAGAGAGAACTCGGCGTATCGGTGAGAATTGTTGAAAACGACGGCTTTGAGCTTTTCGATGCTATAAGCGGAAATTAACGGAACGGAGATGATATTATGGCTTTACCGATAGTTGCGGTGGTAGGCAGACCTAACGTGGGAAAATCCACGCTTTTTAACAAGCTTGTGGGCAAGCGTCTGTCTATTGTCGAGGATACTCCCGGCGTTACGCGGGACAGAATTTATTCGGAATGCGAGTGGCGCAGCAGGAAATTTATGGTCGTTGATACGGGAGGTATTGAGCCCTCCAGCGACGATGTTATCCTCTCACAAATGAGGCGTCAGGCGGAGCTGGCTATCCAAAAGGCGGACGTTATCGTTTTCCTTACCGACCTTCGCACAGGCGTGACCGCCGATGATTACGAGGTTGCGAGAATGCTCAGAAAAAGCGGGAAGCCGATCGTCCTATGCGTTAACAAGTGCGATTCCATAGGAGAGCCTCCCGCGGAATTTTACGAGTTCTACAGTCTGGGACTGGGAGATCCTGTGGCTATTTCCGCGGCTCACGGTCACGGTTCGGGGGATATGCTGGACGAGGTGTTCAAGTACTTTCCCGAAAACGACGAAGAAGAATATGACGAGGAGTACGTTAAGGTTGCTGTTATCGGCAAACCCAACGTTGGAAAATCCTCCCTTATAAACCGTATCGCAGGCGAGGAACGGGTTATAGTTTCAGACATTGCGGGAACTACCCGTGATGCTACAGACACCGTTATCGAAAACGAACACGGCAAGTATGTGTTTATAGATACTGCGGGAATACGCCGCAAATCCAAGGTATTGGAAAAGATCGAGCACTACAGCGTTCTCAGGGCGTACATGGCTGTAGACCGTTCGGACGTGTGCGTTATCATTATCGACGCTACGGTTGGATTTACCGAGCAAGACTCCAAGGTCGCGGGATATGCCCACGAGCAGGGAAAAGCCTGCATTGTTGCTATAAACAAGTGGGACGCGGTGGAGAAGACTACAGGCACAATGGACGAATTTACCAACAAGCTTAAAGAGGATTTCAGCTTCATGTCGTATGTGCCGTTCATATTTATATCGGCAAAAACGGGGCAGCGTGTCGAAAAGCTTTTCGATATGATAAACGATGTGAACCAACAGAACAGTATGCGCGTATCCACGGGAATGCTGAATGATGTTTTGTCCTATGCTACTACCCGTGTTCAGCCGCCCTCCGATAAGGGCAGACGGCTTAAAATTTACTACATGACCCAGCCCTCCACAAAGCCGCCGACGTTTGTAGTTTTCGTAAACAGAGCCGATCTTTTCCATTTTTCCTATCAGCGTTATCTGGAAAATCAGATTCGGCAGACTTTCGGTCTGACAGGTACGCCTGTAAGATTTATTACCCGCGAGCGCGGAAGAGAAGATGTTAAATAGGAGTGATCCGTTATGATTAATATTATTGCGGCAGGCGTTATTTCGGTTATAATTTCATATCTTCTGGGAAGCTGCAATTCCTCAATAATCGTGGTCAGACTTCTCAAGCATGAGGATATCCGCGAAAAGGGCAGCAAGAATGCGGGACTTACCAACACTCTGCGCTGCTACGGAAAATTTCCCGCGCTTCTTACGCTGATAGGCGATCTGGGCAAGGGTATTGTTGCTGTTCTGATCAGCATACTTATATTCAGTCTTATGGTCGGCAGCGGTAATTTTGATCGCCAGACAGTCGGCTACATATCGGGCATAGCTGCGATAGTAGGTCATATTTTCCCGATTTATTACGGCTTCCGCGGCGGCAAAGGCATTCTGGTTTCCAGCTCTATCCTGATAGTTATAGACCCGCTTACCTTTGCGATCATAATTCCTTTTTTTGCGGTCGTACTGCTTATTTCAAAGTATGTGTCGGTAGCGTCTATTTCCGCGGCATTATTTTATCCTGTGCTGACGTTCCTGCTGCACTATTTTGTTGAAAACGAGCCGTTAAGCACTTGTATTGTACACACGGCTCTTGTGGCTGTGACAAGCGTACTTCTTATCTATATGCACAGAGCGAATATACAGCGTCTTAAAAACGGTACGGAAAACAAGTTTTTCGGCAAGAAAAAAACAGGAGGGAGAGAATAAAAATGGCTGATTTTACAATTCTCGGAATGGGCGGCTTCGGTCTGAGCCTTGCGGTAATGCTTAACAATTTCGGACACAATGTTACGGTATGGTCTGCGTTTGAGCAGGAGGTTGAGGATATCCTCCGCGACGGGGAAAACAAGCAGAAGCTTCCCGGTGTTAAGATAAGCGACGAGATAAAGCTTACAACCGATATAAGCCTTGTTAAGGACGCGGATATCGTAATCTTCGGCATACCAACAAGAAAGCTTAGAGAGGTTGCAAAAAAAGCAGCTCCGCATCTGTCTGCCAAAACCGTTGTTGTAAACACGGGAAAGGGTCTTGAGGACGACACGCTTAAAAGAATGAGCGAAGTCCTTGAAGAGGAACTTCCCGCAGGTCAGCCGATCGTGGTGCTCAGCGGTCCGTCCCATGCGGAGGAGGTTGCTCTCGGTATGCCGACAACCGTTGTTGCCGCTTCAAAGGACAGCAAGCATTCCGACTATGTTCAGAGCGTTATGTCTAACAATACGTTCAGAATTTACATCAATAACGATCTTGTGGGCTGCGAGCTGGGCGGTTCTCTCAAAAATGTAATAGCTCTCTGCGCTGGAATTTGCGACGGAATGGGCTTCGGAGACAATACCAAAGCCGCGCTTATGACCCGCGGAATTACCGAGATTGCCCGTCTCGGAGTTGCCCTCGGAGGAAAAGCCGAGACCTTTGCGGGACTTACCGGCATAGGCGACCTTATTGTTACTTGTACAAGTATGCACAGCCGTAACCGCCGTGCGGGAATTCTTATCGGACAGGGCACAGACCCGGAACAGGCGGTAATTCAGGTCGGAACGGTAGAGGGTTATATATGTACCCGCGCCGCCTATAATCTTTCCAAAAAGGTTGGGATAGATATGCCTATTACCGATCAGTGCTATAAAGTGCTTTTTGAGGGACTGAGCGCGAAAGCTGCGGTAAACAATCTTATGGGCAGACCCAAACGCCACGAGGCTGAAACAGTCTGGGTGGATTGACCGAATCGAAAACAGAGCAGGCTTTTAGACGAGTAGCAATATAGAAGTCTAAGGAGATAAGGTACAATGAAAATAAAAAAGAAAGCGGCAATTGCAGCGGCGGCATTTTTGACGCTGACGAATTTCAGCGCTTGCAATAATTTTAATCAAGATGTATATGGTCCTCCTATAACGGAATGGGAGCAAGAGGAAACTGATACAGAAATTGTAAGTAATTACGATACGATCCAAAGTGAGGAAAAAAACAGTTCCGACAATTCCGAAGAAACCGAGAGAGATGAGCAGCAATGAAAATGAAAAAGAAAGCGATTATTGTGGCGATGGCATTTGCGGCGGCAATGAATTTAAGCGCTTGCGCATACGGTCCTCCCAATGAGGATTTTGAGCAGAATCTGCCAACCGAGGAAACTTCTTTCGCTCCTGAAGAAAATCAAAATGTAGGCGTATACGGTCCTCCCGAATTTGAGGAATGGGAGCAAGAGGAAACCGATACGGAAATCGTAAGCAATGACGATACGACACAGACAGAGGATGAAACTTCTTACGACCCTGCCGACAATATAAATGAGGACGTATACGGTCCGCCGATAGATGAATAAGGGGGACTTGAAAAATGAATGACGCAATAAAAACCGAACACATGAAACAGCTTGCCGACTATCGTCGCACTCTGTGGCAGGAACCGAGGCTGAAATTTTTGTTTTTAGAGCTTACTCTGCGGTGCAATGAGCGGTGCATACACTGCGGCAGCCGCTGCGGGAATTTCCCCAACGAGGAACTGACCTTGGAGCAGTACAAAAATTTCCTCAATAAAATAAAGCACGATTTCGGCACGGGGGATATACAGCTTTGCATAACAGGCGGTGAACCCTTGCTGCGTAAGGATTTTTTCGATATAATGGGTTATGCCCATTCGCTGGGCTTCCATTGGGGAATGACCTCCAACGGCACGCTTATCGACGACAAAATTGCCGCAAAACTTGAAGAGTGCGGAATGGGTACGGTTTCAATAAGTCTTGACGGAATGAAAAATTCCCACGACGAGTTCAGGCAGACACCGGGCGGCTGGGAGGCGGCAATGCGGGGGATAAATGCACTTATTGACAGAAATGCGTTCAAGCACGTACAGGTCACGACTGTTGTACATAAGGGCAATATTGATGAGCTAGACGAGCTTTATGATTACCTTTGCGGCGTGGATATTGATTCATGGCGGCTTGTTACTATCGAACCCATAGGCAGGGCTTTGGACGCGGGTCTGACCCTTGCTCCCGAGGATTACAAAATGGTGCTTGATTTTATCCGAAGCAAAAGGAACGATGGTATGCCTGTGCTTTACGGCTGCACTCACTATCTTGGACTTGATTACGAGCGGGAGGTGCGGGACTGGTATTTCCTCTGCAATGCGGGCATTTACACAGCAGGCATACGCACAAACGGAAATATCGGCGCGTGTCTTGACATAGAAATGCGTCCCGAGCTTCTGGAGGGAAATATTCTTACGGACGACTTTACGCAAATCTGGAAAAACGGTTTCAAAACGTACCGTTCGGACAATTACAAAAAAAGCGAAAAATGCTCCTCCTGCGGCGAACGCGAATTCTGCTGCGGCGGTTCTTTCCACAGTTGGGACTTTGACAAAAACGAACAGCGGGTCTGCTTTAAAGGGATATTATTTGAATAATTTCAGGGACTGTCATATGACGGGTAACGGTACAAAAGTATTAATAAATCACTTTAACAGCAAAAGTACTCTATAAAAATATTAAAGCAGCCGAAGGCATTCTTTGGCTGCTTTTGTTATATATAGATATCTTTTGCAAAGGCTTGTCAATTATCTGTATATTGCTTCAAACATATTGTAGACCAGTATGGCGGCAAGAATTATATTGAATATCAGCGACATAATGACGTAAGCCGTCCTTGTGGATTTTTTCGGGAACTTATAGGACATTACTCCCACTAAGCAGCTTGAGATCACGACGGCAATAATGTTTATTGCGGCGTAAACCGTAAACTTGTCCATAGGAAGAATGTGGGCAAGTTTCCCCGAAGCGGCGTAGGCAAGGATATTTGCAAGGGGAAGAATAAGCAGAGGAACGGTCGCAAGCGCATAGTTTTTCTTTTTTGCGCGGACGTACATAAGCGAAACGGCGGCTATCAGCAGAAATATTGCCGTACATTCAATAAGCATGGTCGGGACGCTCCTTTCGTGTTATTCGGAAACATGGGTCAGTATGTAGTCGGAAAGCTTTTCGTAGTACTCTTCTTTCAGGCGTATACCGTTAAGCTCCGCGGCAGAGGAGGGGAGCTTTCCGTCGTTGCCCTTGAAATCGGTGTTAACGTCCAGATAGCTTACGCGCATTTTGTCGGCAAATTTCAGCAGAAGTGAATTATATGTGTCTATATCAGCGTTTGAAGCTACCATTCCCTCGGTTTCTGCCGGTACGGGAAGAAGCGAGATGAGATATACCTTTTTTCCCGCGCCCTGCTTTCCTACAGATTCAATAAACGCTTCAAGACTGCTGAAAAGATCATTGCTGTCAATATCTGCCAGATCGTAAAGCCCCACCATTATGTACACATTAGATGCGTTTTTTTTCTGTACAGTTTCGGCGATGCTGTTTTGTTCATCGTTTTCGGACAGGATAAGGGTACTGAAATTGTTCAGCCGAATCGAGTCGGACAGAAGCATATTCTCCGGATCGGTGTATCCGTAATCGGAAAGACCCGCCAAAGCAGCGCTGCCGATAAAAACTGTGTCACTGTAATAGGCGGCGCTTTTCTTATCGCTTTTCGGTACGGGATTTACAAGCATACTGTCCCGTCCCGACGAATCTATATAAACGACCGCCTTAGAATGCTCGTCAAGCATTTCCTCGGTAATTTCAAAGTCCTCTTTCATATACATTGTAAAGCAAACCGCAAAGCTTGCAAAAATAAACAATATAATAAACGAAATTCTGAATTTCGCTTTTTTCTTTTCACGCTGAGTAACTTTCATCTGCGGAGATCATCCTTTCATGAGTTATTAATATTATACAATATTACTTTCAAAAATGCAACCTATGAAGCGATTTTTTCTGCTATTTTTAATTTTAATGCCATATTGTTCCTCTAAATTACTTGAAAACAGGTTGGGATTGTGATATAATGGTTTCATATGAATTTTTCGGAAGCGGTGCGCTTTTGATGAAACCGAGGTTTTTCTTGATATGCCTGTTTTAAAGTCCAAAAATAAATCGGTCAACCCCGCCGCAACGATAGTGCTGAGCTTTGCGGCGATCATTGCCGTGGGAACAATTCTGCTTATAATGCCTTTTTCTTCGGCGGACGGCAGCTTTACCGACCCGCTTACAGCCGTTTTTACTGCTACCACTGCGACCTGTGTTACGGGACTTGTTCTGGTTGATACGGGTACGTACTGGAGCACTTTCGGTCAGATAGTTATTTTGCTTATGATACAGATAGGCGGACTTGGCTTTGTTACGCTGGTCTCGTTCTTTAACTTTCTTGTTCGGAAAAAAATGGAACTGCGGTCAATACAGGTGGCTTCAGAATCGGTAAACACTTCTGGATTTTCCGATGTTAAGCTTCTGGTAAGATATGTTATCGGGATATCGGTAGTATGCGAGCTTGTGGGAGCTGCATTGCTTGCCACGGTATTTGTACCCGAATACGGCTTGTACGGAGCATATATTTCCATATTTGTTGCAGTATCGGCGTTTTGCAACGCAGGTATTGAAATACTCGGAGCGGTTGAAACGCCTTATTGCAGCTTGACGGGATTTTCGGATAATCCTGTGGTGATGACAGTTGTCCCGCTGCTGATAATAGCGGGAGGACTGGGCTTTCTGGTATGGATGGACATAATAGGCTTTCGCAAGAAAAAGAAGCTTACTCTGCAATCAAAGATAGTGCTGATCTTTACGGCAATACTTATCGCCGTGGGAACGCTTCTGACGCTCGTTACCGAATGGGACAATCCCTTGACCCTCGGAAGCATGGGCTTTGGCGGAAAGCTTGTCAACAGCTTTTTTCACTCGGTCTCTCTTAGGACGGCAGGGTTTAATACGGTTGACGTTTCGTCAATGCACTCGATAACCAAGCTGGTCTCAATATTTCTTATGTTTATCGGCGCAGCCCCAGGGTCTACGGGAGGCGGTATCAAAATAACAACCTTTGCAATAATTATTATGACGGTCGTGAGCGTCATCAAGAATAAAGAGGATACCGTTATACTGAACAGAAAAATTGACAAAGAATCGGTCTATAAGTCCCTTGCCATAATAATTCTTGCGGCTCTTGCCACGAGCGTATCGGGTATAATACTGTTCTATTCCAATCCCGGTGCGGACATTTCGGGTATTGACGCTGCTTTTGAAGCGGTGTCGGCTATTTCCACGTCGGGCATAAGCGTGGGAGTTTCTGCGGCAAGCGGCTCGCTTTCGCGGATAATCCTTTGCCTGTCTATGTTTATAGGACGTGTGGGACCCGTTTCGTTTGCTATCTCGCTGTCTGTTAAGCGCGACCGCAGGAGCAAGAACGAGGTTTACCCCGAAGGAAAGATGATGGTCGGTTAAAACAGACGGAATCGGAAAGGAAATGCTATGTCGGAATATACCTTTGAAAAGCTTCGGAACGAGGTGGAGATATGCGTTTCCGATGAACATAAATTCGGCACGGACGCTTTTCTGCTTGCCGATTTTGCCGCTCCCCGCCATAAGGACAAGGTTTGCGATCTTGGGACGGGCTGCGGGATAATACCGCTCCTCATGCAGATAAGCTTTGAACCGAAGATAATTTACGGAGTTGATATACAAAGTCAGGCTGTCGAGCAGTTCGGTATTTCCGTGGAAAGGAACAAGCTGGAAAATATTGTGCCGATATGCGCGGACTTAAAGGAACTGTGGCAGGACGCGCCCATTGGCGGTCTGGACGTTGTTACCTGCAATCCCCCATATAAGGCGGACGGCGCAGGGCTGCAAACTCTTTCGGAAGCCCAACGTATTGCGCGGCATGAGATACTGTGCGACATTTACGATGTGTGCAGAGCGGCTTCAAGGCTGCTGAAATTCGGCGGTAAGCTGTGCTTGTGCAACCGTCCAGAACGGCTTGCGGACGTTGTTTCCGCCATGAGAAAAAACAATATCGAGCCGAAAAATCTGCGGTTTGTCTGCAAAGACCCGCAGTCTGCGCCGTGGCTTTTTCTTATTGAGGGAAGAAAGGGCGGTAAGCCGTTTTTGAAAGTCCTGCCGCAGCTCTACATAAACGGTGCGGAGGGCTTCTCCGAGGAGTTGCTGAGTATTTACGGCGGCGGGAAAACAAACGATTACCTGAAAGAAAAGGATTGATTATATGTCTGAAAATTTCGGACAGCTTTTTGTTGTGGGAACTCCTATCGGAAATCTGGGAGATATTACCTACCGAGCGGTTGAAACCTTGAAAAGCGTGGATTTCATCTGCGCGGAGGACACGAGGGTAACCGTAAAGCTTCTGAACCATTACGGGATAAAAAAGCCGTTGGTCAGCTATCACGAGCATTCGGCAAGGCAGGTATCCGAAAGCATTGTCAGCCGCATTTTGGCGGGGGAAAGCTGCGCGGTGGTCTCCGACGCGGGTATGCCTTGCATTTCCGACCCCGGCGAAGATTTGGTAAAGCGGTGCATTGAAAATGGGATAAACGTTACCGTTGTTCCCGGACCCACGGCAATGGCTTCAGCTGTTGCAATAAGCGGACTTTCCACATCACGCTTCAGCTTTGAGGGATTTCTCTCGGTTACGAAAAAGCAGAGGTACGCACATCTTCAGTCTGTGTCAAATGACACTCGCACGCTGATCTTCTACGAAGCTCCCCACAAACTTGTGAACACCTTGGAGGATATGCTTGAGTATTTCGGGGACAGGAAAATCTCGCTCTGCCGCGAGCTTACCAAGGTTTATGAAGAAGTCATCCGTACAACGATATCGGGGGCGATAGAGTACTACAGCGAAAAAAATCCCAAGGGGGAGTACGTCCTGGTTGTGGATGGCTGCTCCGAGGAAAAAGCCTTTGAGGGACTTACTCTGGAGGACGCTGTGAACGAAGCGCGGCGGCTTATTGACGGAGGCATGAGGGCTGTGGACGCCTGCAAGGAAGCCGCAAAGGTCACTGGCTTCAAGAAAAGCGAGATATACTCGAAAATACAAGGCTAAAGGAGAACGGCGCAGATGACGGTACGTATTGGTACGGAAACGGACAAAGCTGAAATTATCGGTAAACGTCCGCAGGCTGAGGGATATTTTTCCAATGACGGATATTTTGTCGTTGCCGAGGAAAACGGCGCGGTCGCAGGCTTTGCAGCGGTGTTTTCGAGAGATATTCCCGCTCCTGTGACTGGAACAGAAGCTTTTATAAACTTGATAGAGGTTTTTGAAGATTACCAAAGAAAAGGCGTGGCAACTCTGCTGGTTCAGGAAATACTGAAAATTGAAAAAAACAGCGGTGCGTATCAGGTCAGGGCGTACTGCGACATAAATAATTCCGCGTCCCATGCGCTGTGGCGGAAAAACAAATTCGGGATAGCTCCAGTAAAAATGCAGGACGGTTCGATTTTGGGTTCGTTTATTACGTATGTTCTGTAAATTTTTTTGTGAATTTTTTCCGTTTTCTCTTTACATATGGCTGAAATTGGTGTAAAATAAATTAGATACTATATTGTAATACTATTTCACGACCTAAATGTGTACAAAAAATTCAAACAAAAACTTGCATATATGGTTTTTGTGCAGAATTTTTTGTCTACACATTGGGAGTGAAATAGGATAAGATGAAAGGGCGGTTGGCGTTTATGTCCGAAAATATTGCACAGCCTAAATACAAACGTGTCCTCCTTAAACTCAGCGGAGAAGCTCTCGCTGGCGAAAAGAAAATTGGACTTGACTATTCGATCATCACTAAGATCTGCGAAAGCATTAAGAAATGCGCCGATATAGGCGTTCAGATCGGTATTGTTGTGGGCGGCGGAAACTTCTGGCGCGGACGCTCCAGCGGCGCGATGGACAGGACACGCGCTGATCACATAGGTATGCTTGCTACCACAATGAACGCTCTCGCGGTCGCGGACGTGCTTGAATCCCTAGGCGTGGACGTAAGAGTTCAGACCGCTATTGCAATGCACCAGGTTGCAGAGCCGTACATCAGAAACAAAGCCGTTCGGCACATGGAAAAGGGCAGAGTAGTCATTTTCGGCTGCGGTACTGGAAACCCGTTCTTTTCCACGGATACGGCTTCTACCCTGAGAGCCGCCGAGATCGAAGCGGATATCGTTCTGAAAGCCACTATGGTTGACGGTGTTTACGACAAAGACCCCAACAAGTACGATGACGCGGTAAAATTTGACGAGCTCAGCTTCAACGACATTCTGGTAAGAAATCTTGCGGTTATGGACAGCACAGCGGCTTCAATGTGCAAGGATAACAACATTCCTATTCTGGTGTTTAACCTTAAACGCCCCGATAACATCTACGACGCGTGCGTTGGCAAGAGTGTCGGTACGCTTGTAATTGACCGTTAAAACCTAATTAAGCGGATACTGTCTGCGGCAGGGGCGTATTACGCAAAAAATCTTACTGTCGGGAAGAGGAGAATTTATATGAACGAACAGATCAAAAACGCGGAAGGCAAAATGGAAAAATGCATTAAGAGTCTCGAACACGAGTTTTCCACAATAAGAGCGGGACGGGCTAATCCTGCGGTACTGGACAAGGTGCTGGTGGACTATTACGGAACTCCCACTCCCGTTCAGCAGATGGCGGCTATTTCTGTTGTAGAGGCGAGAAATCTTCTTATTCAGCCCTGGGACGCTTCACAGCTCAAGGCTATTGAAAAGGCTATTATAAATTCGGATATAGGCATTACCCCCACAAACGACGGCAAAGCGCTCAGACTGGCTTTCCCTCAGCCTACCGAGGATCGCCGCAAGGAGCTTGTTAAGCAGATCAAGAAGTTCGGCGAGGAGGCTAAGGTAACTCTCAGAAACGTAAGACGCGATACTCTTGAAAAGTTCAAGACAATGAAAAAGAACAGCGAGATAACCGAGGACGACATGAAGGGTCTCGAAAAGGATATCCAGAAGCTTACCGACAAGTACTGCGACAATGTTGATTCGACTGTTGCGGAAAAGGAAAAAGAGATCATGTCTATATAAAACTCTGTAGTGCGGGGGCTTGCTCCCGCCTGTAAGGCAAGAGCGGGAGGAGATTTATTTGTCTGAAACAACCGACAGACTGCCGGTCCATATCGGCTTTATTATGGACGGCAACGGCAGATGGGCGCAGAAACGAGGTCTGCCGAGAAAGTTCGGACACCGCGAGGGTGCGTCCGCATTCAGAAAAATAGCCCGCTACTGCAAGAAGATAGGTATTAAGTACGTCACGTTTTACGCGTTTTCAACCGAAAACTGGAGCAGACCCAAGGACGAGATAGACGAGCTTATGAAGCTTTTCGGCGAATATATCGACGAGGTAGGGGAGTATGCCGAGGAAAACACGCGGCTTATCTTTTTAGGGGACAAATCCGCTTTCGGAAAGGAAATGGCGGATAAAATGTCCGAGCTGGAAAGGGATTCCCGTGATTTTGACGAAATGACGCTCATGCTTGCCATGAACTACGGCGGGCGGGACGATATCGTCCATGCGACAAGGCAGATTGCCGCTATGGTCGAAAACAAGGAGATCAGGCATACCGACGTTGACGAGGCGTTGATTTCGGGACTTCTCTACACCGGTGGTATCCCCGATGCCGACCTGATAATACGTCCGAGCGGAGAGAAAAGGCTGTCGAACTTTTTGATTTGGCAGTCTGCTTATGCAGAATTTTACTTTACGGACGTGTTATGGCCCGATTTTACTCCGAAAGAGCTTGACAAGGCTCTTGAGGATTTTGCGTCAAGAAAAAGACGCTTCGGAGGAGTATGACGGCTGACGGCGTACATACAAAAGCAAATTTTACGGAAAAGGATGATAGGAACAATGGTTACCCGAATTATTACAGCTGTGGTCGGAATAGCGATAGCAATAGGCGTGCTGTTTTTATCGGCAACCCCTGTCTATAACCTTACCGTTGCTGCGATTGCCGTTGTTATGCTGTATGAACTGTTGTCCGCCTGCAAGTGTATTCAGTATAAATTCCACAGTATTGTATGCGTTATTTTTGCGGCGGTCATGCCTTTCCTTGTGGAATTCGAGGGCATGGAAATGAAGTATATCGTTTCCACATTATGCATTTTTCTTGTGTTCATCGGCTACATTGCAAAGCATAAAACTATTACCTTTGAGAAAATATGCTGTATGCTGGCGGTAACGCTTCTTACCACACTGTCTATGTGCTGTATCGTTTCGCTTAAAAATCTGGACGAGATTCACGGTGTATGCTATGTTATCCTATGTCTTGCGGGAGCATGGCTTGGCGATTCGGGAGCGTACTTTGTGGGAACGTTTCTCGGAAAGCACAAGCTTTGTCCGGAGATTTCCCCTAAAAAGACCGTTGAGGGCGCGATCGGAGGAGTGCTGACGGTCGGTTTAGTCTTTGCTGTTTACGCGTTTTTCTACCGTATGGTCATGGGGTATCAGGGAATATCCTTTGAGGTAAACTATCTGTATCTTGTTCTTATGGGATTTGGCTGCGGCGTACTCGGTATTGTGGGAGACCTTTCCGCTTCGCTTATAAAGCGGCAGTTCGGCATAAAGGATTTCGGAAACATAATGCCGGGTCACGGAGGGCTTATGGACAGGTTCGACAGCGTGCTTTTTGTTGCGCCGTTTATGATGTTCATGCTGAGCCACATTACATTATTCAGATAAAAATTCGGACAGATCGGGCGTACAAAATAATTTGTACGCCTGTTATGTGTTTTTGAAAGGAATTTTTTGCGGTGAAAACTATTACATTGATCGGTTCTACGGGGTCTATCGGAAAGCAGACATTAGACGTCTGCCGCAAGCATAATATTACTGTAAAGGCTTTGGCGGCGTACGGAAACACGGCTTTGCTGGAAAGTCAGGCAAGGGAGTTTTCTTCCGAATGTGTTTGCATATACAGAGACGACCGTTACATTGAAATGCGGGAGCGTCTTGCAGATACTGGGATAAAGGTTCTGTGCGGAATGGAGGGTCTGTGTGAGATTGCTTCGGACAAGAGCGCAGATCTGTTTGTCAATTCCGTGGTGGGAATGGTTGGTCTGCTGCCTACGCTTACGGCGATTGAAAACGGTATAGACGTTGCTCTTGCCAACAAGGAGACCCTTGTTGCGGGCGGACATATCGTTATGTCCGAGGCGAAAAAAAGGGGCGTGAAGATATATCCCATAGACAGCGAGCATTCTGCTATTTTCCAGTGCTTGCAGGGAAACGATCCCAAGCAGGTGAACAAGATAATCCTTACGGCTTCGGGAGGTCCATTTTTCGGCATGAGAAAATCAGAGCTTGAGGATGTTACCGTTGAGCAGGCGTTAAACCACCCGAACTGGTCTATGGGAAACAAGATTACGATCGACTCCGCAACGCTTATGAACAAGGGTCTGGAATTTATTGAAGCGAAGTGGCTTTTCGGAGTAAGTCCGCGCAATATCGAGATAGTGGTGAACCGTGAAAGCGTGATTCACTCGGCAGTGGAGTTCAAGGACTTCTCGGTCATTGCTCAAATGGGTGTTCCCGACATGAAAATCCCTATCCAATATGCGCTTTTGTATCCGCAGCGCGAGGAATGTGATGTAAAGCCGCTATCCTTTACAGATTACGGGACGCTTACTTTCTTCAAGCCAGACTTTGAGACTTTTGACTGTCTAAGCGGCTGTGTCGAAGCAATAAACCGCGGAGGTGCGTATCCCTGCATTGTGAACGCTGTAAACGAGGAAGCTGTGACGCTGTTCCTGAACAGAGAGATACCGTTCCTGAGGATCGGGGAGCTGGTAAGGAAATCCCTTGACAGTCTGCCCGAAATGCCGTCCGAAACCTATGAGGACATCAAAAGAGCCGAAATGGCTGCAAGAAATTTTGTCTATAACGAAATGAATTTTTAAGCGAGGTTTTATGAATACTTTTTTATCAATACTGATCGCCGCCGTGTTTTTCTGTCTGATAATAATTATCCATGAGCTTGGACACTTTACTGTTGCAAAGCTTTGCGGCATAAGGGTGGACGAATTTGCAATAGGAATGGGTCCTGCAATATTCAAAAAGCGAAAAGGCAAAACGCTTTACACCATAAGATTGCTGCCCATAGGTGGATTTTGCGCAATGGGCGAGGACGAGGAAAGGGAAACGCCCGACTCGTTCCGTCAGAAGCCTGTGTGGGCGAGAATGGCTACAATAGTTGCTGGAGCGATGATGAACCTTATTCTGGGATTTATTCTGTCGGCAGTTCTTATTTTGGTGGACGGCGGGGCTGTTTCCACTAAAATAGTTTGGTTTGCGGACGACGCGGTAAGTCCTCAGTACGGCTTGCAGCTTGAGGACATTATCGTAAAAATAAACGGTGTGCGGACTTTTTCCGTAAAGGACATAACCTATCAGCTTGGCAACGACGAGGACGGCGTTGTTGACTTTGTTGTTAGGCGCGGCGGCGAAACGGTCGCGGTAAACGGTGTTAAGTTTGCCATGGAGACCGACGAAGAGACCGGAAAAAACACTTTGCTGTATGATTTCAAGGTGTTGAAAGAGAAAGTTACGCTTGCAAATCTTTTTCCCTATGCGTTCAAAAATTCGGTGTACTACGGCAGGATAGTTTTGATGTCCTTGAGGGACATAATCGCAGGGAAATACGGACTGAACGATTTGCAGGGTCCTGTGGGTATAGTGACTGTAATAAGTGATGTATCCGAGCAAAGCGGATTCGATTTCAGTTTTATTCTGGATATTGCCACACTGGTGACGATCAATATAGGTATTTTTAATCTGCTCCCGCTTCCCGCGCTGGACGGCGGACGGTTCATTTTCCTGCTTGTGGAGGCGATACGGCGCAAGTCCCTGAAAGCGGAAACCGAGGGTATGATACATTTTGTGGGGTTCGCGGCGTTAATGCTGCTGATGATATTTGTAACTTTCAATGATGTGAAAAATATCTTTGTAAAATAATTGGGGGAGAAAAATGAGCAGCTTTACAAAAAAATATACTGACGAAGAAATGAATGCCGCGTTGGGCGAGCTTCTTATCGGGGGAGAACGCTTGGAAACAGCTATGTACTGTCTTTTCAAGGAAACTGGATTTTTTGCAAGCAGCAGTTCTGTTATCACGGGTTATGTGGGCGTGACCGATATGGGAAGGTTTGTCTACTGCAAACATGGACTTGTTATGGACGAGAATGCCGCCTATAATATGGAGGATATTGTTCAAATAAAAATCAGGCCTATGATTTTGGGGCAGAAAATCATTACCATAGTTTTTAACGACGGCAAAAAGCATACGGTGAAATTCCAGTTTGCGCCTAAGGTAGCGGGTTCTAAGCTTCCCAATCAGGAGAGAAATGCCGAGAAAATGCTTGAAATTCTTGAAGCTAAGCAAAATAAGCTGTAAGGGTGTGAAAACTATGGCTGATTTTATCTTTAACAAGGCTGACATTGACTACTTGGATTCATTGGTTAAGCTAAGGATAGCATATCTGCTCGAAGATCACGGGACGATACCGCATGAGCAGCTGACTAAAATATCGGAAAAGCTGCCTGTCTATTTCCGTAAGCATTTGAATAATGACCTGTTTGTTTATATGGCTAAATCAGAAAATGAGATCATAAGCTGCTGCTTTTTGATTGTTACGGAAAAACCGTCAAATCTTTCCTTTATCAACGGCGCTGTGGGAACTGTAATGAACGTCTATACAAAGCCCGAATACAGGAGAAAGGGACTTGCGGGAAAGCTGTTGAAAATGCTGCTTGCCGATTCCGAAAAAATGGGACTTGACTTTGTGGAGCTGAAAGCGACCGATTCGGGCTATAATCTGTACAAGTCAATCGGATTTGAAGATGCGGTTTCAAAATACCATAGTATGAAAATGGTCATTAATTCTGATAATAAACTTTGACTTTCAATAAACTAATCAAACTATGAAAGGCGGTATAGTATGCGTTCTGTTCATGCTGTAAAGGTTGGAAACTGTACACTTGACGGTAAAAAAATTTACATACAATCAATGCTTAACATTCCCGCTTCCGATATCGAGGGAAGCGTCCGTCAGGCAGCGGAGCTTGAAAAAGCGGGCTGCGAAATAATCCGCGCGGCAATTCCCGACATGGCGGCGGTAAAGCTTATTCCCGCCATAAAAAGCGCGGTGGCTATCCCTCTTGTTGCGGACATTCATTTTGACTACAAGCTTGCTTTGGAAAGCGTTGCCGCGGGAATTGATAAGATACGTATAAATCCCGGAAATATCGGGGATTTCGACAAGGTAAAGGCTGTGGCAAAGGCTTGCGCGGACAAAAATATTCCCATAAGGATAGGGGTAAATTCGGGTTCGCTTGAAAAGGATATTCTTGCCAAATACGGTTCTCCAACGGCGGAGGCCCTTGTCGAAAGCGCGCTTCGCCACGCGGAGCTTTTAGAGCGGTGCGATTTTCACGATATTGTTATCTCAATAAAATCCTCGGACGTGCCTGCCATGATAAAAGGATATCGGCTTCTTGCGGAGAAAACCGATTACCCGCTCCATCTGGGAGTTACCGAGGCGGGGACTAAGCGTATGGGTATCATCAAGTCCGCTGTCGGGATAGGTTCTCTGCTTGCTGACGGAATAGGCGAGACCATACGGGTATCTCTCACCGCAGACCCCGTTGAAGAAATATACGCCGCAAAGGATATTCTTACCGCTGTGGGCAAGGGACAGGGTGTAAAGCTTGTTGCCTGTCCAACCTGCGGAAGAACTAAAATCAATCTTATACCACTTGCGGAAAAGGTTGAAGCGGCGGTCAGGGACATTGACAAGGATATCACCGTCGCCGTTATGGGCTGTGTGGTGAACGGTCCGGGAGAAGCCCGTGAAGCTGACGTCGGAATTGCTGGCGGAGACGGCTGCGCGGTACTGTTCCGAAAGGGAGAGATTGTCAGAAAACTGCCCGAAGAGGAAATACTTGCGGCTTTGCTTGAGGAAATAGAAAAACTTTAGGACTGGTGAAACTTTAATGCTTATAAAAGAACTTTTTTCCGACTACATTTCGGACATACCCAACTCCATAGGCAGGGGCGAAGTTTTAAAGCTTGTACATAATGAAAAGACCCGCGAGCTTACGGTATTTGCGTCCTATGAACAGCTTCAGAAGTACGAGTATGTAATGGACTTTGAGAAAGCCATGAGAAACGATCTTGGAATACATGGCTTTACTCTGAACTGCCGCTACACTCCCGCGCTTTTCGGCGAAAAGGCAATGCCCGAAGTCGTTGCAATGCTCAGGCGCAGGCTGTATGTTGTCAACGGTCATCTTGACAAGGCGGATTACGTTTTCGGCGACGGAACTGTTACTGTAAATGTTAACGGCGCAGGATACGGTACTCTGAAAAAAGCGGGTGTTGAGACTGAGCTTGAAAAGCTGATACGGGAAGTTTTTTCCGCAAATGTTAAGGTAGTTCTTTCCGAGGGCAGCTTTCAGTCCGTGGAGGACGACTACGCTGAAAGAATGG
Source organism: Ruminococcus sp. (assembly GCA_014799785.1). GTDB lineage: Bacteria > Bacillota > Clostridia > Oscillospirales > Ruminococcaceae > RGIG8773. The sequence continues at coordinate 102,727 of JAAVHI010000019.1, forward strand.
CGCAGATTATTTCGTCTATGCCCGCGCCGCAGGAGGCTCCTCCCGAAGAGGGATATCAGGACGGCAGGGACGCTGCGCCTGTTTCAAAAGAGCCTGTTATTACCATTGATTTCAAAGACTTGCCTATCCTGAAGGACGGCGCAAAGCTTATCAAGGGCAGAACGATAGATTCGCCTGTTATTAATATTTCCGACATAACCAGCAAGATGAGCAACATTACCGTGTGGGGAGACGTGTTTGACTATTCCGAAAAGGAAATTCGCACCAAAAACGGAGAAAAACGCGTTGTGTCCATGAGCATAACCGACTATACAAGCTCTATTTCGGTGAAAAGCTTTGAGAACAAGGAGGACGAAAACGTCCTTGCTGCATTCAAAAAGGGCGGTACTGTTTTGCTTAAAGGAAAAGCCGACTTTGATACATTTGACAACGAGTTCGTGATCAAAGCCAACGATATAATGCAGGTGGGCAAAACAGAACGCAAGGACACTGCTGATGAAAAGCGCGTGGAGCTTCATCTGCATACCAATATGTCAGCTATGGACGCTATTACTCCGGCAGCTAAGCTGATCGAAAGAGCATACTCATGGGGACATACCGCTATGGCGATCACCGACCACGGCGTTGCACAGGCGTTCCCCGAAGCTGCTTCAGCTGCGGCTAAGATACGCAAGAACGGCGGGGAATTCAAGGTTATCTATGGCTGCGAAGCATACTCGGTAAACGACAGAACTAATGCTGTAAACGTATTCAAGGACATACCTCTGAACGGTGAGGTAATTGTTTTCGATATAGAGACCACGGGTTTCAGCGCACAGGCGGACAGGATAATTGAAATAGGCGCGGTAAGAGTAAAGGGTCTGGAGATAGAGGATACCTTTCAGACTTTTGTCGATCCCGACAGGAAGATACCAACCCGCATAACCGAGCTGACAAGCATTACCGACGACATGGTAAAGGGTGCGCCGTCTCAGGAGGAAGCGATAAAAAAATTCATAGAATTCTGCGGACAAGCTCCTGTGCTTATTGCCCATAACGCAAGCTTTGACTGCTCCTTTATAAACGCGGGCTGTGAACGGTACGGCATTGATTTCAGCTTTTCCACTATCGACACCGTTAAGATGAGCAGAAGTATGCTCCCGCACCTTAAAAAGCACAAGCTTGACTATGTGGCAAAGGATTTGGGTCTGGGGGACTTTAACCACCACCGCGCGGATGACGACGCAAAAATGCTGGCAAGAATTTACATTATCCTTATCGGCAGACTCATCGAGGAACATAAAATAACCAGCATCAGTGAGATAAACAAGTGCGTGCTTAACGTAGACCCCCGTTCGCTCAGGTCTTATCATCAGATAATTCTTGTTAAGAATGCGATAGGTCTGAAAAATCTCTATAAGCTTATATCTTACGGTAACATCAAATACTTCAAGCGTAATCCGCGTATACCGATCTCCGAGCTTATGGCTCACCGCGACGGGCTTATCGTGGGCAGCGCCTGCGAAGCGGGAGAAGTTTTCTCCGCTGTCAAGGACGGTCACCCTTGGGAAAGCATTAAGGAGACCGCCCGCTTTTACGATTATCTGGAAATACAGCCTATCGCAAACAACGCCTTTCTTATCCGCGACGAGGAGTACCCCAATATCATCTCTGAGGAGGACCTGCGCGATTTAAACAGAAAGATCGTCCAGCTTGGCGAGGAGCTGAATATTCCCGTTGTGGCGACCTGTGACGTTCACTTCATGGACAAGGCTGACGGTATTTTCAGGAAAATACTTACATACCAGAAATTCAAGGATGCGGAAAATCAGGCTCCGCTGTATCTGCGTACCACAGATGAAATGCTGGAGGAATTTTCCTATTTAGGCAAGGAAAAGGCTTACGAGGTAGTTGTTACAAATACCAACAAAATCGCGGATATGGTAAGTCCCGACGTTGTGCCAATCCCGCCGGGAACGTTCACTCCCGAAATTCCGGGAGCGGAGGAGGACTTGGAGCGTATTTCGTGGGAACGCTGCAAATCAATATACGGAGATCCTGTTCCCGAGCTTGTTGCAAAGCGTCTTGACCGCGAGCTTACATCTATCATAAAGCACGGCTTTGCGGTACTCTACATGATTGCCCAGAAGCTTGTTGCAAATTCCAATGAACATGGCTATCAGGTAGGTTCGAGAGGTTCGGTAGGTTCGTCCTTTGTGGCTTCAATGGCGGGAATATCCGAGGTAAACCCGCTTCCGCCCCACTATGTATGTCCAAACTGCAAGCACAGCATTTTTATTACGGACGGTACTGTGGGTTCAGGTTATGATCTGCCGCCGAAAAACTGTGAGAAGTGCGGTACTCCCTACAACCGCGACGGACACGACATTCCCTTTGAAACGTTTCTGGGATTTGACGGAGACAAAGCTCCTGATATTGACCTTAACTTTTCGGGCGAATATCAGACCTTTGCTCACAAGTACACCGAGGAGCTGTTCGGCAAGGACAACGTTTTTAAGGCGGGAACTATCGGCACAGTCGCGGACAAGACCGCTTACGGTTATGTTAAGCATTATCTTGACGAAAAGGGTGAGGTCGCTTCAAAAGCAGAGGTAAACCGTCTTACCATCGGCTGTACAGGCGTTAAACGCACCACGGGTCAGCACCCCGGAGGAATGGTTGTTGTTCCGTCAAAGTTTGAGGTTTACGACTTCACGCCTGTTCAGCATCCTGCCGAAGACCCCAATTCCATTTTTACGACTACTCACTTTGACTTTCATTCGCTTCACGATACTATTCTGAAGCTTGACGAGCTGGGACACGACGTTCCAACGCTCTATAAGCATCTTGAGGACATGACGGGAAGAAAAACGGGGGATATCTTCCCCGGAGACGAAAAGGTCATAAGCCTGTGTACCTCAACCGAAGCGCTGGGCGTAAAGTCCGAGGATATCGACTGCGAGACGGGAACACTGGCAATCCCCGAAATGGGTACGCCTTTTGTACGCGGAATGCTTATCGAGGCTAAGCCTAAAAACTTTTCCGACCTGTTGCAGATATCGGGACTTTCCCACGGTACTGACGTTTGGCTGGGCAACGCGCAGGAGCTTATCAAAGAGAACATCTGCACGATCTCGGACGTTATCGGAACCCGTGACAGTATTATGACCTATTTGATCTATCACGGACTTGATCCCAAGCTGTCCTTTAAAATTATGGAGATCACCAGAAAGGGAAACGCTCCCAAGCTTCTGACGGACGAAATGAAACAGGATATGCTTGCTCACGACGTTCCTCAGTGGTACATAGACAGCTGTCTGAAGATCAAGTATATGTTCCCGAAGGCTCACGCGGCGGCGTATGTTACGGCGGCGATGAAGCTGGGATGGTACAAGGTTTACGAGCCGCTGGCATTCTATGCGACCATATTCACTGTGCGCGGAGAGGACTTCGACGCAGAGACCGCCGTGCAGGGCAGAGAAGCGGTCAAGTTCAAGATATCGGAGCTGCGGAACAAGGGCAACGAGCGTACCGCAAAGGAATCCGCCACATACGATATGCTGATGATCGTAAACGAAATGATGGCGCGGGGATTTGAGTTCCTGCCGATAGACGTTTATAAGTCGGATGCGGCAAAATACAAGATCGAGGACGGAAAGCTCAGACTGCCGTTCTGTTCCGCAAAGGGCGTTGGTGTAAATGCGGCAAAGGCAATCTACGACGCGGTTCAGGAGGGCGACCTGCTTTCAATAGACGAGCTTCAGGAGCGCAGCGGAGCGACCAAGTCCGTTATTGAAACTCTTGAAAGTATCGGCGCGCTGGACGCTCTGCCAAAGTCCAATCAGATATCGCTGTTCTGACTTAAAAAAATTCTGAAATACTATTGACAACTACAAGATAATATGATATCATAATACTAAAGTATTACAGTATCACGGTATCACTTTACTAAGATAAAAGGAGATAACAAATGAACAGATACGACCTGATAACTCCCGAGGGTACAAGCGATCTGCTTTTTGAGGACTGCGCAATGCGCCGCAGCCTTGAGGAAAAGCTTTCGGGAATTTTCAAATCAAAGGGNTACTGCGAGATAGTGACCCCCGGACTTGAATTTTTTGACGTGTTCAATCTTAATTCNAGGTANTTCCCGCAGGAAAGTATGTATAANCTTTCGGANAACAAGGGACGGCTGCTTGTNGTNCGTCCCGACTCCACCATGCCNATAGCNAGNGTTGCGGCAACAAGNCTGAGGGACGCGGAGCTTCCGCTGAGACTTTATTACCGTCAGAACGTTTACCGCAACAAGCCNGTAATGCGCGGCAGAAGCGANGAGATACACCANATGGGAATAGAGCTTATCGGNTCGGATTCCAAAAGNGCNGACCTTGAAGTNATTTCAAGCGCNATNGAGGTGCTGGCTTCNTTTGAAAACGAGGACTTCCGCTTTGAGCTNGGNGANATCGGATTCTTCCGCGAGCTTGTGAACAAGCTTGACGCNGATACTGCNGCNAANGAGGAAATNCGCAGTCTTATCGAGGTAAAGAATTATCCCGCTCTGAACGATCTGCTTGACAGTATCGGAGACAACGACATCACAAAGGCNNTNAAACAGCTNCCCAGACTTTTCGGCGGCGAGGAGGTCTTTGACAAGGCGGCAGAGNTTTACNANGATGAAAANATCNGAAGCGTTATTTCGGGTCTGAGAGACCTGTACAACCGNNTGATAGAGCTTGGNTACGGCGGAAAAATTACCATTGACTTGGGTATTGTCAACAAGCTTGANTACTANACNGGCGTNGTNATGAAAGGNTATTTGCAGGGNTANGGCGACGCNGTNCTTTCTGGAGGACGCTATAACAAGCTTCTTGCCGAGTTCGGNTACGACGTTCCCGCNACGGGATTTGCGGTNAATGTGGACGCTGTTGCAAAGGTCATGAAGCAGTCCCATACATACTCCGCTCCNGTNCCTGANGTNATAGTTTACGGCGCGGACGGNTTTGTCATGGAAGCGATAAAGTACGCNAACGAGCTTCGCGGCAAAGGCTTAGTNGTGGAAAATTCGGTTTTTGATTCTTATGATGANACNAANGCTTACGCCGCCAAAAANGGAATTGCNANAACGGTTCATATAGGTGAGACCGTTACGGAAGAAAATATTAACGGAGGACGCTTAAATGGATAATGAGAAAAGACCTCTGAGAATTGCTCTGACAAAGGGCAGACTTGAAAAGGATACNGTCGGACTGCTGGAAAAGATAGGNTACNACTGCACGGCTGTCCGCGAAAAGGGCAGAAAGCTTATCCTGCCTGTGGGGNACTCGATNGAAGTGGTTCTTGCAAAGGCTGCGGACGTTATNACATATGTTGAACACGGCGTTTGCGACATGGGNGTTGTGGGCAAGGANACTATTATGGAAATGAGCGGCAAGTTCTTTGAGCTTGTNGANTTGGGCTTCGGCAGGTGCAAATTTGCNCTNGCGGGAAAGAAAGGCGTGGACTTCTATCAGGGTTACGGCGTAAAGACTATCGCTACAAAATATCCNAANGTTTCNCGCTCNTTTTTTGAAAAAAAGGGCATGGACGTGGATATAGTAAAAATAGAGGGAAGCGTGGAGCTTGCTCCGCTGCTTAATCTGTCGGACGCNATCGTGGATATTGTGGAGACAGGTACGACTTTGAAAGAAAACGGTCTTGAGGTGTTTGAGGACATCGCTCCNATTTCCGCNAGACTTATTGTNAATACGGTCAGCCTGAAGCTGAGACAGCAGGAGATCGAATCGCTGATCAAGATGATAGAAGAAAATTTGTGAAAGGGTGTTCCGAAAGATGATNAGAANAATTATTGCCGANGGCAANTGCGAAACGGAATTTCTTAAAGAGGTTGAAAAACGCAACGGCGAAACNGATAAAAAGGTCACGGAAATNGTGTCCGAAATNATTGANAACGTTAAGACNAACGGNGACAAGGCTGTAAAGGANTATACTTTACAGTTTGACGGNAANCTTCCCGAATATTANGAAGTNCCNNTNGAGGTAATTCAGGACGCGCTTACCGANGCGGACGAAGCNTTCACNAGCGCNNTGCTNAATGCTATGGAGAATATTTCNGCTTTCCACAGCCGTCAGAAAGANCAGGGCTTCATTGANCCTCACGACAACGGNGTTATTNTGGGTCAGCGTGTGAGAGGTCTTGAAAGAGTGGGACTTTACGTTCCNGGNGGTACGGCNGCGTANCCCTCCTCGGTGCTGATGAACGCTGTTCCCGCCAANATTGCNGGTGTNAAGGAAATTATNATGATAACCCCTCCGCTTANNGACGGCACGCCNAACAAGGATATTCTTGCGGCGGCGGCNATATGCGGCGTGGACAGNGTTTTNCTTGCGGGCGGAGCGCAGGCTGTNGCGGCTCTTGCNTANGGTACGGANACTATNCCCAAGGTTGACAAGATTGTAGGTCCCGGAAATATTTTCGTTGCTACNGCAAAGAAGCTTCTGTACGGCAAGGTTGACATTGACATGATAGCGGGTCCCAGCGAGATTNTNGTNGTTGCGGACGANACTGCCGANCCCAAATATCTTGCCGCNGACCTTATGTCNCAGGCNGAGCANGACAANCTTGCTTCNGCNATACTTATNACNACAAGCGAGGATATTGCCGACAAAACTATTGCCGAGNTTGAAAGACAGTGCAGCGCTCTTTCGAGAAAAGANATNATNGAAAAATCNCTGTCNGATTACGGNGCGGTNATTGTTACCGANNCGATAGACAGAGCCATTGAGCTNGCAAACGGACTTGCTCCCGAACACCTTGAAATGCAGGTGGANAATCCCATGCAGTATATCGGTCAGATAGACAACGCNGGTTCGGTATTTTTGGGCAANTACGCTCCNGAGCCNTTGGGAGACTATTTTGCGGGACCCAACCACGTCCTGCCCACAAGCGGNACGGCAAGGTTCTTCTCGCCGCTTTCGGTNAACAGCTTTACAAAGCGTTCAAGCTTTATTTACTACACNGANCAGGCTCTGCTTGACGCAAAGGACGATATTGTCTGCATTGCCGAGCGTGAGGGACTTACCGCTCACGCAAATGCCATAAAGGTACGGTTTGACGGTTGACAATTCTATTTGCAGGAGAATAAATTATGGTACTGTATGGAAATGAGAAAGATATTTCTTCTTGGATGGAACTTGTAAATACCGTTAAACAGGAGTTCCCCGGTCTGGAAACAGAAACGGCAATTGAGGAACATAAAGAAACGGTACTGAAATTTATGAAAGACAAGCGTGCGCTGTGTGTAAAGGAATGCGAAAAAATTGCGGGTGTTTTGCTTTTATCAAAAAAACACAATATGATATGTTGTCTTGCAGTACTGCCCGAATACCGCAAGCAAGGCATAGGCAGCGCGTTGGTGGAAGCTGCTTTGAACGATTTGGACAGAACAAAGAATATTACGGTTTCTACTTTCCGCGAGGATGACATAAAGGGAATTGCTCCGCGCCGCCTTTACAAAAAATACGGATTTACAGAGGGTGAACTTACGGAGGAATTTGGTTATCCTAATCAAGTGTTTGTTTTGTCTCCGTAACTTGTATTAAATAATGTTATGAACAAATTGAAAGGAAATTATTATGTACGAATTAAATTCAAAGCTTAAAAAAATAGAACCATACGACCCCGTTGAGGGAAACTACCAAATCAGACTTGACGCAAACGAATCTTTTTTCAACATAAATGACAACTTGAAAGACAAGATCGCGGAAGCTGTTTCAAACGTGCAGCTTAACCGCTATCCCGACCCTATGGCTGCCGAGGCTGTCAAGGCTTTTGCCGAATACTACGGGATACCCGAAAAATCAGTTACGGCGGCAAACGGCTCCGACGAGCTTATAAGCATTATCACAAGCTGTTTTCTGGAAACCGACGACAAGATCTTGACGCTGTCGCCGGACTTTTCCATGTACGCTTTTTACGGAAGTCTGTATGAACTGAATGTTGAGACGCTGCCTAAAGAGGCCTCGCTGCATATAAGCATACCCAAAGTTATTTCCTACTGCAACAACAATAAGATAAAGGCGGTTATTTTCTCCAATCCCTGCAACCCCACGTCGCTGGGCGTTACTAAGCAGGATATTATCAAGCTTGTGAAAAACGTGTTCTGCCTTGTAATTATTGACGAAGCATATATGGACTTCTGGGATCAGAGTATCCTTGACGAGGTGGAGAATTACGACAATCTTATCGTTCTCAAAACCTGTTCAAAGTCCATGGGTCTGGCAGGACTCCGCATGGGCTTTGCTGTGGCGGGGGACACTATTACGACCGCGCTCAGAAGCGTTAAGTCTCCCTATAATACCGACTCTATCTCTCAGGCGGTATGCGGGGCAGTGCTTAAAGAAAAGGAACTTCTTGAAGATCTGTGCGTTCAGATAGTGGAAAGCCGAAAAGCTTTACAGGAGGAGATCCTTGCTCTTTCCAAAAAATATGTAAGACTTGAAAAGGTGTACGATTCGGTAACGAATTTTGTGTTTATTAAAACGTCCTTGTCAAAGGAGCTGTATGAACGGCTCCTTGAAAGGTCTATCGCAATAAGATTTATGGGAAGCTACATCAGGATTACCGCGGGAACACGCGAGGAAAATGAAGCTGTAGTCAAGGCTCTCGATGAAATTCTCGGCGAAATTGAAAGGGAGGATCAGGTGTGAGAACTGCTGAAATAAACA
>JAAVHI010000020.1 GCA_014799785.1 Ruminococcus sp.
TTGCGTTGGGGGTGACTCAACCTGCGGGGGCTTCCCGCTAAATCAAAATTTACACTTGAAAACCAACCTCTGTTAGTTAGATCAAAAAACACTTGACATATATGGTCGGATATGCTAAAATTTATTTATGCGCGAAAACGTTTAACTAAGGATTATATGGGGGTACAAATTAATGTTTAAAGTTAGGGTGACAATAGTTCTGATTTTTCTTTTTGTGATTGGAGTAGTCCTTACGGTGCAGGGCGTATCCGACGTTATCAAGATCAACGGTTACGTTCCCGACTTCAATTACGACAGCATGGCGGACGTTAAAAAGGGCGGCTTTGTTCAGGGATATGTCGCCAATATTTACGACTGCTACGCAAGTGAAACCACCACCGAAACCACTATGGGAATAGAGACGTCCTCCAGAACCTCGGAGGAGTATTTCCTCATGCCGCTTATCAACGAAGCAGACGAGGCAAATGATCTTTATGTAACTATATCGGCTTCAAATATTAACGACAGAAGAACTCTTTTAGACGTACGCAACGATACATGGAAATACATAAGCGGCGACACCGATTTTGATTTTACCGAAATGTATATCGTTGCAAGGGTCAAGAAAATTGACGACGACCTCATGCCTTTATTAACCGAGTGGTTTATGGAAAATGAATTTTACGACAGCGTTTACGAGGCGGAGCAGCACGTTATCCCGTACGAATTTGTGATCTACCGCAATCTTAACGCCCCCTATATCAGCCTTATCGTGGGACTTGTTATAATCGCTGCGTTTGCTGCGGCAGGAGTTATCGTCTACAAGAAAATGAGACCGGCGTCCCCTGCCGCCGAAACCGGATACTATTCTCCGTCTCCGTCGGCAGCCGAAAATACGGGGAATGCTCCCGCGGGCAGTTTTGCCGAAAACAGCAGACCAGCTCCCATGCCCGTACCTGATATACCCCAGCCGCTTCAGCCGGACGAATTTTTCACAAGGCCTGAAAAAACGCCCGCTCCCGCCGCGGAAAAAGAGCCTCCCAAGCCGGAGCCGGAGCCGCAGGCTGCCGCATTTGTTCCGGGAGACATGGACGGTCTTGACACATCTGCGCTGAGTACTGACGGTCTGGACTATTACGATACCGCTGAGGAAAGCGACGGTTATGCAGATTATGAATTTTCCAACGACGGCGATTTTGCCGATGCGGACGCAGACAGTATCGAGCTTTCCGAATGATATTGCGCGCTGTAAAAAATACCGAGGGCAGGAAGCGTGAAGCTTTCCTGCCCGTTTTGATCTTTAACGGTCTTTCGGTTTAGCTGTCCGCCGACCGGGCTTTTTTCAGCGTTCCCGCCCAGATCAGCATTACCGCTCCCAGTACCGCCAACCCCCCGCCTATGCGGTACATATCGGGGGATATCACATCCGCGGCGCATTTTGCTATGCTTCGGAAAAGCTTGTCCCGGATAGGCGCAGGCTGTACCGTAAAAAGAAAGATAGTCGCGGATACCGCCGCCCCTCCCGCAAGCGCCGCGCCGCCTCCCCAGCGAAGCATTGCGGAGCTTTTTTTGTTTATTGCTCTGAGCAGCGGAAGCATCGCCATTGCAAGCGCGGCCGCACCTATTATTATCGGCATTGAACTAAGCAGCCTCAGCGCAGTAATGCCTCCGCCGCCCATAAGCTCTTCCAGCGAATCGGGAGAAAGCTTGTCCAGAACAGGCTGGACGCTGTCTATTTCCGAAAACGCCATATTAATGTCGTGCTGGGAAAGCGGTCTGCCGAGCGCGTCGTCGATAAGATTCAAATTTTCGCTGAAAACGCCTTTCAGCTTGTCGGCGGTAAGCTTTTCGGGAATTTTTCCGCTGCGGATAAACAGAGCGTATTCCGTAAGCTGAGCGGTGATAAATTCCTGTATTGTTGAGGTCTCGTAAATTTTTTTGATATCATCGCGGCTGAGACCTGTTCCCTGCGACATAACGAATATCGCTTCCTGAACCGTTGCGTCTTCCGATACGCCGTATCCCTCCGTGGGGATAGCCGTCTCCGACGCGGGCAGATTCATGACGTCGAGACTTTCTGCAAAGCGCGCTATCTTTACATCGCTTGTGGCAAGTCTTACTGCGGACGACACAGAAAAAAGCAGTATGAACGCAAACATCATCAAAGACGATATGAGAGACCCTGCAAATCTTGCCGCTCCGGAAACGGAAAGCGAAGACCTTTCCGCGGCGGAGGGGACGGGTATTTCTTCGCGGATATCCTCCGCGGGAGCGGCCGGAGCGGCTGAGTGTCCCGATATTTCCCTGACAAAGCCCGCGCTCTCGGAAACTGCCGCGTGAAAGCTTTCTTCCGGTATCAGCGGCTCAAAAGCTGTCTGCTCCGTGCCCTGCTCATAGGGTACAAGATCGGTTCCGCAGCTTATGCAGCAGGTCATTCTCTCGTTGTATTCCTTTCCGCAGTTTGGACAAATCATCTTCATCATCCTTATCTTTTTGGAATATTATGGTCGCTATAGTAATATAATATACCATTTTATTCCAAAAGTCAATGGAAATTATCCGACAAAAAGCGACAAGCGGCGAAGTTACGGCGGTCGTGTAATGAGGCGATATAGCGAGCGTGCTGAGATATTTTTAAAGATAAATTTTGCTTTAGCGTACAAAGTAACAAAATCAAAATTCACTCGCCCCCTTGAGGGGGCTATAGCATAATTAATATTCTGAACATCTTGCGTTGGGGGTGACTCAGCCCGCGGGGGCTCCCCGCTAAATCAAAATTTACNGCTNATAGGTAGAAATCCCATCTCCGTGAAATTTCCTCACCTGCCATTGACAAAAATTAGTTTTGGAGTTATAATTATTTTAACTAATTTGTACGGAGGTATCGCCATGAAATCTTTTTTTCGAAGACTGCTTTGCATCATTTCTGCCGCGGTCATGACAGCCGCGCTTTGCACCGTCCCCGCTTCGGCAGCCTCGCCTAAGCTTAACAAGTCAAAGGTAAATCTTCCGATCGACTACGCTGTAACGCTTAAAGCTTCGGGCACGGATAAGGATCTGCAATGGTCGGTAGTAAACGAATCGGTGGCGGAAATTGCCTCCTCTGACGGAAAGTCCGCTAAAATAGTCGGCAAAAGCACAGGCTCTACCTATGTTCACGCAAAGGCAAAGGGTATAGATCTGAAATGCAGGATCATAGTTAAAAAGTCCTTTATCTCCTCCAATAAGGACACCGTTGATCTGGAAAAGGGTCAGTCCAAAAAGGTGACGATCACGGTCAAGGGCTCTAAGGATATCGCTGTTAAAAATTCGGACAAGGACGTCTGCTCGCTGTCATGGGGCAAATGGGACGGCAATAAGATAACCCTTACAATTAAGGCAAAGAAAAACGGTACTGCCAATGTCAAGATATATGCAAAGAAATTTGCAAATCTCGCCTCCAAGACCATAACCGTAAACGTCGGCGGTTCCTCCGATAAAAAGAGCACGAGTGTTTCGGAGGAAGTTATCGAGCTGGTGAACGCGGAACGCTCCACCAAAAGGGTATCCTCACTTAAAAGCGACGACACCCTCAACGCCATAGCCGACCAAAGGGCAAAGGAGATAGCCGTCAAGTTCTCTCACACCAGACCCGACGGTTCGCAGTGTTCTTCCCTGCTTCAGGAAAACGGCATTGTAAACGTATATGCGGGCGAAAATATTGCGGCGGGCTTAAGCTCCGCCAAAGCCGTTATGGATAAATGGATGAACTCGGACGGTCACCGCAAGAATATCCTTAACGAAAATTTCACCAGAATTGGCGTCGGCTCGTATACCTCAAGCGACGGCTACACCTATTGGGTACAGGTGTTTACAAGCGATTATTGATGGTTTGAACACTACAGCTTATGGTGCAGACCCGATCCGATCAAGCTTCTTGAAGAATACAAATAAAGGAGAAAAATTATGAAAAAACTGAAAATGACTGTCAATGCGCTTGACAGGAAATCCCACATAAACCGCGAACTGTACGGACACTTCTCCGAGCATTTGGGAAGATGTATTTACAACGGCATTTATGTGGGCGAGGACTCGTCCATACCAAACACAAACGGCGTAAGGAATGACGTTATCGAAGCCTTTAAGGAGATCCGTATGCCCGTCCTCCGCTGGCCCGGCGGCTGCTTTGCCGACGAGTACCACTGGAAAGACGGTATCGGGGAAAAATCCTCACGCAAAAAAATGGTAAACACCAATTGGGGCGGCGTTACCGAGGACAATTCCTTCGGCACTCACGAGTTTTTCGATATGTGCGAGGCGATAGGCTGCGAACCCTATCTTGCGGGAAATCTCGGCAGCGGCACGGTTCAGGAGCTTTCCGAATGGATAGAGTACATCACCTTTGACGGACAGTCCCCCATGGCTGACCTGCGCCGCAAAAACGGTCGGGAAAAGCCTTGGAAGCTGAAATATCTGGGCATCGGCAACGAAAGCTGGGGCTGCGGAGGAAATATGCGCCCCGAATTTTACGCCGACCTGTACCGTCAGTACCAGAGCTTCTGCAAAAACTACAGCGGAAACGAGCTGTACAAGGTCGCCTGCGGTCCAAGCGGCGACGACTACAACTGGACTGACAAGCTTATGAGCATGGTATGGGACTGCCACACAAAAGCAATTTCCCTGCACTACTACACGCTACCCACCGGCGACTGGAGCAAAAAGGGCAGCTCCACGGATTTCAGCGACGAGGAGTACTACTCCACAATCTCAAAAACGCTTTTTATGGAGGAGCTTATAACACGTCACTGTGAGGTAATGTCCAAGCACAATCCGCAGAAAACTATAGGTCTGATCGTGGACGAGTGGGGCTGCTGGTACGACGTTGAACCGGGCACAAATCCCGGCTTCCTTTATCAGCAGAACACCATGCGGGACGCTATCGTCGCCGCCTGCAACCTGAACATTTTCAACAGTCATTCCGACAGAGTGGTCATGGCGAACATCGCTCAGGCGGTAAACGTGCTTCAGGCGCTGATACTCACCGACGGCAAAAATATGCTGAAAACGCCTACCTACCACGTTTTCAATATGTTCAAGACCCATCAGGACGGCGAGCTTCTGTACAGCTTCTGCGAGAACGAGACGGCGGGAGGAACAATTCCCGCAATATCCCAGAGCGTATCCGTCAAGGACGGAAAAATAACTATCACGGCCGCCAACTGCTCTCTTGACGAAGAGTACGAGCTGGACTGCGGAATCGTCGGCTTTGAGCCCAAATCCGCAGAAGCGCAGATACTTTCCGCGGACGTGAGAGCGTACAACGATTTCGGCGGAGACGAGGAAAAGGTGGCTCCGAAGCCGCATGATGTAAAGCTTGACGGAAATTCGGCGATAATCAAGCTTCCTCCTTGCTCGGTGGTGTCCGTCGTACTTTCATGAGGCAGCAGTATAAAATATGCAAAAAATGTCTGCTTTCCCAGACGGACATGACCGCGGCATACGAGGAAGTACGCGGGCTGATAGAAGCCGTTCCAAAGGAGCGGCGGGTCTCGGAGGAGGTCTATTCGGCGCGGCTTTCAGCCTGTACAGGGTGCAGTGAACTGAGCGGCGGAGTGTGCGCGAAATGCGGCTGCTATGTGGAGCTGAGAGCGGTCTATAAGCGAATGTACTGTCCCGCGGACGAGGACAGGTGGGAAGATATTTATTGAAAATAATGCGGGGAAACTGCGGAAATTGACGCGTTTCCCCCTGTCAAAACAGGACGGAGGAGATTTTGTGGCGATTCGTGAATCGGGCGAGGACTATCTGGAGACCATACTGATACTTCAAAAAAGGACGGGCTTTGTGCGTTCCATAGACGTTGCCAACGAGCTTGGCTATTCAAAGCCAAGCATAAGCCGAGCCATGGGGATATTGAAGTCCTACGGCTATATCGAGGTCGAGCCGGGGGGACAGATAATCCTTACGGAGTCGGGCAGGGATAAGGCGGAATCGGTTTATGCAAGGCATTTGCTGCTGCGGAAATTCCTGACGGAAACGCTGGGCGTATCGGCTGAAAACGCCGAGGAGGACGCCTGCCGCATTGAGCATATCCTCAGCGACGAGACCTACACAAAGCTGAAAAGCTTTATTGAAAAAATTGAGAACGAATAAAAAATACCCATGCTTCGCGGTTTGTTCGCTTGGCATGGGTATCTTTTATTCGTTTAATTCTCCCGTTTCAAAGTAGTAGTCTGCGCTTCCCGAAAAGCCCCGCTCTTCGCTTTTTGTGCTGTCGTAGGTAACAGTGACCATATAGACGGTGTTGCTTTCAAGCAGAAAAAATCCCGTGTAGTCACCCGTCGAGGGAAAGTTGTTTTCGTACTCTGTTTTCGGGTGATATATCGTTTCGGGGGAAGTGTCTCCCTTTTTGGAAATATCCCAGCCTTTTATAGTAACCTTGTTGGGCTCAAAGCCTGCGGGAAATTCCAGTAAAACAGACGCCGAGTACAAGCGCTCTATTTTATCGTTTGAAGCCAGCTCGTCAAGCGCGTGAACCGCATCGGCATTAATCGCACTGTGCAGATTCGGGTTGTCGGGAACAGCATAGTCCCAAGACACACCTGCGGGATAGATCATTGCGCCCGAATGAGAATAGGACGAAATCGGGTCGGTTATCCTCATAGGCTGGGGATAGCTTGTCCGCTCGGCAGAAACCTTTTCCGCGGCAGTCTTGATTTTTTTCAAGTCCTGTTCGGACAGATTATAGCTTGCCGACTCGCCGCTGAACTGCTCCGTACCGAAAACACTGAGCGTTCCGTCCTTGTAAAGATTCATAATGCAGAAATCCATACCCTGCTGCTCCGCCGAACCGTTCCTCAGTATCTCTATTTGCAGCGCTATAGTGTCGGGGTCGGGCAGATCGTACGGGTCGGGATTTTTCGTAAGACTTGCCGAGTTTACCGCGGAAGCAAGCTCGCTAAGGCTTTCCGAAGCTCCGCCGCTCAGCATATCGGTCGTCGTGACGTCATCAAGAATTATGCTGACAAATACGGGATTTTCGCTGACGGAGAGAATTTCCGCAAAATGATTTTCCACAGGTTCTCCTGCGTTAGTATTTCCGCAGGACGAAAACATACACGCCGCAGATAAAACTGCCGCCGTTAAAAATGCTTTTGCTTTCATGGTTTACCTCCTTGCATGGTCAGTCGTCAAGCTTCAGGACAGCCATAAACGCCTCCTGCGGAACCTCCACAGTACCCAGCTGACGCATACGCTTTTTGCCCTCCTTCTGCTTTTCGAGCAGCTTTTTCTTTCTGGTGATATCGCCGCCGTAGCACTTTGCAAGAACGTCCTTGCGCATTGCCTTGACGGTCTCGCGGGCGATTATTTTTCCGCCGA
The DNA here is from genome assembly GCA_014799785.1 of Ruminococcus sp. Classification (GTDB taxonomy): domain Bacteria; phylum Bacillota; class Clostridia; order Oscillospirales; family Ruminococcaceae; genus RGIG8773. Next base: position 7,339 of record JAAVHI010000020.1, read on the forward strand.
TTGCAGCCTGAATGGGCACTTCAAAAAGCTGGCGGGGAATGTTGTCCTTTAGCTTTTCGGCAATTTTCCGCGCCCTGCCGTAGGCGTTGTCTGCGTGTACGATAAAGGAAAGCGCGTCCACCACCTCGCCGTTAAGCATGATGTCAAGCTTAACAAGCTTCGAGGGAGCGTATCCAAGCATTTCGTAGTCGAAAGAAGCGTACCCCTTTGTGCGGGATTTGAGTGCATCGAAAAAGTCGTATACGATCTCGTTCAACGGCAGCTCATAGTGAAGCTCCACGCGGGTCTCGTCAAGGTACTTCATGTCCTTGAAAACGCCGCGTCTGCCCTGACAAAGCTCCATGATGTTGCCCACGTATTCGCTGGGAGAAAACACGGACGCCTTTACCATAGGCTCTTCCGCAGTCGCTATAACCGACGGTTCGGGATAGTTTGTGGGGTTGTCGATATAGACCGTCTCGCCGTTGGTAAGATTTACCTTGTAAATTACCGAGGGAGCGGTGGTGATAAGGTCGAGATTGTATTCCCGTTCAAGACGCTCTTGAATTATTTCCATGTGGAGAAGTCCCAGAAAGCCGCAGCGGAATCCGAAGCCCAGCGCAACGGAGGTCTCAGGCTCAAAGGACAGGGACGCATCGTTAAGACGAAGCTTTTCCAGCGCGTCACGCAGGTCGCCGTAACGCGCTCCGTCGGCAGGGTAAACGCCGCTGAACACCATGGGGTTCACTTCGCGGTAGCCGGGGAGAGCTTCGGCGCAGGGATTTTCCGCGTCGGTAACGGTGTCGCCCACCTTTGTGTCGCTGATTGATTTTATGGAAGCTGTGATGTAGCCAACCTCACCCGCGTTAAGCCCTCCCGCGTTAACAAGCTCGGTCGCTCCCATGTAGCCCGCCTCAACCACGGTGAACTCCGCTCCCGTCGCCATAAGACGGATAGTCTGACCCGTCTTGACTGCGCCGTCGATAACGCGGACGTAAATAATTACGCCCTTGTAGCTGTCGTAAAAGCAGTCAAAAATAAGGGCTTTCAAAGGACTTTCGTTGTCCCCCTTGGGGCAGGGTATGTCGGTTACAATTCTTTCGAGGACTTCCTCAACGTTAGTACCAAGCTTCGCGGAAATACGCGGAGCGTCCATTGCGGGGATTCCGATTATGTTCTCCACTTCGTTGCAGACCCGTTCGGGATCGGCGGAGGGCAGGTCTATCTTGTTTACGACGGGCATTACCTCCAGATCGTTTTCTATTGCAAGATAGGTGTTGGCAAGGGTCTGCGCCTCGATACCCTGTGAAGCGTCCACGATAAGCACCGCACCTTCGCAGGCGACAAGCGAGCGGGACACTTCGTAGTTGAAGTCCACATGACCGGGGGTGTCGATAAGGTTGAAAACATAGGTCTGACCGTTTTGAGCGGTATAGTTGAGACGCACCGCACGGGCTTTTATGGTAATTCCGCGCTCGCGTTCGATGTCCATATTGTCGAGAAGCTGCTCCTCCATGTCGCGCTTTGCAACTGTGGAGGTAAGTTCGAGGATACGGTCGGCAAGGGTGGATTTTCCGTGGTCTATGTGGGCGATAATGCAGAAATTGCGGATATTTTCTTTATTGTAGGACAAAATAACACTTCCTTAAAAATCACGATAATTATAAATATTATACCATATTTTGCTGACGTTGTAAAGGAATTGCCGCGAATTTTCAAGGAAATAAATTTTGATTTTACGCACCATGTAACAAATCTTAGGCGGCGAAGCCGCCTAAATGTTGTGCCAAATAAAAATTCACCCGCCCCCTTGAGGGGGCAATAGCATAATTAATGTTCTGAACATATTACGGCGGGGGTGACTCAGCCCGCGGGGGCTCCCCGCTAAATCAAAATTTA
>JAAVHI010000021.1 GCA_014799785.1 Ruminococcus sp.
GCGGCGCTGACCGCGGCGGCACTGTGCCTGACGGTGTCGTCCTGCGGCAAGCCCGCTCCCGAACCGGAAACAGCCTCAAAAGCCCACGTCTACAGGGAGGACAGGATAGAGCTTGCGGAAGAGCTGAACGAAATAAACAAAATAATGTACCATGACGGGTCGATATATCTGTTAGCAACAAAAAGCACCGATAACGGGGACGGGAAGTATTCGGTAAAATACATCATTGACGTTATGAACACCGACGGCGGGCTTGAAAAGGAATTCGAGATGGACATTGGCAGCGGGGTGTTCCCTCCCTACATAGAAGATGCCTGCATTGACGGTGACGGTATCATATCCGTTGTCATAAATGATTTTGTTTCCGAAGGCTTTACGATACACCGCTTTTCAAGTGACGGAGAAAAGCTTGGCAGTGCGCAGATAGATGAGGGTCTTGAAGAGCTGAAAAGCATGGGAAGCTTGGATCTGAACGGATTTCTGCCCATTGAAAACGGACGTTATCTTGTTACGGTAACGTCGGGCAAGAGTGCGGCTGTAATTACCGCAGAGGGCAAAATAGAAAAGATAATCAAGAGCAGCAATCCGGCAGAAGAGAGCTATGCCGAAGGCTTGTGCAGAACCTCGGACGGCAGGATATTTATGACGCTCAAAACTTTTTGGTGGGACAAAACGGCTTCAAGCGCAGTAAGTGAAAATGCGCTTGTTGAGGTGGACGTTGAGGGCGGAAAAATGGGCGAAAGCCACAGTATTGCGTCAATCGGCGGTTTTCGGAACGGTACGGACAAATACGACCTGCTTATCTCCCGCGACTCGGGGCTTTGGGGTTACGACCTTGAAACAGGGAACACGGAATTAATTCTTGACTGGGTAAAATCTGGCATTGACAAGGGTAATATTGAGGGGGAAATAAATATTCTCCCCGACGGCAGGATAATGTTCCTGAATACCGATATGAAATGGTACGGCAGCATTGGACACCGCGGCAAAGAGTACATATCGCTCCTTACCAAAATACCGCCCGAGGAGCTTCCCGACAGAAAGCTTATAAAGCTGTTCGCTCTGAACTTGAGTGACTACATAAGGCAGCAAATGCTGGAATTCAACAGGAACAATCCCGAATATGAAATAGAGCTGACTTCCTACGCAGACTATGAGGACGGCTTGGAGAGAATGAACGCGGATATGATTGCGGGAAACGTTCCCGACGTGCTTGTGCTTGGCAAGGACGGCGCAGGGTATGATATCCTTGCAGACAGCTATATCTCAAAGGGACTGCTTGCAAATCTGTATGACTTTATGGACAGCGACCCCGATTTTGACCGCTCCGATTATCTTGAAAATTATTTTAAGGCATACGAGGTCGGCGGCAAGCTTTATGAAATTGCCCCGACGTTCACCATTGGTACTATTGCAGGAAAGACCTCCCGTGTTGGAGAAAAAGAGGGCTGGACTATGGAGGAATTTTCTGCTCTTACCGAAAATATGACGGGAGAGGAAATTCTCGGCGTATATCGCAAGGATCACGTTTTGGAGATGTTTCTGAACAATTGCAGTGACAGCTATATCAACAGAAATAAGGGCAAATGTTATTTTGACAGCGACGAATTTATAAGCGTGCTGAAATTCTGCAATAAATTTTTAGAGGAAAATCCCGCTCCCGAGGATTATCCCTACGTCTATGAAACGGCAAGGTCTCTGCGGGAGGACAATCAGCTTTTGTGGGACAGCGGCGCAGGCACGCCGAGCGATATCCGCATTCTTGAAAATGGAGATTTCGGGGACAGCGTAACGCTGAAAGGCTTCCCCTGTTCAAAGGGGAACGGTTCATGCTTCATTGATCATTTGGGAATAAAATTTGCAATATCGTCAAGGCCGTCAGTACCCGAGGGGGCTTGGAGATTTGTAAAGTCTTTCCTTTCCGATGAATATCAGGAGCAATTTTCGGAACAGGGGGACAGCAGAGTTCCCATAAAGCTTTCCGCAATTGAGAAGAAATATGCCAATGAGCAGAAGCCTTATGAATATGTAGACAACAATGGAGTTACACAATATATAAATGAAAATTGGTACTACACAGGTACGACAGATATTGATATAGGCTACCCCGACGAGGCGGACGCAGAGAGAATGATGAATTTTATCAAGACCGTAACGACGGTACAGCGCAATGACAGATATGTTACGGCAATAGTTGAGGAAGAAGCGGGAGCATATTTCGCGGGACAGAAATCCGCGGAGGAGGTCGCGAAAACTATTCAGAACCGCGTGCAGAATTATCTGGACGAGAACCGCTAAAGGAGAATTAGTATGTTAAAAAAAATTTTTGCGGCGCTGACCGCGGCGGCACTGTGCCTGACGGTGTCGTCCTGCGGCAAGCCCGCTCCCGAACCGGAAACAGCCTCAAAAGCCCACGTCTACAGGGAGGACAGGATAGAGCTTGCGGACGGTCTGGACGTAATAGAAAAGGTCATGTGCAGGGACGAAAAAATCTATATGCTGGGTACAAAATATATTTACGGTGAGGACGATTTCTTTCAGAGCGTATCTTATATCCTCAGCATTATAAATATTGACGGCACTGTCGAAAAGGAGACCGAGCTTGATTTTGACGTCACGAGCTATTCTCTGCATATCTCCGCTGTTTGCGTGGACGGTGACGGCGTTGTTTCCGTTGCTGTACAAAGTTATTCCGACGAAAGTCTTACCGTCTACCGCTTTTCTTCCGATGGGGAAATGCTTGGAAAATTCCGCGTCGGCAATGCTTTTAAAGATGTCATGGGCGGAAGTCTCTCGATTATCAGGGGCTTTATTCCCCTTGAAAACGGTCGTTACCTTATCGCAGCGGGCACGGGTGCGGCGGTCATTGCCGCGGACGGAGAGGTGGAAACGGTCTTTAAGGACAATACCCCTGCCGAAGCCGCTTACATTTCGGGCTTGTGCCAAACGGCAGACGGCAGGACTTTTATGGTGTACACCGTTATGACGTGGGATGAAAGCATACCGAGCTGGATAGATGAGTCCGAGCTTGTTGAGCTTGACCTTGAAGCCCAAAAGCTTGGCGAGCGTTATCACATTGCCACAAACGGCACTTTTATAAACGGCACGGACAAATACGACCTGCTTATTTCCCGCGTGTCGGGGCTTGCGGGATACGACATTGAAACGGGCGATACCGAGGTCATTCTGGACTGGATAAAATCGGGCATGGACACGAACTCGATACCTACAGATACCATTAACGCTCTACCCGACGGCAGGATACTCTGTCAGAACAATGCGTATAAATATCACGGAAGCAGCGCAGACCTGAACTATGACGATGTGTATATATCGCTGCTCACCGAGATACCGCCCGAAGAGCTTCCCGACAGAAAGCTTATAAAGCTGTTTGCCCTGAAGCTTGACAATGACGTAAAACAGCAGATACTGAGCTTCAACCGAAACAATCTTGAATACGAAATAGAGCTTACCTCCTATGCCGACTACGAAAACGGTTCGGAGCGCATGAACATGGATATGATTTCGGGAAACGTCCCCGACGTGCTTATTCTTGGCAAGGACGAGCTTTTTTACGACATTCCCGCGGACAGCTACATTTCAAAGGGTCTGCTTGCGAATATGTACGATTTTATGAAGAACGACCCGGATTTCGACCGCTCCGATTATCTGGAAAATTACTTCAAAGCTTATGAAGTCAACGGTAAGCTTTATGAGATCGTCCCCGTATTTGATATTATCACCCTTTTCGGAAAAGCTTCACGTCTTGGCGAGGAGCCGGGCTGGACTATGGAGGAATTTAACGCAATTACCGAAAACCTCACCGGCAGGGAGATACTTGGCGAATACCGCAAGGACTATCTGCTGAACCAGTTCCTGTACAATTGCAGCGACAGCTATATCGACAGAAGCAAGGGCAAATGCTATTTTGACAGCGACGAATTTATAAGCGTACTGAAATTATGCAATAAGTTTCCGGACGAAGAATCCGAATACGGCCCCGACACAGATGAATTGATGTCCAATATAAGGGAGGACAGACAGCTTATGGAGCTTGCCTTTGCGGGCACTCCAATGTACTTCCGAACTGCGGAAAAGGGATATCTGGGCGAGCAGGTCACATTCAAGGGCTATCCCTCCTCAAAGGGCAACGGCTCAAGCTTCTGCGATATGAGCGGAGTACGGTTTGCCATATCCTCCAAAACGGCAGTACCCGACGGCGCGTGGAAATTTGTAAAAGCTTTTCTGAGCGACGAATATCAGGATATGTATTCGGAGCAGAATTCGGGCAGCTCACCTATAAAGCTTTCCTCACTTGAAAAGAAATTCGAGAACGAGCAAAAGCCGTTTGAGTACATAGGCGGCGACGGCAAGACCTATTACGATGAGGAAAACAGATTTTACTCAGGCGGAAATTGGATAGACATAGGCTACCCCGACACCGCGGACGCGGAAAGAGCCATGGAATTTTTGAAGTCTGTCGAAACGGTGCAGCGCAGGGACAGAAATCTTTCCGTGATAGTTCAGGAAGAAGCGGGCGCATATTTCGCGGGACAGAAGTCCGCGGAGGAGGTGGCGGGAACAATTCAGAACCGCGTTCAGAACTACCTTGATGAAAACAGATGATCCCGGCGCGGCGTTTTTCCTTGTTTTTTATGGAAATCCGACAAAATACTTGACATCGGGGCTGTATTATTATAGAATAAATATATACTGTATTTTTTCACGGCGCTTATGCCGTGGAACAATTATTGGAGGAGACTGGTAAAGTGAAGAAAAATTTATTCGGACGGTTTGTCGGCGCGGCGCTTTCGGTTTGCATGGCGTTCGGTTCGGCAGGACTTACCGTTTTTGCTGAAGAGCTTGAAGATGTGGATACAATTATGTCCGACGACGCCGATCTGACCGAGGACGGAGAAAACTTAGATTTCGACGCAGATACGGACGTCGGCGAGCAGGACGATTTCGGCGGAGAAGCTCCCGCTGTTGAGGACGACAACGCCGTTGCGGGCGGCTTTGAGGACGAGTATCACGAGGTCACTCTTCCCGCAAGAAATATCCGCCTCAAAGTAAAGCAGACAAATCAGATCAAAATAGGCAGTACCTTTCAGATCAAGTACGCCTTTACTCCGCTGAAATCGGACGACTATGTTACATACAGAAATTTCAATAAAAGCATTGTAAAGGTTGATCAGGACGGCCTTGTTACGGCTGTGGGATACGGTGAGGCAAAGGTACAGCTTGAAACGTCGGGCGGCAGGAAAAAGAACGTTTACTTCGTTGTAACAGGCTCCGACGGCGAGGTGGACGCAGAGCCAGAAAAAGGCGAGGTCACGGGGCTTGAATTTGCGGACAGCTTTATCATGCTAAGAGCGGGTAAATCGTTCAAGACGGACGTTATCTTCTACCCTCTCGGACTTTATGCCGATCTGACCTACAGGTCGAGCGATTCGAGCGTTGCGCAGGTCACAGCTGACGGAAAAATAATCGGTGTCGGAGCAGGTTCGGCGGTCATCACTGCCAAGACGGAAAACGGTGTCACGGCTGAAATGAACGTTACGGTGTACGACGATATCCTGCGCGGTATCGACGTTTCCAAGTGGCAGGGCAATATCAACTGGAAAAAGGTTTCCGTTTCGGGAATAGATTTCGTTATGATAAGAAGCTCCTTCGGCAGCGAGCATACCGACGAAATGCTGGACAAAAATGTCCAGGGCTGCGAGAAATACGATATCCCGTACGGCTTTTACCACTATACATACGCTGCGACTCCCGCAGAAGCAAAGAGAGAAGCTAAGTACTTCCTGAAGCAGATCAAGGGCTACAGTCCCGATTATCCGATCGTGCTGGATATCGAGGAGGATTTCTACAAGAAAATGTCCCGCAAGGAGGTAACGGCTATAATCGTTGCTTTCATGGACGTTCTTGAGGACGCGGGCTACTATGCAATGGTGTACAATTCTCCCAACTTTATAAAGGCGTGCATAAACGAAAATACGCTGAAAAAGTACGATATATGGATAGCCTGCTGGGGCGACGAGGAAAGGCTGAACTCGCTGTACAACGGTCATTACGGAATGTGGCAGTATTCAGCTACCGGCAAGGTGAACGGCATAAACGGCGACGTTGATCTGGATTACTCATACAAGGATTACGCGGCTATCATAAAGGCAAACGGTCTTAATAATCCTTAAACTGCGGTGAATGATACGGAAAACTTAAAACGGAGAGCAGCTTAAACTGCTCTCCGTTTTAGTTTTATTTTTTCAGCATTTTTTTCAGGTACTTGCCCGTATAGGAATCCTTGCAGGACGCGATCTCTTCGGGGGTACCGCACTTTACAACGGTACCGCCGCCGTCGCCGCCCTCGGGACCAAGGTCAATGATGTGGTCGGCGCACTTGATAACGTCAAGATTATGTTCGATAACGAGAATCGTGTTGCCCGAATCCACAAGCTTCTGGAGGACTTCAATAAGCTTGTGGACGTCGGCGGTGTGAAGTCCCGTGGTAGGCTCGTCCAGAATGTATATGGTCTTTCCTGTGGAACGCTTGGAAAGCTCCGTTGCAAGCTTTACGCGCTGTGCTTCGCCTCCCGAAAGGGTGGTGGCGGGCTGACCTATCTTGATGTATCCCAGACCCACGTCCTGCAAGGTCTGGAGCTTGCGTGCAAGCTTGGGAAGATTTGCGAAAAATTCCACGCCCTCGTCAACGGTCATTTCCAGCACGTCGTAAATGGACTTGCCCTTGTAGTGAACGTCGAGGGTCTCCCTGTTGTAGCGCTGTCCCTTGCAGACCTCGCAGGGGACGTAAACGTCGGGCAGGAAGTGCATTTCTATCTTGATTATGCCGTCGCCCTCGCAGGCTTCGCACCGTCCGCCCTTTACGTTAAAGGAAAATCTGCCGCTTGTGTAGCCTTTCATTTTAGCGTCGTTTGTGTTTGCGAACAGTTCGCGGATATCTGTGAAAAGTCCCGTGTAGGTCGCGGGATTTGAGCGGGGCGTCCTGCCGATGGGGGACTGGTCGATAGCAATTACCTTGTCCAGATTTTCAAGACCGTCCATGCGCTCGAACTTTCCGGGACGTATTTTTGCGCGGTTAAGCTTTCCGGCAAGATTCTTGTAGATTATCTCGTTTACAAGTGAGGACTTTCCGCTGCCCGAAACTCCCGTAACGCAGGTGAAAGTGCCGAGGGGTATGGAAACGTCAATATTTTTCAGATTATGCTCGGAAGCACCGATAACGTCCAGAGTAAAGCCGTTTCCCGTGCGGCGTTCGGAGGGGACTGGTATAAACCGCTTTCCGCTGAGATACTGTCCTGTAATGGATTTTTTGCAGGACATTATGTCCTCCACCGTACCCGAACATATTACTTCGCCGCCGTTCACGCCCGCGTATGGGCCGATGTCAACGATATAGTCTGCGGCAAACATGGTGTCCTCGTCGTGTTCAACAACGATAAGGGTGTTGCCTAAATCGCGGAGACGTTTTAACGTAGCGATAAGCTTGTTGTTGTCCCGCTGGTGCAGACCGATGGACGGCTCGTCAAGAATGTACAGCACGCCCATAAGGGACGAGCCTATCTGTGTCGCAAGACGGATACGCTGGCTCTCGCCGCCGCTGAGAGTTCCCGCCGAACGGGAAAGGGTAAGGTATTCCAGTCCCACGCTCTGAAGAAAACCCAGACGGGACTTTATCTCCTTGACGATCTGACCGCTTATCATTTTTTCACGCTTTGTAAGCTCCAGACCGCTTATGAAGCTCATGCAGTCCGACACGGAAAGCGTACAAAGCTCCGAGATGTTTTTGCCGCCCACCGTGACTGCAAGGCTTTCCTTTTTCAGCCTCTGACCGTGACATTCGGGACAGAGCATTTCGGTCATGCAGTCCTCGATCTCGTTTTTGCTGAACTCGGAATTGGTATCGCGGTAACGTCTTTCCATGTTGGGGATAATTCCCTCAAAGGGCTGATAGTAAACGCCTCCGCCGTACTCGGTGGAGCGGTGCAGCTTCAGTTTAACGCCGTCAGAGCCGTACATAATAACGTCTATGACCTCCTGCGGCAAGTCCTTTACGGGGGTGTCAAGAGATACTCCGTAGTACTGGGCAATGCCCTTGAAGTACATCATTGCAATGGAGCTGTCGTCGGTGGTCGCCCAGCCCATAGCCTTTACCGCGCCCTGTCTCAGCGAAAGGTCTTTGTTGGGGATTATCAGATCGGGGTCAATCTTGCGGAACACGCCAAGACCTGTACACTTCTCGCAGGCTCCGAAAGGATTGTTAAAGGAAAACATTCTCGGCGCAAGCTCGTCAATTGAAACTCCGTGTTCCGGACAGGCGTAATTCTGGGAGAAAAGTATCTCTTCGCCGTCGATAACGTCGGCGATAACAAGTCCTCCCGAAATCGTGGAAACGGTCTCAACGCTGTCCGCAAGACGAGTCTCAATGCCCTCCTTTATAACGAGACGGTCAATGACAATTTCAATGCTGTGCTTTTTGTTTTTCTCCAGCTTTATTTCCTCGGAAAGGTCGTAGATGATACCGTCCGCGCGGATACGGACGTACCCCGCCTTTCTTGCCCGCTCTATCTCCTTGACGTGTTCGCCCTTGCGTCCGCGTATAATGGGCGCGAGAAGCTGTATTTTTGTCCCCGCAGGAAGCTCCATTATCCTGTCCACTATCTGGTCAACGGTCTGCTGCTTGATCTCACGTCCGCAGACGGGACAGTGGGGTATGCCTATTCTGGCGTACAAAAGACGGAGGTAATCGTAGATCTCCGTCACCGTACCCACCGTTGAGCGGGGGTTTTTGGACGTGGTTTTCTGGTCGATTGAAATTGCGGGGGAAAGTCCCTCAATGCTGTCCACGTCGGGCTTTTCCATCTGTCCGAGAAACATTCTCGCGTAGGAGGAAAGACTTTCCATGTAGCGTCTCTGACCGTCGGCGTAAATGGTGTCGAACGCCAGCGAGGATTTTCCGCTTCCCGACAGACCGGTCATGACCACAAGCTTGTCCCTCGGTATCTCAAGATTTACGTTTTTCAAGTTGTGTTCTCTTGCACCCTTTATAACGATTTTATCAATAGCCATTTTATTGTACTTCCTTTCCTTTATGGATTTACTTCATTGTAATTTTTATATTCAATATCAGTTTTTATTTTGGGTATTATAGCGTATTCCGTTTCGTTAAGCAGCGTGCCGTTTGTATGGTATGTACGCGATATTATGCTGCCGCCGTCATTATAAAAATATTCTGTGGTATATCCGTTTGGATACTCGTCGTTAGGGTCATACTCACTGTCGTAAATGTAAACCTCCTTGATGATCCTGCCGTTTTCGTCATAAAAATATTCGTAAGTTTCCGTATTGCTCCAGTACTCTGATGTTCCGTCTTTATGAATATTGCGGGTCGTTTTCTTTTTCAGATTATCTCCGTCATATTCATATGTGTACGAATATACATTTGCTTTGTTACTGTCATTGTAAAGATAATCGTCTGAAACGGTATGGTTTTCATATATCAGTCGGTTCAGACTGTCATATTTGTATTCTGTGAAAAGCTTTCCGTTTATATAGTTGCTGTTATTTATAGAGCCAATATCAATAGTTTCTTTTATCGTATTGCCGTTTTCGTCTTTCTCTAAAATCTTCCACAGGATTTCTTCCTCCAAGCCGTCACGGAAATAATAAATATTTTCAATGTTTTCATCGTATTCGTGTCTTAAACGGCTGTAACCGTAATATGCGGCATTGCATAGCTCTCCGTAAAGTCTGCCCTCCTTATCATATGTGTATTCAAAGCTCTTTTTTTCTCCGTCATAAATTTCCGATTTGCGTATCAAACGTCCCTCACCGTCAAATTCATATTCATAGCTGTTCGCAGATTCCGAGGTATCTGTTACATAAGTGTCTTCAACGCAACGTCCGCCTTTATCATATCGTTTTATTTCACGCAACTTTCCGCATTCATAAGTTAAAACGCCGTTGTATGTTCCGTCGGGGTTGTAGTCGTATTCATATGTCGTATTGGTATGTTCACAAATTATGTTCCCTGCCGCGTCATATTCATTTGAAAGAACGTTATTTACCGTGAAATAATGTGTAATTTTAACAGGCAGCATGACTTCCTCAAAAACCACATCATCATTGAAAAAATCCCGTGTTATAGGTACTTTTTCGTCCGCTTCGGCAACATCTGTAACATTTTCCGTTTCCTCGGAAACCGCCTCGGACGTTGTTTCCAACCCGGTTGTCGTGAACGTTGTTTCCGAAGCAGTCTCGGACTGTTCTTCAGCATTTCCGTTCCCGCAGGAGCAAAGCAGTACCATAGAAAAAATCGCCGCAAAAATTTTTCTGTTCACAATACCCCTCCGTCGTTGAGCGTCTGCGGAAATGTTACCGCAAATCGCAGACCATTATATACTCTTCATTATTTTCGTCAATTATCTCAAACCCGACCTTTTTGTACATTCTCACCGCATAATTTTCCTTTTGGACGGCAAGCGAAGCTTTTCCATACCCGCTTTCCCTGAGTAGCTCCAGCATTTTTTCCATGAGAGCCGTACCAATGCCGTGACCTCTGTAGTCCTTGTACAGAGATATCGCAAAGGAGGGCGTTTCATCGTCAATATGACCGTAATCCTCCATTATGCGCACCCATACCGCCCCGACGATTTTTCCGTCAGCAACCGCAGCAAGACACCTGTCGTCGGGCTTTTTCCCGAAATCCTTAACATAAACTTGCAGCTCATCATTGTTCAGTATCGACCGCGGCGGGGGCTCAACACCCGGCGGTATAAAAATAGCTTCGTACAGAAAATCGTTAAGCAGGGGATATTCAGTGTCTTTTAGTTCTCTTATTGTGTAGTTCATCGGTTCTCCTTTTACTTTCCGCGCCGCTTCGGCAAAGCTCTCTTTGGTTTGCTTTCTTCTTTCAGCTCGTTTATCTTGTCACGCAGATATGCCGCGTGCTCGAATTCCAGTATCTTCGCCGCGTTTTTCATCTCCTCGGTAAGCTTCTTTATCATAGCCTCCCGCTCCTCGGGAGTCATGCGCTTTTTCTTTGCACCGTCTGTTTTCCTGTCCGTTTCCGCCCTTGTGGATATTTCGATGACCTCGCGCACGTCCTTGATGATGGTTTGGGGAACAATGCCGTGAGCCTCGTTGAAATCCATTTGCAGCTTGCGGCGGCGCTCTGTTTCCATAATGGCGTTCTCCATGGACTGTGTGACCGAATCCGCGTACATGATGACCTGTCCGTGAGCGTTTCGCGCGGCGCGTCCTATGGTCTGGATAAGGGAGCTTTCCGAACGGAGAAAGCCCTCCTTGTCCGCGTCAAGGATCGCCACAAGCGATACCTCGGGAATATCCAGTCCCTCACGGAGCAGATTTATTCCCACCAGCACGTCGAACTCGCCCAAACGCAGGTCGCGTACTATCTCCATACGCTCGATAGTGTCGATGTCATAGTGCAGATACCGCACTTTGACTTCCATTTTTTCAAGGTACGCAGTCAAGTCCTCCGCCATTTTTCGCGTAAGCGTTGTAACCAGAACACGCTCGTCTTTCCGCGTCCTCTCATTTATTTCAAGGAGCAGATCGTCTATCTGTCCCTCAACGGGCTTGACGATTATTTCTGGATCAACAAGTCCCGTGGGACGAATTACCTGTTCCACGATCTGAGCGGACTTCTCCCTCTCAAACGGTCCCGGAGTAGCCGAAACGAAAATGACCTGATTAAGCTTGTCGTAGAACTCGTCATAGTTCAGTGGACGGTTGTCATACGCCGATGGCAGGCGGAAGCCGTAGTCGATAAGGGTTTTCTTTCTGCCGCGGTCTCCCGCGCTCATGGCACGTACCTGCGGCAAGGAAACGTGGCTCTCGTCCACTATCAGCAGGAAATCATCGGGAAAGTGGTCTAAAAGCGTGTAGGGGACACTTCCGGGCTCGCGTCCCGCAAGTATTCTGGAATAGTTTTCGATACCCTTGCAGAAGCCTATCTCCTGAAGCATTTCTATGTCGTAATTGGTACGCTGAGCGATACGCTGTGCTTCTATCAGCATTTCGTTGTCCTTGAAATATTTCACGCGCTCGTCAAGCTCACGTTCGATCTCGGCAATTGCGTCCTGCATTTTGTCGCGGGATATTACGTAGTGGGAAGCGGGGTATATCGCCGCGTGGGAAAGTGTCGCCAGGACTTCTCCCGTCAGCGCCTTGAATTCGGTTATGCGCTCTATTTCGTCCCCGAAAAATTCCACACGTATGGCGTTTTCCATTGACGCTGCGGGGAATATCTCCACCACGTCTCCACGGACACGGAACTTATTTCTTATAAAATTGATGTCGTTGCGCTCGTACTGAATGCTTACCAGCTTTGCAAGCAGGACTTCCCTTGACATCTCCATGCCGGGTCTCATAGAAATTACCATTGTGCGGTAGTCGATAGGCGAACCGAGGGAGTATATGCAGGATACCGAAGCAACGATAATAACGTCCCGCCGTTCCGCAAGAGCGGAGGTCGCCGAGTGACGGAGCTTGTCTATCTCGTCGTTTACCGCGGAGTCCTTTTCGATGTAGCTGTCCGTTGAGGGGACGTATGCTTCCGGCTGGTAGTAATCATAGTAGCTGACAAAATATTCCACCGCGTTTTCGGGGAAGAACTCCCTGAACTCGGAGCAGAGCTGCGCCGCCAGAATTTTGTTGTGTGCAAGAACCAGCGTGGGACGGTTCACCCGCGCGATAACGTTAGCCATTGTAAAGGTTTTTCCGGAGCCGGTAACGCCCAGCAGGGTCTGTTCCTTCAAGCCCTTGTCAAGACCCTCCACAAGCTTGTCCACTGCTTCGGGCTGGTCGCCTGCGGGAGTGTATTCCGAAACAAGTTTGAATTTATCCATAGTAACGCCTTTCTAATCAAAAACATTTATGTGAGCCATTTCACGCATTGAGACCACAGAACGTTCTCCGACTATGATGTGGTCAAGCAGATTTATTCCGAGTGATTTCAGCGTGTTATTGATATATCTTGTTGAAGCCACGTCATCCTCCGACGGAGACGGCACGCCCTTGGGGTGATTGTGAGCTATAGCAACGGCGGAGGATTTTGCCTTGAAAATTTCCTCGGTTATCTTCCGCATTTCAAAGGGCGACGAGTCAGGACTTCCCGCCGCGATAAGCACGTTCGATACGCACCGCAGATTGTTGTCAAAGCAGGCGAGCCTGAACTCTTCGTGGTTAAGTCCGATAAAGTGCGGCTTGAAAAGCTCTTTCAGCTTGTCTATGTTGTCGTAGATCTTTCCGTCGGAGCGGGAGTTATAGTATATCGGCAGAAATCCGGGAATGATCTTGAACAGCGTAGCCGTATTTTCGGAGACGCCTTTCACCGCGGTAAGATCCTCAAAGCTTGCGTCAAAAATTCCCGCAATGCTTCCGAATTGGTTCACCAGCTTATGTGCAAGGTCGTTGGTGTCTATCCTCGGGCAGGTGTAAAACAGAAGCAGTTCAATTATCTGATGATCGTTGAAATCCTTGAAGCCGCTTTTTCTGAAGCGTTCCCGCATTCTTGCGCGGTGTCCCTCGTGGAGGTTGACCTTCTTATCCTTCTTTTCTTCGCCCATTACGAAACCACCTTTTTGCACCCATCTATAAAACAAACGTTTCTACTATTATACTACAAAATTTTCTTTTTGAAAAGATGTTTTTTTAAAAAAATTATGATATAATGATAATTAGTACATTTGACCATATTTTTACCGTAATGAGTGGGTGTTATTAGTGAAAGAATTTATCATAAATGTCAACGACGCGGGACAGCGGCTGGACAAGTTCATTGTCAAGGCCGTTCCCAGACTTCCACAGAGCATGATGTACAAGGCGATAAGGAACAAGCGGATAAAGCTTAACGGAAAGCGTGCGGAGATATCCTCGCGGCTTCGGGAGGGCGATACGGTGCAGATGTACCTTAACGACGAGTTTTTTGACACTGCTCCCGAGACCGAGTTTATGTCCGTGACCTCCGCGCTGAACATTTTGTACGAGGACGACAATATTCTGCTTCTGGATAAGAAAAACGGCATGGTTGTCCATGAGGACAACGATAACACCGCCGATACCCTTATCAATCGTGTGAAGCGTTACCTCTACGATAAAGGGGAGTACGACCCGAATGCGGAGAACAGCTTCGCTCCCGCGCTGTGCAACCGTCTCGACCGCAACACGGGCGGGATAGTCATTGCCGCGAAAAATGCGGAGTCCCTGCGTATCCTCAACCAAAAGATCAGGGACAGGGAGATAGAAAAATACTATCTCTGCATAACAGTCGGAGTTCCGCCGAAAAAGTCGGACACCCTTACCGCATATCTTGAAAAAGACTCCGCTTCAAACACGGTAAAGGTCACGGACAGAAAAAGCGGTACCAACAAAACCATTGTGACAGGCTACCGTGTTATACTTGACAACGGCAAGCTTGCACTGGTGGAAATAAAGCTTGATACGGGACGCACCCATCAGATACGCGCTCATATGGCGCACATAGGCTGCCCTCTGCTGGGGGACGGCAAATATGGAATAAACAGGATAAATAAGGAATATAAAGTAAAGACGCAGGCTTTGTACTCCTACAGGCTGAAATTTGCTTTTTCCACGGAAAGCGGCTGTCTGGCGTATCTTGACGGAAAAGAGTTCCGCGTCGGGAACGTTTGGTTTGAGGACAAGTTTCTGTAAACTCCTGCCGGACAGCGGTATGGCGTGCGGTTTACAGATAATTACATATGTATTGAATTTCTGTCGAAAATATTTATATTTTTTATGAAATGCTTGCAATGGTATAGCGTATTGTGGTATAATTAAAAGGGTACAAATTAATATAGTATCAATAGACAAGCCGCAGGGCGCGGCGCTAACAGTCAAAGGAGATGAGAATATGATCGGCGATCTTCACTGTCATACAAAGCTGTCGGACGGTTCTCTCGGTATCGAGGACATAATCGTTCAGGCGAAAAGAACCGGAATAGATTTTATTTCAATTACCGACCATGACACTATGTCGTCCGTTTCAAGAGCAAAGGTGCTCGGAGAGCGATACGGCGTTCAGGTGCTGCCCGGAGTGGAGCTTTCGGCTTGGGATAAGTCCCGGAACAGAAAGGTACATATTCTCTGCTATGCGCCCCAGAAGCCCGACCGTCTCGAGGGCGTGTGCATGAAAGCCTGCGAGATACGTAAAGCCTGTGCTAAGGAAATGGTCGAAAACGTGATGAAGCTGTACCCCATTACTGCGGAAAGCGTTATGAAGTACGCAACAGGTTCAAAGAGTATTTTTAAACAGCATATCATGCACGCTCTTATAGATTACGGCTATACCACAGAGTTCTACGGCGAGCTTAACGACGAGCTGTTCAACCTTAAAAACGGCACTTGTATCGTCGAGCGTGAATATCCCGACGTGAACTTTGTTCTTGACCTGATACATTCCGCAAGGGGAGTTGCAGTTATGGCTCACCCTGTTTACTATGATTCTCTCGATTTGCTTGAGGAGCTTGCCGCAAAGGGCAAGATAGACGGTGCGGAGGCGTACCACTATACCGCCGACGAGGAACAGCAGAAGAAAATTCTTGATATTGCCGAAAAGTACAACCTTATTGTAACGGGCGGCTCGGATTTCCACGGGCTCTATAATGCGTATCCCACACATATCGGCAGCAATACCACCGATAAGGAAAATATTGACAGAATAATCAAGCTTGCCAATAAAAAGGAAAAATAATTCGGACAGATTAGGTACACTTAAGGGAGGTATTTTCTATGGAAACCCAAATCGGCACGCATATTCAGATACGCAGTTCTTTCAGCAAAGAAAAAAACGTTAATGTCTCCAAATACTCTGATACCAATTCCGCAAAGGCGCAGCGTGCAAACGTTGACACATTTACGCGGTCAGCGCCAGAGACAGATTATTTCAGCAGCGATAAGTATAAAGCACTGAGAGCGTTCAGTGAAAGCTTAAAAGAAGCCACACCTATGGAGCTTAAATGGTACAAGCGTGAGTCGGACACTCCCGAGGACATAGCTAAGGTCAATTTTGAATGCTTAAATGACATAACAGAGCCCGTTAGAGAAAATTTTTCGTCAGCTCTTGAAAAAGCGGGAATTCCAAAAGATGTGACTTTTGAATTTGATCATGATATTAACACTCATAGGGCAACGGTTACAAAAATATCCGATGAGAATTATCGCGAAAGCGTTGAGTCGGTTATCAACGGTTTCCGTTTGGGAATGTCTTTTATTGGATTTGCGTCAAGGGTTATGAACGGATATGCTTCCTCGGCGTACTATCCTTCAATAGCAGGCAACCTTGAAGTCTGCTACGGTCAGGATATAAACGACCTTTACATTGACGAAGAGGGCAATCTCTGCGGCGCAAACGAAAATCTTCAAAAGGCAATTGAAGCCTCAAAAAGAGGCGAGGAGTTCTGCCCCGATCCTCACCACCGGTTCCCTGCAAAAAATATTGAGGGCATAATCAAGCGTCTGATATCGGACGAAAACATTACTCCCAATGTTTCCCACATGGGATATGACGGGGAGAGCATTTACACAAACGACGGTGAATTCAAGTTCGGAAAAGACTTTGACCCCGATCTGCTCGGAGAGGAAAAATATGCAATGAGAGGGTCAATATCGCTGTATATCGGTCGTCCGTATGACCGCTGGCTCGAAAACGAAGAAAAGTTTTATTAATTAAATACAGAAAGAAGTTTAAGCAATGGATATTATGCAGTCGTCTCTTGAAAAGCACTACGAATGGAAAGGCAAGATAGAGGTGGTCTCCCGCTGTAAGGTGGAGAACCGCGAGCAGCTTTCCAACGCCTACACCCCCGGAGTTGCCAAGCCTTGTCTGGAAATTGCCGAGAACCCCGAGCTGTCCTACGACCTTACCCGCCGCTCAAATCTCGTGGCGGTAATTACCGACGGCACTGCGGTGCTGGGTCTGGGGGACATAGGTCCGAGGGCGTCCATGCCCGTTATGGAGGGCAAATGCGCTCTGTTCAAGGAATTTGCGGGCGTTGACGCATTCCCGATATGCGTAAATTCCAAGGACGTGGACGAGATAGTCCGCACGGTGGAGCTGATATCCTACAGCTTCGGCGGTATCAATCTGGAGGACATTTCCGCTCCAAGGTGCTTCGAGATAGAGCGCAGGCTTAAAGAAAAGCTCGATATCCCTGTTTTCCACGACGACCAGCACGGTACGGCGGTTGTTGCTTCGGCGGCAATGCTCAATGCGGCAAAGGTGTCGGGAAAACGCTTTGAGGACATGACACTCGTCATAAACGGCGCGGGAGCGGCAGGCTGCGCGATCGCAAAGCAGTTCCTTTCGCTGGGTATCGGCGATATAATTATGGTGGACATAAAGGGCATAATCTGCGACGGAGACGAGTTTGAAAATCCGTCTCACTACGAAATGGCGAAGCTTACAAATAAGACCAAGCGTAAGGGCGGTCTTGCGGAAGCAATGGCCGGTGCAGACGCTTTTATCGGCGTATCAAAGCCGAATCTTGTTTCGCAGGACATGGTACGCTCCATGGCGGATAAGCCTATCATTTTCGCAATGGCTAACCCCACACCCGAAATAATGCCCGACCTTGCCAAGGATGCGGGAGCGTTTGTTGTGGGAACTGGACGTTCCGATTTTCCCAACCAGATCAACAACGTTGTGGCGTTTCCCGGAATATTTAAGGGTGCCCTTGCGGTTCGCGCCAAGGACATCAACGAGGATATGAAGCGCGCCGCCGCAAGAGCGATAGCGGAATCCGTACCCGCAGGCAAGCTTTGCGCAGACTTTATTCTTCCCGACGCGTTCGACAAGAGCATTGCGGAGGCGGTTGCAAAGGCTGTTGCGGAAGCCGCGGTTCAGTCGGGAGTTGCGAGAATAAGTAAATGAACGGTTTGATGGATATTCCCCTGTTCGATACATTTAATGAGATTAAGCCCATAAAAAAAGGTATGTCGGGGGACAGGAAATATTTTGTCACCACAAACGGCGGCGAGAAGCTGCTGCTGCGTATCTCCGATATAAGTGAACTGGAAAGGAAAAAGTCCGAGTATGCTCTGATTAAGAAGCTGTCTGCTGATATTCCCATGCCGAAGCCCGTAGATTTCGGGGTCTGCGGCGGGGGTGCGGAGGTATACACCCTGCTTACATGGATAGACGGCGAGGAAGCGGAAACTGTTGTCCCTAAGCTTTCAGAGAACGAGCAGTACCGCATTGGAAAAGAGGCAGGACGAATTCTGAAAAGAATTCATGACCTTGCTCCAGCAGACGTTTCTGGAACATGGAAAGGACGCTATTTCGCGGTAATCGACGAGAGGCTTGAAGCATTCCGAAACGAGGGCGAGCGTTTTGACGGCTGGGATATAATGCTGGATTACATCGAAAGCAACAGGAGCTTGATTGACGGACGTCCGCAGACATATCATCACGGAGACTACCATATGGGAAATCTGATACTGTCGGGCGGCAGAGTCTCGGTTATAGACTGGCATACTGTGGATTTTGACAACATCGGCGACCCTTGGTACGAGTGTAATCGCATAGGCTTGGAGTATCCGTACTTCGCTTCGGGACAGATCGACGGCTATTTCGGTGGCAGTGTTCCCGAAGAATTTTGGCGGCTGTTGGCTTACTATCTTTCTGTCAGCGCCATTACCTCGATTGTCTGGTCGAAATATTTTGCTCCGGACAGATTGAAGCCTGTGCTGAATTTGAATATGGACATTTTGAAATGGTTTGATAATATGAAATGTTCCGTGCCGACTTGGTACAAAACAATTGAGTAAAACATTATAAATAAAATGCAAAGGAGTAAAAATTATGACTATAAACTACACACCCAGAGGAGTATGTTCAAGGCAGATCACAATAGAAGTAACTGACGGTATCATCGACAGCGTGAAGTTCATGGGCGGCTGTCACGGAAACACACAGGGCGTTGCCGCACTCGTAAAGGGCATGAAGGTCGAGGAAGCCATCAAGCGTCTTGAGGGTATCAACTGCAACGGCAAGGGTACTTCCTGTCCCGACCAGCTTGCAATCGCTCTCAAAGAGGCTCTTTAATGGATACGGTCGCAAAAGGCGCGCTCGCAAGAACGTGCCTTATTTTCATTGCGCTTCTGTCTGCGGCTGGATTTGCGGTTTTCCTCGCGCCTGTTTCCGCAGGTATAATCAATATCGGAAACGCCGCGGGAATGTCCGTGTGCGCGGCGCTGTTTTTCCTTGCGATATTCTGGAACAGGTTTTTCCGCTTTATGTCGGAGCATAGGGTCGTCCAAGTAATATTTACCGCGGTAATTGCGCTTGCGGTGGCTTTGGCGGTACTGGCGGCGGTAATTTCCGCGTTTATGATATCGGCGGCAAACCGTCCGCCCGACGGGGATACCACCGTTATCGTGCTTGGCTGCAAGGTCAGGGGAGAAGACCCAAGTCTTATGCTGAGACAGCGCATCATGGCGGCGTACAGATTTCTTGACAAAAACCCGTCCGCAATGTGTATCGTTTCGGGCGGACAGGGCAGCGACGAGCTTATTTCCGAGGCGGAGAGCATGAAGCGTGTTCTGGTTGAGCAGGGGATATCCGAGGACAGGATTATCATGGAGGATCGCTCCACAGGCACGGACGAAAATATCCGCTTCTCACTTGAAAAGATGAACGAATACGGGATAAGCGGCAGCGTGACTATCGTTACCAACGATTTCCACCAGCTTCGGGCTAAACTAATAGCAGACAAGTACGGTCTTGAATCCTACGCGGTCTCGGCGAGGACGTCAATATGGCTGCTCCCTACATATTGGCTCAGGGAGTGGTTCGGGGTGTGCTATCAGGTTTTACTTGGGCAATAAAAATAACTGCGGAATAAAACGTTCCGCAGTTATTTTTTTGCAGCGTCGGACATACACTGTAGAAAAAGCTTTAAATTGGTGATGTTAATGTTTCTATGTATCAGACTGAAAAAATTCCTGCTGTGCCTCGCGGGTGTATTTGTCTTGCTTTTAGGTGGAACAGTCCTTACGGCAAAGGGCTTTGAGCAGGCTGCCGTTGCCGCCGATGCCTCGGAGACTATAGGCGTCGGAGAAATTTTTGTCCCCGCGGTCATGTACCACAGCCTGCTGAAAGACCCTGCCAGAGCGGGGGACTATGTTGTAAGTCCCGCAGTTTTTGAGGAGGATATGCGGTATCTGACCGAAAACGGCTATGAAACAGTTTTTGTAAGCGACCTTATCGACTACGTTGAAAAAGGTGTCCCCTTGCCCGAAAAGCCGGTGCTTGTGACCTTTGACGACGGCTATCTGAACGTTATGACCTACGCCTACCCGTACATGAAAGAGAACGGTCTGAAAGGTGTAATGAACGTTGTTGGAACGTACACCGATCTTTCCACCGAGCAGGACGAGCATAATCCCGCGTATTCCAGTCTGACATGGGACGAGATCGCGGAGCTTGCAAACAGCGGAGTTTTCGAGATAGGAAACCACACCTACAATATGCACTCCATGACCGCGCGCAAGGGCTGTAAAAAGCTTTACGGCGAAAGCTATGAGGAATACCGCAAGTCAATGTTTGACGATATCGCAATGCTTCAAGGACTTCTTTCGGACAAGTCGGGCGTAACTCCCGTGACCTTTGCGTACCCGTTCGGCTTTGTGTCCGAGGACAGTATTGATATCCTGCGGGATATGGGCTTCAAGGCGCTGCTTACCTGCAATGAGAAGCCGAATTATATTTCCCGCGGAAATCCCGAATGTCTGCTGAGTATCAATCGGTACAACCGTCCTGCGGGTATATCCACCGAGGACTTCATGAAAAAGCTTCTTAAACACTGAAAACGGCGCAGGAAAGAATCCTGCGCCGTTTTGTGCCGTTTGTTGTTTTATTCGTGAAGTATCAGGTCGTCGCCAAAGTCTTCGGGCATAAATTCCTGAATGCCGTCGTCTCCGACAGCTTCCGCGGATTCCGCACCCTCCGCGCCTTCTTCTGCGAGAGCGGCTGCTTCCTCCTCGGAAAGCTCTTCAGGCTCCGGCTCGGGCTCGGGTTCAACATAGTCAATGCTGTGTTCATAAACAGAAGTATAGAATCTGTCCACATGACCGAAGATCGCTTCGGTATACTGATCGCGGAACTCCACCATTTCTTCAAGAATAGGACCGAACTGTTCGGGAGAGCGGGGGAGACCCGATGTAGGATCGTAATTGGCTTTGTTGTTGGTATGCTTCCAAGCGCGGTTGAGCATAGCCAGAATGTACTTATCCTTTTTCTCTTCGAGATTTTTCTTGAATTCGGTGGGGACAGGTTTTTTGAAAGAGTAATATTTTTCCAGCACGATCAGATCTTTCAGGGACTCCTGAATAGAATCAATATAGCCGAAAAAAGCTCTCGGGCTTTTGGTTGTGGCGATATTCTCCATCGCGCGGTTAATGACCTTCATTCTCTTGGAAATGTAGACCTTAGTCATTTCGTCAAGAAATTCGTTGGATACCATAAGCTTCTTTTCATCTGTACCGAAAATAATGTTTTGCAGCTCTATCTGCTTTAATTTATTTGGATTGGCTGAAAAAAGAGCCATTCAGAACATATCCTTTCATATTGATTTATGGCTGACGGTTCGTCCGTATACAGCCTTTACCGCGGGAAGAACCGCAATTGTCAGCGGGATAAAGAACACAAGCTCGGCGGCAGTTTTGCCGTACCGGATATATAGCTGTCCCGCAGTGCGCGACATAAGACCGTAGTACATCAGTATCGGCGTATTGAGCAGCAGACAGATCAGGAACGAGTCAG
Organism: Ruminococcus sp.; assembly: GCA_014799785.1. Classification (GTDB taxonomy): domain Bacteria; phylum Bacillota; class Clostridia; order Oscillospirales; family Ruminococcaceae; genus RGIG8773. Next base: position 21,824 of record JAAVHI010000021.1, read on the forward strand.
CAAGCCGTGCTATGATGGAAAATACCACCAGCCTGAAGCCGTCCTTTTTGTACAGCAGCGTGCCGTAAACAAATCCCGTCAGCACTGCCGTCAGGGACAGCAGCGGAAGCGGCGCCTGACCGCTGAGTATACAACCCACAAGGTCTCCCGCCAGAGCAGAAAGCATAGCGGGCACGGGGCCGTAAAGCATTCCCACAGCCGCAAGAGCGATAAACGCAAAGTTGACCTTGATAAATTCGGTGGGTCTGAACGAGAACATATCAAGCACGATAAACGCCGCGGTCAGTATTCCCGCCACGGTAAGACAGCGGACGTTTTTAAGCTCCGCCGCAGAGCTTCTGAAATCGGAAAAAAAGCTTTTCATACTAAAACCTCCTTAAAATTATGCTAACTGCATAATCGGGAGTAAACTGTTCCCTTTTGAAAACAGTAATGAAAAGCTCCTGTTATGCATTCAGCGGGATGCGGCAAACGCACCGCAAGTATCATTGCATAGATACTTTTCGTCAAGGCGGCAACTCCCCGTCCGCCAAGCACTGTACGCGCGTTTGCCTACTCTGTAATGCTGTTTGCTAAAATGCTTTGCCTATCAGAATGAAAGCTCGTCGGCAATTCTGTAAAGATTTTCGTCAAAGGGCTTCTGCATTGAAAGAGCTTCCTTGATGTCGAAGTCAACGATCTTGCCCTGCTGCATAGCCACAACGCGGTTTCCGATACCCTTATCAAGCAGGTCTACCGCGTAATAGCCCATTTCGCTCGCAACAACTCTGTCGCGCAGAGTAGGACTTCCGCCCCTCTGAACGTGACCCAGGATAGTTGTTCTGGAGTCGATACCCGTCTTGTCGTGAATTTCCTTGGAAATTTCCTCAATATTGCCTACGCCCTCGGAAACAACCACGATAAAGTGCTGTCTCTTGTTTTCCTTGGACTTCTTGATCTTGTTAACGATGTCGTCCATAGAGAACTTAACTTCGGGGGTAATGATAGCCATAGCGCCTACGGCAGTACCAACGTTAAGAGCGATCCAGCCTGCGTTTCTGCCCATTACCTCAACAACGGAGCAGCGGTCGTGGGACATAGCCGTGTCGCGGATCTTGTCGACCATTTCCATAGCGGTGTTCATAGCTGTGTCATAGCCGATGGTGTACTCGGTGCAGGCAATGTCGTTGTCAATAGTTCCGGGCAGACCTATGCAGGGAACGCCGGCCTTTGAAAGGTCGGCAGCGCCTCTGAACGAGCCGTCTCCGCCGATAACAACGATACCCACAAGATTGAGCTCGTCGCACTTCTGCTTTGCTTTAAGTACATAGTCCCATTCCTTGAATTCGAGACATCTTGCGGTGTAGAGCACCGTTCCGCCGCGCTGAATGATGTTGGAAACATCTCTTGCGCCGAGGTTAATGGTCTCGCCGTGGAGCAGACCGTTATAGCCTCTGTTGATGCCCACGACTTCGTAGCCCTTTCCCAGAGCGGCGCGTGTAACGGCTCTTACAGCCGCGTTCATGCCGGGAGCGTCCCCTCCGCTTGTTAAAACGCCAATTCTTTTCATATCTTATTCCTCCAAAATTTATTACATAAAATCAATAACTTACCATACATCTCTAATTATACTATTTATAGAAAGTTTTGTCAAGCANNGATTTCAACAAAANATNCTCTATTTTAAAGCAATATTGTCNTTTCCCGCGATCTGCGCGATAATATCCGCAAAATTTTCGGATATNTTAACTCCCGCNACAGCTTTNGGGGAAAGCTTTTTCTTTANGTCGGAGAGNTAGAATATCACCTTTGTGTCTCCCGGGATTNTCNNTGCACACGTTCAGGATATCCTGCATNACGCCGCTGTCCGAGCGGCACCTTATATAGAGACTTGCTTTTTCCAGTGTGCGGACGAACTGTCCNGCGTCGGNGATCTGNTCNGCGATAAGCTTNGGGTCGCCGTCCTTGTAGGACAGCTTTGCGGTTATGTGNACCGATCTGCCCCTTGTAATAATGTCTCTGTTTGCGGCGAGCATATCCGCAAAAATAATTCCCTCCGCTTCGCCCGTCATGTCCTCAAGGGTGACGAAAGCCATCTTCGCGCCGTTTTTCTGGGTGTAAAGCTTTACGCCCTGCAAGGTGCAGAACGAGGAAATCTCACTGCCGTCCTTGGGCGGGTCAAGCTCGTCGTAAAGACGCGCGATATCGGTAGCGCCGCAAAGCTTCGCATAGGGACGGTAATCCTCCAGCGGGTGTCCCGAAAGGTACGCGCCCGTGATCTCTTTCTCCATTTCAAGCTTGACGGCAAGGGGATATTCGGGCAGCCGCTCAAAGGAAAAGCTGTCCCCGCTGTCCTCCGCGGTATCGAAAAAGTTTATCTGCCCCTCCATGTTGCTAAGCGAGTACCTCTGCACCGAGCCGAAAATCTTGTCGTAATTTTCCAGCATTTCCCTGCGCGTGTAGCCGAAGCAGTCCAGCGCGCCGCACTTGATAAGACTTTCAATCGCACGCTGGTTCAGGTCTCTGCCGCTTATACGCTTGCAGAAATCGTTCAGGGACTTGAACGCGCCGTTTTGTTCCCGCTCGTCCAAGAGATCGCGGATAGAGTTGTACCCCAAATTTTTCACCGCCAAAAGCGCAAAGCGTATTCCCTTTGCGGCAGGGGAGAAGCCGAAGCCGCTTTCGTTCACGTCGGGACTTAAAATCTTCACGCCGTTTTTGGAGCATTCCGAAGCGTACTCTAAAATCTTGCCCGTGCTTTCAAGGAAAGCCGACATCAGCGCCGCCATGTACTCCTTGAAGTAATAATGCTTTAGGTACGCCGTCTGATAGGAAACATGGGCGTAAGCCGCCGCGTGGGACTTGTTGAACGCGTAGGAAGCAAAGCTTTCCATCTCGTCAAAAATTTCGTTGGCGATCTCCGTGGATACGCCGTTCTTAGCCGCTCCCTCAACGAAGATACCGCGCTCCTTCAGCATTTCGGCGGTCTTTTTCTTAGCCATTGCGCGGCGGACAAGGTCNGCTCTGCCGTAGGAGTACCCCGCCATTTTTCGGCATATCTCCATGACCTGTTCCTGATAAACGATACAGCCGTAGGTAACGTTGAGAATGTCCTTTAAAATGGGGTGCTTAAAGGTGACCTTTTGGGGATTGTGGCGGCACTCGATGTACCGCGGTATGCTGTCCATAGGTCCGGGACGGTACAGGGACAGGACGGCTATAATGTCCTCGATAGATTCGGGTTTAAGCCGCATCAGCACCTGCCTTATGCCCGCGCTTTCAAACTGGAATATTCCCGTGGTCAGCCCCTGNGACAGCATTTCGTACACTTCGGGGTCGTCTATGGGAATTTTATTTATATCAAAGTCGGGATTTGTCCTGCGGATAAAATCGGAAGCGTCCCGAATTACGGTCAGGTTGCGCAGTCCGAGAAAATCCATTTTAAGCAGTCCCAGACTTTCCAGAGCGGTCATGGTGTACTGNGTCACGGTAACGTCTCCGTTTTTTTGGACGGGGACGTAGTTGCTGACAGGCGCGGGACATATTACAACTCCCGCCGCGTGGGTGGAGGCATGACGGGGCATACCCTCNATCTTCCGCGCCGTGTCGATAAGCCTGCGGACNGTCTCGTCGCTTCTATAGAGCGCAAGCAAGTCCTCGCTGTCTTTAAGCGCGCCGTCAAGGGTAACGTGCAGACCGTATGGTATCAGCTTGGATACCTTGTCCGCCGCCTGATAGGGGATACCCATTACACGNGCAACGTCCCGCACCGCGCCCTTTGCCGCCATTGTTCCGAATGTGATTATCTGGGCGACCCTGTCCTCGCCGTACTTTTTTACAACGTAGTCGATGACCCGCTGTCTGCCCTCGTAGCAGAAGTCGATATCAAAGTCGGGCATCGACACTCTTTCGGGATTGAGAAACCGCTCGAACAGCAGTCCGTACTTCATGGGGTCTACGGAGGTTATGCCGATACAGTAGGCGGCAATGCTTCCCGCGCCCGAACCTCTGCCCGGNCCCACGGGGATATCATGCTCNCGGGCGTAGCGGATAAAGTCCCACACAATGAGNAAGTANTCCACATACCCCATTTGGGTNATAACGCCAAGCTCGTAGTCCATTCTNTGGACGTACTCCGCGGGAGGATTTTCGCCGTANCGNTTNGTCAGACCNTTTNGGCAAAGNTCGGNAAAGTACGCGGTGTTGTCCGAAACGCNCTCGGCGGTGAATTTCGGCAGNAGCAGCTTNCCGAATTCAAANGTCACATTGCACCGNTCCGCNATNTTNGCGGTGTTGTCNACGGCGTGGGGGACGTTNGCAAANAGCTGCCGCATTTCCTCCTCGGACTTCATNTAGAACTCGTTTGTGGNGAACGACAGGGGATTTGGTTCGCTNANCGGCGTGTTGGTCTGTATCGCNATNAGAGTGCGCTGGATATCCGCGTCCTCTTTCAGAATGTAGTGNGCGTCNTTTGTNGCCGCAAGGGGAATNCCCGTCTCGGCGGAAAGNCTGTAGAGAAGCGGNAGTATGCGTATTTCCTCGGAAATATCATGGTTCTGGACTTCGATATAGTAGTTGTCCCTGCCGAAAATTTCCAGATATCGGAGAGCCACAGCCTTGGCATTGTCNTACTCGCCGTTTGCNAGCTTTCGGGGAATTTCNCCCGCAAGACAGCCCGACAGCGCGATAAGTCCNTCNTGGTATTTTTCCAGAAGCTCAATGTCCACNCGGGGCTTGCTGTAAAANCCCTCGGTNTAGCCGCNGGAAACAAGCTTGATAAGATTTCGGTAGCCCTCGTTGTCCTTGCACAGAAGCACAAGATGATAGGGCTTGTTGTCCTGNCCNNNNANCTTNTCAAACCGCGTCCGCGGNGCAACGTAGACCTCNCANCCGATTATGGGCTTTATGCCNTGNGANACCGCTTCATTGTAAAAATCCACGGCTGCGTACATACAGCCGTGGTCGGTAACAGCANCAGCNGTCTGNCCCAGCTCCTTTGNCCGTGAAACAAGCTGTTTCAGACGGCAGGCTCCGTCAAGCAGACTGTATTCGCTGTGCAGATGAAGATGAACAAAAGACATAGGGTTTATCCTTTCGGCGGTGGGAAAACNNTTANNACTCGTTTTCCTCCGCNGGTCGGTAATTTATCAGATATCCGATAAGATTATGGCTGAACGGAGCNTTGTCCCAGACCGCAAGCACATAGCAGGTATCCTTGCCGTCNTTTTTGGTAAAGTCTGCGTNGGCTTTGTACTTTTCATAATCAGGGTAATANTCGTTTGTCCGTGCATTCTTGCTGTTGCCNNTGACCGCGTCGTCAAANGTAATTATNTCNTATCGGCAGTCCGCAAANTCTTTTGCNATNTTTTCCTCGATATCNGTTTTGTTGCTTGAACTGAATACAATGACCGTCTGNGCAACAAGACTTTCACTNTGTCCGTCCCATTCNACAAATGATTTGTTGAANCCTCTGCTGCCGTTGTTTGATGTNACGANAGACAGNGCNCTTGANGTCNGGAAATTTGCNACCACGATATTCACGACNANNCCCAGAATTTCAAAANCNATAAACANACANANNNCNGTTACCAAAATTTTAATTACGGTCTTGACNTTGTTCATTGTNNTTCCTCCTGTCGTTATGTTCTTCNCGAAGTCTGTCCGCGATCTCGGAAAGCTTTTTCAGACGGTGNTTTGCTCCCGAACGTCCCACNGGCTTGTCCAGCATTTCGCCAAGCTCTTTCAGNGAAACGTCGGGATTTTCCAGACGTATCTCCGCCGCGTTACGCAGTTCGGGNGAAAGNCTGTCCAGCCCCTCCGTCTCCATGATGTANTCAATGTCCGCNATCTGCCGNTCCGANGCTTTCAGAGTGCGNTCNATATTNGCGGAATCNCAGTTTGCAATGCGGTTNGCCTTGTTGCGNACGTCCTTGTANATCTTCACGTTCATNAGGTCGATACTGCTCATGGTCGCNCCCATAAGGGTNAGCAGNTCCTCGATNGCCTCGCTNTCTTTCAAGTAAATGACGTACACGTTTTTCCGCTCGGTGTACTTTGCGTTTATCCCCACCGAAGTAAGCAGATTAAGCAAATCCTGCGTAAGCTCGTAGTAGGGTACGGCAAATTCAAGATGGTATTCCTTGATAGGCTCGGTAATGCTGCCGCAGGAAAGAAACGCTCCAGCGATAAAGGCGAAAACGCTGTTGTTGTCGATAATATCCGTCTGGATACGGTGGATAAGCGTCCTGCTGGAGATACGGTAGCGGTATATTATCTCCTCGCGGAAGCTTTCCGAGGGAATGCTCAGCGAGTAAAGCGATACGCCGTTTTTCTTTTCCGTAACGTTAACCTCGGCAACTCCCGACCCGCCGATAACGTCGTCGGCAAGACTGCGGAAAAGTCCGCACACAAGGTCGTTCTCCGTCTGGAAAACTATTGAATCGGGCGTAAAGCTTTTGCAGAACAGCAGCATACCGTACAGACAGCAGTATTTCCTGTCCTTGTCGGTGATGACCGAGCAAAGCTCTTTTTTGACCGAATATGAAAAAGACATATTATCACTCCGTATGAGAGTTCTGATTTTTATCGTGTTTATATTTATTCCGTACAAGTATATTTGCAGTCGGCACAACAATTAAAAGTGCAATACTTCCGAGAAAAAGCATCCTCAAGCTTTTCCAAGTATTTGTATAATAGCAATATAAATTTAAAAATGCTTCGCAAATTACAGCCGCAGATATGCTTATAATGCTGAATTTCGATGCTTTTGGGATTTTGTCGATGAATTCCGTTTTATAGCCTTTAAAGGCAGTACAGCATGATAAGATCATCAATAGTCCGGGTATGGCGCAGATTCCGATCAAAGCTCCGAAATCCTTTTTGTTTGTAACTTTGGAAGGGGAGCGTAAATCGTAAAAAACAGTTATCTTATCACCGATATTAACTTCCATATCAGTTAAATATTTTATGTCGGAATATTTTATACCCCCGGCATAATACGTTACATTATAAAAGTTATCCAAATATTCATGCTTTGAGTATACTGTTCCGACAGTATGCTTAATAAAAGAATTTTCATAATTTTGAATGCCGCACAGAAATGCCGCAATTATCACCAAAAGAATTCCGATATTTAAAAATGCTCTTTTAATTGTCATTTTGATCAGCCTTATCTGTCCTTGTCGATATCCCGGTGGCTAATCCTGCATTTCAGACCCTTGTCTTTCAGATACTTATAGAGAGCCTCCGCAAAGGTAACGCTCCTGTGCTTTCCGCCCGTGCAGCCAAAGGACACCACAAGCTGGCTCTTGCCCTCGTGGATATAGAGCGGGATAAGAAAATCCAGCAGGTCCTCAAGCTTTTTGATAAGCGTGCCCGACTGCTCGAAGCTTAAAACATAGTCGCTCACACAGCTTTCCAGACCCGTGTGCTGCTTCAGTTCGGGAATGTAGAACGGGTTCGGCAGACATCTTACGTCGAAAACAAGGTCTGCTTCGCGGGACACACCGTACTTGTACCCGAAGGACATGACCTTTATGACCATGCTGTCGTTGGGATTATCCAGAAAAAGGGAATAGACAGTCTCTTTGAGCTGGTTCATTGAAAGCTCGGAGGTGTCTATGTAGTAATCAGCCTTTTCCCGCACCGACGAAAGCACCTCGCGCTCGGTGTTTATCGCCTTTTGCAGACTTCCGTGGGACTGCTCGTCGAGAGGGTGCTTGCGGCGGGTCTCCTTGTAGCGCTTTATCAGCACCTCGTCGCTTGCGTCCAGAAAGAGAATTGCGGTTTCAAGCTCATGGTCTTTCAGATAGGACAGACCCTCGTCAAGCTCTAAGAAAAGCTCGCCGCCCCTTATGTCGGTAACGATAGCGACCTTTTTCATCTGTCCGTTTGCAATGCATATTTCCGCAAATTTGGGTATAAGCTGGGGAGGAATATTGTCTATGCAGTAGTAGCCGATATCCTCCAGAACGTTTACCGCGCCCGATTTTCCCGATCCCGAAAGACCCGTTACTATCAGAAATTTCATGCCTGATTCCTCCTTTGTTGTGACCGTTTGTTAAAGCTTTTTATCGGTAATGATAAGCGGCTCGCATTCAAGAATGTAGCCCGTTTTTTCCTTTACTGTATCCTTAACTATCTGTATCAGCTCCATAAGCTCGGTAAAGCTTGCGTTTCCCTTGTTAATGATAAAGCCGCTGTGCTTTGTGCTGACCTCCGCGTCGCCCACATGGACGCCTTTCAGTCCGCACTGTTCTATCAGCAGGGAAGCGTAGCTCCCCTCGGGACGCTTAAAGGTGCTTCCCGCGCTGGGATACTCCAAAGGCTGCTTGGAGCGGCGTTTTTCGAGGATAGCCTCCATATCCGCCTTTATTTTGTCTTTGTCGCCGCTTGCGAGACGGATATCCGCGGATAAAACAATTTCCCCGCTTTCGGAAAAACGGCTGTGACGGTAGGAAAAATCAAGCTCATCTGCGGCGTAATCGGTGATATTGCCCGACCTGTCCATGGCTCTGACCGATACTATAACATCTTTCATTTCGCCGCCGTAAGCCCCCGCGTTCATAAAGACCGCGCCGCCGAGAGTTCCGGGTATTCCGTAGGCAAACTCCAGACCGCTCAGGCTGTTTTCCATTGCATAACTGCATAAGGAGGCAAGCGTTGCTCCCGCAGAGCAGGTCAGAACCTCACCGTTTCGGGAAATATCGGAAAAGCCTTTCCCCGAAACAAAAACAACACCCGAAATGCCGTCGGAATCCACTATCAGGTTAGAGCCTTTCCCGAAAATGCGGTAGGGAACGCCAAGCTTTTCCGCAAGGGGGATAAGCTTCAGAAAGCTTTCCTCGCCGCGCATTTCGACCAGCAGATCGCACCTGCCGCCGATTTTGAATGTGGTGTAATTTTTAAGCTCCGCGCCGACCTCGACACGGCACCCCAAAGCTTCGGCAGCCGCCGATATTTCCTCCAAACCGCTCACCTGTGCGCCCCCGTTCATGTTTATACTTTGTTATAGTCTATGCTTTGTCCGCAAAAATATTGCCTTTTTTCGCGGAAATAAACTCGGTAAGTCTGTCCATGTCCGCGTTTACTACAAGACGTTCGGGAAAATCCTGCTCGTCAAGCAGTTTAAGAGCATTGTCAAAATGTCCCACCAGCGTGCAGAAATGGGCGTCCGAATTGACTACAACCGGGACTTCATGCTTCTTGCACAGACGAATAATTTCTTTGTAGTTGTCAGTGGTGTTTTTCCAGGTTATGGAGCTTTCGTTTATCTCAACAAGCTTGCCGCATTCCTTGAATTTTTTCAGACATTTTTCGTAGTCGAACTCGTACCCCACCGTAGCGCAGTGACCGATAACGTCCACAAGGGGATTTTCCGCGACGCCCAGATAGAGCCGCGTTATCTCCTCGGGAGAAGCCTTTTTCAGATGATTTCTGTGTATGGACGCGATTATCCAGTCCAGAGCGGCGCATTCCTCGTCGGGAAAGTCTATCGTTCCATCGTAGTCGATAATGCTTGACTCCGCGCCGAAAATAAGCTTTACGCCCAGCAGTTCCCGCGGCAGAGCCTTGTGCAGATTGTGAAAATGCCACACATGAGGACCGTCCGTTGAGGCGGGGGTGTGGTCTGTGATCGCCAGCGCGGAAAGTCCCGCGTCGCGTGCGTACTGCGCGTTTTCGAGAACCGTCGAGTAAGCGTGTGTGGAAGCGACGGTATGGGTGTGTGTATCTGCGATAATTTTCATTTAGATTATCCCTTTGCATAGATTTGCGGCAGACCCGCAATAATATGTACATTCGCTAAGTTATTTTATTAATAAATATCCCACTTTTTAATGGTCTCCTTGCGGTCCATGTCGAGACCCAGATTGTCAAGCAGCTCCTGAGCCGCATTGTAGCCCATCTTCTTCTGACGGTTGTTCATAGCCGCAACTTCAAGAATGACCGCAAGATTTCGTCCCGGCTTAACGGGAATGGTGCTGCACGGAACCTTTACGCCGAGAATGGAGGTGTACTCGTTGTCCACGCCCATACGGTCGTAAACCTTTTCGCTGTCCCAAGGTTCAAGCTCCACGATCATGTCGATCTTTTCGGTGACCTTGATCGCGCCCATACCGAACAGACGGCGGGCGTTTACAATGCCTATGCCGCGGATCTCCAGAAAGTGCCTGATATTTTCGGGGGACGAGCCTACAAGGCTGATGTTTGAAACACGTCTGATCTCAACCGCGTCGTCGGCAACAAGACGGTGTCCGCGCTTGATAAGCTCCACGGCGGTCTCGCTTTTACCAACGCCGCTTTCGCCAAGGATAAGCATACCCTCGCCGTAAACCTCGATAAGTACTCCGTGACGTGTGATACGGGGAGCAAGATGCAGATTGAGGAACGCTATCAGCGCCGCCATAAAGCTGGAGGTGCTGTCCTTGCTGCGGAGCAGGGGAACCTCGTACTTCTGTGCAAGCTCCACCATTTCGGGGAAATAGGGCAGCTCGCGGGTGATGATAAGGGCGGGGATACGCTGCGCGAAAAGCATATCGAGACGCTCGCGGCGCACGTCCTCGTCAATGGTAGTCATGTATGCAAACTCCATTTTGCCCACGATCTGAACGCGTTCGTTGTTGAAATATTCGTAAAATCCCATAAGCTGAAGTCCGGGACGGTTAAGATCGGTCTCGTTTACAGTCAGCTTAGCCGAGTCCTCGGGAAGATAGATAGTTTCAAGGTGAAATTCCTCGATGATCGTTTTAAGGTCTACGTTATATTTTTTTTCAGCCATTCCAATCATTCCTTTTCGATAAACAGTTACTTCTATTATACATCTTTTCGGAAAAATTTCAAGTAGTATTGAACTATATTTGCATATGCCGTAAAAATATTCTGCTGAAAAACATAAAAAGTGCTTGCATTTTTGTGCAATTTGTTGTATACTATTCTGTAAACTGTTTAAAATGTCTCTGAAAGGAAGTCTTAGTTATGGCGGCGGTTGGATTTATCGGCGCGGGAAATATGGGTTATGCGATAATCAAGGGCATTTGCGGAAGCATAAAGGACGGTGATCTGTCCCTGTACGCTTACGACGTTGCCGCGGTGGCTCTGGAGCGCCTGACCGAATTCGGCGTAAAGCCCTGTTCGAGCGAAGCCGAGCTTGCGGAGAAGTGCGATTACATTTTTCTTGCGGTAAAGCCGCAGCAGCTTGATACCGTTATGGACAATATCGGCGGTGCGGTCACAAAAGATAAGGTGATAATTTCCATCTGCGCGGGCATCACGGCAGACTACATCTGCTCAAAAACGCTTCCCGAAGCAAAGGTTGTTTTGGTAATGCCCAACACGCCCCTGCTTCTTGGAGAGGGAGCCTCCGCTCTTTCGAGGAACGGAAACGTTTCGGACGGCGAGTTTGAGTTCGTGAAGAATATCTTTGCTTCCTGCGGAAAGGTGGCTGTTGTCCCCGAAAACAAAATGAAAGAGATAATCGCCGTTAACGGCAGCAGTCCCGCGTTTATTTACCTTTTCGCAAAGGCGTTTATCGACTACGCGGATTCGGTGGGTATCGACAGCGGGGCGGCAAAGGAGCTTTTTGCGCAGTCTCTTGTGGGCTCTGCGAAAATGCTTACCGATTCGGGGTATACTGTTGATGAACTGATAAAAATGGTGTCCAGTCCCGGAGGAACAACTCTTGCGGGTCTTGACGAGCTTTATAAGGGAAAGCTGGAGGAGACGGTTACAAAAGCCTGCGAAAGCTGTACACGCCGCGCTTACGAGCTTTCCAAATAGGGGACGTTCTTAAACTAAACTTGTCCGCATAGACTTTACTTAAGGCAGCACCGCACAAAGAACGCGGCATTGCCTGAATAAAAAAGTAAAGGACGGTCACTATGACGGACAACCATATCGTTCAAAAAAAGAGATCCGACGGACGGCTCACTCTGCTTACAGCGCTTTATTTCGCGGGAGTTTTTCTGGGCGTGATACTGTACGGCGCTCTCAGCGGGGAGCGTCTCGACGCGCTTAACGACATCACGGGAAGCTTTGTGTACGGCAGGCTCAATCACACTTTCTGGGAAACGCTGGTAAATTCCTTTTCGGGAGCGTTCCTGCTGCTGACGGCGTGCTTCTGGCTCGGCTTCAGCGCGGCGGCTCAGCCTATTGAGCTGCTTGTTCCTGTTTTTCGGGGACTGGGCGCGGGTGTGTCACTGTCGGGAATGTACGGAAGCTTCGGCGCAGCTGGCATTGGAATGTCCGCGGTGCTTATAATTCCCGGGGCGGTGCTGTCGGCGTTCGCGCTGATAATCGCCGCAAGGGAAGCTCTGGAGCTGTCGGGGAAGATATTCTCGTCGGTTTTCGGCAGGAATGCCGCTTCGGGCGGAATTGGCGGGACGATAGATTTTCGTCTGTATATCACAAAATTCGCAATATTGTTTGTTATACTCATTGTGTCGTCACTTGCGGACAGCCTTGCGACGTTTATTTTCGCGGGCTTCTGGACGCGCTTGCTGTGAGGTGTGCAAACGTAAAAACGGGGAAGTTACTGTAAAGGAGCTGCAATTTTTGGCATTATTTGGTTATGATTATGAAAAAGCGGGACGGGGCGTTTCCAAGAACGCGCCTAAGAAAAAAGCCTTTTTCGAGTTCTGGGAGATGTATTTCAGGTACGCGTGGAGGCTTGTCAAGCTTAATATGCTCACGTTTATTTTCTGTATCCCGATAATTACGATAGGTCCCGCGCTGGCCGGAATGACCCGCGTCCTGCGGAAATATTCGCTGGACAAGAACGCGTTTACTTTCCACGATTTCTGGAAAGGCTTTTCCGAGAACTGGAAGCNGTCCCTGCCNGTGGGTNTGCTGGACACGCTGTTTGCNGTGTCNGCGGTGNCNGCTATGTANGTNTACCCNNAAATGGCTCAGGCGGCNGAGTCGGGAGGNTTTATCTACACNATNTTCTGCGTNATCTCNGTAAGCTTCGCGCTTACGCTGTTNATGATGAATTTCTANATTTTCCCNATGATAGTCTCNACNGAGCTGGNCTCTTAAAAATATANTCAANAACAGCTTTTTCCTGACCTGNATCNCNCTGAAAAAGAACTTTATCACTCTTNTTTCGGTTGCGGCAGTTGCGGCNATACTTTTTGTNATGTCGATAACGAANGTTCTTTCACTGCTGTTTATTCCGTTTTGGGCGATCACGTTTATCGGATTTATTATAATGTTCAATTCCTACCCGCAGATACAGAAGTACGTTATAAATCCCTACTANGAGGAGCGGGGAATGGATAATCCCGAGTANGANTANCTNAAGCCNCTNANTGCNGAGGANAGNGTTTTCACNGACCGCGGCGGCGAGGAAATACCNATNGACGGANAGGGAAAAAANAAAAAAGGAAAAATTATTTCNTAAAAACNCTTTACAAATNGGTTTTTATGTGNTATAATANTTTTTGTCTTGTTNNGAATAGNANNNGACNGCCGTCTGCTTGGTCTGCGGAGTAAGCCCGNTTCGGGACTTCCCTTTGAGGNNATAACGCCTGCCGCTTACTATGCTGACGGGGAAATCTATTAAAGAGGTGTTTTCANNATGATGAGAAAAGAAGAAAAAACAGCTGTTATCGAAGCTAACAGAACCAGNGAGAACGATACCGGTTCTCCCGAGGTGCAGATCGCGATACTCACNAAGAGNATCAACGANCTTACCGAACANNTGAAGGTNCACAAGAAAGACCACCACTCCAGAAGAGGACTTCTCAAGATGGTTGGTCACAGACGTAATCTTCTCAACTACCTTGCTAAGAAGGATATCAACAGATACCGTGCAATAGTTGAAAAGCTCGGTCTGCGTAAGTAAGATCATGCCGAAGGCAGAAAGTAAGGGCGAAAGCCTTTACTCTGCCTTTTTGTGCTTCTCTTGCTTCTTGTGAAGCGGACGCTTTTACCAAAACAAGGAAATGTCAGACGGCAGTTGTTTAGCATTAAATCGTACCCGTGATACGGCGGGCAGGATTTATTGCTAAAGCTGCGGTCTGTTAAAATCGGACGCGCCGCACTTAGCGGGCGTCTTTAACAGGAGGAAAAAATATGTTTGATAATCACAGAATTTTCAAGACCACCTATGCAGGCAGAGAAATGACCATCGAGACAGGCAAGACCTGCGAGCTTTCCAACGGTTCGTGCTGGGTTCGCTACGGCGAGACCGTTGTTATGGCTAACGTTACCGCAAGCGTTAAGCCCAGAGAGGGTATCGACTTTTTCCCTCTTTCCGTTGACTATGAGGAAAGACTTTACTCCGTGGGACGTATCCCCGGTTCGTTCATGAAAAGAGAGGGCAAGCCCAGCGAAAAGGCTATCCTTACTTCCAGAGTTGTTGACAGACCTATCCGTCCGCTTTTCCCCAAGGATATGAGAAACGACGTTTCCGTTGTAATGACGGTGCTTTCCGTTGATCCCGACAATTCCCCCGAAATATGCGGCATGATCGCGACTTCCGTTGCTATCTCCATTTCCGATATCCCTTGGAACGGTCCTATCGGCGGCATCAGCGTGGGACTTGTTGACGGCGAGATCGTACTCAATCCTACACTTGCTCAGCGCGAAAAGACCGACCTTAACCTTACCGTTGCGGGTACAATGGAAAAGATCGTCATGATCGAAGCAGGCGCAAACGAGGTTGACGACGACACAATGCTGAAAGCTATCCTGACAGGTCACGAGGAGATCAAGAAGATAGTTGCTTTCATTTCCGATATCCAGAAAGAGATCGGCAAGAAGAAGTTCGAGTTCGAGTCCATGGAGGTTGACCACGACCTGTTCGACGCTATCGAGGCTCTTGTCGGCGAAAAGGTAAAGGTTGCTCTCGACACCAACGACAAGAATATCCGCGAGGAGCGTCTCAATCCTATCAAGGACGAGGTTCACGAGAAGTTCGACGAGCAGTATCCCGAAAAGATCGCTATGATCGACGAGTGCATCTACAAGCTCCAGAAGAAGATCGTAAGAAACTGGCTCTACGAGGGCAAGCGTGTTGACGGCAGAGGTATCGACGAGATCAGACCCCTTGCCGCGGAAGTGGGCGTTCTCCCCAGAGTTCACGGTTCGGGTCTCTTCACAAGAGGTCAGACACAGGTTCTTACCGTTGCGACCCTCGGTCCTGTAAGCGATTCCCAGAGAATCGACGGTCTGGACGAAGAGGACAGCAAGAGATATATGCACCACTATAATTTCCCCTCATACTCCGTTGGCGAAACAAAGCCCAGCAGAGGTCCCGGACGCCGCGAGATCGGTCACGGCGCGCTGGCTGAAAGGGCGCTTGAGCCTGTAATTCCTCCCGTTGAGGAATTCCCTTACGCTCTCAGACTTGTTTCCGAGGTTCTTTCTTCAAACGGTTCTACATCGCAGGGTTCTATCTGCGGCTCCACACTTGCTCTTATGGACGCAGGCGTGCCTATCAAGGCTCCCGTTGCGGGTATTTCCTGCGGTCTTATCACAAGAGACGACGGCAGCTTTATGACAATGGTTGACATTCAGGGTCTTGAGGACTTCTTCGGCGACATGGACTTCAAGGTTGGCGGTACTCACAAGGGTATCACAGCTATCCAGGTGGATATCAAGGTTGACGGACTTACTCCCGAGATCATCAAGGAAGCCTTTGCGAAAACTCACAAGGCGAGAGACTATATACTTGACGAGATCATGCTGAAAGCTATTCCCGCTCCGAGACCCGAGGTTGGCAAGTACGCTCCCAAGATGCTCCAGACCAAGGTTCCCGTGGACAAGATCCGCGAGGTTATCGGTCAGGGCGGCAAGGTCATTCAGAAGATCTCCGCTGACTGCAACGTTAAGATCGACATCAACGACGACGGAAACGTATTCATTTCGGGTATCGACATGGATAACGCCAAGAAGGCTCTCCAGATCGTTGAGACCATTGCAAACGACCCCGAGATCGGCGCGATCTACAAGGGCAAGGTCGTTCGCATAATGAACTTCGGCGCGTTCGTTGAGATCGCTCCCGGCAAGGACGGTCTGGTACACATTTCCAAGCTGGACAAGCAGCGCGTTGAAAAGGTTGAGGACGTTGTTTCCATCGGCGACGAGATCGTTGTAAAGGTTATGGAGATCGACAGCCAGGGCAGGATAAATCTTTCCAGAAGAGACGCTCTTGCTGATATCGAGGCTAAGAAAAATAATTAAGTAATTTTTGCGGGACATTGGCAGCTGTACGGCNNAGCCTTTGTCCCGNATTTTTATTAAAATAACAAAAAACGCTTCTTTCNATCNGATTTCATGAAAGAAGCGTTTTTTGATTGAGTCTATAAATGGGGGTTCAGNCTGAAANTNNANACGCTGCGGAAAATTATCCGATAAACATCTGNGTCCAGTAATTTCCGCNGGAAACATANCCTATGCCGATNTCCTTNTAGGAGGAGTTGAGAATGTTTGCTCTGTGACCCTCGGANTTCATCCANGCGTCAACTACCTTTTCGGGAGTGCTGTAGCCCATTGCAATGTTTTCGCCNGCGGTTTTGTAGCTTATACCNAAGCTCTTCATCATATCAAAGGGACTGCCGTATGTAGGCGAGGTGTGGCTGAAATAGTTTTTGTCCTTCATGTCCTGGGACTTTGCTCTTGCAACATCGCAAAGCTCGGTGTTGAGCTTAAGTGANGAAAGACCGTATTCCGCGCGTATTTCGTTTACAAGCTCCGCTACCTTTTTTTCGTAATCGGAAGCNGTGCTGACGGTTGTATCGGTCTTGTCGGGAGTTGTTACATTGCAGTTGCCGTCGGGACAATTATTGTCNGTCGGCTTCTGGTTGCAGCTGCCGTCGGTACAGTCATTGTCGGTGGGTTTCTGGTAGCAGNTNCCGNCTGTNCAGTCATTGTCNGTCGGCTTCTGNTAGCAGTTNCCGCCTGTGCAGTTATTGTNNNTCGGCTTCTGGTAGCAGCTTCCATCNGTACAGTCGCTGCTGCCGGGCTTCTGAGTATTGCTGCTCGGCTTCTGGGTATTGCTGTTATTCTGNTTTCCCGTGCAGTCGGGAAGCGTTATTCCGTAATTTTTCAGAATGTCAAAACAGGAAGAATAATTTTTGAACAGGCTGTTAATGTCAGTGCTGCCAAAGCTTCCGCAGGATTTGGAATTGGAGACAACATATGTCTTTACTCCGCCGCAGTTAGCCGCGCTTGCGGGAACTGCCGTTCCTATTGCGATAGCTGCCGCTCCGACAGCGGCGATGGCGCATTTTAAAGTCCTTTTCATTTTGTTATACCTCCTAAAACAAGTTTCCCTGAAAATCATTGGACTGCGGCAAATGTCCGACCGAACCGAGAAATATGCGGAAATTTCCGACCGCGTACAGCAAATCTCCTTTCAGATTTATATTTCTCTTTTTCTCTTTCTTTTTATTCAGCCCGTTTTCCGCGGCGGAAATGCACAAGTTTCCTCAAATTCGGATAAGAACTAAATTCTTTGACAGCATTTCAATGTTTTTCAGTAATTTGAAAGCCATTTAATTTCTCTGCTTTCTGTATATATTATATCTTGTATTTAGGAAAATTTCAAGCCACAATATATGGGAATGTTATTGGAATTTCCTTTATCGGAAGCAATTTTCTCAAAAGCGTAAGTTTGCCTGACTGCGCTTCGGAAAAATGGATACCGCGCCGTATAAACGCTTCATATTCGGTCATCGGAAGCGTTTATACGGCGCGGCTTAGTGTCAGTATGTCCTAATTATTTTCGGGAGGTGTGAAAAGGAAATCAAAGCTGCCCTTTTCGGCTTTCAGACAGGTCTCAAGCACGCTTGCATAAAGCTTCAGCTTGCGGTAGGTGCTTTCGCTGTCGGCAGGGAAGAACGAGATATCCAGCAGAAAGGTGAGCATGGCGACTATCATTTCCGCACTTTCCTTGGGCGCTTCGGTTTGTATGGAGCCTTCCGCCTGACCCTCGGCAAGTATTGCGGTAAGTATGGGCGACACGGTCTTTATCGCCGTCATCATCATCTTGTGGTGGAGCAGCAGGTCGTCCTGAACGTGGAGGGGCAGGATAACGTTCTTGCTGCTGTCTCTGAATTCCTCGGCAAGTATCGAACGGAAGAGCGTTTTTAGCTTTTCCATGACAGTGCTTTGTCCGCCAGCGTTTGCAAAATATTCCCGTATCGCCAAGGAGTAGCTCCGCTCGATAACAGCGTCGATTATCTCCTCCTTGCTTTTGAAGTAGTAATATATGCTGCCCTTGCCTATGCCCGCGTTTTTGGCGATCATATCGACTGTTATATCCCGAACGGGATTTGTCATTCCGCACATAAGCTCCTCGGCGGAATTTAAAATTATATCGGTTTTATTTTTCATTTCCGTCCTCCGTTTTTAATTGAATAAATTTTGATTTCACGTACCATGTAACAAATCTTAGGCGGCGCGGCCGCCGACATCAGCTGGTCGAGCTGAGCCCAGCTCGCGAAGTCCAGAGGCGGAGCCTTTGGTCGCGCTCCGCAGAGCGCGAAATTCCCTTCGTTCGAAACGGAGCAGGAGGTGAGAAACGCGACAGCGTTTCGAGGAGGGGCGAACACGACCGCCCCTCCTTGTTTCATTGTGCGACAAGGTAAATCTCCAAAACGTCACGGTGTGACGTTTTGGACGGAGCAAACTTATAGTTGCACTTGGAAATCCAAATAAAGTATTGTTCGTTAAAAACAGTCCACCGGACTGTTTTCAAGGTTTACTATACCGCGTAATGTAACAAGGGGGAGCGGTCGTGTCCGCTCCCCCTCGCAATGCTGTCGCATTTCTCACCCCTTTCACCGTTTCGGACGAAAGGA
>JAAVHI010000022.1 GCA_014799785.1 Ruminococcus sp.
TATGCGCCTGCGGGCGCGGGGAGGGGAGTTTCGCCGCCTGCGGGCGGCGACCAAAGGCTCCGCCTCTGGACTTCGCGAGCTGGGCTCAGCTCGACCAGCTGATGTCGGCGGCTTCGCCGTCTAAAGATTTGTTATTTTGTGCGTATACGCTAAATCAAAATTTACCGCCGAAATTTGATTCTCGCGGATTTATACAGAAAACACTTGAAAAAATTGCTCTGATGTGATACAATATTTATATTATGAAAAAATATTTATTTTTGACTGCTTTTGCCGCGGCCGCGGTTTTTCTGTCCGGATGCCAAAAGGACAGGACAACTACTGTCATATATACCGACGTGCCGTCTCCGCTTACGCAGATGACGTTCAGAGAGTCGCTGCCGCCGGAAACCTACAGCGAATATATGGCTACCTATACGCCTGAGTCCGAAACCTCGTCGGACAGACCAAGGTTCACGATGATCGGCGGGGTAGGTATTTACGCGGATACGAGAGTTACTGCGCCTCCTGCCGATTTCGGCGGGGGAATCGGTGCGCTGAAACGGGATACCGCCGTGACCACTACTACCGTACCCGTTACGGAAACGGACGAATCGGAGGAAACCGTTACCTGCGTACCTATCGAATCGGAAACCGATATTTCGGAAACGTCCTCTGAGCCTGCCGAACAAACTGAACAGACCGAAGTCTCAGAGCCTGCGGAAACCTCCGAAACACGGACTCTTGTTCGTCCCAAGGCGGACACGGGAGTAGCGGTAAGGGCAACGAGGGTCTCCGCCGATACTTCACAGACAAGCTCATCCTCGGAGACAGAAACCGACGAAACCGAATCCTCCGCCGAGTAACAGACGGAACAGTCCATACATAAATCAAAGGAGTTCTTTGCAAATGCCTATAAATATTCCAAATAATCTTCCCGCTTATACCGTACTTAACAACGAAAATATTTTTGTAATGACCGATACCGCCGCCGCTCATCAGGATATCCGTCCGCTGCGTATCGCTATCGTCAATCTCATGCCGAAAAAAATTGAGACGGAGACACAGATACTCCGTCTGCTCTCAAATACGCCGCTTCAGGTGGATATAGAGCTTATCCAGATGGCAAGTCATGTTACGAAAAATACGCCCATCGAGCACCTGACAAAGTTTTACAAAACCTTTGACAAAGTGATCAATGAGCGTTTTGACGGACTTATCATAACGGGCGCGCCCGTGGAGCAGATACCTTTCGAGAAGGTCGACTACTGGAAAGAGCTTTGCGCTATAATGGAATGGTCGAAAACCAACGTCTGCTCAACACTGCATATCTGCTGGGGAGCGCAGGCGGGACTTTATTTTCATTACGGCGTACCCAAGTACGACCTGCCGGAGAAAATGTTCGGGATATTTCCCCATAAGGCGGAGGTCGCAAATGACCCGCTGCTGAGAGGCTTTGACGAAAAGTTCAGCGTCCCGCACTCCCGTCACACAGAAATACGGCGCATGGACGTGGAAAAGGTCAAGGAGCTGAAAATTCTTGCTTCCTCCTCCGAAGCGGGGACGGCGATAATTTCCGACAAAACAGAACGCCAGTTTTTTATTTTGGGACATCTTGAATACGACCGCTTCACCCTTGCAAACGAGTATTTCCGCGACAAGGACAAGGGTCTTCCGATAGATGTGCCAAAGCATTATTTCCCGTACGACGACCCCTCGGAGCCGCCTCATTTCAATTGGCGCTCCCACGCGAATCTGCTTTTTTCCAACTGGCTGAACTACTGCGTTTACCAGAAAACGCCATATCGTCTTGAAGAACTTGAGCCGCTCGTTTATTGAGCGGCTCATTATTTTTATAAAAATATTTTTCCCGAATAAATTGACCATTTTCCCGTTAGGGAAAATGTATCCTCCTTACTAACGATGTTTTGTGGTTTTGCGTCAGCAAAATTCCTCACGACAGTGAGGAAAACAAAACTCGCAGTTTGAAAAATCTTTGATTTTTCAAACTTATCAGCACGGAACGCCGATCTTACCCATAAAATCCTTGATAGTATTAAGCTCAGGGAAAAACAGCACGCTGAACGCCTTGTGACAGTCGGTGATCTCAATGGAATTGTTTACAAAGCACATGGAGTTCGCATTCGCGCCGCTGATGGAAATGATCTCCGCCGAGGGGGAGCTGACGCTTTCGGGAACGGAGATATCAACGGTCATGCCCGACATAAGCGAAAAGCTGTTTGCATATGCCGCAGAGACAATGTTTACGGTCTCGCGTACGACCGAGGTACTCATTTCGTCCATATCTTCCTTTTTTTGTATAGAGACACCGGGGAAAAAGGTTTCCGCAAGTCTGTTGATAAACACGTATGGAAACACAAACAGAACCGAGCCCGTCATATCCCCGTTAAGCTTTATGAGAAAAGCTTCGGCGTCTGAGCTGTGCATATCGGCGATCTTTCCCGCAAGCGCAGGAGCAAGTATCTTCACCTGCGGCGTGGAGATATCCGTAGCCGAGGATATCATCTGAGACACGGCGGTAGCGGCGTTACCGGCGCCGATATTGCATATTTCCTGAAGCACGGACCTATGCATTTCTTCAAATTCGTTAAAGCTGTTAAGTGACATAAATAGATGTGCCTCCATAGTTTTTTCAATAAGGGACATTGCCCCGTCAAAACGACTTAGTGCGTTAGCCAATTAAGGACAGCGGCAGATCGTATCCTCCGCCGAAAGACCGCTTGCTACCCCGTCTGAGAAGCAGGGGACATCAAGCCGCGGTTATATCCTATGCCGATCCCGCCGTCGGTGTACCCATGCAAACACACAGACGACCGCACACAAAATTTATTTATGTGCGGCAGCGCTGCGGCGTACTGATCAATACAGCAGTTTGAACAGCTTTTTCTTTTCAACGGCAAATTCGCTTTCGGAGATAACGCCGTTGTCGAGCATGGATTTAAGCTTCTTTACAGCGGTCTCAAAGTCCTCAAGCGACATATTTTCGGCATTTGCCGTGACCGACTCCGCAGGGGAGCTTACAGGCTCTGCGGGTATAGCCGTTTTTTCTTCGGCAGCGGTTTCCGCACTGTGTTCGGGAACATGAACAGGCTCGGGCTTCGGCGCGGGAGCGGGTTCGGAAACCGGAGCGGGAGCAGGCTTCGGAGCAAGCTTCTTCGCGATCTCCTTTGAAGGATCCAGCTCTTCGATCTCCGACGATACCTGTTTTTCATGGACTTCCTCAAGCTCATATTCATCATTAAGCGTGGGAACGACCAGTTCCTCTATCTTGTCGGGGTTTTTCTGTATGGTCTCCACAGGCATGGAGTTGATCTCTTCCTCGTTCGGTTCCTCGGATATCTCGTCCATAAAGGAAGCCGCGGGAACTATATCGTCTGCTCTGATACCGAGAATATCGTCAAGTCCCAGAATATCTTCAACTGTAACGGAATCCTTTTTGGGTGCGGGAGCAGGAGCAGGCTCGGGCTTGGGCGCGGGAGCCGGTGCAGGAGCGGGCTTAGGCGCAGGAGCGGGAGCAGGTGCAGGCTTGGGCGCGGGAGCCGGTGCAGGAGCAGGCTTCGGCGCGGGAGCGGGTGCAGGAGCAGGCTTCGGCGCGGGAGCAGGAGCAGGAGCAGGAGCAGGCTTCGGCGCGGGAGCAGGAGCGGGAGCAGGCTTAGGCGCGGGAGCGGGTACAGGTTCAGGCTTAGGCGCTGGAGCGGGTTGTGACTGCGGCTTTATCATGTCCTTGTATCCGCTTGTCATGCTTTCAAACTCGTCGTCCTGAGCCCTGCGGCGCGCTTCGATGTCTTTCAGCTTGCGTTCATTTTCAAGATCGCGCTTCTGCTCGAGCTTGGCGTCGTACTCGGCCTTTGCGTCGTTGACAGCCTGTACGATTTTTTCCTTATCGCTCTCCTCAAATTTGGGAAGAATGATCCTGCGGCTTGTTTTGCCGTTGGTATTGTCGTCTCCGCACTGGATATAGATAGGAGCGATCTTGTTGCTGTTGTTTATGTATATCTTTGTAATTTCGTCAAAACTACAGGTAAATCCCTTGTAGACGGGGTCTCCCTCGTTTATTCCGGTGCGGACGCAGATAAAGCCCTTGCCGTAAACGTGCTGCGGCGTAACGGTAATAGTGATATCCTGCGGCTTTGAGAGCATATTTTCTCTGTATACAGTCTCAAAGTAAGCAAGCTTTTTCTCGCTGTAAATGGCAGCCTGATTATCTCCGGAGACCTGCTTTTCGGGACGGTTGTCAAACTTTTCCTTTCCGTCCTCTATAGCCTTGATGATCTCGTCCTTGTTGTTGAAGCCGGGCAAAATTATTCTGCGCTGGTTCATAACACCGGTAGAGCTGTCGGCGCACTGCACATACACAGGCTGAAGCTTATTATTAAGATTTATGTATACCTTTGTAATAATATCAAAGCTGCACTCAAAACTGGAATAGAACATATCGTCTTCTTTAGTGCCTATCTGATCGCAGATAAAGGCAGTGCCGTAAATTCCGTCCTCAGTGACGAAAACCTTGATATTCTGCGGTTTTGAGATTACATTTTCCTTATAAACCGTTTCAAAAGAAGCAAGCATTTTTGCATTTGAGCTGCTTACCTGATTATCCATTGACAAACACCACTTTCGTATAATATTACGGAACAAACCCCATAAACGGATTTATTTATATCGCTTTTGACAGCTACAGTAATATTATAACATAAATTCTTAAAATAGTCAAACATTATTAACAGAGCCATGCATAAAATTTTAACAAGATTTTTTTAACGATATGCACAATCCAACACAAAAAGCGCGGACAGAAAGGCGCTGTACCGACCGCGAAATCTGTCCGCGTTTATGATTGTTCGGTTATTTTATACCCTCGATAGCTTTGACAGCGTAATCAAGGAAGTCTCCCGAAAAGTCCTCGATAAGACCCATATCGCACTGATGTGTGATATCAGGGGAAATGGGAATATGTCCCAGAAGAGGAATGCCGTTTTCCTCGCAGACCGCGTCGATATGGCTTTCGCCGTAAATGTAGATCTTCTTGCCGCAGTCGGGACACTGCACATAGCTCATATTTTCGACTACTCCCACAATGGGAATATTCATCATATTAGCCATGCTGACCGCCTTGTTTACGATCATTGCAACCAAATCCTGCGGAGATGACACAATTACCGCGCCGTCCAATGGAATAGACTGGAAAACGGTCAGCGGCACGTCGCCTGTTCCCGGAGGCATATCAACGAACATATAGTCGATATCGCCCCAAATAACGTCCGTCCAGAACTGCTTTACCACGCCCGCTATTATAGGACCGCGCCAGATAACGGGGTCTCCGGGATTTTCAAGAAGAAGATTTACGGACATGATCTTCGTGCCTTCGCGGGACACCGCGGGGAGAATACCCTCGTTCGTACCCTTTGCTCTGCCGCCGATTCCGAACATCTTCGGGATAGACGGACCTGTTATATCAGCGTCCATAACAGCAGTTTTAAAACCCTTGCGCGCAAAGAGAGTCGCCAGCATACCCGTAACAAGGGACTTGCCAACGCCGCCCTTTCCGCTTACAACGCCGATTACCTTTCCCACCTTGCTCTGGGAGTTTACCTGTTCGATCAGGCTCTGAGGCTCGGTTCTGCTGCCGCAGTTTTCACCGCATGAAGAACAGTCGTGTGTACATTCGCTCATCTTATCATTTCCTTTCGGCATAAATATGACCATTTTCCCATTAGGGAAAATGTGTCCTCCTTACTAACGATGTTTTGTGGTTTTGCGTTAGCAAAATTCCGAACGGCAGTGAGGAAAACAAAACTCGCAGTTTGAAAAATCTTTGATTTTTCAAACTTTAAATAGCTGTAAAAAATATTATACACCAATTTTTCCCCAATGTCAACGGTAAAATACCATTTATCTTATTTCAGCACGATATTGCTCGCCAAAGCTTGTTCATACAGCTCCTGCCTGCCGAAAACCTCTTCGGCCATACATTACCCCGCATAATTTGTCCATATAAAACAAAGGCTTACACTTTTTTCGGCAAGCAAATAAAAAACAGTGGACATTTTTCCGCAAATAATGTATAATATATATAATAATCCCATAAACCGTCACGAAACGGCAAAAAAGCGCGGCCGCCGGAATTGCTTCCGCCGACCGCAGCTACAGAAAGGATATAACGTTTATGGCAGTCAATTTCATAGGAGTTACCGAAATAAACAGGGGACTTTCCACGGACACCGCGGGATATATCGAAAAGTGCGAAAATATCTATCACCAGCGGCTTGCGGAGGCCGCCGAGAAAATATGCCTTGACGCGAAAGAGCGTCCGCTGGTTCTGCTTTCGGGACCGTCGGGTTCGGGCAAGACCACAAGCGCGCTCCGTATCGGAAAGCGTATCCGCGAGCGCGGAAAGAAAGTCCATATCATTTCCATGGACGACTATTTCCTCCCTGCTGACGCGCCGTCCATAAAGGATATACCCCTTGACGAGAACGGCAGGGTAGACCTTGAATCCCCGCTGAGAATGGATATTCCCCTCTTTTCCGAGCATCTGGAAAAGCTGTTCCGCTGTGAGCCCATATCCGTGCCTAAGTTTAACTTCAAGACCCAGAGCCGCGTTTTCGGAGAGCCGCTGTGCAGACAAAAGGACGAGATCATCATTATCGAGGGTATCCATGCCCTTAACCCGCAGGTCACAGGAGATACCGACGATTTCACAAACTGCGTTTACGTCAGCGTCCGCACCCGTATCGTCTCGGACGACGACACCGTTCTCCACCCGCGGACGATACGCCTTATGCGCCGTCTCTGCCGCGACAAGCTTTTCCGCGGACGGAGCGCGGAGGACGTTTTTGCAATGCTTCCCGGCGTGACCCGCGGCGAAGACTTATACATAATGCCCCATAAGAGCCGCGCTCATTTTGACATAGACACGTTTCTTGCATACGAGCCGTCGGTTTACAGGGCAATGCTTCTGCCCGAGCTTGAAAAAGCCGCGGAAACAGGCTGCTTCGGCGAGGACTGCGGCGCGCTCATACGCACCATGAGCAGGCTTGCTCCCGCGGACATGGAAAGCGTTCCCGCAGATTCTCTTGTAAGGGAATTTATCGGCGGCAGCAGCTTCAGCTACTGAGTTTTTTCCATTGCTGCCGTCTTTTGCTCCTCGCATTTTTTCGCGTACTGAATGGAGTGGAAATTATACATTCTGGCAAGCTTGTTCCATGTTTTGTAGTCTACTTCGCCGCTGTTGTTTTCTCCTGTTATGGTCTGCATATTTTTAACAGCGTCAACGGTATTTTTTCCGTAAATGCCGTCTATCGTTACCGAGTCCACGTTTGAATAGTATTCCGCAATGGTGTTAAGCATTGCCTGCAAAATATAAACGGTATAGTTTTTTTCGCCCTCGTTTATGGAGTACGCCGAATCGGGAAAAGGCGTTATCGCCGCGCTTTCGGCAAAATATTCCTCAACGGCAAGGTATACCTCGAAAAGAAGATCCCATGTTTCGCGGTCCACCGTTCCCGTTACGGGAAGTCCGTATTCCTTCTGGAACGCCCTTACCGCCTCCGCCGTCTTATCGTCGTAGACACCCGTGGGGATCACCGTCGGTATATTTCCGTTGGCTTGCGATATCGTTCTGAGGTATTTCTGTACTTCGGAAATGTTCGCTTTTTTTTCTTCTTCTGTATATGCCATCTTAACACGCCCGCTTTCTATTCTATAATGTATCCGGGGTACTGTCCCGGCTGCTTTACGTACCCGAACCGCAGGTCGGAGTAAACGTCGGATATGGCGTCCCATGCGCCCGGACCTACCGAGCCTGTGACCTGAAGCCCGAACTGCTTCTGGAACTCGGTCACGGCGTTTCTTGTGATAGGACCGAAATATCCCGTCGCGCTTACGTCGGGTATGTTGGGATAGGTCTTATGGATATAGGAAAGATACTCCTGAAGCACCTTTACATAGGGACTTGTCATTCCCTCGGTGAGGACTGTTCCCGGGAAAAGCACGGCGTTTTCTCCCTCCGTGTTTATGGGGACGTTCTCGACTATTCCCGCATAGGCGCGGTAAAGATCGTCCCATGTGCGTTCGTCTACCGTTCCCGTCTGGGGAAGTCCGAATACCTGCTGGAACGAACGAACCGCGTCGGCGGTCTGCTCGTCATAGACGCCCGTGCTTTCCACAGGCAGCACGTTCTTGTAGTACGCGCCGATAACCTCAAGGTAGTACTGAATGTACTGTGTGGGGAAGCCCGTCGCGCCGATACCTACGGGTACAGTGAACTGCTCGGGAAGCTCCTGAAGCGTAAGTCCCTCGGAGTTCAGCTGGGACAGCTTTTTAACGCTGGTGTAGATGTAGTTTATCTTGTACCATGTGGCTTTGTCCACAACGCCTGTCTGGGGAAGATTGAATATCCTCTGGAACTCACGCACCGCGTCGGCGGTCTTGTCGTCGTAGGTAACGTCAACAGGGTATATTTTCGGTATGGCGGGATAGTTTGTTGATATCCTGTTAAGCTGTATCTCGATACGGTTCACGTCCGTACCGCCCGACCCTATCGTCAGCGGCGTGCCCGGATAGGTGGGTATATTCGGTCTTATGGGAGCAGTCAAAATATTAATATCATCTCCGTAGTAATATGTAAGTATCTCGTAGGGCGTCATTCCCTGCTTGGCAAGATCAACGCTGCCCCACTGGTAAAGCCCCTCGCAGGTGACCTCGATACCGTCGCAGTATGTGGCGAAAAGCGGTTCAACACTGCCCTGACGGACGAGATACTCGTCGAAGATATCGTCCACGATACGGCTTATGGGTTCAAAGATATCGCGGTTTTCCACAAAGGAATGGTCGTACTGGATAGAATTTGTAATGTCAAAATCGTAGCCCTGAGAACGGTACCACTCGGTATATATCCTGTTCAGGGTAAAGGAAATAATTGCGTAAATATTCGCTCTCAGCGCGTTTTCGGGCCATGTCGGGTAAAGCTCGCTGGAGGCGACATTTTTTATGTAATCGGGAAAGCTCACGGTAACGTTTGCAGCGTTCTGATTATTCGGACGCCCAAGATGTACCGTGACTGTTTCCGGAATGTACGGAACAGATTCCGGCATATGCACAGACTCCTTTCATCAGCGGTTTTCGTTGGGTATCTCCGAGCCGCTTCGCTCAAATTCCGCAAGGGGAATGACCGACACGGGCTGAATGGATTTTATCGTATCGAACACGGGTACGGTAAGCTTGGGGATACTGTAAAAGCCCTTTTTGTAAACGCTGATATTATATTCGCTGTAGGGTCTTTCGGCAGGGTCGGGAGATTCGGAAAAGGACTGGGACGGCGCGGCAAGGGGAACTATGGGAGTAGTACCGTTTTCGTCGGTTATGACCATGCCGATAAGGGAGTCCACACCATCGTTCTGCTCGGTAATAATGACCGTAGCGTCCCTTACGGGGATAGCTCCCGAAGCGGTGGTGACCTCGATTTGCAGATAGCCCTGCCCGCTCATGTCGGTAGGATTTTCACCCGTGAAATTTTCTCCCGTATCGACTGAGGAAAAATCCGTGTTTTCATCGGGATAGCTTTCGTTTATCCTTTCATCACCGACTGAAGCGTTCGTATTGTCCGCCTGTGAAGTCGGCTGACCTGCGGCATTGTAGTTTCCCTGATTATGGGTATCGGACGGTTTCACGGTCGTTCCCGCATTGGCATTTTCGCCCCGAAGTATTTCCTCCGCAGTCGGGAATTTTGAGGACGTTACCGCCGCCGCGGTTTCCGCCGTCGTTTCGGCAGATGCTGAGGCTTGCGTGCTTTGCCGCTTTTGATAATCCGTCGGTATCTTCGGCATAGGCGGCTTTGAAAGGTCGCGGACGTTTGTCCCCGCAGACGGCTGAGTAACGCTCTGAGACTTTGATTCTGCCGCGGTGTTAGCGGTATCGTCTTTGCAGACCTCTTTTGCTTCGCTTCTGACGGGCGCGGGCGAAGTCCGGGCAGGCAGAATCCTTGCTTCGGGCTGAGACTTCACGTCAGCCGCCGTTCCCGAAGCTGAGGTCTGAGCCGTCTGCGCCTGCTGCGGAGCGGCCGCGGGCGGTTTGGGCTTGCTCTTGTATAATCTCATCATTTCCTCTTTGTACTTTTTTGTCATATCGTCAAGCTTGTTTTTATCCTGCATCATTTATCCCCTCCGGATATGTTTTTATATATAGATATTTCGGAGGAAAGCAAAATATGCTTACAAGCATTTTACAGAAAAAATAAATACGCACAAAGCAGCAACCCTTTAGTCGGCGGCTTCGCCGCCTAAAGGCTCAGGAATTATTTCCGCAAAAATACAGATACTATTTCCGAAAAAAGTTTCGGAGGCTTTGCGGTGAAAAAATGGATATTTCTGATTTGTATTTTTTACGGACTTGCCGCCGCATATGTGTCGTCCCTGTTCAGTGTCGAGGCGGAGGCTTATATCCCGCCTGCCGCGGAACGCCGCGATATGGGGTACCTGCTGAGGAAAAACGCTGCCGCTTACACCGAAAGCGACTACGAATTCATACGTGAGCAGACGGGTCTGGGACGTTCCGCGGTGCAGTCTCTTGCAGACCCGCGGCAGCTTCTGAAATATCAGGACAGATATTTCGGCGGCGCGGACTTCATCTGCGACATGAATTCTCCCATATCCTACGAGGAGCGCATCAGCGGCACCCCCGCCATGCTTGCCCCTCTTGAGGATGGCGATATACTTGTCACAAGCTCCTCCCACGTTCTCAGCTGGAGGAACGGTCACGCGGCCATTGTCGTGAACGCGGAAAAGGGCGTTACTCTCGAAGCGGTGGTTATCGGTTCAAACTCCAGAACGCAGGACATAAGCAAATGGACGCGCTACCCGAATTTCGCGGTGCTTCGCCTTAAAAATGCGGACAAAAAAGAACGCGCCGAAATAGCGCGTTCCGCAATGGAAAATCTTGACAATATTCCCTATAGAGTTACCATAGGACTTTTCCCCGCCAAATATTCGGAGCTTAGCCTTGTTTCCGGGACGCAGTGCGCCCATCTGGTGTGGCTTGCCTACGCCGCGAACGGGTATGATATAGACTCGAACCACGGCTTGATAGTCACCCCCAAGGACATACTGGAAAGCGACTTATTTGAACGGGTGCAAACATTCGGTATGTCAGACCGACCGTCCCGCTAAATTACCTCTCCGCCGTTTATCCGCAGACGGAACTTTATTCCGAGAAATTCCGCGGAGCGTTTGCACAGCATCATTCTCTGGAGGAAAATCTCGAAATACTCCATCACCGAAGCAATGGTCGTATCTATCTGAAGCTCCAAGATAAGAGAGGTTTTGTCCGCACTGAAAAACAGATCGGACTTTTCAACGGCGTAGTTTACACGGTCGTGTATGTCGAAGCTTTTCATATCGGCGTTTCGGACGCGGCTTCGGCGCACGTCGGTCTTGTCGGCGATTATAAGCGCGGCGGACACCGCGTTCAGCGGCTGGGCAGTGGATTCGTCATGATTGCCTATCGCCGAGATTATGGCGCATATTTCCTCCGCGGGCATATTAAGATTGTCCAGCAGACGGAAAGCCATTACCGCGCCGCTCTGTGCGTGGTCAATACGGTTTATGACGTTGCCGATATCGTGAAGATACGCGGCGATTTTTCCAAGCTCAATGGTGCGGGCGGGATAATTCAGCGTTGACAATATCATCTCCACCGTTGCCGCGGCCTTTTCCACATGGGCAAAGGAATGCTCTGTGTAGCCCTGAGCTTCGACCGCGGCGTCGGCGTTTTTTATATATGTGCGTATGTCGGGATTGCGGCAGATATACTCATAAGTTACAATACTGCTCATCTGTAAAATTTCCTTTCTGCCGAACGGCGGCTTATACCATTTCTTTATCAAACCGCAGACTTTGTCCGCAGTTTGATTCAGCCGCGATTTGCGCGGCTATGGCGGCAAAGCCGCCGAGAAAGCCGTTCAGTACTAATCTTGTCAAAATCTTTGATTTTGACAGCCGCCTTTAGGCGGAATAAAACTATAGACTTTGGTTTATAGTTTTATTAAAGATTAGTACTACTTGGACTTGACCTTAACCTTTACCTTGATCTTTCTTCTCACGGGCGCGCGGAAATACCGTTTGGTATATTTGAGTATTTTCTCGGCAAGCTTGTCGTTAAGGTCGTCCTCATTCATACGCCAAGCCCAGTTTCCGTTTCCGATGGTGGAGGGAATGTTCATTCTCGCTTCTGAACCGAGACCTAAGAAGTCCTGCATCTGAATGACCGCAAGGTCGGAAACGCTTGCGTAGACCGTCCTAATCATACCCCAGTTCGCGCCCTCCTTTTTGGAGAGAGCCATGTATTTTTTCGCGAGCTTGCGGGTGGACTTATCCGCGCTGTTGTACCAGCCAAGAGCGGTGTCGTTGTCGTGAGTGCCGATATAGGCAACGCTGTTTTTCACATAGTTGTGGGGAAGATAACTGCTGTCGTCGCCTCCGAAAGCGAATTCCAGCACGTTCATTCCGGGGAAGCCAGATTCCCTCAGCATTTTCTTTACCTCCGCGGTAAGGAAGCCTAAGTCCTCGGCAACAAGGTTAACGTTTCCCAGAGTGGACTTTATCGCCTTGAACAGCTTCATGGACGGTCCGGGAAGCCATTCGCCAACCTCTGCCGTTTCGTTTCCGTAGGGAATGGCGTAGAAGCTCTCGAAGCCGCGGAAATGGTCGATACGGGTCAGGTCGAAAAGCTCGCCCGAATATTTTACGCGGGATACCCACCAGCTGTAGCCTGTAAGCTCCATGTAGTCCCAGTCGTACAAAGGATTGCCCCAAAGCTGTCCCGTGGGAGAGAAGCCGTCGGGAGGACAGCCCGCCACGTTTATGGGACGCCTGTTAACGTCCAGCATGAAAAGCTCGGGAGCAGCCCATGTGTCGGCGCTGTCCATTGAAACATAGATAGGCATATCGCCGTAAATCTTCACGCCTTTTGAATTTGCGTAGCGCTTCAGGTCAAAGTACTGCTCAAAGAATTTGTACTGAATGAACTTGACGCACTTTATCTCCTCCGCAAGATTTTGGGAGTAACGCTCCATCGCTTCGGGAAGCCGCATACGTATATCGTCGTCCCATTCTGTCCACATTACGCCGCGGAAGTTCTTTTTCAGCGCGTCGAACATGGCGTAATCCTCAAGCCAGAAAGCGTTTCTCGTGCAGAATTTTTCAAAGTCTTTCAGCTTCTCCTCGTCCGCAGACGCAAAGAACGCCGTGCAGGCTTTTTTCAGTACGATCTGCTTGAAGCTGTCAAGCTGTGCGTAATCAACAAAGTCCCGCTTTTTTTCAATTACCTGGAGATCGTGGTCGTCCACGCTTATCAGACCCTCGGCAATGAGAGCGTCAAGGTCGATAAGCAGGGGATTTCCCGCGAAAGCGGAGTAGCTCTGATAGGGCGAATCTCCGAAGCCGGTAGGTCCTATCGGGAGTATCTGCCAGTACTCCTGACCGCTTTTTACGAGAAAGTCCACGAATTTTTTCGCCCGAAAGCCGAGAGTGCCTATGCCGTATCGTCCCGGCAAACTGGAAATATGAAGTAAAATTCCGCTGCTGTGCATAAACATCATTCCTTTGCAAATAATTAATATCATTATACACCATGTTTTCTTGATTTTCAAGCGTTGTGTATAATTTGGCTCCGTAAAATTAAAATATACGGAGAAAAATTTAAAGGAGAGCGAATAAAATGAGCTATCAGAACAATAACCAGAACCGTCAGGACAACAGCAAGAACAGCAAGAACCAGCAGAACAACAAGAACCAGCAGAATCAGCAGAACAACAGCAAGAACAGCGATCAGGACAACAAGTAATACTAATCACTAATCAAACCATAGACAAAAGTCTACAGTTTGATAAAGAAATAGTATAAGCNTTGTCCNAGCATAACGAAGCAGTCTCCGTACTTCGGGGACTGCTTTTTTCTTGATTGGNCGGGAAAAATGTGATATAATGAAAAAAAGAGAGGGGAAGCAAAATGGACAAGCAAAGATTTTANGAGGCGNGGAGCANGGTNCTGAACGGAGANCANNTCCGCGCGGGAATAGGNACATACGGNGAGAAAACCGTCCATGCNGTGCTGAAAAATTACTTNGAGCCNTANGCNGACAGCCANGAAAGCAAGGTNGGCGGCTTNGTGGCGGACATCGTGGGCGAGGACGGNATTATCGAGATACANACNGGAGACTTTGCCCCTCTGAGAAAAAAGCTTGANGCCTTTTTNNCCGTCAGCAGAGTNACGGTNGTNCACCCNATCGCAAGNCAGAANTGGATAATNNCNATAGACCCNGAAACNGGGGAGCAGGGGAGAAAGCGCAAGTCNCCCGCAAAGGGCGAGCCTTGGGATATTTTNCCCGAACTCTACAAGATAAAGCAGTTCCTGANCCANGAGAATTTCCGCCTGTGNATCGTTATGCTGGACGTNGAGGAGTACCGCCGTCCTCCCGAAACGGAGGGACTGANNCGCGGCAGACGGCGGGGCTATGTGCGGTACGACAGNATACCTCTTGAANTTGTTGACGAGATACATATNNANTGNTTGCAGGANTGGGANTACTTNATTCCGCGGGGACTTCCCGAAGAGTTCACNTCGNCCGAGTTTGGNTCATTAAGCGGCGNNGGCAGAAGCTACGCCTCNTTTATGCTGAACGTGCTGACCGCCGCGGGAGCGGTCTCCCGTNTCGGAAAAAGAGGAAACAGCTTTTTATATCATTTAACTCTTGACAAGCTCGGTCAATAGAGTTATAATATACATTGTATGAATTNACGCGGGAAAATANTTGNTTTTTTGTCAAATTTGTTAAATTTTGCGGAGNANNNTCCGCATAAAATACAGAAAGGAATGGTACTNAATGGGTCATCTTACAGGTAAAACCGCAATTATCACAGGAGCNGGCAGNGCTGTCCTCAAGGACGGAACCTGCGGNTCTATCGGCTACGGNATNGCNACNGCTTATGCCAAGGAGGGCGCAAATATTGTTATCACGGGCCGTAACGTGAAAAAACTGGAGGACGCNAAGGAAGAGCTTGAAAGNCTGTACGGCATTAAGGTTCTTACCGTTCAGGCTGACGTAAGCGACGGCAGCGACAANGAAGCNGTNGTNAAAAATGTTATNGACAAGACTATCGAGNCNTTCGGCAGGATCGACGTGCTTATCAANAACGCNCAGGCTTCCGCTTCGGGCGTTCCCCTTGCCGAGCATACCACCGAGCAGTTCAATCTTGCNATGTNTTCNGGACTTTACGCNACGTTCTACTATATGAAAGCCTGCTACCCCTATCTTAAAGAGACAAAGGGTACTGTTATNAACTTTGCTTCGGGAGCGGGTCTTTTCGGCAANTTCGGTCAGTGNTCNTACGCCGCCGCNAAGGAGGGTATCCGCGGTCTTACAAGAGTTGCGGCTACCGAGTGGGGCAAGGACGGCATTAATGTAAATATCGTGTGTCCTCTCGCNTGGACNGCTCAGCTTGAACAGTTCCAGGAAGCTTATCCCGACGCTTTCAAGGCAAANGTTCATATGCCTCCCATGGGTCACTACGGAAACTCCGAGCTTGAAATAGGCAGAGTATGCGTACAGCTTGCTTCTCCCGACTTCAAGTATCTGACGGGCGAGACNCTCACCCTTGAGGGCGGTATGGGTCTGAGACCGTAAAAATGCATATNTGTCCCNANNGCTAANCANGGNNCGGGGACATNTNAATAAAATTTTTTAAAAGGAATGAGATAATGTATAAAATTGTCAGAAAAAAAGTGCTTAACCCTACGGTNACGCTTATGGATATCGACGCGCCTATGGTTGCCAAAAAGGCTGANCCCGGTCAGTTCATCATTCTGAGGGTGGACGAGAACGGCGAGCGTATCCCTCTCACCGTGGCGGATTTCGACAGGGATAAGGGTACGGTAACNATCATCTTCCAGATNGTGGGAGCTACCACAGANAAGCTGAACCAAAAGAACGAGGGCGACTTCATACAGGANTTTGTGGGCCCTCTCGGCGTTGAGTCCCA
The DNA here is from genome assembly GCA_014799785.1 of Ruminococcus sp. GTDB lineage: Bacteria > Bacillota > Clostridia > Oscillospirales > Ruminococcaceae > RGIG8773. The sequence goes on from JAAVHI010000022.1 coordinate 16,034, forward strand.
TACCGAGGGACTGAAAAAGGTTGCCGTTGTAGGCGGCGGCGTGGGCTGCGCTATCGCGTTCCCCATNGCAAAGAAGCTTCATAANCTGGGCTGCGAGGTACATTCCATNGTCGGCTTCAGAAACAAGGACTTNGTNATNCTCGAAGAGGAGTTCGGACAGGTCTCCGATAAGCTNTGCATGATGACCGACGACGGCTCTCACGGCACNAAGGGTCTTGTTACCGACGCTCTNAAACAGCTTATCGAAAGCGGCGAGAAGTACGACGANGTAATNGCTATCGGTCCGCTGATAATGATGAAATTNGTNTGCGCNCTGACAAAGCAGTANGATATAAAGACCGTNGTTTCCATGAANCCNATCATGATAGACGGTACGGGAATGTGCGGCGGCTGCCGTCTTACCGTTGGCGGAGAGACCAAGTTNGCTTGTGTTGACGGTCCCGANTTTGACGGACATCTTGTTGACTTCGACGAGGCTATGGAGCGTTCGGCNATGTACAANTCCTTTGAACGCNAAAAGCACGAGGAAGTCTGCAATCTCTTCCAAAAGGAGGTAAAGTAAAATGCCTAATATGTCCTTAAAAAAGAATGAAATGCCCGCTCAGGCTCCCGACGTGAGAAACAAAAACTTCAAGGAGGTAGCTCTCGGCTACTCNAAGGANACCGCCGTTGACGAGGCGGACAGATGTCTCAACTGCAANAACAAGCCCTGNGTAAGCGGCTGTCCCGTAAATATTGATATTCCCGCNTTTATCCAGAAGGTCAAGGACGAGGACTTCGACGGAGCNTACGATATCATAAGCGCGTCAAGCTCNCTGCCTGCTGTCTGCGGACGTGTNTGNCCNCAGGAGACACAGTGCGAGGGCAAGTGNGTNCGCGGTATCAAGGGCGANCCCGTAGGTATCGGNNGACTGGAGCGNTTTGTTGCCGACTGGCACAACGAGCACAGNTCAGCAGAAGTTAAAAAGCCCGAACCCAACGGNCANAAGGCTGCTATAATCGGAGCNGGTCCTGCGGGTCTTACCTGCGCGGGNGACCTTGCGCGTCTCGGCTATGAGGTAACGGTATTNGAGGCTCTCCACCTTGCGGGAGGCGTTCTGGTGTACGGTATACCCGAATTCCGTCTTCCCAAGGCTATCGTTCAGAAAGAGATCGACGGTCTTAAAGCCCTCGGCGTAACGGTAAACACCAACATCGTTGTGGGCAGAACTATTACAGTAGACGAGCTTTTCGAGCAGGGCTTTGAAGCGATCTTCATCGGTTCGGGAGCGGGTCTGCCAAGGTTTATGGGTATCCCCGGCGAGAACCTTAAAGGTGTGTACTCGGCAAACGAGTTCCTTACACGTACAAACCTTATGAAAGCTTATACGGACAATTCGGACACGCCTATCCAGAAAGCTAAAAACGTTGCGGTTGTCGGCGGCGGAAACGTTGCTATGGACGCGGCAAGGTGCGCAAAGCGTCTGGGTGCGGAGAACGTATACATAGTATACCGCCGCGGCGAAGCCGAAATGCCCGCGCGTAACGAGGAGATAGAGCACGCCAAGGAGGAGGGCATTATCTTCAAGACCCTCAATAATCCCGTGGAAATTCTCGGCGACGAGCACAAGCTTGTTACAGGAATGAAGTGTATCGAAATGGAGCTGGGCGAGCCCGACGAGAGCGGCAGAAGAAGTCCCGTGGAGAAGAAAGGCTCCGAGTTTGTTCTGGACGTTGACTGCGTTGTTATGTCGATTGGTACGTCCCCGAACCCGCTTATCAGGAACACCACAAAGGGTCTGGAGACCAACCGCCGCGGCTGTTTTGTTGCGGACGAAAACGGTCTTACCTCCCGCGAGGGCGTTTACGCAGGCGGAGACGCAGTAACGGGCGCGGCAACGGTAATCCTTGCAATGGGCGCGGGCAAGACCGCTGCAAAGGCAATGGACGAATACATCAAGAGCAAGAAATAATTTTTGCGGGAGACGGCGTGGTCGTCTCCCGTTTTTTAGTGAACGATTTGTAAAACTATAAATTTGGATTTAGCGGGGAGCCCCGCGGGCTGAGTCACCCCCGCCGTAATATGTTCAGAACATTAGTTATGCTATTGCCCCCTCAAGGGGACGGGTGAATTTTTATTTGGCACAACATTTAGGCGGCGAAGCCGCCGACATCAGCTGGTCGAGCTGAGCCCAGCTCGCAGAAGTCCAGAGGGCGGAGCCCTTTGGTCGCCGTCCGCAGA
>JAAVHI010000023.1 GCA_014799785.1 Ruminococcus sp.
TATATAGTAATAGAAAAATCATCTTGAACTTGAACCGATATGAAAGAAACCCTGATTTTATAAGGCTTTGAAACGGTTCATGTTGATTTGTTGTAACTTGAACCGCATGATGAAAGGAAAGTGTGTCATATGTTTATTTATGCAATGAAAGCTGCATCGCAACAATCAGCAAATTTCCCTGAATGGCTTCCCCCGCTGATTATAATAACAATCATTGTTCTAATTATTGTTGGTGTCTCTAAAAATAAAAAGAAAAATGAAAAGTCAAAACCAAACGGACTTACAATGCGAATGTCAGCTAAACACGTAAACGGTCTACCCATAGCTGAAAATCTCAATTGTGAAATAAATTCATATGATGATAGACTTGAATTCAAGTCGGGAACAACTAATATAAAATTGCCGAGAAACAAAATAACTGATATGTGCATTAAAACCGATGTTGAAATCCAAAAACAAGCTGTTTCAAGTGTTGGTGGAGCAATTGCAGGGGGGCTTACATTCGGTCGTTTGGGTGCTATTATTGGCGGTAGAGTGAAAACTAAAGATATTAGAACTGCAACCCATTATTTGATTATAACTTATACTGATAGTAGCGGCAAACTGGCGTACATCGGTTTTGAGGTTACAAATAACTTAACTGCTGCCGGCAAGTTGATTACAGAATTTAAAAAATTAAACTCCACATCGGGAATTCAAATCAATCTTTAAAAGAACATAAAAAATGAAGCCCCGGCACTGCAATGCCGAAGGCTTCTAACGACCAAATCTTAACAATCAGGATGAAGTGATTATGTTATGATTTTGAGCGGTCAGTAATATTATATCACTTCATCCTCAAAAAATCAAGTAGGAGGATGATTTTTGTGAAAAATCCAAATGGTTACGGTACAGTTACCAAATTGTCCGGAAATCGGCGCAAGCCATATATTGTAAAGGAAGGTTTGTCAGGTAAGCAGAAGCCCATAGGTTACGCGACCACACGGGAAGAAGGACTGATTATGCTTGCAAAATATAACAATAATCCGTGGAATATCGAAGCAGACAAAATTACCCTTCAAGAACTTTTTGATTTATGGCTTGAAAAAAGAGCCGTAAAGTTAGGTTCAGGAAGTCAAAGTGTTTTAAAATCAACCTATAAGCACTGTTCTAAGTTAGCAAAGTTGCAGTACAAACAAATTAAACCCTATCAAATGCAAGACTGCATAGATTCCTGCGGTAAAGGTTATTCCACACAAGGGGCTATCAAAAACCTTTGGGGGCATTTAGATCGTTTTGCAATGGAACTGGATATTATTCAAAAATGTTATTCCGGACTCCTCACTTCCGCGCCGATACCTGAAACAACCAAAAAGATTTTTACAGATGAAGAAGTCGCCCGTGTTTGGGATAACCAAAACTTACCGTGGGTGGATTCTATTCTGTTTTTCCTATACACTGGATTTAGAATTTCAGAGATGATTAATTTAAAAATTGATACGGTAAACCTTGAAAATTTTACCTTAATTGGTGGAACAAAAACAGAAGCGGGCAAGAATAGGCTTATTCCTATACATTCAAAAATTCAGTCTATCGTTCAAAATCGTTTTGAACAATCTAAAAGCGGTTATCTATTTGAGTATAAAGGTAAAAAAGTCAATGTAGAGCGATATCGAATTTTATGGGCTGATATTATGAGTAAGCTGCAAATGGATCATACCCCTCATGAATGCCGACACACTTTCCGTTCAAGACTTGATTCGGCAGGGGCAAACAAAGTGTGTATTGATAGGCTTATGGGGCATAAATCAACCGGAACAGGTGAAAAAGTTTACACCCATAAAAATATAGAAGAATTACGATTGAACATTGAACTAATAACAAATTAGTAACAAAAAAGGCGAGAACCCCCGAAAAATCGGGATTTCTCGCCTTTTAATTTTTATTATACCATTAAAATGGAAATTCGTCAATATAAAGAAACGCATTTAAACAAAAGTTCCGGAGAGGTTTTCCCCAATCCGGAACGTTCAGACTATTTGAAATACATATAAAGCTGACATTTCAGCATACCGTTATAGAGCTTTCTGCGCTTGTGGGCAGTTTTCCCGAACAGCTTCTCAAACTCCTCATGCGGGGAGATAACAAAGCATGGACGTTCCCTGTCAGCGCCGAAACACTGTCCCATAACGCTGTAAAGCTTTTCAGCTTCCCTCAGTTCCAGCAGACGCTCACCGTAAGGCGGATTGCACACAGTCACTGTATTCTGGAGATTTTCGTAATCCTTTATGTCCGCCTGCCTAATGGTCACACGCTTTTGTATTCCCGCCTTGCGGCAGTTCTCCTGGGTAAGTGCAACGCATTCCGGGTCTATGTCGTAGCCGTAAGCGAAGAAATCGGTATCCTTTCTTATCGCGTCAAGAGCATCCTTTCGCTCGGATTCCCACAGCCCCGCAGGAATGATCTCCCAGTTATCCGCGGCAAAACGCCGTTTCAGTCCCGGAGCGATATTCAAAGCCTTGTAAGCGGCTTCAATCAAAATCGTACCGCTTCCGCAGAAAGGGTCGCAGACAATGCTGTCCCCGCGGATATGCGCAAGATCGACAATTCCCGCCGCAAGAGTTTCCTTTATCGGCGCGGCATTAGAATTTCTGCGGTACCCCCTCTTGTGAAGTCCTTCTCCCGTGCTGTCAAGAAAAATCGTAACATGATTTTTAAGTATGCTGAACCGTATTTGGTACAGCGCGCCTGTTTCCTCGAAATAGCTTATGCCGTATTTGCCTTTAAGCCGTTCAACAGCGGCCTTTTTGATTATGGACTGACAGTCCGGAACACTGTGCAGATCTGAGTTAAGGGAGTATCCCTTTACGGGAAATCTGTCCTCCGCACCGATAAAGTCCTCGAAAGGCGCGCTTTTCGTACCCTGAAAAAGCTCCTCAAAACTGTGAGCGTCAAATTCCGCAAGCTGAACCAAGACACGCTCCGCTGTACTGAGCCAAAGATTAGCCCTGACGAGCGTGCTAAAGTCTCCCGAAAAAGCGACCCTGCCGTCCGATACGGAAATATCCTGCCCGCCTATTTTGGTCACCTCAAATTTAAGCGTGCTTTCAAGCCCGAAATGACACGGACATACTATTCTGATATTTGACATCAAGATTGCCCCTCGTCTGTTTTCTTCACGCTGTGATCCGCCGTACACATTGCGGGAACAAAGGTCTTTTTGTAGTATCCCACCGAGCCCGTGGGACATCTCGCTCCCGCAAGCATACCTGTTTGAGTGCAGTAGTAAAGCTCCTGTACATCGGTGTTTTCGGGGAAAGTCTTTCCCTCCTCCGCCTCGGCAATATCACCGAAAACGTTTTTCCACACCTGCGACGAGCTGTAGTATGTTCCCGTGGGTATCTGCTTCGGAGTCGAATAACCGTACCATACTCCGCTGACGTAATCGGGAGTACAGCCTACAAAGGAAAGGTCGTGCCAGTCCTGAGACGTACCTGTTTTGCCGACAAGCGGTGTGTTGACAAGCTTTGCGGCACGTCCCGTTCCGTTGGGGCCCTCAATTACCGTCTGCATAAGCTTGTTCATAATATAGGCAGTATCGCTGCTTATCGCCTGGATAGGCATATATTTGTGCTGCAAAACAGTTTTGCCGTTGCCGTCCAGAACCAGCGTGTAGGAAGTGGGCTTGTAGTATTTGCCTCCGTTTCCGAACGCCTGATACGCCGCAACAAGCTCTTTAAGGGTAAGACCGTCTGTAAGCGCGCCTACCGAAAGCGGAGCAATATCCGCATCTGAGGCTTTAAGAGTTGTGATATGGAAACGGTTTTGCAGGAACTCAAATACCTCCTGCGGAGTTTCCTGTTCTATAAGCTGGGCGGGAACAGTGTTCAGCGAACGCTGAAGCGCTTGGAAAGTAAAGTACCCGCCGTAATCCCAGCTTTTGGAATTATAGTTATAGGGCCATTTACGGGGCAGACCTGTTTCCTCGTCGATAATCTCGGTATCAAGAGGCTTATTGGTAAACACAGTTGACCATGTAAAGAAGTTGTACTCCAGACCGTAGCCGTAAGAGGTTATGGGCTTTATGCATGAACCCGGCGAACGCTTCGACCTTGTGGCATTGTTCCATATGTTGGAACCTGCCTTTTCTCCGATAGCGCCTACTACCGCCTTGATGTTTCCCGTATAGTCCATACAGATAAACGCGGATTCAGGGGGGTCTGCAAGAACGGTGTCCGAGAAAGTGGTGTAGTCCTTGTACTTAGCCTCAACAGCCTTCTGCATATCAATATCTACCGTAGTATAGATCTCATATCCGCCGTTATAGAGCCTGTCGCTGGCTTCGTCCTGATCTATGCCGTAAAGCTCCTGGAAATCGGTTATGACATCGTAGATGACCATATCAACGAACCAGTCCTGAATACCGCTGCCCTCATCTTCGGATTCGTCCTTGGCGTTGGGATCGCGGAAAACTATCTTTTCCTCGCAGGCAGCCTCATATTCTCTTTGGGAAATGCAGGCGTTCTTGTACATCAGCCACAGAACGGTCTGCTGACGTTCCAGATTCCATTCCAGTCCTGTTTTGAACTCGTCTGTCTCCTCGTCGATCTTGCCCTTTGCAAAGGGATTATAGTTTTCGGGGTTTTTGGGTATCGCCGCAAGACACGCTCCCTCGGCGATAGTAAGCTCGGAAACGTCCTTGCCGAAATATTTCAGCGAAGCCGCCTGAATACCCGCCGTGCTTCCTCCGAAACCGATATAGTTAAGGTACGCTTCGAGAATATCCGTTTTGGTACTGTATTTTTCAAGCTGCGCCGCACGGAATATCTCACGCATTTTTCTGTCCCAGTCAGGGTTATCGTCACCGGTAACATTTTTTATAAGCTGCTGTGTGATCGTAGAACCGCCCTGTCTGCCGCCCAGAAACTTAAGTATTTCGTTCAGGAATGCGGTAAACGTACGCTTCCAGTCAACGCCCGCGTGCTCGTAGAAACGCTCGTCCTCGGTATAGACGAAAGCGTCCTGTACGTGCTGAGGTATCTTGTCAATGGTAACGGGAATTCTGTCCGCGTTACGGCTTATTTTGGCAAGCTCTACCAAAGAGTCGTTTTTGTCGTATGCGTAGATAAAAGTAGTGTAGTCCAAGTCCAGATCTGACAGCGAGATATCCACCGTTTCCTGATCGGCAAACTGAAGCACATACACCGTCAGCGCCGCCGCGATTATCGACCCCGTTATAATAACTATCAGCACCAGTGAAAGAATAGTCGTACCGATGACTGCAAGGGTTCTCTTGATCGGATTAACCTTGCGTTTTTTCTTTTTCCTGCGGTTTCCCGCAGCTTCGGGATTTGTTTCCTTATAAGCCATGCTGTGCCTCCTTAGGCTGTAATATTTCTGCAAGTGTACCACATATTTCCTCGGTTGTAAAGGCAAAAAGGCAAATTGTAATATCTTGAAGAAAATTGTAAATATTCAAGCGTATATATTTCACAGATTGTAATATTTTGAAGAAAATTGTAAATATTCCAACACATATATTTCACGAATTTATCAGCCGAGAATTATATACGAATCGAAGCCCAGATCCATAAACGCGGATATCGTATCGCTGAAATCAGCCTGTGAGAAATCTGTCTGCCTTAGAGCGGGAACAATGGTTATCTCCTCTCCTGCGAGACGCTTTATTTCCGTGAATACCACCTTTGCCCTTTCGTAAGCCGTAAGCTCGGACAGTGCGATCTCCTCGCCGTTTATCAGAGCAGTATTTTCAAGCTCGCCGGGGAAATACTCCGCCGAAACGGTTTTTACCGTAAGCTCCGCGGGTTTGAACAGGTCGGAGGTTCCGCTAAGAACCTCTCCCGCAGAAACGGTAACGATGACTGAGGTATTGTTTGCCTCGGCTGCCTTTGCGGCAATGTCCGCAATGCTAATAAGAGATTTATACTTGTTCGGGTCTTTTACGACTGCTCCGATATAGTTAAGATCGGAATTACGGAACGGCGGGAAAACTATTCCGTCAAAAATAACGCTGTCAAAACCCGCTCCCGAAATCTCGTTTGAAAGATAAGCCGCATAGCTCTGCGTATCTGTGTCAAATGGAGACAGCCAAGGCTTTCCTCCGCTTGAAGCCGCGTTGTCAAGCCATGTTGAGGTGCTTCCCTCAAAGCGGTACGCGCCTGTTTTATACTCGCCGTACAGATTATGATCCTCAAGGAGATTGATCTTTGCGATAGGAATGAAGCCCGCGTTTCTTATCATAGCCGCTATCTGTCCCGCGTACATATCTCCCGCGGCAGCGCCTTCCGCACTGAGAGCCATCTGAGAGGTTGTCTTATAGTAAATTTTACCGCCTTTTGCTTTCATTGTAACGACCACAGCCGTATAGCCGCTGTCCTTTGCGCTTTCAAGAGCGTTCTTGAGGTCGGTGTCCGAAACGAGAGCCGTTTCGGGAAGCTGATAGGCTGAGAAGCTTATTGAAGCTTCTCCGTCCGTTTTATCTGAGCCTTCTGAGGTTTCGTCAGGATTGTCAGACGCTGCGTCCGTATCCTCCGTATCGTCGGGCATAACGGGAGGAGTCCACGGCACAGTCTCCTCGCCCGAACCGCGTTCGCTTCTTTCGGAAAAATATTTATAAATAGGCTGTCCGACGCTGTATCCGATAAAAACCAGCGCCGCCAAAATTATGATCGTAAACAAAACCTTAAAGAATTTCTGCGTTCTTCTTTTACGGTTGCCCGTCCGAGTACGGTAAATTTTTCTGCCGCGGCGGTTCATTGCCTATCATCCCTTCAAAATTTTAATGTATAGCCCGAAAGTCCCCAGAAAGCCATGCCGAGTATCCCTATATAGACCAGAAGCAGCGGATATCCCCTGAACGAGTACGGAGCCTTTTCAGAATAAAGGCGGTCGTACACTATCGCCGTCAGATACACTGCCAAAACAAATCCAAGACCTATACCAAGACCGTGGATAAAATATTCCCCCAGCGTTTCGCACCGCTCCGAAATAAGGAACAGCGCTCCAAGCACCGCACAGTTAAAGGCGGAAATGTGAATATATTTTTTCATTCTGCCAAACATACGCGGCGCAAATCTCCACATACAAAGCAGTGTTATGATATAAACTGCGCCAAGGATTATTATATACACAAGCGGCGCATAAATATAGCTGTTTTCGTCGATTTTCAGCGCTTTGTTCAGAAAAAAGGTCAGTACGCTCATAAGAGCGGTGATATAGGTCACGCTGAGACCGAAGCCAAGAAGATTTTTACGGCTTCTCGAAACTATTATCAGCGTACTCGTTCCCAGAGCTCCCGAAAAGACTATATTTTCAGCAAATACCACTGTAAATGCGGTAAGCATTATATTTGCCAGTACATTCAATCAAACCGCCTCCTACTTCTGACGAACACGTTTTACAAACAGGAGGATACTCCTGAACAGCGCGGCGAAAAGTCCCAACAGTATAAATCCTCCGAAAGGACGCTCAAAGACACGGAAAAATGCGGGCATTCCCGTCATTCTGCCTCCGATCGTACCCGAAGCCAATATCTCCCTCACCACAGCGAAGATCAGCACCGCAGCATCGTAGCCGATTATGCAGAATACTATATCCAGCAGCATTTTTCCCTTTGTTTCCCGAAAGAACATTGATTCCGATCGGGTCACTATAAAGCTGTTTGTTATAAACAGCGGAAAGAATATGCCGAGAGCCTCCACGCCGTCGGGCATGAAATATTTAAGCAGTATCACCGCGGGAACATACACCAGCGCGCCTATAAGCGTGTAGAGGATTATCCTTATAGTATACACAATGCTTTTCGGCACAAACGACGACACCAGCAGCGTAAAAAAGGTTATCAGAGAAAATGAAATAACCAGCATTACCGCGTCGTTGAAATTGTTTGCAAGTACGATCACGGGCGCGATCACCATTCCGCTTACCAGAATGGGATTTTTGTTCAGCAGACCGTTCAGTATTATTTTCTTGCAGCTGTTATTTTTATTATTGTCGTTACTCACAATCAACTCTCCCGTTTACCGTTTATCGTCTTTTTCAAGCATTTCTAGCGTTTCGCTGATACTTCCGAGAAGCTTGTTGGTTTTGCGGTGCAGAACTCTGCCCTTTCTCTTCTTTCTCTTCTTCAGCATATCCGCAAAGGACAGCGCGCGTCTGTCAAGCTCTATACCTATAGGCGAGGATATTATCATCGCATAAACTACGGCGTTTTCCGTCCCCGAATAGCTGCTGAACATTATCACGCAGATACTTACCGCCAGTCCGTACAAAAAGCGCGAGCTTGCCGTCCGCGGACTTACGCTGTAATCGCAGGAAAGAAATATCATTCCGAAAAGCGTCATTCCTCCCGAAAAGAAGTACAGCACCGCCATAGGGTCAAAGCCGTAATATATAAACGCGTACAGGCCCATGACTGCCAGTTCCGTAAAAAAGGTTATCGCGGATATCGAACGTCTCAGCATAAGAAACGCCGCAGCCACTGCCAGAAGCACCACAAAGCCTGTCCCCATAGGGCCCGTAAATCTTCCCGTAAGCACGTCTATCAGCGACACAGAGGACGTTCCCGTCACAAGAAGAGTTTTTGCCATAGATTGAGTAAGGATATCCGACGGTACTACCGAGGACATCGGTATATCGGTAAAAAACCGCGGATATGTAAGCATATTTTCTGGAAAGCACAATGATGCGAACAGAAATCCCACCGCCGCAGGGTTGAATATCTCGCAGCCGTGACCGCCGAAAGCGTGCTTTGCAACGGCAACAGCAAATATTGCCGCCGCAGCCGCCTCGGGATACGGTACCGCCGCGGACATCATAAGTCCCAGCGTAAGACCCGTAATAACAGCCGAAAGATCCTTTCTGTCAGGTTCTTTCTTTCTCAGTCTCAGGCATACAAAGTCTGTAACAACGCTTACAATGACCGTTACCGCAATGACCGCCGCGGCTCTCATACCGTAGTAGTACACCGCCACGACTGCCGCTACCAGCAGTACTATAAGCATGTCCGTCATAATATTGAATTCGGGTTTTCTTTTTATATCCATAAAATCAAGAAACTCCTCGTTCTTATTTTTATTCCGCTAACGTGCGGACAGCCGCTTCCATATCCTGTGCCTTGAACAGGTATGAACCCGCCACAAGTATATCCGCTCCTGCTTTTTTCACAAGCTCCGCGGTACCGCCGTTTATCCCGCCGTCCACCTCTATGGGAACGTCAAGTCCCCTGCCGTCAATAATTTTCTTTGCCTCGGTAATTTTTTCCGTCATATCCGATATGAAGCCCTGTCCTCCGAAGCCGGGCTCGACCGTCATTATTAGCAGCATATCTATCATGTCAATGTACTTTTCCGCCTCGGACACGGGAGTTTTCGGCTTTAGCGCCAGTCCCGCCTTTTTGCCGAGGGAATGTATCTTCCCGACCGTCTCAGCAATATCCGACCCGGACTCAAAGTGAAAGGTTATAATGTCCGCGCCCTTTTCGGCAAAGCTTTCCACGTACCTTATGGGGTCAGTTATCATCAGATGCACGTCCAGAACCGACCTTGCCGCCTTTGATACCGCTTTCAGCACAGGCAGACCGTAGCTTATGTTCGGAACGAACACGCCGTCCATAACGTCGAAATGGATATAGCGGCAGCCTGCGTCCTCCGCTCTTTTTATTTCACTTCCCAGATTAAGGAAATCGGCGCTTAATATAGAAGCCGATACAGTTTTTTCCACAGGATAGTCCTCCAAAATGAGTGTGTGTGATCTGATTTAGTATGCAAAAACCACACCTCATTATATTATATTACATTTTCCAAAAAAAATCAAGGTCAAATGCCAAAAAATTGACATTTGACCAAAATCTATAATATACGGGAACAGCGGGGTACGCTTTTACGCCGAAGCTCCCCTACGGGTATGCGTCCAAGGACAGGTCTGCATACCACTTCAGCCGCATAAACCGTTATTGCCCGTTAATTCAGTTTATGCGGCTTTTGTAAAATCGGTTAATCGTAGGCAAGCTTTCGCAGGTCCGTGTCACCCATAAAAGATGACGCATTATAGAGGAAAAGTACCTGATCGTACTCCTCAGGATCGAAAAGCTGCTTATAGGACAGGGCAATATAGCGCATATCCACAAGTGTTATTTCCGAGTAATGCTCCGTCAGGAACGGCGCGTAGCAGTGGGCATAGGAGTCCTTGAAAATCAGCAGCTTCCCGCCCTCGTTTTCTGTTTTTATCGTAACTATCGGCGCGTTTGTGCCGAGAAACGCGGCGTATTTGTCCTTTACTCCAAGATATTCGCGGAAGTACATACTGTCGTACAGCTGCGGCTCCTCGCCGTACTGTAAGGTTATTGACACCTGATGAGCAGCTTCTCCATCGGTTGGGTGCCATATGTCAAGGGTATCCTTTTCAATATTATCATACAACGCTTTAGAGTAAAACGTTCCCTGAAACTCGTCGGAGGCGTGTTCTATATCGTATCTGTCCTCGGGCAGCGGAGTGTAGCCCATTTTCTTTCCGGCGGCGGCATAGGCAAGATACGCTCCGTAGGTTGTCCAGTGGTGGTCGGTTCGGTAGTAGATATACTGAAATCTGTTTGACTCCATAACAGGATAAACGTCAAGAGTGGTAACTCCCTTTTCAAAGCTGCGGTAAACATAATTGATAACGTCCCGCTGGTTTGGATTGGGAGCGTTTTTCGGCAGCTCGTCCGAGTATATCTCCGCCGAGGTGGGAACTATCATAAAGAACACGGGAACGTCATTGTCGGAAGCAAATTTGTTCACCGCAGCCACGCTTTTATCAATAGACTCATAGTCCGGTTCGGATATCTGCTCCACAAGGCGGTCTTTCAGTATATAGATACCGTTGCGCTCCCGCTTTCCCAGAGACGTTTCAAGGATCGTTTTGGACTTTATCCAGCCCAGACGTCCCGCAAAGTGGTCGGAAACGTATGTCTCAAGGTCGTTCATGTATTTTCTGTTAAACACTGTTTTTGCGGATATAGACGGCATTTGCTGCAATGACTTGTTTTCCGTTTCGGAACGCTCTTTCTTCGGCAGCAGAGCCGTTACCACAGGGAGCGTTATCAGTATTGCAAAAAACACCGCGCAGTTTACCAGACTGCTAACATTAACCTTTGGCTTTTTCATTGTTTTATCCTTTCTGCTTCGTACTTTTCACTCAGAATCTGAAGTACAAAAACGGATTATAGGTCGCGTCAACCAGATAAGAAGTACACAAAAGCAGCACGACAGCCGTTACTGCGGGAGTGATATAGGCGTAAAGCTTTCTTTTTTTCTTTCGGAAAAAAGCTGTTAGCTTTCCGAACAGGTTCGTGGACGCAAAAATGCACAGCAGGAATATAACGATATTGGACGTCCAGTAGTACGCCGCTGTACCGTCCCCCAGACCGTTCGCGCCTAACATGGCTTTGATAAACCGTCCCGCGTCGGCAAGAGTGTCCGTATCGAAAAGCACCCAGCCGAACACAGCTATCAGGAACGTATAGAGCATACTCACCGCGGCGGGAAGCTTTTTCAGCACGTTTCCCCAGCCGAGACGCTCGATAACGATAAGCACGCCGAAATAAAGTCCCCACAGGATAAAATTCCAGCTTGCGCCGTGCCACAGACCCGTAAGTCCCCACACTATCAGAAGATTGCGGATAGTTTTTTCCTTGCCCTTTCGGTTTCCGCCAAGAGGAATATAAACGTATTCCCTGAACCAAGTTCCGAGGGTTATATGCCATCTGCGCCAGAACTCGCTTACGCTTTTGGACAGATAGGGGTGATCAAAGTTTTTCGGGAAGTTGAAGCCAAGCATTTTGCCCAGTCCCACAGCCATATCGGAGTATCCCGAAAAGTCAAAGTATATCTGGAACGTAAACGCCAGTATGCCTATCCATGCCGTCGCCGCGCTTATTTCTCCGTAATCCATGGCTTTGATCTGCGTCCAGATAATGCCGATATTGTTTGCAAGAAGCACCTTTTTGGCAAGTCCCTTGACAAATTTGCATATGCCCTCGCTTATTTTATTGATGTTTACCGTACGCTCGTCAAGCTCGGCGGCAACGTCCTCGTAGCGGACGATAGGTCCTGCAACGATCTGCGGAAAAAGCGTTACGTAGGACGAGAAGCTCACAAAGCTTTTCTGCACCTTGATGTTGCGCAGATACAGGTCGATAGTGTAGGACATTGACTGAAATGTATAAAATGAAATACCGATAGGCAGCGCCACGCGGCTTTCGCTCAGACCGAAGTTATAGACGTCGTTTATCGCCTTGTTCGCCAGTATTACGGGATTTGTGATATTCGCGCGGAAAATACCGTTTATTGTGTCGATAAGAAAATCGCTGTACTTAAACACCGCCAGCAGACCCACGTTCATGCAGACGGACACAATAAGGCAGGCTCTGCGCTTTGCGGGACTGTCGTCAAATTTCGCCATGAGCCGTCCCGCGGTGTAGTCTATCAGCGTGGAGAACAGCATTATCACCACATAGAACGGTTCTCCCCATGCGTAAAAGAAAAATCCCGACAAAAGTATGAGAAGATTTCTTGCGGGTATGACAAGCTTTCTGCCCCTCGGAAGAGGTACAACAGCGGTGTTGGGCAGAAAAATATATACTATTAAAATTATCGGCAGAAAATAATATAAAAACGTCAGACTTGAAAATACCATTTTTAGGACTGTTCCTCCCCGCTGTTTAGTTTTTCCGCAAGCCGGAAAAACTCCTGCCTGCTCATCATCGTGTTAAGTATATCAACCATTCCCGAAGCGGTCAGAAGTTCTGGAAGCTTCAACTCCGCAAGAAGCCTTTTCCTCATTGCCGAGGAATTTTTCCCGCCGCTCAGACCGCATTCGTAAAGATCAAGCTTGGTTATCGGCTCGCGGACAGGCCGCCCCTCCTCGGCGGTTATCCCCGCCTTTCGGAAGGCTTCAAGGATAATTTCCTTTTCCATGCCCTCGACGCCAAGCTTTCCCTCCTTTGAGGGAACGGCTTTGCGCTTTTCCTTGCCGAAAATATCGGGGACGTAGACGTTCAGTATCTCGCCCTTTCCCACCGCACCTTTCAGAAACGAGCGTATCTTGAAGCCCGCCGCGTCAGAATCGGTGAGGATTATTATTCCCGTCGTCTCGGCGAAATATCGTATCAGCGCAAGGGTTTCCTTGTTTTTGAACACGGTAAAGCCGTTTGTGGGGATTATCACGCCGTCTATTACCGAGCTGAGCTTTATCTTGTCGTACTTCCCCTCGACTATCACCGCTTGTTTTACGTGGAGCATATCTGCGCGCCTTTCATTGGTTTAGTTTCTGAATTTCAGCATTCTGACGATTGCTTCTTCAAGCAGTATCATCGGATCGGTTTTCATGGATTTCATGGCGATATCTGTCTCCGCAAGAACTCTCACGCACATTCGCAAATGGGGCATGGAAAGCTTCTGAACGTCGCGGAAAGCGTTGTCCACACGAAAGCCCATATTTTTCGGGTATCCGAAATCCTCCTTCACATCCGCCGCAGTCTTTCGGCAGGAAATCGCCGCCCGCGCACGGTAGAGATCAAGCATATTTCCCGTTATGGAATACAAAATGATTATCGGTTCGGTTTTCTCCTGCGCAAGGTCGTTGAACAGCCGCATTGCGGTTTTCGCGTCCATGCGGGTTATAGCCCGCGCAAGGTCGAAAGATGTGGTCTCTATCTGCCTTGGGGACAGAGCTTTTACCATATCGGCGGTGATCTCGTTTCCCGCAGCGTAAGCAGTAAGCTTTTCAAGCTCATTTTCGATCATCAAGGTGTTGCAGGAACACTGCTCCGCCAGAAATGCCGCCGCGTCGCGGGATATCCCGCAGCCCGCCTTGGAAACTTTCGCCATGATCTCCTTGGCAAGAACGGCAGGAGTTTTCAGCGCAAAATTACATACTCCGCCTGCTTTTCCCACCGCGTCCATAAGCTTTTTATTTTTTGCCGTAGGGAATTTCTTTCCGTCGGTAACGTCCACCGAGGTGTAGTAAAAAATCAGCACTGTGGTTTCTGGGAGATCGGACACCATATCAGATATCCGTTTCAGCATATCTGCGGGAACTCCCTCCGCGTTCAGATCGCAGACGGTACAGCAAACATAGTCCGCGAAAACTGGAAGCGCCTCGCAGGCGTCCGAAAACTCGTCTATATCGAAATTTTTACCGTCAAAAGCATGGAGATTATAGGTCTCGTCCTCTTTTTTCACCGCCGCCGAGACAATGGCTTTCGTATATTTTTCAACCGCGGCAATGTCCTTGCCGTAAAAATAATACGCCCTGCCGAAGCTTTTGTTCTTTATCGCAAGCTTCAGATCGCTTTCCGTTACAACAGCCATGCCGCGGCTCCTTTCACTTTATTTCTTCGGGACTTACCGTTCCGTCCATGTCTATGACAAATTTTACGTTTTCGCCTATAAAGACGCGTTTTTCTTTTTTGACAAGGACTTCCGCGCCGTCGTCCATTGCGGCGACGATATCCGCGTCCGCGTCATTGTCCGAGCTTTTTCCGCTGTACCTTACCGCAGCGCTGTAGGACGTTTCAGCATTTATCTCCGAATTGGAATCATACATTACTATATCCGCGCCGGAAGCGTTTACAACTATTACGCCATCGTTCAAAAAGCTTATGGTGTATCTGTCTGACTCAATGCAGCTTCCGTCGCTGCCGTAACTGTCTATTTCCGCGGAGGAATAGCTGTCCGCCAAAGAAACTTTTTCCTCGGGGACAAGTATCATTTCCGTATCAAAAAGCTTCAAGCTGTTTAAGTAAACGGGCAGAGACGTATTCGCGTCCGTATTCAGAATAACGGCTTCCAGTTTATAGATACCGCTTCTGTTAAGATATTTCACAACGGAACTCGCCGCTCCCCCGCCCTTTTTAAGATCAATGATACAGGCGGAATTTTTGTCATGTACCACCGCCGTAACAGAGCTTCCGTCTTTAAGCAGAGCAACGGTTATTTTGCTGTCGGGTATGTATCTGTACACTCCCGAAATAAGCATTGCAGCCACAAGAGATCCTGCGGAAAGAAATATCCCGCGCCTTTTCCTGCCGAAAAACAACAGAGACAGTGCAGCCGCAATTACGGCAATTATATTGACGTTACGCACAAAGTCGCTTCCCAGCGGAATATAGGAAAACCTCATTCGTCCGATAAATTCTGAAATGACTATCACCGCGCGGCAGCAAAAGCCGCAGACCGTCAGCACGGGAACTGCCGCAAACGCCAGACCTCCTGTAAGCATTACTATGATTCCGCATACAAGAATGATCGTGCATATCGGGAGAAGTATCAGGTTTGACAGCGGAGACACCACCGATACCTCGTCGAAAAACAGCAGCGTAACCGGAAAAACCACTACCATAACGCAAGCCGAGGCAATAAATGATTTTGCTGTACTGCCGAGCCTGTGCTTCTTTTCGATCTCAGCTGTTATCGCAGGAGCAGCCACGCCTATGCCGAAAACACCGGCAACGGACAAAAGAAACGAAGCGTCCCTGACCGCAAACGGAGAAGCCGCTGTCAGCAATATTACCGCGATACCAAGAGAATTAAAGGTATCCGCCTGCCGTCTGAAAAGTCCTGCCCCGTAGACAAGAGCGATCATTATTGCCGCTCTGATAACCGAATTGGACATTCCTGCCAGCATTACAAAGCACAGCACCGGTACCATAAGCAGACCGAAACGAAAATATCTGTTTATCGGCAGACGGGATATCACAAACCAGAAAAACGAGCATACCACCGAAAGATGCACGCCCGAAACCGCCATAATGTGACCTATTCCCGCGCGGTACATAAGGGTCTTTTCGCTGCTGTCGATTGCGGATTTATCGCCGAACAGCATTGCGGTCATCACCGCCGCGCAGTCGGACTCCATTCCATCGTTAATGACTGTCAAAATATGCTCGCGGTAATTGTTTATGGCACGCCTGAAAGAAAAATCCGTGTGACTGTAGCTGAAATCGGACACCTTGTTCAGCCGCAGGTAGATACCCTTAGCCTTATAGTAGGATTTTGCAGGAAAGGTGTAGCTGTCCTCCAATACGGAAGCTTTTCCGACAACGCTTATCTCGTCGCCTATATCGGCGTTGGAGCTGTCTGCAAAGAACGACAGCTCCGCCGAAACGTCGCCGTTTATAACGCCCTTTACGGTATAAAGCGTTATGTCGCCGCTGTACTCGCTGAAATCCAATATCTTTCCCGTGACCTTTACGTCGAAGCCGTCATACTTAACTATATCTTCGTACACCAAAAGTTCATAACCGCTGTAGAGAAACATTCCGACCGCCGCGCTGAACAGACATACCGCAGCTTTCAGAAATCTTTTCCTATAAACAGCAATGGCGGAAACCGCGGATAACACAAGTACCGCGGCAGCCGCCAGATTATGTCCGCGGCTGAGAAAGGACGCGGAAAACAGTCCTATCAGATAAAACGTGCCTATATAAGCCATTTTACGCTTCACTGACTGTCAGTCCTTTCTCAGACGTAACCTATCCCATTGTAACGTCGAGCTTTCTTCCGCCCAAAATGTGGAAATGCAGGTGTTTAACGCTCTGACAGCCGTTTTCGCCGCAGTTCGTTACGATACGGAAGCCGTCCTCGGCTATGCCCTGTTCCTTGGCGATCTTTGCAGCCGCCTCGAATATCTTGGAGACAACCGAAGAATTTTCGGCGGTTATCTCGTTCGCACCTGAAATATGGTTCTTCGGCACAACCAGAATATGCACGGGAGCAAGCGGGTTGATGTCCTTAAACGCGTAAACAAACTCGTCCTCATAGACCTTTGTGCTGGGTATCTCCCCCGCGATTATTTTACAGAAAAGGCAGTCCTCCATTGACATATCCTCCTTATTATTTCACAAATTCCGAAACTATATCCTTGACTGCGGCAACAGCTTCCTTTATCTTGGAAGCGTCGCCGACGCCCGCCATTGCACTGTCGGGACGTCCTCCGCCCTTACCGCCTGTAAGCGCGGATACTTTCTTTACGATATTTCCCGCGTGAGCGCCAGCCGCGGCAGCGTCCTTGCCGCATACGCAGACGATAGAGCCGTCTCCCGCGATAACCGCAACAGCGTCGGAAGCTTTATCCTTAATGCTGTCGCCCATTGTTCTGAGGATATCAGCCTTTGCGCCCGCGATCTCGGCAGCGATAACGCGTACCGAACCAACAGTGACCGCATTCTCGAACAGCGAATCAAGCTGTGTGGAAGCAAGCTTTCCTTTCAGCTCGGAGACTTCTTTTTCCAGAGCCTTAAGCTCTCCCGCGGCGGCTGTGCAGCGTGCGGTAAGTTCGGAAGCGTTGGGCGCTTTGATAGCGTGAGCAGCTTCGGTAAGAGTATTTTTATAGTCGTCGATAAGAGCCAAAACTCCTGTACCTGTAACCGCTTCGATACGTCTTACGCCTGCGGCAACGGAGTTCTCGGAAACTATTTTGAACAGTCCAAGCTTGGAAGTATTGTCAACGTGTGTACCTCCGCAGAACTCGATTGAGGTGTCCTGAACGTTTACAACGCGTACAATATCGCCGTACTTTTCGCCGAACAGAGCCATTGCTCCCAGCTTTCTCGCTTCGTCGATAGGCATTTCCGTCATTGTAACGGGAATTGCGTCAAGAATGTTTTTATTGATGATTCCCTCGATCTCTTTAAGCTCGTCGGGTGTAACTGCCTCAAAGTGTGAGAAGTCGAAGCGCACTCTTTCGCCGTCCACAAGCTGACCCGCCTGATGAACGTGGTCGCCCAGAACCTTACGCAGAGCCGCCTGCAAAAGGTGTGCGGCTGTATGGTTGCGCATGATTGAAGAACGTCTCTTCTTGTCAACGGTGGCGGTAACGGTATCGCCTACAGAAACAGCTCCCTGTGCAACGCCCATATGGAGGAAATGTCCGCTGTGTATCTTCTTTGTGTCGGACACCTCAAACGCAGTCATTGCACCGCTGATAACGCCTGTGTCCCCTACCTGTCCGCCGCTTTCGGCGTAGAAAGGAGTTTTATCAAGGACAATAACGGCTTCGTCGCCGTCGTTTGCCGTCTCGACGCTCTGACCGTCCACAAATATAGCCAGTACCTTTGCTGTCTCCTCCATAGAGGTATAACCCGTAAATTCGGTTGCGGCAGCTTCAACAGCCAGTGTGCCGTCCTCCCAGGACGAACCCGACTTGGCGTTGTGGTCGTCGCGGGCTTTTTTCTTCTGCTCGTTAAGGCACTCGGTATACTTTGCTTCGTCCACGGTAAGACCCTTTTCCTCGGCAATCTCCATGGTCAAGTCGATGGGGAAACCGTAGGTATCGCTGAGCAGGAAAGCGTCCGCACCGTCCAGAACGGTCTTGCCCGACGCGATAACTGCGTCAATTTTTTCGGTAAGGATCTCCATGCCCTTGTCAATGGTCTTGGCAAAGGTTTCCTCCTCGCTTTTGATAAGCTTTTTAATGTATGCCTTACGCTCCTCCAGTTCGGGGTATGCGCAGACATTTTCAGCAATTACAGTGTCAACGACCTCATAGAGAAAAGGTCTTGTTATGCCCAAAAGTCTTCCATGACGTGCAGCACGTCTGAGAAGTCTCCTGAGAACGTATCCCCTGCCGTTGTTGGAGGGTGTAACGCCGTCTCCCACCATAAAGGTTGTGGAACGGATATGGTCGGTAATAACGCGGAGCGAAACGTCCTTTTTCTCATCTTTTTTATAGTCCACACCTGCAATCTTGCTGATGTGCTTCATGATATTCTGGACGGTATCAACCTCGAAAAGGTTATCCACGCCCTGCATAGCGCAGGCAAGTCTTTCCAGACCCATGCCCGTATCAATGTTCTTGTGAGCCATTTCGGTGTAATTGCCGTTTCCGTCGCTGTCGAACTGAGAGAATACCAGATTCCATATCTCGATTATTCTGTCGCAGTCGCTTGCCTGCTCAAAGCTTTCAAAGGGACCATAGCTTTCGCCGCGGTCAAAGTGTATTTCCGAGCAAGGACCGCAGGGACCGCTGCCGTGTTCCCAAAAATTATCGGCTTTACCGAGACGCTTGATACGCTCTTTAGGGATACCGATATCGTTCATCCAAATCTGTTCCGCCTCGTCGTCGCTCTCAAAGACAGTGATCCAAAGCCTGTCCGCAGGAATAGCCAGTGTGTCTGTTAAAAATTCCCACGCCCATGCAATAGCTTCCTTTTTGAAGTATTCGCCGAAAGAGAAGTTGCCCAGCATTTCAAAATATGTGCCGTGGCGGGCGGTCTTACCCACTCTTTCGATATCCGGGGTGCGGATACACTTCTGACAGGTTGTTACCCTAACATTGGGAGGAGTTTCCTGTCCCAGAAAGAATTTTTTCAGCGGAGCCATTCCGCTGTTGATAAGCAGGAGGCTGTTATCCCCGTGAGGGATAAGCGAAGCGCTTGCCATTCTTGTATGATTTTTGCTTTCAAAAAAAGAAAGATATTTTTCTCTCAGGTCGTTCAAGCCTGTCCATTCCATATATAAGCTTCCTTTCGGTACACATAATTTAACTTTACTATTTTACCATGTCGGGAATATTTTGTCAAGTACCGAAATATCATATACATATGAATATTTTTTGCACGAAAGATTACCGCAGAACCGCTGTAAAAACGCTTTTGCCCGACGGGAAAAATTTTTCTGAAAAAATTTTTCAAAAAGTATTGACAAAGCATTGTCAAAGTGATATAATAATAAAGCATTCTCGTTGTGAGTGTGCTTTAACATCTATCGCGGAGTGGAGCAGCTCGGTAGCTCGTCGGGCTCATAACCCGAAGGTCGTAGGTTCAAATCCTGCCTCCGCAACCAAATGTGAAAACCGCCGAATGTCGCTGAAATGGCTTCATTAGGCGGTTTACTTTATATTCGAGTGCAGACGGAACTGCAAATTTGCAGTTCCAAAAGCGAAAAAATCACATGAATTTCCAATGAAATCACACGAAAAGTCACACGGAAACAAATTGTTATAGAGTGCGAATGTATACTAAACTACAAATACTTTTATAAAATAAATAAAAATTAATTTGATAAAAAGAGTCAATTATACTGTTATCGCTGATTATCAAACGTTAAATGTATACCGATACATAATCCACACCAAAGCTGTAAAATAATTCCTTCTTTCGGAGTAATCGCACTATAAATTTCTCTCGTCGCCAAAATTATACAGATGCTCCTTATTGAATTTCGCATACTGCTAGGAGAACGTCCTAATGGTGGAAAAAGTTTCCTGTATAATTGCTTATAGAAAACCATATATAATAGATGACAAAAATTTACAGAAGAGTTGTTGAATTTATCCTTGTATAGGAAAAAATTTTTAGAACCTGTCTTCACTAAATAAAATGTAACTATGTACCGCTTTCATACTTCTTTTTATCCATCATATATACTTTTTTCATATGTTGCCGACTATACTTTTTATCAGTGTGCGCTGTATTTTACCCTAATGTTCCATTCGAGTAGATAATTCTATATTGTAAAATTATGTTAATCAATAGGATAATTCATTATTATTTCAAAATCTGCAAGCATTTCCTTATATGTAGCATCATATTTTATAAATGTACTGTCAATGCCATGCTTTCTGATCTTATCAACCCATTCAAGCACATTCTCCCTTTTGCAGCCTGCGTTTAAAAGACCGTAGTAAACATACGCTATTTCATTTTCAACACATGTAGAAAACACCATGGGATCATCGGAATTAATAGTAGTCATAACACAATTCTCAAAATCACCGTTTAGACCCAAACCTTTATCATTCAGATTTAAAATAGGGTGTGTGTATATGCCGTCTATATCGCTGATAGCGGTATTGGAACTTGGATTGGTTTCTACATAAATCCCCAATTTTTCAACCTTTTCACGAAGAGATTGCTGAAGTGCCTTGTAAAGTAAAATTTCCTCGTCGCTTATTCTTACAAAAATAGGTTTATTATATTGTTCATAATAGCACGGACAATAATGTGTGCAAAGTAATTTATCTTTATTCCATCTGCAGCTATTAAAATCATACTCTTTAATTTCGGATAGATTAAGTCTGCACAAACCGTCCTTCTGTAACTCTTTAATTTTATAATTATCCAGCATATTAAATTTTTCGTTATAAACCTGCCAAAGCGTATATACGTTTATTCCCTCAATATTAGGATAAATTCTCTGCGCAATATCCATAATCATATATTCAAGATTATGCGGCGTTTTAAATTTAGAAGATCTTGAACTCTTGCTCCACATCCACAAAAGATTTTCCAAGTGTTCCATAATAGGCAGTACAACCACTCTGTTCTGTGACATAAGTTTATTAATGTCTACTCCCAGCGCAATGGCGTGTCCAAGCCTGTCTCCCGAACAATAATTGAAATATGTTAAAACCTCATCGATATGACGCAGTCCAGAAGCTATATGCCTAAAATCCTCTCCGACATGGTATGTAAAACCAATATTGTTCACCCTTTCACGTGTTAAAACAGATGCCGGAAGCACATAGTTGCTTGACCTAAATGCCTTAAAAATAGGCGCAAAAACCCATGGCTCTGCGGAATTTTCAAGGGAAGCAGCGTCGATCCCAACGATGTATTTTGCAAGCAGCGGATATTCTTTCATAATTATTTTAAAAGCCTCAGCAAATTTTAAATTTAAAATTCGCATCGTTCTGTAATCACGGCAATCCAACTCTGCATAATTTTCGCTTAAAGCACAGCTGTATCCGCTGAAATTATCACAGTCATTTTGTTTTATAAAATGATAAGTAATACCCAGTTTCGGAAAACGCAATTTTTCGGGATTTTTCGAATATGACACCGTTTTATTTATGTAATTGTAATATGCCTTTATTATCTTCTTTATATGCAGCATATTTTTACGCTTTATTTCGTCGATATCAAAAGTATTGATATTATTGGACGAAAGTATTCTCGGAGAGATCTTAACTTCAAGTATTTCCAGATTTCCGGTTCGGCACTGTTCTTCAAATATACAATAAAACGTTTCCTCAATTACATCGTCATGTTTGCGGCTCTTATCATATAAAAAATTGGCAGCGTTATTATAGATCCTCTGAAAATAATCCAATCCTCCAATCTTGTTACGCTGGATTTTATCTTTAAAAAAATTACTTTTATATCTTATATACATAAGAAATTCGTTGCACAATTCAGCATCATAATTTTCTTTAAGATAGCTCAGCATATTAAAATACCAGATTATTTCAGAAGAAGTACCGAGTTCCGAATACTTATAATAAACTGTGTCAAAGAGAATATCGCTTAAGCTGTCGCAGCGACCACCGTAAAGCTTGTTGATCTTACTTTTAAATTCAAATATCAGATTTTGTTCAAATTGTATCTTCACCTCTTCATTGACAATAAATTTCAAAAAAAATTTACTGTGTAAGTCCTGAGCCTCACAGCCTAAATCTAAATTTTCTATAAAATCAAGAAAATTTTCTTTAGGTCTGTTTTGTATAAAAATAGCGGAATACAGTCTGAATAAAGTACAAAACCAAAGCTCCTTTGTTTTTTGCGGATCGTTAAAAAGACCGACGCAGCTTTTCCACACATAGCTGTATGAAAATCCCACATTCATATGAAGATGAGTTTCTGCTACGCCTTTTTTAAAGATTCTGCTCAGCGGTACATCCGCAAGCATTACAAGATTAGGGACATTAACGAGCATCTCAATATCTTTAACATTGAAATTGACATATGTTGCGGCAATGAACAAATCTGGAGGAATTGTGCGGGTTATATTGTTCCACAATTCAATCTTATGCATTCCTTCATAGTTGTTCAATAATTTTTCTTCCCTGTCAGCCCATGAACGAACAGACGGAACGCCGTCCCGAAAAGTTATGAAAGTACGTGCAACATTAAAAATATGCTGTAAATAAAATTTCCCGATGTCATTATTCTTTTCATCATAGTAGCTAATTAGATTATATCCAGGATAAAACGCATCCATAAGCATTTGAACATCGTCAAGATGATTCCATCGAGGATCAACGCTAAAATATTCCAGGATTTTTTGTTTGGTTCTGTTCAAAGCTTCCTTTGCGTTCTTATGGGTCGGTTCTCCGCAGTTTCTTTCGCCGCATACTAACTGCTTATAAGCATGAGAAAAATCCCGCAGCAAATCCTCTTTATTAAAATTCAAATTAATAAAAGGCAAAAGTAGTGCTTCGGATAAAAGCTGATTGTACTCACTGTTATTCATCCCACTCTAATCCTCTCAATCTTCTCCATTCATTGTCATATAAATTTTTAAAATACTGTTCGACATGTTTTCTTTCCTGAAGTATTAAGTATTTTTCATGCATTTCATCAACGCTGTCTATATGACTTGATACAACTTTATTCAAAGGATATTCATTTATCAAGTAATTTATATAGTTGTTGGCAGCTTTCGAAATATTATTGCATAGCGAAGAATATTCAGTGTAATACTTATCTTCTTCATTAAAAATTACATTTTCTTTAAAAAAATTTTTAAACCGCCTAAGCCAAGAAAATTGAGCCATATCGGCTTCATCGTCATCATCGCTTACAATTATATTTTCAAAACTGGTCAGCGTCTGAATTAAATTAAGACGATTAATTTTAAAATTGTTTTTCTCTAAGAGATCCCATAGTTTTTGACATGCAATTTTTAATTCAAAAGGCACATGCATATAATAACTATCAAGTTCTTCATATAGCGAATTTAGCTCATTTTTTTTATTTTCTGGTGGATTTTGGCTTACTCCCACGATTAAATTCAGTGCCTCAAGATTTTCATTAAGCTGCAAAATAAATTTATTTACATTAATAAATACTGACTTAGGTACTGGTTTCCCTTCCATTTCATCAGATATTTCCGGATTTAAATTATATAATTTTTTATAAAGTTTTTTATAGAAATCAAGATACAATTTATTATATTTGTCATCGACAAAAAGCTGTTCCACAAGTACAAATAAATGTTTGCCGTATTTACGAATCTGCATTATATTTGAAAAGCGGAAAAACATTACCTCGTACAACAATTCATACCATTTGCGATGTTCTATCTCGTCGCTGAAATATGTATCACCTTCCAATATATTTGCTAATTTTAGCCTTTGTGTCACATCAAGGAAAGCCTCCTGTGATTCCAACTTTGTTTTGTCAAAATTCTGCAGAATATTGAGAGAGTTAAACATGTAATACTGCTTAAACATATTATCAAGATCATCGCTTTGTTTGATAATTTGAATTTCGCATATTTTCAATAATTGACGGAATTCGGTATATCCATGGCTTACTAACCGGTTAGGAATTACCAATACGATTAGCTGTTCAACAAAATTAAGCAGACAAATCATTTCCACAAAGTAATTTGGAGTGGTAACGTTCTCCCTTACAAACCTCGGATCGCACATTACGTCAAGAACCTTTGAATAATTAACATATAACTGCCAGTGCATTTTTCTTTTATATATCAGCTCATATGAATTTCTGCAAAATGGTTTAAGATTTCTATTGGAAGTTATAATTGAATTTATGAAATTCATACATACGTCATGCACTTGACTAATAAAATCTTCAGAAAAAGCTTCTCCGAGTTTGTATTTATTACCACCGTATTCGCAGTCTGTATAAAATTCTTCCAATACTGCTTTTAATTCTTTAAGTAAATCGATAAACGCGTAATAACCGCCCACAATATCCCGCGGATATTTACCCAAAAAAGAAAGATAAAAATCACATCCCATTTTAGGAATTGAATCATTGTCTTTTTCAAGCAAAGTAAAATTTTTATCTTTATTTTTTAAAGTATTTCCTTTATTATCCATATGCAGCTCATGCAGTTCAAAAATATCATTTTTGAAAATTGAAAGCATTTGCGCAAACTGATCGCCAATATTTACTGTTTTATCTTTGTCAACTTCAAACTTCAAAGAACATTTTTCCTCGTATCTATCGTATTTTTTTAAGTAGAAACGATTGCTTACCGGAAAAAGCTTTCTTAAAATTTCATTTGTGAGATTTTTGATTTTGTCATACTCCCTGCCGTAACGCAGTTCGTGAAATTTTATTTTTCTCGATTGCTCTTGTTTATCTTTTTCCTTGTAATTGTATTTGTATTCCACATTCATAAGATCCATAAGCGGAAAATCTTTTCCAGTTATTTGTTGAAACATAAAATTTTTTACGGTATAATTCAGTATTTTCTGAGATGCTGAAATTATTACGACAACACTCGGATGTGAAAAGAATTTCGGGAGCCCGAAAATCAGTTCGTTTATAATCTGCGGTTTAAGATCCGCATCGTCAATCAAAAAGAAGATAAGCGGTTCCTGATCAGTTTGACTTTTGTTTTTATCTTTAAAAAGAACTTTATATGATTCCGATAACATATTCCAATATAAAGTAAATTTCTCAATTAAATCAAAGCTTTTGGTGTTGACGTTTGAAAACAATTCCAAATCCGCGCTGTAATCCGAATCACCTCTTCTGGAATTATAGTTTTTTGCATAATAAGCTTTTTTCAGGCTTTCAAAAGATTTACGCAAACCATTTTGTTCATTAAAGGCGCATCTTTCAAAAAAATTATATTTTTTACACATTGAGTTATACTCAGAGCCGTTACCGCGAACTCCGTAATCCTTAATACATCCTTCAATTTCATTAAGATTTTTTTCAATTGAAGCAAGTATCCAGCCGATAAAATTATCGGAACTGTCAATTAATTCAGGCATAATTAACGGCATAATGATATTAATTTTATTTTTTTGCTCCATCTCACTTTTTAATTGATGATGCAGTGTAAACAGTATGCTTGTTTTTCCTGCGCCGCGTCCTCCGAAAATCGAAAGAATATTATCATACTTTAAATTTTCAAAACCGCTATTGTCTAAATTATGCAAGTTAGCTGCATTTTCTCTGATTGTTTCAATTTTGCTTTTCAACAAATCGTATCCAGGCAGACCATTTCTTAACTGGGTATCAGTAAGAGTTTTAACTCCGCTTTTATAAATAGGGTTCAAATATTTCTTTTCGTCCATAAGTAAATTTACCACTTTCTCTAAATTATTATAATCTTTTTAATTATTGTTAAAAAATATAAATGAGCTATGATAATATACAATTATCACATCGTTGTTTATAATCATTATACAATATTTTCGTACAAATTGCAACATTTTTTTAATTAAAACAGTAAAAAATCAGTAAAAATTGTGATAAACAAACAATATTATCAGTATTTTTTAGCATAAAATAACAAAGCCAAGTCATTAAGTCACTTATTATTTGGAATATTATGTTAACAAGATCTATTTAAGGTTTGCTGTTTATATTGAAATGTTTATATTTTTATAGCTTTATGCATGTATAATATATAAATCTGAACATAGAACTGCGACAAAACCAATAATAGCCATGAATGAAATAATACTAATGAGAAAATTAAAAAAATCAAAGTCAATTTTCTCGACTAACAATTCTATTCGAAAGGGCGTTTATATGAATGTTTTCGAAATATCAAAAAAGTGGACTATGCACGTCTGTGACCGAGCGCATGCTTATGCTCAACTTTCAATTTTTTTGAGAACCAATTGGCAACATGACAAAAGTGTGATAGAGTCCCACTTTCCCGAGGTTTAACAGCAGTGAGGTACCTGATAAAAAACATTGATAATTCATATCGTTGATTTTCATCATAATATCCAGCATTCTTCGTTATAACACTTTTCTACATTGCCAATTTTTAACTGCATTTTTAGTGTTGACATTTTTCCTTAATTATTGCATTTACACAGCTTAAAATTCAGAATCAAATTTATTTTAGTATTTAAAGTACATCAGTTTATTTCCCTAATAGTAGCTATTATGACATTATACCTGATTTCTTCCTTTTTTAGAATTTCTTTCACCATGCTTAATTATATCATATTAAATAAAAAACCAGCCTTTCGACTGGTTTTTTGACAAACTGAGTCCCCATTTAGGGTCTGTCAGTAAATAAATTGTAGCTAACAGGCTTTTCAGAATCCATTAAGAAGTAAAAGTCATACAAAGACTTATAGGATTTTCGCAAGCCACACATTTTACTGATGATTTTGATTATTAATATCTCTATACATAAGTATCACTAAAAAGCGTTTTAAAATAATTATTTGATTATCACATAATCGCTATGATCATAGCTTTCGCCAAGCAAATCTCCAAGACCGCCATCATATATTTGCTTTTTGTGAGATATACAATCTATTCTTATAAAATCATCATATTTTGTAATTTTTACAATGGTAATATATGTTTTGCATACAAGGGTTGTTTTATAATACATTGAATCTGTGTACCAATTATATAGTTTACCTGATGATACTAATTGATTATCTGCATTATATTTTTTATACATTAGTGCACCATAAGTATAAGCCCATATATGGGAATATGGATTAACGTATTCATCATAATAATCTTGGTCAACATAAATATACACATATCCTCCATTTTTACGAATCACTTTAATCCCACTTGCCAAATTACCTTCAATTATTGTTGCACCGCCTGAATAATCAATATCTTCCGGATCAATTCCTGTATCACCGTATATATCAACAACTATAATATCTGATTTTTCATTTTCATCATCATCCTTATCTTTATCGTTATCGCCCTCCTTATCTTCATCATCCTCAGTATCAAACCGTGCGTCAAATATATACTCACCATTATATGCATAAAATTCACTTTGTTTTTCATCACTGAACCAAACAATGAAATCTCCTTGCTTATTGAACTTGATTTCGTATTCGCCGTTAGCATTGGTAATTCCCTTGGCAATAACCAAATCCGGCTGTTCCTTAGAATATATAACAACTGTGTGATTCGCTATTGGCTTAGTTACTTTTGTTGTTAGGTTGTATTCTTCAACCTTGCCTTTTACTGTTATTTCAATGGGAGTTAACTTTACGTTTATTACTGATGTACTACCCCAAAAAATACCTAAACGTTTCATTTCCATTACTTCATATCCATCAGCTTTAATTTCAAGTTCTAATTCGTTTATATCTTTTGGTATAACAATTTCAAACTCTCCATTTTCGTCAGAACATATTTTTTGAGATTTAGTCATACCATCTTGAATATATGAAATTGTTAATTCAGTATCTGCATATATCTTTGATAAATCATTATTATCTTCCAATTTACCAAAAACTATTTTTTCTGATTTATCATAATAGTATGCAGTACTAACTGCTAATTTGGCATCGGCAATTCCATATTCAAATCCGTGAGTGTCTGAAACTGTTCTTAATTTACTTGATTTATTTATAATTTGTTTTATAACATCGCCTGTTAAATTTGGATTAACTGAATACATCATTCCTGCTATTCCAGAAACGTGGGGAGCTGCCATTGACGTGCCGATAAATCCATCTGATTCATATGAATCATTAGGGGTGGTACTAAGTATTTCTACTCCTGGAGCAACAACATCCACTCGACTACCGTAATTACTTTTATTCCAAACATAGTATTCTGAATTATCAAAATGTCCAATTGCACCCACTACAATAATATGATTTTTTACTTCAGCATTAGTAATATAATTTAATACATTATTATATATTGTATCAATATCCTTGTTGCCTGATGATACTGTTATAACAAAATCATACCCTTTATCAAGAGATTTTTTTAACATTGAATTTAATGAGTCCGCAGCTTCGCTCCAATCATCAATGTAAGTTTGTGTTATAGAGCCTTTTTTTATAGCTTGTATAATAAATTCTTCATTGTTATCTAATGTATTTAGACTAATATTTATAACCTTAACATCTTCCTTTATAAGTTTAGCCAAACCAGCTTCAATACCTGCTTCACTCTTCCTTTTTCCTATTGCATAACCATATAATTTATTTTTAGGACAAATTCCTGATATTCCTTCTCCATTATCAAATTTTGCTGCCATTATACCAGCAACATGAGTACCATGTTTTTGTGTTAATTCATTCGTTATATACTCTTTAAAGTTCAAAAACATTTCCCATTTCTTTTCGAAAAATAGATCAACATGGTTTGTATCAAACATATTGTCTATTATCCCAACACTCACCATCGACATTTCATTATAGTAGTCCCATGCACGAAAAACATTTATAGCATATAAGTTCCAAATTTCATCGTGTAATTCTCCATTCATGCTTGTTATTGGATCATTAGGTATAAAGTCTTCCCCTATATCAAAAATATAATTTAATGACGCATGTTCAACTATTGAATTATGATTGAACTCATTAATTATTCTACGTAAATAATCAAGACTAACATCAAATTTAAACTCAATTTGATATTTATTTAGATAATCAATATATCCTACAATATCTGCATTTATATCGTTGACAACAGATGACATTTCATCAAATGAAATATTGTCATTAGCCATTATAAGCACCTGATTTTTTACATACGACAAGCCATCACTATTATAAACTATTTCGCCTTCATTTGTTACTTCTTTATAATATATGCCAGTATCAAAAATCTCGATTGAATCTGGTTCTGTATTATTTTTAATAACAATTTCCGTTAAAACAACGTTTTTTATTTCAGGCTGAATGTTTTCGTCTATAGAAGCCGTAAATCCAAAAGAAACTGATGTATTTGGTTGAATAGGAGTTGTCCATTGCTTATTGGCTACTTCATATGTATTAGTATTTTTAGAAATAAGTTTGGCATTCCATAGTTCTTCAATATTGAAGTTACTGCCAAAACTTAAAGTCCATGCTTCTATGGGTTTATTTGATAAATTAACTATTTCTATTTCAGCCTGAAGTCCTGTTTCCCACTCGTTTGTCTTTTTTAAATTAACTTTAAAGCCGTCTTCTTTATTTACTCTGAATGAACAAATTTCAATTTCAGCAGGTACTATTAAATTTTCACCACTTAAAGTATATCCGAAAGTAATAAAACTATTAGGAGTTATCTCAAAATTGTATCCAGCATTTTTTATAATATACTCAGTTTCATTGTTATCATAAACAATTCCATTCCACAATCCACTTATTTTACCTCCAGCATCGTATTTCAAGGCCCAACCAGATATAGATTCACTGCCTGTATTTAAAATGGTTATAGTTATATTTTGGTTATTTTCCCAACAATTAACAACATCATACTTAATTGTATAATTTTCATACCTATATATCATTTCTGTAAGATTTTCTGCAGAAACAGTAATCGGAAAAAGTACATCTAATAGCATTATTAACACCAATATCCAACTGCATTTTTTCATTATAAAGTCCTCCTCAAAAATTAATAATTTGAAATTGATCAAAAGAAATCCCCAAAAAAATTTTTCAACTGTGCATATATTTTTTTTGCATATTTGTTGTCATTATCATAATAAAAGTCCCCATATTCGTAAATTAATATATATTCCTCCTCTTTATTTTCATTTATTTTTACTCCATAAAAGCAAGTCAATCCAAGAACTATATCGACTGAAGATACATTAAATTCCAATTTATACTTTGAATTAATTTTTAAAAGGTATTTATGATAATCTACCAGATCTTCTATCTGAATCGGTTCATAATCTGTATTAAAATTGTTTTCTAAAATCTTTTTATGTATTTTTTTAATATCTCGCAAATTAGAGTATTCTTCTATGGTAATACGCTCATTATCATAATCAAATACAGGTTCTTCATCTTCAAACTCAAAATACTTTATTTCTCCAGTTTTTTCAATATAATAACCGGAAGTGCCAATAAAATTTCCGGTTTTATATTCTCTTTCAAGTGGATAATAGTGATACATAACAAAAACAATATCTGGCATATTTTGTAATATTTGGTCAACTTCTTTTGACGATGTTTCTTCTGTATCACAACCAGAAAACAGCATAATTATGCTCAAAACCATAACTCCACACACAACGATATTTTTCAGCTTTTTTACAAGCATAGATAATAGTACCTCCTTGGTCAAAACACAATAATCGCGTTAATATACACTATTATACAACGCAAACGTGTGATTGTCAATAAAATTTTATAAATATGTTAACATTTATACGGATATGGCAAAAAAATATTAAAATAATACTGTTGGTTTAGTAAAAAACACAATTTAATGCTTTTTACTGGTAGTATATATCACTTTAATAAATGCATTTCCCTTTTCTCAATTATTTCCATCTTTTTCAAACTGTTAACCAATGCAGGAAACTCCTCAATAGGTGTTTTATACCTCTCGCAGATTTGCTGTGACTTAGCAAGAAACTTTTTGGCATTGTAATTCTCATGATTATAAAGATAAAACGCGCCGAGATTGTTGCAAATATTGTAACACAGCGAAATCTCACGCTGGGAATATTCCTTGTTTCCTGAAAGGACATCGGGAACAAGCTTCTGCGCGGTTAAAGTAAACTTAATTGCTGCAGCATTATCATCATTAAAAATTTTAGCAAACGCTGCCATGCACATAAAATAAACCGCCTTAGAAAGGTTATCTGAAATGCAGTCAAAATACTTCTCCATTTCAGAAATATAGGAAATCATTCTATGCTCGTCTTCAAAAGTTTCAGCATATGGACAAACGTTTATCAGAAAATAAAAATAACGCTCAATATCATTTTTAGCTGCAAATTCCACAATCCTATCCGCAATTTCAAGCACAGTAGCATGCCTAAAATAATTTTTCTCCGTATATAAATGGTGCTGAAATTCGTCTATCAAATTATCCATAAAGCTATTACAATTATCCATATCGGGAGCAAAGTCCGCAGCGGCAACTTCTCCCACAAGCGGGTGAACGCGGATAATATGCTCGCTGTAATAAACAAGCCCAATATCGTCCAGTTCATTTATAGCGTTCATATCACTTACACCCGACAACTGCATAAAATACTTATCGTCAATGCCCTCAACAGGTGCAAGAGAAAGCAGCCGCATAATATTTTTCTGTTCCTCGGTAAGAGCAAAAAGTCTGAAAAGCTGATGAATATGCTCATAATATGTAGCGGAAATATCCTTGCGTATTTTGTCAGAAACGTCCAGCCCAACGTGTTCATTAAGGATTTTGTTAAGAAGCTCATCAGCGGTAAACGCACTTTTCTTTAAAAGCCGCAAAATTAGTTCACAAGCAAGAGTGTGGTTATGCAAAGCCTCAAAAATTTTGTCGAGAGTGTCCTTTTCAATATCAGTAACATTCAGCTTTTCTGCAATTTCAAAAAGGTACTGCCGTTCGATATCAGGCATTTCAAATACCGCATAGTCCTCGCCAACGTGACTTCTTGTGGTGAAAATAATCTTGCAGTTCAGTTCCATAATGTCATCAAAATTCTCATCGTCCTCGGGAACAATATCAAAATTGTCAATAATAATCAGCGTGTCGTTCTGCATAACCCGCAAATAATTCATATGCTGCGTGTAGAGATTTTCCAAAACTTCATCGGACTTATCACCCTTGAAATTAATCCCTGCAATCGTATTTTTCAAGCTGTCCGCATATGTAATAAACAAAACATTCGTAAAATCCGATTTGTTGTCCTTGATGAATTTTTTCACAAATTCACTTTTGCCGATACCGCCCACGCCGTAAATAAATACTTTGTCCTCAGCTTCAAGCATTTCCGAAAATGCTTGAAGCTCTTTTTCTCTTCCGCAGAAATACTTACAGCTTGATATTGTGGGA
Organism: Ruminococcus sp.; assembly: GCA_014799785.1. Taxonomy (GTDB): domain Bacteria; phylum Bacillota; class Clostridia; order Oscillospirales; family Ruminococcaceae; genus RGIG8773. Next base: position 32,690 of record JAAVHI010000023.1, read on the forward strand.
ATATTTATTCGCTCCGACATTGACGGCGATTCTGCTCCCGCTTTTGTTGGACGATTGAGAGAGAATATAATTATCTTTGTAAGAAAATCTGTAATTTCATTTTCATCATTCGGGTAATATTTCAGCAAGTTATCTCTGTCCGCCTCATTCATACCGTCCGAAATAATCAGTTGTCGAATTTCGTCGCACATACCAAACTTGTCCGAAACATAGGGCAGGACACGCTCGTTCAGATCGTCGTAAAGCACAGTATAGTTCTCGGTTTCGGAGTAGAACTGCCGTCCCTCACGTTCAAGAACCTTTTTGCGGTTTCTGACCTTGTTAGCCGTGTACTCGGAAGCAATATCCAGCTTCCCGTTAAATTCATAATAGGAATATAGGATTTTTGAATACAATTCGTCCTTTTTCAAGCTGACCGCATACCTTAAAAGCACTGCGAAAACCTCCGCAAAGTCGCATATAGCCATAATTTGCACAACCTTTCAATTTTTTAGTCCTGTTTTGAGCCTTTTTTAAGCCTGTTTTGTTTCGCCTCAAAATACTATACTTATATCACAGGCGGACAATACCGATTACCGCGGAATTGGTATCGTTTGCCAAATATAGTATAACATACGGAGGTAAAATATGCAAGTATTTAAAAATTTAAAGATTATAGGTATCGACCACGGCTACGGCAACATTAAGACAGCCAACACCGTAACACCTACGGGAGTAAGCGTTTTTGATACAGAGCCGACCTTTGAGGGAAACGTACTCTTTTATGACGGAAAGTATTACCGTTTCGGCGAGGGACACAAGCCGTTCATTTCCGACAAAACCGAGGACGAGGATTTTTACACCGCAACACTTTTGGGGATTGCTAAAGAACTTTCAAGAGAGAAAATTTATGAAGCTGACGTGCATATTGCCGCAGGACTTCCCCTTACTTGGGTGAAAAATCAGCGGGAAAGCTTTCGGGAGTATCTTATAAAAAATCCCGACGTGACATTTCGGTATAAGAAAAATTTTTACAAAATCCATATCGCAGGTTGCAGTATTTATCCGCAGGGATATGCGGCGGTAATCAGCAAGCTTGGCGAGATGAACGGCGTGAATATGCTTGCCGATATTGGCAACGGCACAATTAATATCATGTACATAAACAACCGCAAGCCCGTTGAAAGCAAATGTTGGACGGAAAAACTCGGCGTTAATCAATGTATGATTTCGGTTCAGAACGCTGTTCTTGATAAGTTTGGAGCGAGAATTGACGAAACGATTATCGAGAATATTATCCGTTTCGGCAAGGCAAATATCGGCAAGAAATACCTTGACTGCATTACCGAGCAGATCAGGATTTATGCCGAGAAAGTTCTTGACGTTCTTGAAAAATACGAGTACAATTCCGAGCTTATGCGGCTGTATATTACGGGCGGAGGCGTTTCAATTATGAAAAATTTTGCCGAGTTTGATTTTGAGAACATCGTTCTTATTGAGGATATTTGCGCAGCGGCTAAAGGTTATGAAACAATTTGTTTGCAGTCGTTAAGGAGGGACAAGTAATGATTTGGAGTACGAATTTGCGATTTAATCTTGACAAATCTCCCTATCGTGAGGCATACGGCTATTTAAAAAATATGGACAGAAACACTCACAAGTCCATTAACAAGGTCGTAGCAATCGCTGTATGTGAGCATTTCAAGCGGCTTGAAAAATCTGCAAACGACCCATATTTTGAAACGAGGGAGCGTGAAGATAATTTCGTGAACCGCATTGTTGAAGCTGTAAAAATCGCTGTGGAAAAGGCTATGCCAAGCTTTATGGCGGCGTATATAACCGCTAATCTGTCGAATATACCAAATGTTTCAATAGGTAGTACCGTTTCTGAAAATGTGGTATTGAAAGAGGAAAATTCCGATACTGCCGTTAATGATATTGATTTTGAATTTGTGGGAGAATAATACGCTTTTGATACCGATTTATATAAAAATAGTGTCGTAAATTACATAGCTTGATACTAAAAAATATCCGTGTCATTTTATAAAAAATCATTGATACTGTTTTAAAAATATATTGGTACACGTTCAAATTTTACAGTACAAACAATAAAGCCATACGGTATCGGGGGACAGCGTTCTGCCGCAAATGCGGCACAGCAAATTCCTACGGAATTTGTGTAATTGCATAGGCTAAACGCCTTTACAATTACAGCTTTACGCACAGCGTAAAGTGCTGCCATTACGGCAGCAAGCCGCATTTCGCGGCAGCCCCATTCGGGGCAAAATATGCACTCTGTAGGAGTGCATAGCGAGGTACGTCTAATGGCTATCCAAAGTCAGCCATCAGACCGTCGGCAGAGCCGCCGCCTCGCTCAGGGGAGCTTCCCCCGAGACCCTCTTTTGGCGCATTCGCGCATAAAAATACTATGCAAAAGGAGCAATGCCATGAAAGAAAAGCGCATACGGGACAAGCAGATGATTGTCCGATTCACCGAGCGGGAACTGTCGGAATTTACCGATAAAATGAAACGGGCAAAATCTAAAAGTCGTTCGGATTTTATTATGTCACTTGTAAAAACCAAGCCGATTATTGTTCCCGACGGTCTGCCCGAAATTGCCGCAGAACTGAAACGCCACGGCAACAATCTCAATCAGATTGCACGGATATTTAATCAAACGAGAAGCTGTCCCTATCAGCTTAATCACGCTTTGGAAAATTGTGAATTGTCATATGAAGCTGTGAAAAATCTTGTTTTCAAAATAAACGGGAGGAAATAGCTATGCCGATTTTTAAGGCGGCAGAAAATAAGAAGTGCAGGGGCAAGGGAGGTTTTAAAACCTCTCCCCGTCCCACACTTGCCTACATAACCAATCCTAAAAAGGCGGCTGTCGTTTCGTCAATAATGCTTGACGATAACAAAAATTATGCGGAGCAGTTTGCCGATACCGCGAAAATTTGGAACAAAGCGCAGTCCCAAAACAGCAGGAAATATTATCATTTTATTCATTCATTTTCGCCCGAGGATAATATTTCTCCCGAAAAGGCGCACAGGATCACCGAGGAATTGTGCAAAAGATTTTTTCCTCACAGCGAAATTGTTATTGCAACGCATACCGACACAAATCATATTCACTCGCATATTGTTATCAATTCGGTGAATTTTGATAACGGTAAAATGCTGCAAATTTCGCCGAGGCAGTACACGGCAATTAAAGATTTTTCTAACGAAATTGCCGAGCGTGAAAATCTCGCTGTTGTGGATTTTCGCAAGCCGACAAAAGAGCCTGTTCGGCAAAGTCAAGCGGAACGTCAAATTATTTTGCGCGGCGGGACAAGCTGGAAACAGGAGCTTGCGGAGGTTATTGATTTGGCGTTATCGTCTGTAAATAATTTATTTGATTTTGAAAAATTCTTGAATAATTATGGCGTAACGCTTACGCGAAATACAAAAAAAACTATTGCCTACATGCACCCGCAAAAGGCGAAAGCTATTCGCGGGGAAAAGTTGGGCGCAAAATATACGAAAGGAGCGATAATAGATGAGCTTGATAAATTTGCAGACGGGCGCAACGGCTGCGGAAGAAATGACATTGTCGGATGCCAAGAAAATAATTTCGGACTTGCAGACGCGGATCTACAAGCAGGATTTATTAATTCGGAAATTGAACGACGAAGCCAATCAAATGCAGCAGCGGTGCGGCAGTCCGAAAGAGATAGAATTGCTGAAATCGAAGCTGAACGAGAGCGAAAACGGCAGGAGAGAATTAAACGAAACCGTTACTCGCGTTAATAAGGAAAAACGGGATTTGCAGCTTGAAATCAACAGGCTGTACAACCGTCCTCCCGACATAAAATATCGGGATAAATGCTTTCGATGTTCTCGCGATGAATACGAGGAAAAGCTTTCGGAAGTTGAGGAAACTAAAAAATCCGCAAAGGAAAATCACGATTACTTTTACAGCTTGGTCAATAATTACAATGCAGAAATTGACAAGCGTGTTGAAAAAATTGTAAAACGGAAAACACGTTTGCAGCGGTTTGCAGATTGGCTTGAAAAATTTATTTCTGCAATAAATTCTATGGTTTTCTTTGTCCCGTTTTTGTATGCTGTTGGAGTTACCATTCTTGCGGTTTGCAGAAATGATGTTGTGCGGAATGATTTCATATCGGCGGGAAAAGGTGTCGGGAAAGTTTTTGCAGTAATGTTCGGAGGTTTGAAATGGCTTGTATTAAAAGCGGCGGGGCTTTCGGTTTATGCTGAAAATTCAACTGTACAAAAAATATTGTGGTGGGTAATTTTGATGTTGCTCATAATTGCTATTATTGCAGTAATTTTATTTTTGCTTTTTCTCGCCGCATTTCCTATATGCGCTTTTTACGATAAATTCTGGTACGAAATATCGGAAACGTTTGATAAAGTTTACATTGCCGCTGCCCTTGCAGATTTAGGTATAATAACGTTTTACGGTGATTTAATAAAGACAAAGATTTCAATAAATCTTGTTGCGACATACTTTATTTTTCTTGCCGCTTTTACGGTTTTGAAATTTTTTGTGCCGATTATTATTGAGAAAATTCGTGGTTAAAAACAGGGAGGAGAATGACATGAAAAGAGAAAAACGTATTGCGCTGTACAAAAAGATATGGTGCAAAATAAGATATTGGCAGAGCTTAAAAGATGTAACTGACACGGAGCTTGCAGCCTATTTGCAGGTAACGGAACGTACTTTGCACGAGTACGACAAAAATGCAAAAAATATTACTTTGGAAAAGGTGGACAGCTTTTTGTATGCAAACGGCATGGAGTTTGCCGATTTGATGTCATTATAAAATATATAAAAACTCTGGACAAAATGTGCGGAATGTGATATAATGATTTTGTAGTTTAGTATCACTTTCCGCACTCGGAAAGGAAGATATATGAAAGCAAAAAAACTCCCCTCGGGGAACTACAGAGTACAGGTCGTTGCGGGCTTTGACCAAAACGGCAAACGCATTGTTAAATCGTTCACGGCTGATACTGAATGGGAAGCTATGCGAATGGCGGAATATTTCAAGCAGGATCGCGAAGAGACAACAGGTAAAAATCTCACCGTTGCAAAGGCAATGGAGATGTACATTGACAGCAGGGAAAACGTTATAGAGAAAACCACGATCAGAAATTACCGTCAGCTTGCAAACAGTTGCTTCAAGTGTATTATGGACGTAAAGCTGTCCTCTCTCCGCGCGATTGATATACAGCGAGCGATAAATATTGAGAGTGCGAGGGTAAGTCCTAAGTACATTAAGAACGCTTATGGATTACTGAAATCGGTTCTGAAAATGTTCGAGGTAAATATCAATCTTAGCAGTATTCAGCTGCCGAAATTAGTAAAAAAGGAAAAGGAATTACCTAGCTTTGAAACGGTATTCGGCATTGTCAAGGGTACGGAGATTGAATTGCCCTGCCTGCTTAGTGCATGGTTGAGCCTTAGAGTGGGCGAGGTTGTGGGATTGCAATTTCGGGACGTTGACACGGAAAAGAAAACGCTGAAAGTACGGCGGACGATAATCCAAACCGTTAATGGTGAAGAGGTGCGTGAGGGCTGCAAGACGGAAAAGAGTACGAGAAGTCTGAACATTCCCGACTATCTTTTTCAGATGATAATGGCAATTCCGCACAAGGAGGAAACGGATTTTATCGTAACGCTGACACGCAAGGCGATTTACAGCAGATTCAAGCGTTTAATGCTGAAAAACGGTTATGACATCACATATCACGATTTGCGGCATTTAAACGCAAGCGTTATGCTAATGCTTGGCGTTCCCGACAAATACGCTATGGAGCGCGGCGGGTGGTCAACGGATAATATTCTGAAAAGCGTTTATCAGCAGACTTTCAGCAATGAACGTGTACGATTTGATGAAGTTATTGACGGATATTTTAATTCTGTTATTCGACAGAGCGAAAGTACATAAACGCTGCACCTCATAAAAAATCACACGGACTGTCACACGAAAGTCTGAAAAGGCGGTATATCCACAAAAATATATGGTTTCGGTACAGGTTCAAATCCTGCCTCCGCAACCACGTAAATACGCCATTTGACGATAGTCTGACGGTGTATTTTTTCTGTTTTCCTAAGATTTTATAGTTTCAAATTGGCGTTTAAGTTGGATTAAAGCGTTGGTAATAGCTTCAAGCTAGGCACGTTTTGCGGATATGTCCGTAACGTTCAGAATAAGCCTGACAAAACTGTTTTCATTGGGCAAGCAGGCGAAATAGTATAGCTGTTTGTTGTTTTTCATTTGATTTGAATTTTTCATAAAATTTATCTCATTTTGAAGCAATTAAACGGTTTAATTTACCTGTTTAAAACGTTCCCGTCGGCAGCCCTACTACCGACAGCTTTATTTGTGACGGTAAACGAGCTTTCATAAATTCAGCAATAATTAGTGCGATAAAAAATCCCAACCACGGTCAATTGAACTGAACCAATAAAAATGAACAATGACAAAAAAATCCTCCTATGGTATAATAAAAACCATAGGAGGTCATTAAGTCGGCATTGCTTTTTGCTTGTGGAAAAACACGCCTCATTTGAACTGTGACTTTGTATAAAACACACAGCAAAATTCTCCTGTCTTGGCGGGAAAATCGTTTTGCGCTCCAAAATTATAATATCACTTGTGCCATTGTGAATCAAGGAAGTCCACTCTCGATTCGAGCCAGCTTTTCAGATAATCCGCCGCTTGCTTTTGAGTGGAGCAAGCGCCGGCGGCATAGGATAACTCGTTTCTCGCACCGTTGTTGCGTATGTTGTCCCACCTGTCATAGTTGCGCGTGAACGCAGGTTCAAGACGTTCCGTTTCGGACGCAATCGTCTCATACGCGCGATCGAACGCGCCGCTGTTGTATATTTCCGTCCAGCGTTCCTTTACAAGCTCCTGATACCAATCTTGATTCATCAGAACCATAAGCCACGGGTTGCACATTACCTCAAACTCCCCGTTGACGTCGAACATGATATTCGCCGCAAAGAACCCGCTGCCGTCGGAGCAGCGGTCTTTGTTCCCGAGCGCGGAATCGAAATCCCAAGGCGCTTCAAACCGCAGCTTTTGGCTGCCGCCTGCGCCGAAATCCGCGCTCATACAGAAGCTCGACCAATAAATGTCCGCGTCGCAGGTAAGCTCCGCTATGATATATGAATCCACAAGCGAGCGCACATCAACGACCTTTTCAACGGCTTCCTTCGGAGTAAGCGCCGTTGTTTCGGAAATGGTCTTGAAATCGTCGGACATAACGAACGCCTTGTTGTTGTACGCCGCCTCGTACATTATGTCGTAAACGTTGCTGACGTAATTCGCTATAAAATCGTGCTGCTCCTGCGAATAAATATCGCTTTTTATCGTGATCCCCACGTCGTTCATACCGCCTGCGGAGGGGCTTGCTTTTCTGCCAGAGCCGCCGTTCCCGTCATAAGGAACAAGTTCCGCGTCGTTCCTGTAATTCACCTTGAAGCTTTGGAGCGGCTCCTCGTCGTAATAATACCCGTCGTATTCGAGGAAATATCCGATGTCCGTGCCGGCGTAGTCCTTTTCCGCTTCGGTTATTTCAACTCTTCCGTCGTTTATCTCCTGCTGTTCCGTGAGGAGGTATACTCCCCAATATTCCCCGTTGATATAGACCTCAACGAGCCGAGAATCCGCGGCATAATAGCCGTCGCCGCCGAGTATTTCCCCCGCAAGCTGAAAGGCAGTCCTGTTGCGCAGCATCGAGAAGTCCTTGTATTCCGAAAGAAGAAGCCAGTTTTTGTATTCGCCGCCGTCGTTAAGCCCCGCCATGCTCTGCTTTTTTTCAAACTTGATACGCAGCGGCTTTTTGTTGTAAGACGTCGTCCAGTTCCCGCGAACCTTTACCTTCGCGTCCGCCGCGTCGATAAGCAGCTTATCGTCAACGTCGGTCAGGGATACCGAGCATTCCGTGTAGTAAGGCTCGGGCGGCATTACGTAATTCGGAGTCCACGTTGCTATTTTTTCGGAAACAAGCCTTTTTACGGGCTTTGTAACAAAATCCATAGCGTCAGAGCCGCCGTCTTTTGTCTGTATATTGACGATCGGCATACAGTTTACGTCCGCCGCGGGTTCGGCAGGTGAAGGAACGTCTATCGAGGGCGCGCTTTGCGCCTGCGTTTTGCTTTCCTCGGGAATGAGTTTTTGACTGCTCTCCGAGCCGCCGCCTGAATTGCACCCGGCAAATCCGATGAGCGCCAGCCCGACCGCAAACGCCGCCGCGAGCTTCTTTATTCTTGTCATAATAAAACCTCTTTCTTGTGAAGTTGCCGTGGATTTTTCCGCGCTTTTATTATAGCTTATCTCGGAGTTTTTGTCAATTCGCTGCGGGTTACACGAAAGAAAAAATTTTTGTTGCTTTTTTACATTATACTATATTTATCAATTATAAATTAAAATAATAATTTTGTTCCAAACGTACCGACTTTTATATTATAATCCGGAATTGTGATCACAATGGACTTGTCCCGACTTGGACGTGATTACCTTAAAACCGAAAACGAGTTAATACAAGCATATTTATAGAAAAATAAATATGCTGACATTATAAATGTGATCTTAATATCGAAGTTTCTCTGTTTATTTTTTCGTCATTCTAATCCACAGTATTCCATGCTCTTTACCCATAATTCTTCCTTGTTTGCATCGTTGTAAGATAGTTCTGAAGAATCTCTTGTGTTTGTACTGCGGTCAAAGTACATACCGGACACACCGTCAAACTGACTGTCAGTTGCAACCTGTGCAAGCGCATCAGAAGACGGCTCCAATTCAGCGTATCTCTCCGGCATAGTGGTTTTTACAACCAAAGCCCTTGCCTTGTCTGCATGACCGCCCGAGAAATTTGTTTCAGACATAAATCCGGGATTGAACGAATTTACGGTAACATGAGACCCCTGTGTTTTCAGTTTCTCATTCAGTTTGCGGGTAAAATAAATTGCACACAGCTTGGAATAAGAACATTTTTTTCTGTCATCTTTCGGCGGGTGCGCAAGATATTCCACTCCCCCCCACTCAATACCTCCGGGTGGATTATGCATATCGCTAGAGTGTCTTGACATAGTTACGCAGAACTATAATCACCCGTCGTTGGTAACATGGGTACTCTTTAATGAAAGCTGGGGCGTCAGGGGTATTGCTTCAAATCCACGTCAGCAGAATTTTGCGGAGGGTCTTTACTATATGACAAAAAGTATCGACACCATGCGTCCCGTTATCTCAAACGACGGCTGGTATCATGCAAAAAGCGATATTCTCACACTCCACCACTACGAACAGAACAGCAATTGGCTTACACACCTTTATGACACTAAGGAAAAGCTTACCGACGGTTACTGCGGGAACTCGCAGCTTCTCCCCTTTGCCGACGGATTTAAGTACGAGGGTCAGCCTATAATTTTTACCGAGTTCGGCGGAACTCATTACGTCCATGACGAGGGCTGGGGCTACGGAGCTTTGGTACACACGGACGAGGAATTTTTATAACGCTTCGGCTCGCTGATAAAGGCTGTTGAGGATATGGATATAAGCTGATACTGCTACACACAGCTGACAGATGTTGAGCAGGAAACCAACGGCTTGATGACAGCCGACAGAACACCGAAAATTCCAATAGAAAAATAGCAGGGATAATTAATTGAGGAGTGCTTTCAAGGTTGACAAATCGAATCGAATATGATATAATTAATATGCTTCTCCGAGCAATCCGCAGGAGAATATAGCATTAGGGCATAGAAAGCCAATAACGTCGGATGTTATTGGTGTTCTATGCCCTTTTTGCATTATTTTTAGAAAGAAGTAAACACTATGAACCAACAAAACAAAAACCCTCTGACAGAAGGTGCGATCTACAAGCCGCTGATAAAATTTATGCTCCCTGTCATGCTGGCTGTCTTTTTGCAGGCAATGTATTCAGCCGTAGATCTGATCGTTATAGGTCACTTGCTTCCTGATAATGAAGTCCAGTTGGCAACATCTGCTGTCGGAACCGGAAGTATGATCATGGTTTTACTGACATATGTGATAACAGGATTGTCTATGGGAGCAATCGTTGTTCTCGGAAGATATATAGGAGCCGGTGATAAAGAAAGTGCTGGGAAAACAGTAGGTGCAACCATCTGTATTTTTGCCGTCTTTGCAATCGCCCTGACTGTCATCATGGAGATTTTTGCTCCTGTCTTTGCAAAAGCGATGAACGCTCCGTCGGTCTCTCTGACGGTACTTTACATACGGATTTGTTCAGCCGGAATCATAGCGATCACAGCTTATAATGTAGTTAGTGGTCTGTTCCGAGGAATCGGAAATTCCAAACTTCCGCTCATATTCGTGCTTATTGCCTGTGTTGCAAATATTGTGCTGGATTTAGTAACAGTCGGCGTTTTTCATATGGGTGTGGCGGGCGTTGCATTCTCAACCATTTTTGCTCAATTTATTAGTGTTGTTTTTTCCATCGTTGCGATCCAAAAAATGAAGTTACCATTTGCATTTGGGAAAGGCTATGTGAAACTATGGAAGGGTATCACAGGAGAAATCATGAAATCCGGAATCCCTCTTGCATTGCAGGATTTTTTAACAAATCTGTCATTTGTGGTCATTAATGCAGTAGCCAATGGGTTAGGAGCCGATCCCACAAAATGGGCTGCTATCGCCGCAGGTTATTCTGTGGACAACAAAATCACAGCTTTTCTGATGATCGTTCCCAGTGCGTTTTTACAATCTATGGCGGTATTCACTGCGCAAAACTACGGCGCTGAAAAAAAAGACAGAATCGGTAAGGCACTCAAATATATGGTAGCAACAACCCTTGCAACCGGTATTGTACTCGCTTGCCTGACTATATTCGGCGGCAAAGGTCTTGCGTCAATATTTACCGGTGACGGAGAAGCCATCGAATACGCTGCTATGTATTTGAAGGGATTTAGCTTGGATTGCCTATTTGGAAGCTTGTTGCTTATGATGTTAGGATTCTTTAATGGCATGGGTCTCTCCAACTTTGTTATGATTCAGGGACTTGTCGGTGCCTTTCTCATTAGAATACCTGTTGTGCTTGCTATCGGAAATATGGGAAATGCGAATCTGACTATGCTGGGCGTCGGATGTGCATCTGCAACCTGTGGAGCTCTCATTTTGTGCGTCGTGTATTATTTCGTAAAAGTGCGTAGAGAACTAAGGCAATAAAAAGCTATCAGCAGCAAAGATTGTGGGTATATGCAACATTTTCTTCTCTTTTGTCCGAAATGCAAACAAGAAAAATATTATAACACAATATTCATATACTTTCAAACATTTCGGATTTTTTCGTTTTCTATCTCGGTAAACCAGTATTCGGATTGTTGGTTTACTTTTAAGAGAATTGCCCATGGCTTTTACGCTATGGGTGAATTTTTTATAATCTATCAAATTTTAAAAAAAAACGCTTGACAAGCAAATGCAAATATGATAAAATATAGTTAATCTACATTAACTATATTTTTTGAGGTAATCTATGGAGAGATATTTCAACGCAAACGCGGTGCTTTCTGTTTTCTGCAAAAATTATATGGATCTGAAAAAGGATTTGCCTATCCGCCCAAGCGAAATGGGTGTACTTAATATAATCACAGAAACCGAAGGACCGCACTCGCCTGTTGTGTTGGCGGAAATGCTTAACGTATCAAAACCTATGATAACAGCCCACATTATTTCGCTGGAGAAAAAAGGTTATATAACCAAATCGCCCTCTGCACAGGATAAGCGCGCTTATTACGTGCTTCCAACCGAAAAAGCAAAAGCGCTGGTCGAAAGCGCAGGCGCAAAGCTTAACAGTCAGCTTGAGCATTTATCAAACAGCATGGGGCGTGAGGAATTCGATACGCTTGTAAAACTTGCCGCAATTGCAAACGACATTTTAAAAAACAAAGGAGAGTAAAATTATGGATATCAACGATAAGATATGGAACCCGTGGCACGGCTGCCACAAATGCTCCGAGGGCTGTCAGAACTGCTATGCTTATTTTCTTGATAAGCGTTACGGCAGAGATACCAACGAGGTAGTGAAAAACAAATCGGACTTTAATCTGCCCGTCAAAAAGGATAGAGAGGGTAATTGGAAGCTGCCTGACGGGGCGTTTGTGCGCGTTTGCATGGCAAGCGATTTCTTTATAGAGGAAGCGGACGCTTGGCGTAATGACGCATGGGATTTTATTCGCCGCCGACCAAATGTAATGTTTTCTCTGCTTACCAAGCGCGCCGAGCGTATCAAGGACTGTCTGCCCTCCGATTGGGGAGACGGCTGGGACAATGTAACCTTTGCTGTTTCATGCGAAAATCAAAAGCGGTTAGAGCAAAGAATGCCGTATTTGCTTGATATTCCTGCAAAGCACCGTTGGATAAGCCTTAAACCCTTTATAGGCGAGGTAGAAATTGCTCCGTATCTTGAATCAGGAAAAATTGAAACCGTGCTTGCCGGCGGTGAAAATTATCTCGGCTCCCGTCCGCTTCATTATGAGTGGGTGAAAAAGGTACACGACGCTTGTGTAGAAAATGATGTTCAGCTTATTTTCGGTCAAACGGGAAATGTTTTTATCAAGGACGGCAATGAATACAAAATTCGCAGCAGAACCGAGCAAATGATACAGGCTCTTAAAAGCGGACTTCATTATCCGCCGGTAGATATAGACGCGGAGGTCAAGGCTGTTCTGGATCGAAAGGCGGCTATGAAAGCGGCTAAACACGCGTCACAATTACATCTTCCTGCAAAAACGTCAAGCGAAAGATAATCGCTTGACGTTTTTTGTTGAGTTGCTTAGTACTTCGCAAATTCCAAATCTATACAAAAAGCTTAACCCGTAGTATAACAACTATTGCTTAACCAAAAAAACGCACAAATAAACCTGCGGTCATTATAGGAAATTTATTGGTATCAACAGCATTTGCAAATTTTTGAGAGCAGGTTCTGAAAAAATTATCATAAAACCAAAGTTGGCAGTCTCGATCTGGAACGAAAAATCGCCTTTATAAGTAATATTTATATTTTTTCAATCTTTTTTCAATTTTTTATGATATAATGGTATTAAAAGGAGTTGCTGCAGTGAAGATTTTACTTGTGGAGGATGAAAAAAGAATGGCGCAGGAGGTTTCTATGGCATTTCAGACTGTATTTAAACGATATGAATTCAAATATCTGCTTACGCCGGAGCAAAAGGAAACGGTGCTCCAGGCGATGGAGCCGTATATGACGCAGGATCAATACGGCAGAACGACAATTCGCAATATTTATTTTGATACGGACAATTATCTTCTGGTTCGCCGTTCCATTGATAAGCCGGCATATAAAGAAAAGCTGCGGATCCGCAGCTACGGCCGAGCCGATTCGGACAGTACGGTATTTGTGGAGCTGAAAAAGAAATATCAGTCCATCGTGTATAAACGTCGGATTTCCTTGCCGGAGGAAGAGGCGATGGAATGGGTAGGCGGAGAACGGCATTGCCGCAAGCATACGCAAATTTCCGAAGAGGTGGATTATTTCCTTGATTTCTACAAGACCCTGCACCCGACCGTTTTTCTCTCCTACGAAAGAGAGGCGTTCTATTCAAACGATAAATCCGATTTTCGGGTAACGTTTGACGATACGATCCTCTCCCGTCAAGAGGATCTGTCACTGCGGTCCGAAGCGTACGGCACTCCCCTTCTTCCCGAAGGAACAGTACTTATGGAGCTGAAATGCTCAGGCGGGATCCCGATGTGGATGACCCATGTTCTCTCACGGGAACACATATATAAAACCACGTTCTCAAAATACGGAACGGCATACTGCAAAATGATCTTTCCGCAGCTGTACAGTGCGGAAAACACTTTTAAGGAGGTAGCTTTACATGCTTAACAATATTTTTCAAGGAATCTTTGACTCTTCTCTGACCGCCGTTATCAGCGTAGGCGATTTTCTGCTTTGCTTAGGCTTATCGCTGGTACTCGGCTTGATCCTGTCTCTCGTTTATATGTACCGCACCCGTTACACAAAGAGCTTTGTTGTAACGCTGGCGCTGCTTCCGGCAGTTGTCTGCATTGTCATCATGCTTGTTAACGGGAACGTCGGCACGGGCGTTGCGGTCGCGGGAGCGTTCAGCCTTGTCCGCTTCCGCTCCGCGCCCGGAACGGCAAGAGAAATCTGCGCGCTGTTTATCGCAATGGGGACGGGACTCATCTCTGGTATGGGGTATCTCGGCTTTGCGGTGCTGTTTACCGTTGTGATGTGCGCCGTGTTAATGCTTTATAACCGTCTCGATTTCGGCGCAAACAAAAACGCGGGAAAATATAAAACGCTCAGCGTCACCATTCCTGAGGACTTAGACTATACCGGGGTCTTTGACGACATCTTTTTCGAATATACGACCCATTATGAGCTTGATCGGGTAAAGACCACCAATATGGGCAGTATGTTCCGTCTTACATACAATATCGTGCTTCGCGACACAGCTAAAGAAAAGGAAATGATCGATAAGCTCCGCTGCCGTAACGGCAATCTTGAGATTTCCGTATCCAGACAGGAAAACATCATATCAGAGCTTTAAGAACGGGAGAAACGCTTTATGAAAAAATATATATCGATTGGGATAATCCTTGCCTTTCTGTGCGGTTCTCTTGCAGGCTGCGCAAATTCCGACAACACCGCTGAAACAAGCAGCGCGAATACTTCAGGTGCTGTGCAAAGCAATACCGCTCCGTCCGCCGGCATTGTCGATTCCGACAGCTCCGCCGAACCCGTAAAGGTCGATTTCTCAAGTACGGATTCGGACATGTTTACAAAGCGGGATCTGAAAGCCGATTACGATGAGAAAAGCAGCATTGCGATTCAATTAAACGGCGCTTCCGCAGCGGCAAGCTCGGACAGCGTTCAGATATCGGGAAGCAGGATCACCATTACCGAGGAGGCGACTTACATCATCTCCGGTAGTCTTGACGACGGTATGATCATCGTAAATGCGCCCGATACCGCAAAGCTGCAAATTGTGCTGAAGGGAGTTAATATCAACTGCGAGTCCTCCGCTCCGCTGTATATTCTTGAGGCAGATAAGGTGTTTGTTACCTTAGCGGACGGCACGGAAAACACCCTTTCCAACGGCGGCACATTTACCGCGATTGACGAGAACAAAATCGACGCCGCCATATTCTCAAAGCAAGACCTTACCATAAACGGAACTGGCGCGCTTACGGTGACTTCTCCTGAGGGACACGGGATAGTGTCTAAAGACGATCTTGTGATTACCGGAGGCTCGCTTACGGTAAATTCTTCTTCTCACGGTCTTGATGCAAACGACAGCATAAGGCTCACCGGCGATACGTCACTTACCGTCAACGCGGGTAAAGACGGGCTACACGCCGAAAACAACAATGACTCTTCTAAGGGATTTGTTTACATTTCGGACGGAAGCGTAAAGATAGAAGCAGAGGGCGACGGAATAAGCGCCGGAGCTTATATGCAGATTGAGGGTGGCAAGCTTGATATTCTTGCCGGCGGCGGAAGCGAAAACGGAACAAAATCCTCGTCCGATTTCTACGGCGGTTTTATGGGAGGAAGATTTGGCGGCAGAGACAAATATTCCTCTCCCGAAGCAACTGCCGCCGATGACGGCACAAGCATGAAGGGGATCAAAGCGGTTGGCAGTATTTTGATCTCAAACGGGACGCTCGCCGTTAACTCCGCAGACGACGCGATTCATTCCAACACCTCCGTTACCGTAAACGGCGGCACATTTGAGCTTGCCAGCGGTGACGACGGCATTCACGCGGACGAAAACCTTACAATTACCGCAGGAAATATCAACATCACTGAAAGCTACGAGGGTCTGGAGGCATTGTCTATCAATATTTCGGGCGGTGATATAAACCTTACGGCAACGGACGACGGTATCAACGCGGCAGGCGGTACGGATTCAAGCGGCATAACCGGCGGCAGGGACGGAATGTTCGGCGGCAAGGGCAGAATGTCTTCAAGCGGCGGCAGTATGGTACTCTCGGGCGGCAATATATACATCAAAATGGGCGGCGACGGTCTGGACGCCAACGGCAGTATGTCCGTTACAGGCGGCAATATCACGATTTCCGGCGCTAACAGCGGAGACACATCAATTTTGGATTATGACAGCATCGGCGTTATCGAGGGCGGCACCTTTATCGGTACGGGATCCTCAAGTATGGCACAAAACTTCGGAAGCGCTTCCACCCAGGGTTCCATTATGGTCACAACTGGCACTCAGTCCGCAGGAACGGAGATAAAGCTTTCCGATTCCAACGAAAACGTGCTCGTATCATATACCGCCGACCGTGATTTCTCCTGCGTGATCATCAGCCATCCGTCTATTGTAAACGGCGGAAAATATGTATTGACTGCCGGCTCTTTTAGTTCCGACATAACAATGGACGGCACGATCTACGGCTCGGGCGGCTTCGGAGGAATGGGCGGCAGCAAGGGCAACGGTTTCGGAGGAAACAAATACGATAAACAAAACGGCATTGACGGCAATAAGACAAGCGGCAAAGACAGAAGAGCTTTCGGTTCGGAAAATGCCGCAGCCGGCAATACCGTCTGAAAAGAAACAGTCGATCAAGCTCCCTCCCGTATAATAACGGTATCGGAATACGGAAGGAGCTTTTATGAATAGAAACGCTGATGAGAGAAAAATAGTATAGTTCAAAAAATATTTCGCGCTTTCGGAACGGTAAATTCTGTCCACGTTTTGTCAAAGTCTGTTTAAATAAAAACGTTAAAAAGTGCCTCTGTAATTTGAAACTCTTCAATTTACAGAGGCATCTGCCGGCTTGCGCTTTGTACCGAGACTCATACGCTTAATTACCATGCTGTGTCAAATTCAAAATATTCGCATAACTCCTCGGTTCTTCCCAAACCATTCAAGCCACGCATATGACAGGTAAAGGTGTAAAGCACTTTGCGCCGTTGTCGCCCGATGATTTCCTGTATATTCCAAAACGAAAATATTTCTCGGTTCAAGTAAGATTTGTTTACACCTTTAAATCCTAAAAAGCTGCTTTTTACTATTTAAATGCAAAAAAGGTCTTGACAATTAAGGAACTTTATAATATGCTATATATAGTTGCGTTTTGGCATGAGATATCTTCTTATAGCAGAGCGTAAGGCTATACTTATTTTTACTCAGGTATGTTAGGATGAACCAATATGAAAAAGGCAATTGTTGAACGTGAAGTTATCAACTCACAAGGGGTTTTGTTTGCCGCAAAGGGTGAAGCTGTAAATCAGCAAAGATTAGTAGACCTTTTGAGCAAAGGCGTGATCTCTTTTGAAGAATATATAAAATGTAACCCAACTGCTACGGAAGCAGATATGGCTAAAGCTTTTATTTCTTATTCTATAGGAAAAACCATTCCGTTTGCTCCGGAAACCATAAAGCATGAGGTTATGGAGATATTGGAACAGGTCTCTGAAGAAAACAACGTTGCGGAGATGGTTGGATGTCTTGCAAGACGCTCGTTATGGTCTTATGAGCATTCAATGAGAGTTGCCATAATTGCTTCGGCAATAGGGAAAAAAATGAATTTTTCGGACGACGAACTGCTCGTTGCTGCTGAGGGCTCTGTAGTGCATGATGTGGGAAAAATCTTTTTTGTTAATTTAGTTGAAAAACACGGCACATTAACACCGGAAGAGTATAAGATCATAAAAGAGCACACCAAAGCGGGTTACAGATTCCTGAAAGGCGCGGGATTTAAGGAGGAAGTAGCTAATATTGCGCTTTTGCACCATGAGCGCCGCAACGGAAACGGATATTGGGGTGTAAGCGACCTGCCCCGTACAGTCGAAGCAGTTGGTATTGCAGATTCTATAGACGCCATGATGGCTGAAAGGCCGTACAAAAGCGGAATTGACATTAATAAGGTAATAGGTCAGCTGACAGAAGAGTATAGAATAAACAATTCATACGATCCCAAAATGTTGATAGAAGCAAGAAAATTAATGCTTTTGCCCTGATGCAAAAACAGCGGCAGCCGGATATATCTCCGGTTGCTGCTGTTTCATTTTTTATAAATAAGTTATACTATTTCTCTCCATTATTATTTAGCTTCAGAAAGGGTTATGCCGTTGCTTCCAAGGGGAATTTCATGGTCAAGACCCACAAACTTGCCGTTCTGCTGCCACAGGACCTCCTTAACGAAAGCGTATTTGTCCTCGTCCCATGTGGTGAAGTCGTCAAGGACAAGTCCTCCCGTATCTCCAGAGTTGGAGTTAAAGCACCAGAACGTGTGGTTGATACGGTTATCCTTTATCAGCTTGCGGAGATGGGTCATCCACGTCAGATTAGGTTCGCGCATAAATCCTCCCCACTCGCCTATCAGCAAAGGCGCGGTGTTGCTTTTCTGGATATAGAACCAGTTGTCGTACCAGCAGTCCTTATAGAGGCTGTCGTATGTATAGCCGCCCTTGAACCACGGCTGCTCGTAGACTGTAGGTCCGTAGTCGTGGGGTGAATACACCAGCTTGTTCTGATACTTGCCCAGATCTACGGGGTTATCCTTTACGCCGCGGAGATTTCCACCCCACCAGTTGTAGTAGTAATCTCCCGAATTTTTCGAGGAGAAATCGCCGTTTGTCTTTATGTCCTTAGGGTATATCTCAATACCCTCAACCATTACAAGCACGTTGGGATTCTTGTTCAGAACAGCTTTTGCCGCCTTTTCAGCAGCGTATTTCCAGTTGTCCTGATCCTTGGAATTGTCCCACTTTGCGCGGGGAGATTCGTATTCCTTGCCGTGAGGCTCGTTTTTCAGGTCGTATGCGATAATAGTGTCGTCGTTTTTGTATCTCGCCGCCATCCATGCCAGCGCGTCAAGGTAGTCCTGCTCGGAAATATCGCCGTTGTACCAGACGTTGTAGTTATGTCCCATAGCGTCGGTTTTTGCGCAGTGTATGTCGATCATTATTTTTATGCCGTTGGCGCGGCACTGTCCCACAACGTAATCGAAAATCTCAAGGCTGTTCATTCCCACAAGGTATGAATTGGTCGCCTGATTGAAATTCGCGTTGGGATAGCTGCCGTTCGACCAGCTTTTGATAAGCTCGGTGGAAATGGGTACCCTCAGAAGATTGAAGCCCCTGTCCGCGATAGCCGCTATCGAGGTGTTCAGATCGCAGGTCCATAAGCCGTCAAAGGTGTTCGTACCCGTGTTGTAGCCGAACCAGTTCACGCCTGTGAGCCAGACCTCCTTGCCGTTCTTGTCAACGATCTTGCTGCCGTCGGTGAAAAGCCAGTCGTCGGTAGTAGGCGCGGGAACGTCCTTTGCCTGCTTGATAGTAGGATTATTGTTACCTACAGAGCCGCTGTTTCCGCCGCCGTTATTGTTGTTATTGTTTCCGCCCGAAGTACCCGAAACTGTGGAAGAACCGAACTTTACAGTTGCTTTCGAGTCGTCGATAGTACCTGCGTTGCATAATATCATACCGAAAGTGCCCTCGCTTCCCGGATCAATATTTGAGTTATAGTCAACGGGAGTTACTGTCAGAGTACCGCCGCTGACGGATATTTCGCAGTTCCATTTCTGATCTACCTTCACGCCCGAAGCCGCGGGGATAGTCACCGTCCAGCCGCCTATGGCTGAGCCTGAACCGTTCTTTACCGTTCCGTCGATCTGGGTAAACTTGTCGCTGCCGTTCTCCCAGCCGTTTGAGGAGTTCAGCGTCAGCGTTACGTCTGAAGAGGATTTTTCAGCGGCCTTGGCTGTAGTAGTATCGGAGCTTTCGTTCCGGGGAGCCTCAGTCTGCTTAGCCGTCACGGCGTTTCCACCGTTGGCAGGCCTTGTCTCGGCGGGAACCCTTGTTTCGGCGGGAGCGTTTGCGGTCTGTTCAGTACGGGCAGCTTCCGTTTCGGCAGGAGAACCGCTTGCATCGTCTGCGCCGTTTGCAGCCGCACCTGTTTCGGGATTATGCTTCGCCGCAGCCGCACCGTTGCCGCCGTATGGGTCGTAATCGTCGGCAAAAGGATCGTAGTCCTCGCCGAAAAAGTCATCGGTAAGCGAAACAGCGGAAGTTTCCGACGCCTCGGAAGCCTGCGTCTGTGCAGACGACGAGGTCATATCCGCTTCGCCAGAACCGCTGTCCCCGCCGCAGGACGACAGCATTGACGCTATCATTACCGCGGAGACCGCAAGGGAAATTTTCCTTTTAACAGAATTTTTCTTCATAAAATACCTCCGAATGTCAAAATCAGTACGCTCAGTCTACGCGCCAGTCAATAGGCGTCATTCCGTTTGACGTGAGGAACTCGTTCGCCTTGGAAAAATGTCTGCACCCGAAAAAGCCGTTATACGCCGAAAGCGGACTTGGGTGCGCCGCTTGCAGTATCAGGTGGTTGGGATTGGTTATCAGCCGCATTTTCTGCTTGGCGTTTCCGCCCCACAGCAGAAAAACTATCGGCTTATCGCGCTGGTTGAGAAGCTCTATCACCCTGTCCGTGAATATCTCCCAGCCCATTCCTCTATGGGAATTGGCCTGACCCTCACGAACGGTCAGCACGGTGTTCATAAGCAGCACTCCGCTGTCCGCCCACTTTTTCAGGTATCCATGGTTTGCGGGAGGTATCCCCAGATCGGAATAAATTTCCTTATAGATATTTTGGAGTGACGGCGGTATAGCCGTTCCTTTCTGCACCGAAAAGCAAAGCCCGTGCGCCTGACCCGCTCCGTGGTAGGGATCCTGCCCGATTATCACCGCCTTTACGTCCGAGTAAGACGTAAATTTCAGCGAATTGAATATGTCGTACATATTCGGGTAAATTCTGCGTGTGCTGTACTCAACTTTAAGAAATTCACGCAGTTTAAGGTAATATTCCTTTGTAAACTCGTCCTTGAGAAGTTCGTCCCATTCGTTTCCGATATTGACCATCTTACAGACCCTCCCTGCTCCGTATCTCGGCAAACGCCGAGTCAAGAAGCGAAATAGTTTCGTTCCACCTTATATCCGAAGCCGAAGCGCCGAAAACAATGCATATAACGTCGTGGTCGAACCGCCTTGCCGTAGCCACCACGCAGTACCCCGACTGATCGGTCATACCCGTCTTGAAGCCGTTTGCGTACATATAGTAGCAGCCGCTGTCCTCGTGGATAAGCTTGTTTGAGTTATTCCATGAAATCTGCTCTCCAGACTCGAATACGGCGTATTCGCTCGGCTTTGCCGCGGAGGCAACGATAAGCGGTTTTTTCCTTGCGTAAAGGGTTATTTTCAGCATATCAAGGACGGTTGTATAGTGGTCGTCATCATGGAAGCCGTCCGGATTTGCAAAGTGAGTGTTCTCCGCTCCGAGAAGCGCGGCAGTTCTGTTCATTTCGTCAACAAATGTCTTTACTGCATTTTCGGGGGTAATACCGTCTGTTCCCGCGATCTCACGTCCCACGTTCGCCGCCGCCATATAGGACGCGTCGTTTCCCGACGGAAGCATTATCGCATCCAGCGTAGTTTCCAGATTCAGGACGTTTCCCTTTTCTATGTAGGCGAGACTGGATTCGGGATTGACGAAATCCAGCTCGTCCCCCGCCGTAAACGTAAAGTCCTCGTCAACATTATCGAGAATTACCGCAGATGTAAGAATTTTCGTTGTGCTTGCGGGGTAGCATTTCTGATCCGCATTTTTTGCGAAAAGCACCTCGTCCGCCTGAACGTCGTAAACTATGGCATACTCCGACTGAAGCACCGTATCGATAGGATATTCTCTTCTCAGCTTAGGCTGTGCAACAATAGGCTTCTGCACCTGCGCGTCAGCGGGGATATACTCCTCGGTCTCGTCAAGAGGCTCTCCCGTCTCCTCTTCGGTAGCAACACAGTAGTAATTCTCCGCGTCCACCACCAACGGGACTTCTATGGACTTGTTTATCTGCACCAGTCCGAATACTGTACCGCCAACAAGCGCCAGCACCAGAAACACCCGTATCAGAGCCGCTCTCCTTTTTCTTTTTTTCCTCATTTCATAAGGATCTTTTCTTCTTTTCTTTTTACTCATTTCAACACCCTTGTATATATCTGAAGCTTTTTCTTTCTATAAATTTACAGTGCGCTGCGGTACGGCGTTTTTTCCGCGCCGCAGACGCTACAATAATAATAACATATATTTACTTTTATTTCAAGAGAAATTTTTGGAATAATAAATATATATTGATTGACTTTACAGTAATTTTGTGTTACTATAGAAGTTAAAGTATCTTTTTAAAAGGAAGTAAAATATTATGATACTGTCATTTGCACTGCTCATAGCGGGATTTGTTCTTTTGGTAAAGGGCGCGGATTTCTTTGTGGACGGCAGCTCGTCCATTGCAAAGCTGCTTAAAATACCGTCTATAGTTATCGGTCTGACAATTGTGGCTTTCGGCACAAGCGCCCCCGAAGCGGCGGTAAGCATTATCGCCGGTATCCAGAAGTCCAACGATATCGCTGTGGGAAACGTTATCGGCTCGAATATGTTCAATCTGCTGATGGTTCTCGGAGTTAGCGCGGCTATAAAGCCCGTCCGTATAAAGGAGCAGATAATCAAAAAGGATTACCCTTTTATGCTTATAGCAACGGCTCTGCTTTTAGTTATGTCCTACGACGTTTTTCTCGGCGGCAGCGAAAATATGATCTCCCGCGGCGACGCGCTCATATTGCTGATATTTATGGGAATTTTCCTTTATTCGGTAATATCCTCCGCGCTTCGCACACGTAAGGAAAATATTGACTGCGGCGATGACGATATCCCGTCTTACGGTATTGGAAAGAGCCTGCTGTTCACCATAGGAGGTCTTGCGGGAATAATCATCGGCGGCCAGTTCGTTGTTGACAGCGCAAGCGACATCGCCATACGCTTCGGCATGAGCCAGACCCTTGTGGGACTTACCATAGTAGCCGTGGGAACTTCCCTGCCCGAGCTTGTGACAAGCATTGTCGCCGCCAGAAAGGGCGAAAGCGATATTGCAATAGGAAACGTTGTAGGCTCTAATGTGTTCAATATCCTGTTCGTGCTTGCGGCTTCGGCGGTCATTTCGCCAATGAATATCAACGCTCAGTGCCTTTTCGACCTGCTTGTGCTTATGGCTGTTACGGTCATTGCCTATATATTCTGCGCGACCAAAAAAAGTGTAAACAGGATCGAGGGTATCGTTCTTGTTCTGGTATACGCCGCATATCTCACATACGCGATCGTAAGGTAGTGCAAAGTACACGCTCTGCGATAAGAAAGGAAACCTCTTTATGTATAATAAATCCGTAAGGGTCGCGGCTATACACGACCTTTCGGGAGTCGGCCGCTGCTCGCTTTCGGTAATTCTCCCGACGTTATCGGCACAGGGGATACAGGTCTGTCCCGTGCCTACGGCTATCCTGTCCGCTCACACGGGCGGCTTCGGGGACGTAGTTCTGCGCGATCTGACCGATTACATCTCCCCCGCCCTTAACCACTACAAGCAGCTCGGCTATAAGTTCGACTGCGTGTACAGCGGCTTTCTCGCCTCAACCGAGCAGATAGACCACTGTCTTGAATTTTTTGAATACTACAAGGACGCGCTTAAAGTCGTCGATCCCGTTATGGCGGACAACGGCAAGCCCTATAAGACCTGTACTCCCGCGCTTTGCTCACGCATGGGAGAGCTTGCGGCTATCGCGGACATCATCACCCCCAACATCACCGAAGCGGCTATGCTGCTGGGAGAAAATCCGCTCCAGCCCGACGTTAACGCGCAGAAGATGAAAAGCTATCTTGTGCGGCTTTCCGAAATGGGTCCGAAGATCGTTGTTATAACAAGCGTATTTTCCGACGGAAAAGCTTACAATGTCGGTTATGACCGCGAACACAGCAAGTTCTGGCGTATCCCCTACAATCTGATAAGCGCACACTACCCAGGCACCGGAGACGTTTTCGCTTCCGTGCTTACTGGTTCGATACTGCGGGGAGACAGTCTGCCTATTGCAATGAACAGAGCGACGGCGTTCCTTGAAAGAGCTATAAAGACCACCTACAGCTACTCCACCGACGCGCGGGAGGGCATTATGATGGAAAACTGTCTGGATTTTCTGATATCAAATCCCACTCTCTGCGACTACGAACAGATGTGAGGTGTAATGGCATGAACCTTAACATAGTGCTTGTCGAGCCGCAGATACCCCAAAATACGGGAAATATTTCCCGAACCTGCGCAGTTACGGGGGCAAGGCTTCACCTTGTCAGACCTCTCGGCTTCGAGGTCACGGACAAAAACCTGAAGCGCGCGGGACTGGACTACTGGAATGAACTGGATATCACCTACTACGACGGCTTGGAGGATTTTTTCGCGAAAAACAGCGGAAGCTTCTATTATTTCACCACAAAGGGGAAAAATACATACAGCAGCGTTTCCTTTCCCGACAACTGCTACCTTGTTTTCGGGCGCGAGGACGCGGGACTTCCCGAAGAGCTGCTTGTGGAAAATCCCGAAAGCTGTCTGAGGATACCCATGCGCCCACGTCTGAGAAGTCTTAACCTGTCGAACTCCGTAGCAATCGCGGTTTACGAAGCTTTAAGGCAGTGGGATTTCCCCGACCTTGCGGCAGAGGGAAAGCTTACAAAGTATAGTTGGGCAGACTGAGTCTGCACGCTTGTCACCCCCAAAGGAAATAATCAATACCCTTAAAAATATTAAGCCCCCTCAAAGGGCGGGTAGGTTTATGACCCAATATTACAATGAGAGGAAAGATACAAATGAGCAAGATCAAGCTTATGACCGACTCGGCGTCCGATATTCCACAGGAGCTGGAAAAAAAGTACGACATAAGGATACTCCGTTTCCCTATCACACTGGGGGACAAGTCGTTCTGCGACAGGGATTACGACAATTTGACGTACTACAAGATGCTCAAGGAATCAAAGGATTTCCCCACCCACGCGCAGATAACCGCCTTTGAATTTGAGGAGCTGTACAAGGAGTACTTCGATCAGGGCTACGACGACCTTATTTACGTTGCGATAGCTTCCCTCGGCTCGGCGACCTACAGCAACGCCGTTATGGCGGTTGACAATTTCTATGAGGCAAATCCCGAAGCAAAGGGCAAGTACAAAATTCATGTTATTGATTCGGGAAACTATACCGGCGTATACGGTATGCCGCTGATACGCTCCGCAGAAAAGATTGAAAAGGGTGCTTCCGCAGAGGAGGTCGTGGCTTATATGCAGGACTGGCTTGCAAATGCGGAGGTTCACTTCGGCTGCTACACTCTTGAATTTGTAAAACGTTCAGGACGCGTAAGCACCGCAGCCGCTTTTGTGGGCGAGCTTATGGGGCTTCGTCCCGTAATACAGATCAAGAAGGGAATTTCCACAACCGACGCAAAGGTTCGCGGAGACAAGGCGGTGATCCCCAAAATCGTTGAGATAACCGCAAACAGGATAATTCCCCAGACACCATACGGTCTTGTGTACGCCGACAACGACGAACAGGTAAAGGAGCTTGCCGCGGCGCTTACCAAAAAGCTTGGCTACCCGCCCGAAATGCAGTTCCGTATAGGCGGAGTAATTGCAGCAAACGCGGGCCCCGACCTTGTTGGAGCATTCTTTAAGGGCAAAGACTAATAAAAATACGAGGTGATATATTTTGAAAAAGTTAGGTTTTGGATTGATGCGTCTGCCTATGGACGGAGCTTCCATCGACATCGAACAGGTAAAGGCAATGGTGGATAAATTTATCGAGAAAGGCTTTACTTATTTTGATACGGCGTGGATGTACATGAGCTTCGCCAGCGAAAATACGGCTAAGGAAGCTTTGGTTGACCGCTATCCCAGAGACAGCTTTACACTGGCGACCAAGCTCCACTGCGGCTTTTTTGATTCCCTTGAGGGACGCGATAAGGTGTTCAATGAACAGCTGACGAAAACAGGCGCGGGATACTTTGACTATTATCTTCTGCACGGCGTTGACAAGGGAAATATTTCTAAATTTGAAAAGTACGACTGCTTTAAATGGCTGCTCGATAAAAAGGAAAAGGGACTTGTAAAGCACGCAGGCTTTTCCTTTCACGATACCGCCGACGTTCTGGACGACATTCTGACAAAGCACCCAGAAATGGAATTTGTACAGTTACAGATAAATTATCTTGACTGGGAAAGCGAGTGGATAGAGAGCCGTAAAAATTATGAGGTCTGCGTAAAGCACGGCAAGCCCGTTATTGTCATGGAGCCTGTTAAGGGAGGTTCTCTTGCACGCGTTCCCGAGGAGGCGGAAAAGCTGTTTAAGGCGGCAGACCCGAAGCGCTCGGTTTCAAGCTGGGCAATTCGTTTTGCGGCGTCACTCCCGGGTGTAATGACAGTCCTTTCGGGCATGAGTTCGCTCGAACAATTAGAGGACAACACCTCCTTTATGGAAAACTTTGTCCCCCTTACCGAGGACGAGCAGAAGCTTTGCTTTAAGGTTGCCGACATCATCAACTCGCAGACCGCCGTTCCCTGTACGGGCTGTTCCTATTGTACGGATGGCTGCCCTCAGCACATAGCTATCCCCCAGTATTTCTCGCTGTACAACGAGATCATGCGCGAGGACATGGAGCAAAAGGGTTGGACGGTATCCTTCTCCAACTATGACGCCCTGACGCAGAAGTTCGGAAAAGCCTCCGAATGTATTGCCTGCGGTCAGTGTGAGGAGATGTGTCCCCAGCACCTGACGATCATTGATTATCTGAAAAATGTTTCGGGCAGATTCGATCACTGAACAGTACATTAAAAATTAAAGCTGCATATGAAAATCAAAACCAACCGCATTTGATTCACGGGCAGCCCCTAAAGGGGCTGTCTTTTATTTGCCTTGATTTACCGGCTCACCCGTTAACGGGTCAGTATACTCCTTAAAGCTTATTTGGTCGCACGCTATATCTTTCTGTAATTGATTCCTTATATTATTTGTCTCATATATTTTGGTGCAAATACTATACAACCTTTGTCCCGCCGAAAACTTCCGACATTTCCATACCGTCAAGGGCTTTGTCGATAGAATTTACCTCGTCGGGTGTAAGAATAACGTCCGCAGCCGCGGCGTTTTCGCGAAGCCTTTCAAGCTTGCGTGTGCCCGGGATAGGTACAATATACGGCTTTTTGCAAAGCATCCACGCAAGTGAAATCTGCGCGGAGGTCGCATTTTTTTCGGAAGCAATTTTTGCAAGCAGTTCAAGCAGAGTTGCGTTCTGCTCAATGCCTTTTTCGGTAAACTGGGGCATATTGCTTCTGTAATCGTATGTCTTGTCAAAGCTTGGATTTTTATCATATTTTGCGGAAAGAAAACCGTTTGCAAGCGGCGAGAACGCCACATATCCGATACCAAGCTCTTCAAGCGCGGGGAACAGCTTTTCATGCCATCTTGCCATCATTGAATAGCGGTTCTGTATGGCCGTCACGGGACACACCGCATGGGCGCGGCGGATAGTTTTCTCGTCCGCTTCGGAAAGTCCCCAGTGAGTGATTTTGCCCTCTTTTATCAGGTCGGACATTACTCCCGCAACCTCCTCAACAGGAATTTTCGGGTCGGGACGGTGCTGATAATAAAGGTCGATATAGTCAGTACCGAGCCGTTTCAGGGAGTCCTCAACCGATTTCCGTATCACCTCGGGACGCGAGTCCGGAACAAGAGGCTTGTTTACCTGCGGACTGCTCATATCAAAATGTATGCCGAATTTTGTTGCAATTATAACACGGTCACGGCAGCCCTTTAACGCTTCTCCCACAAGAGCTTCATTCTGGTGCGGGTCGTCGGCTGTGCCGTAAACCTCGGCAGTGTCGAAAAAGTTGTACCCTATATCCACCGCCTGCAAAATGCTTTTTATCGCTTCGGACTTTTCCGTAGCCGCCCCGTATGCGTGGGAAAATCCCATACAGCCCAAGCCTATCGCGGAGACTTTCAAATCTTTTCCCAAAGTTCTGTACTGCATAATATTTTTCCTCCGATTTTATGGAATATTTCTATAACTCTATTATAAACAAAATGAGACCCCGTGAGAAGTCTCTTTTTGTTTATCAGTTTGTACTTTTAGGTTAATAGTCTGAATACAGATTTTTTACCCATTAAATTGAATTATCAAATGTAAATCCAACTACATTTTTTTCTGCTACAGTAAAAGTATCATATTTTCCGTTTGTATACTCGGCAACGATTTTTTTCCAAAACTTTTGAGCCGGCAAATTATTTGACCACTGCGATATTTCCCAGCCACCGCGAAACATATCAAAAATTTTCATAGAAACCTGTTTGCCCACTCCCTTATGCCGGTATTTTTTCATCACGAAAAATTCAGCTATATTGTGAGGGTTATCCAAATTATTGTATTCACAGCAAGACCTCACTAAAACTAATCCAGCAAGTTTTTCATCAACCCTGATAAAGAACGGATATCTCCCCTCCTTATTCCAATAGTCATCAATGTGAGAATAGCCAAAGTATCCGTATTCATTTATGTCATTATCAGAAAATTCGGAAAAATCATAATTGTACAATTCCATCATTTGAACAAAAACAGATTTTTGTTCAAGCAATATAGGTTCAATACTAATATTCATAAATAGCCCCACTAACTTTATATTTGACAAACTAAAATTTATATTACAAAATCAATCTCCCGCCGCTTTTTTTGCCGCGTCAAGAAATCTTTTCACCGTCTTTGACGGCTTTGGAGAATGCAGCAGACCGTATGGAATACCATGCTCCCACTCAACGGGTATGACCTTTAAAAGCGGGTGAACGTTCGCCCAGCCCGATATTGCAAGCAGAACGTCGCTGCCGTTTTCACAGCGGTTGAAAATATTCATGCTGTAAAAATCAAAATCCACAACATTTATCCGGCTGTGGTTCTGCCATATGTCGTCACGGAGCTTGTCCACATAACTGCTCCATTCCCTGTGCATAAGCAGGAGATTTTCGCCGTACAAGTCCTCCACCTTTAGCTTGTCCTTTGCGGCAAGCCTGTGATGTACCGATACCGCGCAGCAAAAGGGTTCGCGGGATAATTCAAGCCCTGCGCAGTTCCGAAAATCAAGCATTTTTTCATCAAAAATACCGCCGATAACATCTATGTTTTTTCCCATGTTGGCAAGTATCTCACGTGCGTTTTCAGGGGTGTTTTCAAATGGGATTATCTGAAATTTTATATCGGGACAATGTACTTGAATTTTATCCCAAAGCGGCATTAAAAGCTGTGCGGGGGTCATGGGGGACGTGCCTATTCGTATTATGTTATTATCCTCCTGCATGGCATTTTTTGCCCTTGTGACGGAATCATGGCAGTAGCTGATAATATATTTTGCGTCTTGATACATGGACTTGCCCGCTTTGGTAAGGTTCAGACCGCGGTGCGTTCTGTCGAAAAGCTTAACGCCGAGGGAATCCTCCAGAAGATTTATCTGCTTTATCGCCGCCGTGGGAGTTATAAAAAGCTCCTCGGAGGCTTTATTGAAGCTCCCCGCGTCGGCGACACGCAAAAATGTTTCAAGCTGCGGATTGTACATGAGATCACCTTCTCTGAAAATTTTGATAGCCTGCTGTTTTAGACATTATACCATTTTTTTCTTTTATACGCAACAATACTTGTGCAGTTTTCATGGTATTATCACAAAATCCGATACCAAAGACTGCCCGCCTAAGGTATCGGATTTTTGTTTCGGTTGAAAATCAAATTTTGATAAAGCTCTTTACTTTTCGGGCTTAAGGGGACCGTAGAAATAGCTTGCTGTTGCACCGCCGTCTATGAGGATCGTTGAACCCGTGATAAATGCGCCTGCGGGACCCATCAGAAGCTCAGCCACGTTTGCAACCTCGTCAGCTGTTCCCGGGCGGCCGGCAGGACATTTGGCAAACATATTTTTGTAAAAATCTCCTCTCGGGCCGTTGAACTCGTCAATTGCAAGAGGCGTCACGATGATACCGGGAGCAATATCATTAAGCCGTGCTCCGCGCTCACCCCATTTGACCGACTCAGCCATAACGCGCTTTTCGTTGCAGCGCTTCGCCATCTGATAGGCATGAAGCGTATCCTTGATATTTTTCGGCTGGAGCATTTCCAGCTGCAGCAGTTCATCCGCAGGAGTGGTCGCCAGCAGTTCGTCCTGTTCTGCCGTAAGCGCGGGCATACGCCAGCCGCTTTGACTGGAAATTGTTACACCGACACCGCCCTCCTTGATAACCTTGCCGACTTCTTCCAAAAGAACGGCCGTTCCGTAAAGATCGACCTTTAAAATTGCCTCGATCGGCGCCTGACTGGGAGAAACTCCGGCAGCATTGATAAGCATGGATATCTCCCCGTACTTCTGCGCTTCGCCGATCAGATTCAGAATTGACTCACGGCTTGACAGATCCATCTCAATCGGAACTGCGTCAAATCCCGCATCGTTCATGATCTTCGCGACAGCTTCGGCGTTTTTCATGCTCTTGTCACCAACAACTATTTTCTTCCCAAAGCCAACTCTGCGGGCGATAGCCATACCGATCTGACCCGCTCCGGTTAAAATTACTACGTCTTTGTTCATAAAAAATACCTTCATTATATTTTTTGATCTGCCTGTCATTTTTTCATGTTCTGGCAAATACCGTTCTCCGTAAATAGGCGTATCGTCCGATATTTTCGTTAGCCGTGCCATATCCTAAAATTATTTTCTTCATTGCTTCGTCTTTGTTTTCAATAAACCGATGCCTGCGCCTCATTCATAAGCCAGCCCTCACCGTTTTTAGTCAGCTTGATTTTAAGCTGTAACCGCCATGTGTTCCGCCCGCCGCCGAACACCGCAGCATTGACAATGCTCTGACCGATAAGCACCGCAGTATCGCCGTGAATTTCTGTTTCTATTTTTTGATGTTCTGCTGAAAAATAATTGAGCGTACCGTCCCCTATTGCTTGGATAAACGCCTCTTTTGACTGCCTCATTCCCGTCATATGGATAAGTACAAAATCGCTGCCCAACACCTCATACAATACATCGCGATTTTTCTCAATCATTCCTCTGTAAAGCCGTCGATAGATATTTTCCAATTTTTCTTTTTCGTTCATATTTTTACCTTTCCCGTGAAATTGTTTTTACAATTTATATTGTACAAATCGTCACTGTAAAAAGCAATTCGTTTTTCAAAGATTATCTATAAGTAAACGCTTATACAAAAGGAGCCCGCACTTGGCAGACTCTTTTATTTTTATTCTATTTTGCAAACTGCGCTTTCAGGATTTCCGCAAACGCTTCAATATAGTATCCGGAATTATTCGTTTTCCAAAAGGCGCAGTAATTGCGGCGTATGGTTTTTCCGTTCCGGCAAAGAGGAAGCCGTGCAATTGTTTCGGCATACTGCGTCGGCGGAATACCGCCCTCAATCGGCAGAAAGCCTTTTCCGCTGACGACCATGAGCCTTGCTTCTTCAAGATTTTCCGCAAACAGAAATTTGCTCTCAATTCCGTAGATTTCCCGATAATAGGACTGTTCGTTTTCCTGCTGTTCTTTCGACGCTACCAGTATACATGGCGTGTACCGCAAATCCTCTGCATTGACAAATTCAGAATTTGCTATGGGATTTCTTGCGGATATTTCGATATGACAGCCGATAACCGTCAAAATCGTATTAACATACTCATCCGAAAAAGCCCGCCGCTGATCGTTCAGCACCAAGTCCACCTGTTCAGTACGCAGCATTTCATATAAGTCCTCGTGATTGCCGTTTTTCATATCCACGGGAACATCGGGGTATTTTGCGGTAAACTCCGCTACCGCTCTTTGAAATTCCGCTCCGCCGTAGCCCTTGATGTATCCGATACGCAGGGTAAAATCATTTCCCTGCGCAATATGCTTTGTTTCTTTGCAAAGCCTTTCAAAATCCGCCATGATAAGCAGGCTTTTCTGATAGAAATGCTCTCCCGCAGGCGTCAGGGAAAAGCGGCGGTTCTCGCGCTTCAGAAGCGTAACGCCCAATTCCCGCTCCAATGCCTGAACCTGCTGTGAAATTGCCGACTGTGATATGTAGCATTCCTCAGCCGCATCGCTGAAGCTGCTGCAGCGCACGACGGTCTGAAAATATTTGATTTGTTTAAGCATTTTTTCGTCTCCTTATGATTTTTTAAAGCGCAGGTCCTTCTATATCAAACATAACAATCCCCATTATTACTTTTTATTATATACGCTAAAGCAAATAAAGGCAAGCGAGCAATATGTGTGATTAGTGAAATTTTGGTAAAGAAATTGTTGTATAAGTTTTTCTTATACACAACGACTGAAATTTAAATTGACTTCCGCCGATTTATTTTGTATAATATAATCAAAACAAATTAATTTTTTGAAAAGGAGAATGCGATCATGGCGAAAAATCTGATACTCTACTACTCCCGCAAAGGGGAAAACTACGTAAACGGCAGCATTAAAAAGCTTTCCAAGGGCAATACCGAAATTGTTGCAGAATTTATTCAGAAAGCTGTGGGAGGCGAGCTTTTTGAAGTGGATACCGTTAAGCCTTACTCCGAGGATTATACCGCCTGCACCGAAGAGGCTAAAAAAGAACTGAATGAAAACGCGCGTCCCGAGCTGAAAAAATATCTGGATAACATCGACGGTTACGACAATATTTTTGTATGCGGTCCCTGCTGGTGGGGAACGTTCCCCTGCGCGGTTTTCACTCAGCTGGAACGGCTTGATTTTACGGGCAAAAAGGTCATGGCTGTTATGACCCACGAGGGCAGCGGACTTGGTTCCTGCGAACGCGACCTTAAAACCATCTGCAAGGGTGCAACCTTTGGCAAGGGAATTGCCGTCCACGGAGCGGACGCTGCAAAGTCGGAAAGCAGCGTTTCAAAGTGGGCAAAACAGGTAACAGAATAAGGAGTGACAATCATGTCAAATAAATTTTTCGGCGAGGTAAAAAAGAATTTCGGTTTCGGCTGTATGCGTCTGCCTATGAAAAATAATGAAGTGGACTACGCCGAATTTACAAAAATGGTGGATACTTTTATCGAAAACGGCTTTAATTATTTTGACACGGCGCACGGTTATGTCAGCGGAAAAAGCGAGACTGCCTTAAGAGATTGCCTTACAAGCCGTTACCCCAGGTCTGCTTATATTCTGACGGATAAGCTTTCAACTCACCATTTCAACAGGCAGGAGGAAATACGTCCGCTGTTTGAAAGTCAGCTTGCAGTCTGCGGTGTGGAGTATTTCGATTTTTATTTAATGCACGCTCAGGACGCTAATATTTACGAAAAATACAAGAAACTCAACGCTTATGAAACGGCTCTGGAATTCAAAAAAGAGGGCAAGATAAAGCATTTCGGCATTTCCTTTCACGACAAAGCGGACGTTCTCGATAAAATTCTGACCGAATATCCGCAAGTTGAGGTCGTGCAGATTCAGTTTAACTACGTTGACTATGAGGACGCTTCTGTGGAAAGCCGCAAGTGCTATGAGGTTTGCGAAAAGCACGGCAAGCCCGTTATCGTTATGGAACCTGTCAAGGGCGGAAGTCTTGTACAGCTCCCCGACGCTGCAAAAGAAATACTTGACGGTCTGCACGGGGGCAGTCCCGCAAGCTATGCGATACGCTTTGCGGCAAGCTTTCCCAATGTGATGACGGTGCTTTCGGGAATGGGCGATATGGACATGATGACCGAAAATATCGGCTTTATGAAAGATTTTGTCCCGCTGAACGATACCGAGAAAAAGGCTATTGAACAGGTCTGCGAAATTTTCCGCTCACAAAATCTTATTCCCTGTACTGCCTGTCGGTACTGCATGGAAAGGTGTCCGCAGAATATTTCTATCCCCGACCTGTTTGCCTGTCTGAATTCAAAAAAGCAGTTCAACAACTGGAACACCGACTACTACTATGAAAATATCCACACCAAGAACGGCGGCAAGGCTTCCGACTGCATAAAATGCGGCAAATGTGAGCAGATATGCCCACAGCATCTGGAGATATGCAGGCTGCTGACTGAAGTTGCAAACGAGTTTGATAAAAAATCCTAATTCGCGATAAAAGTGCAGACAAAAAGTCTGCATGAAAATCGTACACGCAAATTTTCATTTGATTTTTTGTACACTTTTTGATCGTGAATTAGTATAAGGAGAAACTATGGAATACAGAAAATTACCCCACGGAGATGAACAGATCGGCGTTTTGGGACTTGGCATGGGCGGCATACAGGGCAGTTCCGACAGCGAGATAGAACGGGTCGTCAGCAAAGCGGTAGAAAACGGCATAAACTTTTTTGACCTCTGCGGCGGCGGGAAAAATGTGTACTCCCCTTTCGGGAAAGCTATTCAGGGCAGCCGTGAGAAAATATACGTGCAGATGCACTTCGGCGCAGTGTACAACAGCAAGGACGAATACGGCTGGTCGAGAAAATTTGACGAGATCAAAAAGACGGTTGACTGGGAACTGAACACGCTGAAAACCGACTACATAGATTTCGGTTTTCTTCATTGCGTTGACGAGGACGAAGACTTTGACAAGCTTGTTTCCATTGGCGTATTCGATTATCTGAAAGAGCTGAAAAAGCAGGGCGTTGTCCGCCATATCGGCTTTTCCTCCCACACGCCCTCCGTTGCCAACAGAATTTTAGACACGGGCGAAATCGACATGATGATGTTCAGTATCAATCCGGCATACGATTTTGAAAAGGGTGACGAATACGGCATAGGCACGGTGTCAGAACGGTTTTCGCTGTTCCGCCGATGTGAGGCTGAGGAAGTGGGAATTTCCGTTATGAAGCCGTTTTTCGCCGGAAAGCTTTTAAGCAGTAATACCTCTCCTTTTGGAATGGAACTCAGCCGTTATCAATGTCTGCAATATGCCCTTGACCGTCCCGGTGTGCTGACGGCTGTTCCCGGAGTCAGAAATCTTGCCGATCTTGACGCTCTGATTGGCTTTGGGGACGCTCCCGATAAGGAAAAGGATTACTCTGTCATCGGCACTTTTTCGGCTGAAAAAATTGCCGGCAACTGCGTGTACTGCAATCATTGCCAGCCTTGCCCCGCGGGTATTGATATCGGGCTTGTGAATAAATATTACGATCTGGCACAGGCGGGCGACAAGCTTGCGGCAGGACATTATGAAAAGCTGTCCGTTAAGGCTGACGCTTGCCTTTTCTGCGGACACTGTGACAGCCGCTGTCCCTTTAATGTAAAGCAGCAGAACAGAATGAAAGAAATTGCGGAATATTTTGAAAAATATCAATAAGTATCTCGGAAAATGCAAAAAATATTACGAAACACTTACCTTTCTAAAGAAAAGTGATGCCGCTTCCGCTAACTTTACTGAATAGGAGAACTAATAAATGAAACGAATTATAGTGCTGTTTATTTCGCTGACGATGATGTTATGCCTTTCGGCGTGTTCGGACAGTGCAGCATCCTCCGAAACATCTTCGGTGCAGACCGAAAGTATTGATTTACAGACGGCTTCCGAGGAAGAAACTTTATCAGCAAACGAAACCGACGCGATCGTTCCCGATAATGAAAATATTAATGATCCGGATGAAACAATTTCGGAAAACGGCAGTAAGATACTTGTTGCTTTTTTCTCACGCGCAGATGAAAATTACGGCGTGGGCTTTATTGAAAAAGGCAACACGCACATCATTGCGGATATGATCGCGGAGGAAATGAATGCCGATACTTTCGAGATTGTTCGTGTAACGCCTTACCCCGAAGCTTACAATGACTGTACCGATGAAGCGCAGGAGGAAAAAACAGCAAACGCCCGTCCTGAGCTGACTGCTTCTGTAGAAAATTTTGACGGTTATGACATAATTTTCCTCGGTTATCCGAACTGGTGGGGAGATATGCCAATGCCTGTTTACACGTTTATCGAAAGTTACGATTTTTCCGGCAAGACCGTGATACCCTTCTGCACTCACGCAGGAAGCGGACTTTCAAGAACGGTACAAACTCTTCAGGACAAGCTTGAAAATGCAGAAGTACTTGACGGCTTTGAAATAGCGGGAACTACCGCGCAAAATAATCAAAATGAGGCAAAAGAAGCGGTGTTGTCCTGGCTTGAAAAACTGGACATTGTAAAATAGGAGTACTGAAAAAAATTTTGAGGTGAATATATGATAAAAAAGCTTTTGGCACTGCTGCTTCCGATACTGGTCTTATCGGGCTGTTCATTATCGGAATCGGCAAATACCACGCAAAATTCAAGCAAAGCAAATTCCAAAATTCTTGAAAGTGAGGAAAGCAGTATGAATGGATCAAACCAAACTCGATCGGCAAAGGACGCTTCCACTGTGTATTTCACCTCGGACATCACCCCCGATGGACTTGTCGCCGTTTACGAAAAACTTGGCTGGAAGCCCCAGGGAAAGGTTGCGGTTAAGCTAAGCACAGGCGAGCCGCCTGCCAGCAACTATCTGCGTCCCGAGCTTATCAAGGACTTGGTTCAGTCGGTAAGCGGAACTATTGTTGAATGCAATACGGCATACGGCGGTTCAAGAGCGCAGACTGAAATGCACTATCAGGTTGCAAAGGATCACGGCTTTACCGACATTGCCGATTTTCAGATACAGGACGAAAACGGCTCTATGACGCTTACCGTAAACGGCGGCTCTGTGCTGACGGAAAACTATGTGGGCGCGGCTTTTGACGATTATGAATATTATCTTATTCTCTCCCATTTCAAGGGTCACGCAATGGCTGGCTACGGCGGCGCGATAAAGAACATTTCCATCGGTCTCGGTTCTTCTGAGGGAAAAAGCTGGATACACAGCGGCGGAACAAGCAAAACAAATCCTTGGGGCGGCGAGCAGGACAAATTTCTTGAAGCTATGGCGGAGGCGGGAAAATCGGTTTCCGATCATCTCGGAAACGGAGAACGCATTGTCTATGTCAACGTTATGAACCGTCTGTCCATAGACTGCGACTGTGACGGCAACCCTGCCGAACCCGATATGCACGACATAGGCATTCTTGCTTCCACCGACCCTGTGGCATTGGATCAGGCGTGTCTTGATCTTGTATACGAGCAAAAGGACGGCGACGGAGCTTCTCTTGTAAACCGTATCGAGTCAAGAAACGGTCTGCATACATTGGAACACGCAGAGGAGATCGGTCTGGGCAGCCGTAATTATCAGCTGGTAAATATAGATGACTGAGATAATTCACAGGGAAGCCGTTTATCTGTGGTATTATTTTGATTTGCAGCTTCGTCAGATACTGCCGTACTTTTTGGTAGGTATCGTTCTCGGTTCTGTAATATCGGTGTTTGCCAAAGACCGTATCCACGATTTATTCCGCTCTTTGGGAAACAAAAAGCTTGGCGTTTTAGGCGTTATCCCCGCAAGCATACTGGGCATTACTTCTCCCCTTTGTATGTACGGCACGATACCGATAGCGGCGTCCTTTTCCAAAAGCGGGATAAAGGACGATTGGCTGGCGGCGTTTATGATGAGTTCCATTCTTTTAAATCCGCAGCTGATTATTTACAGCACGGCTCTCGGGGGAACTGCGCTGGCTATTCGCATTGTCTCGTGCTTTATTTGCGGAATTGCGGCGGGAATTCTGGTGCGTATTTTTTATAAAGACAAGCCGTTTTTCAATTTTTCGGGATTTGAAGAACCGAAAAACCGTGATACAGACCCGAATTTATTTATCCGCCTGCTGAAAAATATATGGAGGAATATTAAGGCAACGGGACTTTGGTTTCTTGCGGGCGTAATTCTTTCCGCCTTATTTCAGCGGTATGTGCCGTCCGAATTTATCGGCAGACTGTTCGGTGAAAACGAGGGCTTCGGAGTATTGATGGCGGCGACAATAGGAGTTCCGCTTTATGCCTGCGGAGGAGGAACGATACCCTTGCTTATCCAGTGGCTTGCGGACGGTATGTCAATGGGCAGCGCTGCCGCCTTTATGATAACAGGTCCCGCTACAAAAATCACCAATCTGGGCGCGGTAAAAATCGTGCTGGGTATCAAGCGGTTTGTTATATATATCGCATTTGTGATTATTTTTTCACTTGCAACAGGCGTGTTGATAAACCTTATGGTTTAAAGGAGAAATTTATGCGGTAGGTGAAGCATATCTCCCTCGGAGACGATGAAAACCGCTAAACCAAAGCTTTCACGGCCAAACAATTACGGCAGCAGTCTGTCGCTTTTAAACAGCGGCAGACATTGCTGTATATAAAGAAAAAATTATCAAACATTAAAGGAGCGTTCAAATGAATTTCAAAAAAATAATTTCAGCTGTTGCAGCAATATTATTTGCATTCTATGCCGGACAATCCGCATTTGCTGAACAATCTTCGCAGTCCGGTTCTAAAATAACCGTTACGCCCTCGGAACATATCAGAAAGATATCTCCATATATTTACGGAGTGAACAGCGGCGTTGACCTGAACAATGTTTCCGCAAAATCAATACGTCTCGGCGGCAACAGAATGTCCGCTTACAACTGGGAAAACAATATGTCCAACGCAGGCTCGGATTATTACCATACCTCGGATATGTACCTTATAACCGATATTCCCGACGAGTTCAAGCGTGTTCCCGGAGGTCCCGCGCTTGCTCTTTCAAATCAGGCGCAGGAGCATAATGTGCCCTATACCCTGCTTACCCTTCAGATGCTGGGATATGTCACGTCCAGCAAAAGAGGACGGGTGAGCGAGGAAAACGCCGCTCCCTCCGATTACTGGGTAAAGGTGGAGAACCACAAGGACGGCGAATTTACTCTTGAGCCCGACAAAAAGGACGGCACGGTCTACAGTGACGAATATCTGAATTATCTTTTTGACAAGCTTGGAAAATCGGACAGCGAAACAGGTATAAAGGCGTTTGCTCTCGACAATGAGCCTGCTCTTTGGAAGTACACCCACAGCCTTGTTCAACAGGGCGACCTTTCCTGCGATGAGCTTGTAAAAAAATCCGTTGACCTTGCCGCAGTGGTAAAGGAAATGGACTCGGGAGCAGAGGTTTTCGGTCCGTCGCTTTTTGGGTATTCGGCATTCGATTCATTTGCGGGCGCGCCCGATTGGCAGCAGCTTAAAGCGGACAACGGCTACCGCTGGTTCATAGATTACTACCTTGACGAAATGCGCAAGGCGGAGGAAAGCGGCGGAACACGTCTTCTTGATGTGCTGGATATACATTATTACACCGAAGCCAAGGGAGTCTGCGGCGAGCGTTCCTGCGAACATTACGACAATGACGGCTGCGTAAAAGCCCGTCTGGACAGCGTGAAGTCCCTTTACGACGAGACCTATCGTGAGGACAGCTGGATAACCGACACAGGAGCGGAATTTTTCCCGCTGCTGCCGAATATTCAGCAGTCAATTGAAAAATATTATCCCGATACAAAGCTTGCATTTACCGAGTATAATTTCGGCGGCGGCGACCATATTTCCGGCGCGGTCGCACAGGCGGATATGCTTGGCATTTTCGCGGAGTACGGCGTGTACTTTGCGACTATATGGTCGTTTGACAAGAACGAGTATCAGCTTTCCGCAATAAATATGTTTACAAACTACGACGGCAGCGGGAACGGTTTTGGAGATACTCTTGTCAAAAGCGAATATGAAAACGAGGATATTTCCGTATATTCTTCTGTTGACGACGAAGATGACGGCAGGGTAAAAATTATTGTCACAAACCGCTCTCTGCACGAGGAAACGCCTGTTGAAATAACTCTTGCTGACGAAGCCGATTATAAAAGCGCAGAAGTCTACTCGCTTTACGGTGACAGTTCCGAAATAAAAACAATGCCTGCGGTTGAAGAAATTAAGGACAATACTTTTTCATACAGTCTTCCCCCTCTTTCCGTTACTGAATTTGTAATAAATCAACCCGCTTCAAAAAGCGGCGGAAAATTTAATATAGCTGTTCCCGCAGTTGCTGCAGCTGTTGTAATTGCAGCGGGTGCAGTTATAGTTTTATTGAAAAAAAGAAGTAAATAATATTACAAATTTGCGGAGAATCAATTTCACAGAATATCTGTGTACTCTTTCCTGTTGTTTTATTGAAATTA
Source organism: Ruminococcus sp. (assembly GCA_014799785.1). GTDB lineage: Bacteria > Bacillota > Clostridia > Oscillospirales > Ruminococcaceae > RGIG8773. The sequence continues at coordinate 72,682 of JAAVHI010000023.1, forward strand.
TGAGCGCTGCCTTTTTCCTCAGCTAACTTAGCCGCGGTATATTGAAATTTTCTCACAGAGCTCTCAATCCCTCGGATAATATTTACATACTGCATTTCCGTATGTTTATTCTTACACGGCCTGCTTTTACACAAAAAACATTTATAATTTGTATTATCCTACAATTTTTTGAAAATTGTAAATTTAAGGTTGAAAAGTAAATAAAAATATTGTATAATATACATATAATTTACATGAATACAAATTATCTTATGAATTGCAATAATATCTGAGTTTGAGAAAGGGTATGTGCGGATCATGAAAATAAAGAGCAGCAGAACGCTTAAATTCTTAAATATTATACTGCCGATCATTATAGTAATAGGCGGCACAGCGCTTTTTCTGCAAAATTACCTTTATAATACACTTGAAAGAGTACGCAGCTTTTCGGAAGCCGAGCGCGACGGAACGGCATTCGTTTTCGATGACATAACAGTTGACATCGTCACACGCGGCGGAGACTCGGGCTCATGGGAAAGTGAAGATTTTCCGGACGAGAACGGCATGCCGCTTTTTCAAAAAGCAGTAGGTACTATTTATGAAATGCTGGTCATAAACAACAGTCCCGATACGATCAAGGACTGGACAGCGGTCGTCTACATACCTGAGGATATGTATGTAAACAATACATGGAACGGCGACTTCGAGTTTCATCAAGGCGTGAAATCGGGCAAAGAAGCAGTACAGACGCTTAACCTTGCCGAATATACAAGATATGACATTACTCTTGATAACCGCATAACGTCAGTAGGCGCAATGGTGCCGCTTTATGAGGGGGATTACTTTGTATATTATCCAAACCCGGATGTATACGAAATGCCTATCTCGCCGAAGAAAGATGATTCGGAAAAGGACAGCGGCGCGAGGATCGGGTTTATCATGTATATTGATAACAGGACGATAGATTATGTTGCGGATTTTTCACAGGGCGAGATTCGGTATCACTTGCAGACGAGCATTTTTAAAAATCCGTTTTTCTGGCTGCTCGGAGTAATAACAGTGATCTGGATAAGCTGTCTGCTTGCAATGATCATTGTAAAAGTGAACCTTAAGCGTTTTATTGAGCAGCAGAAGCGCGATGCAAAGGCCCTGGAGCAGACAATGCAGACCTTCGTTAATTTTATTGAAGCAAAGGATCCCAGCACTATGGGACATTCGCTCAGGGTTGCTCAGTATTCAAGAATGCTTGCTGAAGAAATGGGATTTTCCGACGATGAATGTCAAAGAATATACTATATAGCACTTATGCACGACTGCGGCAAAATATATATTCACGATGAAATTCTTACCAAGCCCGGAAAGCTGACAGATCAGGAATATGAAATAATGAAGAAGCACACGGTTTACGGCAGCGAAATTCTGCGGGACTTTACTGCGATAGACGGCATGGGAACAGGCGCGCTGTGTCATCATGAGCGTTATGACGGAAAGGGCTATCCAAACGGTATTGCGGGAGAGGACATTCCTGTTATAGGACGTATAATATGCGTATCGGACGCTTTTGACGCCATGAACAGCCGTCGCTGCTACCGAAGCAATCTTTCCGAGGAGGTTATCCTGAACGAGCTGAAAAACAATAAGGGAAAGCAGTTTGACCCGCATGTCATAGACTGTCTGATGTCGCTTATCGAAAGCGGTGCGATTTCTATGTCGGGCGATGGACATACAAATACATAATCACAAAATTTCATTAAAAAACGGCTATGGATTCAGTCCAATAGCCGTTTTTTATTTCATTATAGCAATTTCTCCTCAGCCTCAAGGCCTTTTGACGAAGTATTTCTGCAAACATCTCAAAGGGGCTTATTTTAAAATATCCTCCAATGTTTTCATCAGCTTTTCTATGTCTATCGGTTTAGCAACATATCCGTTCATTCCGGAATCCATTGCCTCTTTCCTGTCCTCGTCAAAAGCGTTTGCAGTCATCGCCACGATCGGAGTTGCCGCCTTTACTGGGTCGTCAAGCGCACGAATGGCTCTCGTTGCCTGATAGCCGTTCATAATAGGCATCTGAACGTCCATCAGTATCAGATCATACGTGCCTGCGGGCATTTCTTTCATACGCTCCACAGCTATGCTTCCGTCGTCCGCGGTATCAATGGCGAAGCCTTCAGTCTCCAGTATCGTCTGCGCGATCTCCTGATTCAGCTCATTATCTTCAACAAGCAGAAGCCTCATTCCGTCAAAGCGAGTCTCCTCGGACGCGGTTGTTTCGTCTTCGCTTTCCTGCTCCATATACGGCGCTGCAAGAACGCTCCGCAGCTCCGACATGAAAAGAGGTTTTGAGCAAAACGCCGTTACCCCCGCCTCTCTTGCCTCCGCCTCTATGTCCGTCCAGTCGTAGGCGGTCAGTATAATGATCGGAGTCATATCCCCTATCACCCTGCGGATCCGGCGGACAAGCTCTATGCCGTTCATATCGGGCATGAGCCAGTCAATAATGTAGGCGCTGTAAGGCTCGTTCTGTTCAAGTGCAAATTCCGTGCGTATTACCGCCTCGTTACCCAGTGTAGTCCAGTCGGGGTGCATACCGATAGCGGAGAGCATTTTGCTTACGCTTACACAGGTATTCACATCATCGTCCACCACAAGCGCCCTGAGATCTGCAAGCTGCTCAAGCCGCTGCGACTCCATTGGACTGTCGGCGACCCTGAAACGGAACGCAACGGTAAACTCCGAACCCTTTCCCGTCTCGCTTTCCACCGTGATCGTGCCGCCCATCATATCCACAATGTTTTTGGTGATGGCAAGCCCCAGACCGGTTCCCTGAATGCCGCTTACAGTAGAAGTCTGTTCCCGCTCAAATGGCTCGAAAACGTGCTGTAAGAATTCACTGCTCATACCTATGCCCGTATCCTTGACCTTGAACTCATAGGAGGCAGCCCCGTCTGCGGCCTCGGACGTCTGGCTGACGCGGACGCTTACCATACCGCCCGGCTTTGTGTATTTCATTGCGTTGCTCAGAATATTCAGAAGCACCTGATTCAAGCGGAGCTTATCGCATACTATCGTCTCGTTTGACACGTCAAGAGTATCAATGTAGAATTCCAGCTGCTTTGATTTTACGTCAGACTGAACGATAGTTTTCAGATCGTGCATGATCTCGGGAAGACTGGTCTCCTTCTCTTCGATCTTGACCTTGCCGCTCTCAATCCGGCTCATGTCCAGCACGTCGTTTATCAAGCTGAGCAGATGATTACCCGACGTCATGATCTTGCTCAGATAATCACGTACCTGCTCCTTGTTGTCGATATGGGTCACGGCTAAAGAAGTAAACCCGATGATGGCGTTCATCGGCGTGCGGATATCGTGGGACATATTGTTAAGGAACGTTGTCTTGGCATTATTTGCGTACTGAGCCTGAGCCAAAGCCTCCGCCAGAACCTCCTTCTGCTCCTGCTCATTGCGTATCATCTCGTCAATATTGCGGAATCCTGCAAGAATAAAGCCAACCCGTCCGTCATCGTTATCTGCGATCTTTAAATATGTATATTGAAAATGATGTACTTCCCCGTTATCCAATATGCGGTAGATACCCGTATATTCGTCGTCTGTTTTCAGCTTCTCACTGACCTTATCCAGTGAAAGGGCATCGGAAAACTCCTGCCGATCGTCGGGATGGACACGGCTGTTGATATACTTTTCAAGAATTGGGGCATAGCTATGCTCTTCCGTCGAACCCTTTTTAAGTCCCTCGGTCACATAACCCTCCAGTTTAATGATCCGTGCAGTGGAGCGTTCTTCGTTTATGGCATAAACGTTTGTATAGTCACGGCTCAGGGCTTCCACAATGGCAAGCTGTTCACCCAGCCTCATGTTTGACAGCTCCGTTGCGTGCAGCAGCTTCTTGTTCCACTGTACACGCAGATAGAGCGTAAGAATAACGCATACGGTAAGGGCCAGCATAAAGAATGCCGCGAACATCATTATCGGATTGGCCTGCATATACTGCAGAATACTCATATCACCAATCGTATAGGAGGTGTACTTTGAAGCCAGCTGATTCAGCGTATCATCGGACATCTGCTTAATGCACTTATTCAGTATGGTCAGCAACTCATGATCCGTGTTTTCACTGACATACATACTGAAGCTTGTGCTCATGCCGTTCAGCATACTGTAATACAGAGAATTGGAGGCGTCATGGTTTACAAATAACTGCGCTGTATAGGCATATACATAGGCCGCGTCCGCTTCACGGTTCAGGACGGCGCGCATAGCCTCATCGCCTGTAGGATAGCTCAGTACGGTGTATCCCTCTAACAATTCCCGTTCAATGATATCTTTCCCCTGGGAATCCGATACGGCGACAACCTTTATATCGCCTTTAAGGTCTTGTCTGGTCACCATTGCCATTCTCGCTGTCATGTAGCTTGTTGTGTTGAAGCCGCGGTAAACGGCGTCCTCAATAATGTCGTCGGAGCCGAGCTTGTCAATAACAACATTTACCCCGTTTGTGCCGGCGAGAGAATAATAAGCGTCACTGTTCTCAGGAACAACAACTTCGTAAGGCAGTCCCGCAAGCTCCATAACTGCGGCAAAATAATCCGGCAGAATACCCTTTAGCTCCCCGTCCTCCGTATAGGAATAGGGAGCCCTGTCACCGAGAGCGGTCACGGTAATGGTTTTCTCTCCCGAAACGACCTGACGGATATATTCCGTCTCGCGCTCGTTAAAGGAAAGCGCAGAGGAATAAACCGGACCGTAGTACTTATAGAACAGCACATTTTTCCAGTCGCCCTCATTTATATCCATCTGCTCGATGGCGTAATTGATCTCGTCAAGCAGTTCCGTATCGTCCTTTCTGACGATAGCGTAAAAGTCGGCCTCCTCAATGATATCAAGTGTCTTTTCGTTTTCCGCCTTTCTCAGATCGCTGGAAAGTATCGCATCGACCTCGCCGCTCTGCAAAGCTGCCGCAAGATCATCTGAATCGTAGTATTCCTTTACCTGATAGGAAAATCCATTTTCTTCAGCAAATTCCACTAAGCTTTGGTTCTGGCTGCTGCCCTCCAGCTGACCCACCGTAATTCCGTTATAGGTTTTATAGTCTCCGCGGTGGATCTGCGTGTTATTGACCCGAATCGAGAGAATGGTATCGTTCCTGCCTATAGGTAGAGAAAAGGCGAAGAGCTCCTCCCGCTCAGAGGTCCTGCGGGCGGAGGTCACCACATCGATCTCGCCGTTTTCAAGCATATCAAGCATTTCGCTCCATGCTCTGTCATAGCCGGTGTACTGAAAATTCAACCGTGAATATTCGGAAACGAGGCTGAGAAATTCGATGCCGTATCCGGTCAGTCTGTCCTCCTCGTCCTTCATGTGATAGCCTTCAAAACTGAAAATGCCGGCTTTGACCGTCCGGTTATTAGACTGTACATCATCGGCAAATGCCGTTATAAAATTGGATAAAGCAATGATCAGGCATACTGTAAATGCCGCAATTCTTTTCAAGCATATCACGCGCGGTACTACAGCGGTACGCACTGCTTTTTCCCTCCGAGCGCCGTATTTCTTCGGAAATGCCATTTTATTTTTTGAAATGTTCTGCATACTACATCTCCCAATTCCGAACTGCCGTTTTTGGTGCGGATAACAGAAATCAAACCTGCGTGGCTCTCTCCGCCTGAATTTTAATCCGTTGCATCTGCCAATTTCGCCGCACACGCATAGTAATTGAATTATATCACAAAACACATAATTTGTCAAACATAATTTCAATGGACAGTTGTAAGCTTTGCAGTGCTGCAACAGAAGCCGTACAAAAGAATAAAAAATTAAGGGAAAAACGAAAATCTGATAGGATACAGTTACCGTCTCATTAACATCATTGATTTTGCTGCCGTCCGCTAAATCCTGCCATAATTCTCCATATGCTTTTTCAAATATTTTCCTGTCAGACTTTCATTGCATCGGCAGACCCTCTCCGGCGTTCCCGTGACAACGATCTGTCCGCCATGAACACCACCGCCGGGACCCATGTCGATCACATAGTCCGCATTGCTTATAATATCAAGGTCGTGTTCAATAACGATAACTGTTGCGCCATTTTCGATCAATCGCTGAAACACCGTAAGCAAAGTCCTGACGTCAAGAGGGTGCAGACCGATCGTTGGTTCATCAAAGACAAAAACGGTATCGGACTGTCCTTTTCCCATTTCGCTTGCAAGCTTCAGCCGCTGTGCTTCGCCGCCCGAAAGGCTCGGGGTTGCCTCTCCAAGCGTCAGATAACCGAGGCCGAGCTCATGGAGAACTTTTAATCTGCCCGCCACAGACGGCAGATCGGCACAGGCTGCAAGAGCCTCGTCAATACTCATGTCCATAAGCTCGGGAAGTGTATATCCCGTTTCAGCTTTTTTCGGAATCCGACGTATAAGGCTCGCTTCTTTGGAATATCTCGAACCGCCGCAGTCGGGACATGGAATTTCCACGTCGGGAAGAAACTGCACATCTAAGCTGACAGAACCCGTCCCGTCACAGACAGGACAGCGCAGCTTTCCCGTATTATAGGAGAAATCGCCCGCCTTGCAGCCCCTTGCTTTTGCATCCGCACACCTTGCATATACCTTGCGAAGTTCATCATGTACATTGGCATAGGTTGCCACAGTCGAACGCACATTTATACCGATCGGTGTAGCGTCTATAAGCTTGACCTGCCGTATCCCCTCTGCGGAAACAGAGCGTATATGCTCCGGCATTTTCCCCCCGTTTACCGAGGTCTCCAGTGCAGGGATAAGGCTTTCCAGCACCATTGTCGTCTTTCCCGAGCCCGAAACGCCCGTCACCGCGATCAGCCTGCCTTTCGGGAAATCTATCTCCAATGGCTTTACGGTATGTATCTCCGAGGTGGACAAGGATATTTTTCCCAAAGCAAACATATCCTCCGACGAAATACGGTTTCCGATATCCGTAACCGTCCTTCCCGAAAGATACCCTCCTATAAGTGAGTTTGGGTCGTTCGACACGTCCGAAACGCTCCCCTGCGCAATAACAGTTCCGCCGCCCGCTCCTGCCTCGGGACCCATTTCTATCAGCCAGTCTGCTTCCTTCAGCACATTGGTATCATGATCCACCAGAATAACCGTGTTTCCGTCTGCAAGCAGGTCATGCATGACGCCGAACAGACCCTCCATATTTGAGGGATGCAGACCGATAGACGGCTCATCAAGCACATAGAGAACACCGGTTGTACGGTTTCGCACGGCTCTTGCAAGCTGCATTCTCTGCCGCTCGCCTGTGGAAAGGGTTGAGGACGACCTGTCCAGCGTAAGATAAGAAAGACCCAGCTCCATAAGCCGTTTTGCGGTGTTTTGGAAAGAATCGCATATGCTTTCCGCCATCGGACGCATTTCTTCCTGAAGTGAAGCAGGAACTCCGCTTACCCAGTCTGTCAGTTCGGATAACGTCATCATAGCAGCCTGCGCAAGCGAAATACCCCGAAGCTTCGGCGCACGAGCCGCACTGCTCAGACGTGTGCCGCCGCAGTCCGGGCAGACGCCCTGACGCAGAAACTTCTCCACCCGCTTCATACCCTTTTCGTCCTTGACCTTGGCCAGAGCATTTTCAACCGTATATGTAGCGTTGAAATAAGTAAAGTCCATATCTCCGGCTGCACCACTGGTTTTATTCTGATAAATGATGTTTTTCTTGACCGCAGGTCCGTGAAAGACGATATCCCGCTCCTTTTCGGTTAGCTCACTGAACGGGACATCTGTACGAACACCCATTTCCCGCGCAATGTCCTTCATAAGCGACCACATCAGCGTCTGCCAAGGTGCAACCGCGCCTTCGTCTATGGAAAGCGACTCATCGGGTACCAATGTTGATTCATCAACTGTGCGGACTATCCCTGTACCGTCGCACCGTTTGCACGCTCCCTGACTGTTAAATGCAAGCTCCTCGGCAGAGGGCGCAAAGAAAGCTTCGCCGCATACAGGACAGACAAGCGGAAGCTCGGCCGCCACATTAAGCGACGGCTCTGCATAATGTCCGTTGGGACATCTGTGGCTTGCAAGACGGGAAAACATCAGGCGCAGAATATTCAGAAGCTCCGTACCTGTTCCGAACGTACTGCGTATCCCGGGCACACCGGGACGCTGACGAAGCGCCAAAGCCGCCGGAACATACAGCACCTCATCGACTTGAGCCTTTTCCGCCTGCGTCATCCGCCTTCTGGTATAGGTGGACAAAGATTCCAGATACCGTCTTGAGCCCTCCGCATATAAAATTCCCAGCGCAAGCGAGGATTTTCCCGAACCCGAAACCCCCGCAATGCCTACAAGCTTGTTCAGCGGAATATCCACATCAATATTTTTCAGATTATGCACACGTCCGCCGCGCACATGGATATACTTCGGCGTTTTGTTTTCAGACTGTTCCATATAATTCACTCCCGATATGCTTCCAAATCTTTATCATTTCAAATAATTTGACTAATACACATTGCATCGCCATACAGTCCTATAGGGATATCAGTATCTGCAAGCATTTTATAACCTCATTCATTGCCGCGTCTGCGTACCCGTTTCCATTTGTACTGTCATTAATATGCAAAACCCTGTCTCTGATAATTGAAATATCCGAACAAAAAGCGCTCCTATGATGTAATAACAATGACGCCGCAAGCCAAAGTAAAAATCATAGGGAGCGTTCCGAAACGGACACTGATAGCCTTGAGTTATCAGTCCAACACAATACTCATTCCGAAATATCTGAAGAAAATAATGTACGGAAAAGTACATGAGGATATTATGAAATACTGCTACAGCACAACATAATACAATCCCGTCAGCAGCACAGCAAGTCCCAGAAAAACCAGTCCCGGAACAAGCATGGAAAAGCCGCTTCCCTTGTTTTTTTCACGGTTGATAAAATCGTAATAGGTGGCGTAGCGTTTTGGCTTTCCGCGGATATCGTTAAAAAGCGAGGTCACAGCATAGCGTATGCCGTCGAAAAAATGCTCGTCCGATACCCACGCAAGCGCGCCTATCCCTGCAAGAATTACTCCCGCAAGCAGCGCAGAATTGCTGAGCATTTTGATCCAATCCGACAAAGTCTCGGCATTGCCGATCCCCTGCCACAGCAGAGAAAGTCCCATAATGATAAGACCGCAGACCGACGCAGCTATCCATGATGCACGTTTCATTGAGCGTTTTCCCTTTCACTGCGCATATCCTTTTCCTCTGCCTCCGTGCATCGAACAAAATGTCCCGGATATATCTCCCGCAGCTTAAATTTTTCTTCCTCTTCGGGAGTATATGTGGGTCTCTCATAAAAGATCCTGCGGCGGCGCTTTTCGGTATAAGGATCGGGAAGAGGAATAGCGGACAGCAGAGCCTTGGTATAACCGTGCAGCGGGTGAGCGAAAAGCTCCTCCGATTCCGCCATTTCAACCATGTGTCCGAAATACATTACCCCTATCCTGTCGGAAAAATACTTTACAACAGACAGGTCGTGAGCTATAAACAATATCGTCAGACCCATCTCATCGCGCAGCTGTCCCAAAAGATTTATTACCTGCGCCTGAATGGAAACGTCCAATGCGGAAACAGGCTCGTCCGCAATTATCACCTTTGGCTTCATTATGATCGCCCTCGCTATGCCTATGCGCTGACGCTGTCCGCCGGAAAATTCATGAGGATAGCGGTTGGCATGGTCGGGCATAAGTCCGACCTTTTTCAGTACGTCATAAACCTTGCTGCGGATCACTTCCTCGTTTTTTTCGCCGTGAATACGCAGTCCCTCGGCAATTATCTCCTTGATAGTCATTCTGGGATTGAGAGACGCCATGGGATCCTGAAATATCATCTGTATCTCTGTTACAGACGGGTACTTTTTGTTAAGCTCCTTTGAAAGAGCCTCTGCCTTTCGGTATTTTTCCTTTGCTTCTGAAATACGCTGTTTATCGCTTTTTTCCGACTTGGCTTTCTCCAAAGCCATACGCTCGTCCCACGCTCCCGCGGAAATAAGCTCTCCGTTAAACCATACCTTTCCGCCCGTGGGCTTGTAAAGCTTTATAATTGAACGGGCAGTAGTCGTTTTTCCGCAGCCCGACTCCCCTACTATACCCACAATTTCTCCCTTTTTTACCGAGAAGCTTACGTCGTCCACCGCTTTGATCCATTTTTTGTCGTCGCGGAAATATTGCCGCAGACCCTCTACACGGAGAATTTCCTCACTGCTCATCTGTTTCCCTCCCTTTTTTCCGCTTCTTCCAGTTCACGCTTTTTACGTATTCTTTCAAGTACGATCTCAGGAGGACTGACCTTCGGAGCCTTTGGGTGCAGCAGCCATGTTGCGGCGTAGTGGGTCGGAGTGATCTCGAACAAAGGTGGCTGCTCCTCAAAATCCAAAGCTATCGCATATTTGTTGCGGGCTGCAAAAGCGTCGCCCTTTGGAGGAAACAGCATATTCGGAGGAGTTCCCGGTATCGACTCCAGCTTTTCGCGGGTATCCAGATCGGGAATTGACGCAAGCAGCGCCCATGTGTACGGATGAGCGGGACTGTAAAAAATCTCCTCCGCAGTTCCGTACTCCACGATCTTTCCAGCATACATTACAGCTATTCTGTCCGCCATATTTGCCACGACCCCCATATCATGAGTTATGAAAATAACAGACAGACCGCGTTCCCGCTTGATCTCATTGATAAGCTCCAGTATCTGTGCCTGAATTGTTACATCAAGAGCGGTTGTCGGTTCGTCGCATATAAGTATTTCGGGATTTGCGGACAAGGCTATGGCTATAACGACCCTCTGGCGCATACCTCCCGAAAGCTCAAAGGAATACCGGTCGTAGCAGCGTTCCGGATCAGGAATGCCAACGCCTGCCAGCAATTTGAGAGCCCTTGCCTTTGCGTCTGCCTTTGATATTTTTTCGTTCAGCAGCATGGATTCTGTGAGCTGCTTTCCGATTTTCAGTATTGGATTAAGGCAGGACAAAGGGTCTTGAAACACCATGCCCAGCTTGTTTCCGCGGTATTTGTGGAACTGATCTTCTTTAAGCTTCAGCAGGTCAGTTTCCTCATACATTATCGTACCGTTTTCAATTATCGCGTTGGGAGTAAGCAAGCCCATAAGAGAGCGTGACGTGACGGATTTTCCCGATCCCGATTCGCCCACTATCGCCAAGGTTTCGCCTTTAAAAAGGTCGAAGCTCACATCTCTTACTGCGTGAACGATACCGTCGTTTGTCTTGAAAGAAACGGTAAGATTACTTACCTCAAGGATTTTTTCTTTATTTTCCATTTTTACGGCAATGCCCTTTCAGAGCATAACTCCTTTCGCAAGATTTTATACTATTTCACGACCTAAATGTATACAAAAAATTCAAGCAAAAGCTTGCGTATATGGATTTTACGCAGAATTTTTTGTCAGCACAAGGTGCAAATACATATGGGAGTGAAATAGTATTAGAACCGTCAATCTCCCGCTCCTCTCAAGGTTGGGTTGAGAGCGTCTCTGAGTCCGTTTCCGAACAGGTTGAAGGAAATCATCATAAGCGAGATAAACATTGCAGGAAAGAATATCGCGTGCGGATAGGTTGCCAGCGCGGACTGCGCATTGGACAGCATTGTTCCCACGCTTGTAAGCGTAGAGGAGTCCAGATTAAGAACTCCAAGATAAGACAGTGAAGACTCGGTGAATATCACTCCCGGAACCATAAGTACACATGCGGTTACGATAGTTCCCAACGCATTCGGAAGAATATGCCGTGCAATAAGCCGGCTGTCCTTTGCGCCGAGAGTTCTTGCGGCAAGGACGTATTCCTGACCCTTGAAACGGTAGAACTGGCTTCTGACCGTGCTTGCAACGTCTATCCAGCCCGTAAGCACAAACGCCAGCAGCAGAGCTCCCACAACGCCTATTTCCTTACCCCAGCGCAGCTGGAGCAGAGAAAACAGCACCATATACGGTACGGAATAAAGCACGTCCGCAATACGCTCCATAACAAGGTCGAGCTTTCCGCCGTAATATCCCTCCACAGCTCCGTAAACCGTTCCGATAATAAAGTTTATCGCCGAAACAATAACGCTGAGCATAAGCGAGAATCTTGCTCCCGACGCAAGACGCGCCAAAATATCGTGACCCATATAATCCGTTCCGAAAAGGAACGCGGGCTCGTGACCGTTTTTATAGGTGAACCAGTCGTAATAGTAAACGCGTACCTGATACTGGTTTCCGTTCATTTTCATTGTATAATATGACAAACCGTCCTCGCTGTTTTCGTCGGTCTTGTATATCGGGACAAGCCCGCCGCTGCCGTCTCTTGCCGCCACACCCTTCTGGTTGTGCTCATACCAGTAGTTTGCGTCGTTTTTATTTGCTTCCTGCTGTACCTTGTTAAGATCGACCATAGGATAGAAAAGCTGATCTCCGGTTTCCTTTTCATATTCCAAAGCCGCCTCGTATTCCTGCTTGGTAAGATTGATATACTCATATCCAACCGAAAGATAATCGTCCAGCTTCACATCATAATACGTGGTTTTCCTGCCGCTGTCCGTTACTTCATAAACGTCCTTTACCTCAATTATCGCTCCCGCAGCCTCGTAGTAATCGTAAGTCTGCTGATTGACCGTGCGGACGTTGCTGCCGTCCCATATCCCCAAGCCGCTCAAAAGCGTGCATTTCGGACGTGTAAAGGTATAGTAGGAATCTGTGAAGCCCATATCATATGTGGAGAAAATCGGAGTGAGCAAAGCAAACAATATCAGCAGTACAATAATGACCGCCGCCGCAACGGAGCTTTTGTTCTTTTTAAAGCGTCTCATTGCGTCGCGGAAATATCCGACCTGCTCAGTCTGAAATGCGGTATCTTGAATTGACTCGTCCTGCTGAACAAATACAAATTTTTCATCGGGGAAATCCGGAAAATTATTATTCATTGTTTTTTCCTCCTCCCATGCGGATACGCGGGTCTATCAGTCCATAGCTAAGGTCTATTACCAAAGTAGCCGCAAGACCTATTACGGTATAAAACATACTTACTGCAAGGAACAGGCTGTAGTCCCGTTCCAGAATGGACGCAACATAGGTGCTGCCTATTCCGGGTACGCCGAATATTTTTTCTATAATGAGCGAGCCGGACAATATCATAACGAATTCGCTGATTATCATTGGCATTATAGGAACCATCGAGTTTCGCAGGGCGTGACGCAATATTGCCTGCCGCCGCGTCAGTCCCTTTGCGCGCGCAAGCAGCATATAGTCGCTTGTAAGCGTTTCCGTCAGCTCCGCGCGGGTAGAACGCATAAGTCCCGCGATAGTTCCGAACGACATCGAGACTACGGGAAGTATCATGGACTTTATCATCGTCCAGGAGAAATAATTTGTGCTTGAAGCCATGATTATCGGGAACCAGCCCAGCTTGTAGCCGAAATAATACTGTACAAGAAAGGCGTAAATATAAGCGGGAACAGAAATAAACAGCATTGTTAAAACGGAAATAATATGATCCTGCCACTTGTTCTTTTTTAGCGCCGCATAAATGCCGAAAGCAAGTCCCAGCGGTACGCTTATTACAACGGAGGAAAGATTTATTGCTATCGTGGCGGGAAGCTTCTCCGCAATATGGTTTGTTACAGGATTAAGGTACGTACCGACCTTGGTGCAAACTCCCCAGTCCCACTCGGTAAAGATTTTTTTCAGGAATATAACGTATTGAGTAAGTATCGGCTCGTCATAGCCCCACGCTTTGCGCATGGCAAGTACTGCCGACGCGTAATCTCCGTTTCCACGCGGAAGCTGATCCGGCAGCATTCTTATCATTACAAAGCATATTGTCATGATTATAAAGCATACCATCAGCATCAGCAGTATGCGTTTAAGTATGTAAGTCCACATTTTTCCCATGGTTCAAGCCCTTTCCTTTTGCGGTTTAACACATTAAATTGTATGACCGTGCCGCATAAGGAATTGATACCTTACGCGGCGCAGTCCGATTATTATTGGTAATTGAGCTGATAGTTGTTTTCAGAGCAGTATTTATCCCACTCCTCATCGGTGTAGTTATAGGTCATGAAACGTATTCCGCCGAATGATACCTCGTTGACATAATCATAGGTAGGATAGCTTACCTTGCGTCCCAGAAGAGCGGACGAGCTTGCGCTCCAGAAAGGACAGTCGCGGTATTTCTGAAGCAGTCCCAGCTCCATGGAAGCAAGTATCTGATTTCTGATATCCGAATCCGCTATTGCGTATTCGCCGCTGTACAGCGCGTTATACCAGTCGAAGTAAGTTTTGGTGACCTTTTCGCCGTTAAGCTCTATTTCCAGAGTTTCCGACTCGGGATCAAAGCCGAGGTAGCATTGAGGTGAAGAGTAATCAGTTACAAAAAATTCCATAAGTCCGTAGGGGTTGGAGGGAGAACCGTTCCAAGCCGCCATGCAGAGGTCGTACTCACCGTTGTCGAGAGCGTCGTAGAAGTTTTCGTTTACTACCATATTAACAGTAATGCGTCCCTCAAGAGGAGTACCCGCTGTTGCCGCGTCGAGGGAATCCTGAATAAAGTTTACCTCCTTGACATAGCCTGCTTCATTTGTCCATGTGGGATAGTCAAATACAAACTTGTCGGTCTCCGTGCAAAGCCCCTCTTCAAGAGCCTGATTATAGCCGTTTACAAGACACTCTCTTGCCGCGTCGAGGTCATAGCCCGTTATCTCGTCAATATCAGATACGCCATAGAATGTTTTAAGGGTTTCGATGGCAGGCTCGCTGTCGCGGTAGCTTACACCCGTCTCAACATCATATACGAACATATCGCTTACATAACCGTACATAGGCTTTCCGTAGCCCTGCTGAGCAAGGAATTTTGAACGGTCCAAGGAAAGAGAAATACCCTTTCTGAATTCAAGGTTTGTAAGGATCAGTCTGCTTTCGCCCTCTTCCTGACGGGACATAAGAGAATCAACATCGTTGTTGATATTCAAAAAGTAAATATAGGGATTGGGGAAGTAGATGATAAAATCGCTGCCCTGATATTTACTGAGGGCATTTCCCGCCAATGCGTAGTAATCAAGTTTTCCCTGGAGGAACAGCAGCTCTGTTGTAGAACTGTCCTCAACGACCGTAGCAACTATATCTGTGGTCTGGAACTGTCCCTCATGTCTTCCGTCAGTCCAGCCGTACCAGTTTTCATTTTTTGTCAGTCTGAATTCCTTGTCCGCCTGCATACTTACAAGCTTGTAAGGACCGAAGGATTTGTAGGTGTCCGCAGAGGTAGCGTAATTCGTTTTTATCATGTCGCCTGTCTGCGTCTTGCCCGCTTCATATTTTTCCTCGTTTACAAGAGCGTAGGTGCTGCTGTAATATTTAAAGAAATACGGCGAGAGAGGGCTGTAAAGAATTACTGTCAGCTCGTAATCGCCCGTTTTGAAGAAGCCTACCTCCTCAAAGGTCTTGGGTTCGAGGACTTTGTCGTAGAACGCCATGTCAAGGTATGATGTTTCGTCTATTTCGTCCATCATATACCAGTCCTTGAGCATATAGTTGACGTCCGCGATGACCTCGTCGGTCACTTCGACATAATCCTCGCTGCCGTACTTGTCAAGGAGGTCTTCGCCCGCTTCATTAAGGTAAGGCTCACTGTCGCTGTAATAATCCTCCGCGCTGTAGTCGTAGAAAGCAACGGTCGGCAGAGTAAAGCTTACATAAAGCTTGGAATCGCCGTAATCCGCATATTCGCCGAAATCCGAAGCAACCGCCGCCTTGGAAGCGCCCTGCTTTGACTTATAGTAGTTTTCCGCATTCTTTATCGGCAGCTTGCTGTAGTAATTCGATGCGTTGTAATTGTTCATCTCGGGGCTGAGCATATTCTGCATGGAATAAATATAGCTGTCCGCATTGATAGGCGTACCGTCCTCCCACTTAGCGTCGGGATTGAGAGTTACCTTCCAAGCATATCCCTCTGTAGCGTCCGCGGGAATATCCCATTTCTCATCTCCCGCATACTGAGCGGTAACGTCCTCCGGCTCCGACGCTGCCATTTCGCAGAACCATTCGTATCCGTCACAGGTGTCGTTCAGAATAAGCGTCCACATACCTATTTCCGTATATTCGGTTATGGGATCGACTATATCGTTATCATGTGGATTGAATGTTGTCGGTGTGTCATACTGTGAGAAATTGTATGTGTAGGTAGCTCCTTCCACAACGGCTGTTCCTCCGGCATTTCCTGCCGAACCGCTGTCGCCTGTTTTTGCACAGCCCGCGAGCATACTTGCTCCCAGAAGCATAGCAGTCAAGGCTTTCAATCTTGTTTTTCCTTTCATTGTACATACTCCTTAAAATTTATTTATAACGGCGGCTTTTTCCGCCATGGACATCGGTGTATCAGTCTTTAAGCCGCGTTTCTACCCATTCTGCAAGCTCTTTAAGCGTACTTTCCGCAAAGGGATCGTCCAGTCCCGCAGCCCTTGTCAGATTGGGGAAAGAATCGCTTCCCGTGCTTCGGCAGAAACCAAGATAGCTGTTCCAAGCCGCTTCCCTATCCTGTTCCATCCACTTGCAGTATTCCAGAGCGCATACCTGCGCCAAAGCATAATCAACTGTGTAAAACGGCCAGAAGAAATGGTGCTGTATCCTCTGCCAGCCGCAGCCCCGCTCCAAATTATCGTTGCCGCTGTAGTCGGACGAGGGGAAATACTCCTTGCTGAGCCTTGCCCACAGCGCATTACGCTCCTCGGACGTCATATCGGGATTATCGTAGACCACCTGCTGGAACTCGTCCTGCTGGCACGAGCTTAAAATAAGACTTACCGCCCCCTCAAGGTGCATGGCACGGTAATCCTCCGCCCGTTCTCCGAAGAACAGCTCCATATACGGCGCAGCGAAAAATTCCATTGCCATTGCGTGAGTTTCCGCAGACTCCGAAGTGTAGCCGCACTTATGGCGTATTTCTTCATTGCGCTGCAAATATGCCTGAAACGCGTGACCTCCCTCATGACACATTATATAAGCGTTTTCGCTCGTACCGTCAAAATTCGCAAATATAAAGGGAGCGCGGTATTTATTCAGATACTGCATATATCCGCCGCCCCTTTTTCCGTCGCGTATTTCCGCGTCGTACAGATCGTTGTCCAGCAGAAAATCAATAAACTCCGCTGTTTCCTTTGACATCGCCCGATACATCTCACGGGTCTTTTCCAGGCAGTATTCGGTACCGCCCACAGGAACAGGATCGCCGTCGGGAAAGCTTATCCCGTCGTAAAATCTGAGCTTGTCCAGACCGAGACGTTTTCTTCTGCGCTCTTTCAAAAGCTCATTAAGAGGTACTATCTGTTTCTTTACACTGTCTCTGAACCGAGCGATTTCCTCCTGTCCGTAGCCTATCCTGTTCATCAGAAGGCAGCTGAGCTCTGAGTAGCTTTTCATTCCCAGCGTGAGAGCCTGACTGCTCCTGTTTTTCACAAGACTCTGATATATGTCCTCTATTTTGCTCCGTTCCTTTTCCCAAGCCTCGGAAACCGCCAAGGACGCAAGTCTGCGGGTCTCCCTGTCGTCTGAGAACAGATACACAGCCATAAGCGACGGTTTTATCTTTTCTCCCTGCCAATCTGCTGTCATTCCCGAAGCGATTTTATTGTACTGCGACGAAAGAGCGTTTTCCTCTGCGATCAGCGGCACAAGACGGCTGTCAAAGCTTTTTTGTCCGTTCTCCATAGATATGAACGCCTGTTTTCCAAGCAGCACTTCAAGCTCCGCTCTGTACGGAGATTCCAGAAGCAGCTTGTCAAACTCGCTGAACAGCTCTGTGATCTTGGGACCTATTTCATCATAGTAATCCTGCTCTGCCGCGTAAAATTCATCATTTATATTCATATCATGGCGAACACTGCAAATATCTATAAGCGTCATATCTGCTTCAAGCGCATAGATTTCTCTTACCGCCTCCATGGACTCCTCTGCGTTTTTCGCCGTCCTCAGCTTATCTGTCAGCTCAAGGAATTTTTTCTCGATTTCCTCATAGGTTATGCGGTTGTAGGACATATCTCCGAATTTCATTATCTGCTCCTTAACATGATTGATTCTAATTGTCAGCACAAAAACACTTATTTAATTGTACACTATTTTAATACAAATGTCAATAAATTTCTTCAATTCCTTACATTTTTCGCTTCAAAAGTACATTTACACAATTGAGGCCATATAAAAATCCGCACAATTCTCTGTCATGCTTTAAGCTGTCCTCCGCTGCACACTTTTTTCAGTTTTTCTCTTAACATTTCATACCTAAGCAGCTTTTCTTCCTTTGCAAAATGAACCTCTCTGAATTGCTCGGGATTGTTCTCATAAACAAGGTCTTTCGCTTTTTCTCCGAACTGTTCGCTTGTAAGATCAAAGCAGCAGTCGCCTATAACGTTATAGCAATGAAAATTGCCGCCCTCCATAGGTATCCCGTAAACCTTTCCTCCGAAAATATCCTGTGCAAGAAATGCGGTTATTGAACACTGGCCTTTTGTCATATTTTCTTTCGTCCACTTATCCCGAAGTCTCGGAGCGCAGGTATCGGCGCACCATACTTCAGACAATGCATTATACAGGTCAATAGGAGAATTTATCGACGGATAAAGATCATTTACAGGCTTGGCGGCGGCGGTTTCCCAGCCGTAAAAATTGTAATTCATATCGGAGCTCCTTTTAATTCTTTTAAATTTATTGTAACACATTTTTAAAAACAAGTCAACTTTTCTCATAAAATAAAGATGCTTTGCAAAATTATCAAAGGGTATTGACAAACCTCTGTCTGTGTGTTATACTGTATATATTAAAATATTAACAGTATAACGGGTGGTCGCTTTATGAAAATTGTGATTAAAAATAAATCAGATCTGCCCATATATGAGCAGATCGAAGAACAGATAAAGGCACAGATACTTGAGGGCAAGGTCGCAGAGGACGAGCAGCTTCCGTCAATAAGGCAGCTTGCGCGGGATCTGAAGATAAGCGTTATTACAACCACAAGGGTCTACACCGATCTTGCGGAGGAGGGCTTTATTATCTCCGTGGCAGGCAAGGGCTATTTTGTCGCGCCTCGGAATAACGAGCTTCTGCGGGAGCGTATGCTCTGCGAAATGGAGGACGGTCTTGAAAAAGCCGTAACAAACGGCAGAAATGCGGGACTTTCCGATGAAGATATTATTGCCGCGCTGAAAAAGTTTTTGGAGGAATGAACATGGAGAATATTCTTGAGATCAAAGGGCTGAACAAGGCTTACGAGGGATTTGCGCTTAAAGACGTGACCTTCTCAATGCCGAGGGGTTATATAATGGGATTTGTGGGACAGAACGGCTCGGGCAAGACCACGACCATCCGCGCAATTCTTGATATGGCGAAAACAGACAGCGGAAAGATAAGTGTATTCGGCATGGACAGCGTAACGGACACCATTGCCATAAAGGAGCGGCTCGGAGTGGTGTTTGACAGCCTGTACCTTGCAAATCACCTGAATGTAAAGCAGGTAGAAAAACAGCTCCGCCCCTTTTACAAGGACTGGAGCAGCGATGAATTTTTCCGCAGGATAAAAGAATTTGATCTGCCCGATAACAGAAAGATCGGCGACTTCTCCAAGGGCATGAAAATGAAGCTTATGGTAGCGGCGGCATTGTCTCACAATGCGGAGCTTATCATTCTTGACGAACCTACAAGCGGACTTGATCCTGTTGCTCGCGACGAGCTTCTCGACATTCTTGCCGAATATATAGAAGATGAAAACCGCGGCGTACTTTTTTCAACGCATATTACTGCGGACGTAGAGCGTATTGCCGACTATGTGACCATACTCCACAACGGCAGGGTTTGGTTTACGGGGACAAAGGACGATCTCTGTGAAAGCTATGCTGTTATAAAGGGTGCAGAGGAAGATATCCCTCCTGCCCTCAAGGAAAAATGTATCGACTTCCACGCCTACAGAAACGGTTTTGACGCATTGATAGAAACAGCTTATCTCGACAAAGCGCCCAAGTCATTGGAAACCGAAAAAGCAAGCATTGACGAGATACTGGTCTATATTGCAAAGGAGGATAAGCATGAACGACGTTCTGAAAATGATACGGTTTGATTATATCTCCGTAAGGTCGCTTACCGTCCCCTATATTATCGGATTTATCGCATTAAGCCTTGTGCTTGCTTTGTTCGGGATACCGCTTGGCGCGTTCTGCTTTGCCGCCGCTGCCGCGGTTTTCGCGCCTGTGCAGGAGCTGGCGGATTCCGATTCAAGAAAAATATACGGCATACTTCCCGTTGGCAGGGACGCTGTTACAAAGGCGGCGTTTCTGGAAATGACAGTTCCGCTTTTGACAGGAGAAATGTTATCGCTTATTTTTCTGGCGATAAGCAACTCGTCCAAGCTGTACCGCATATTGCCGAAAACCATCGAAGATATTATCGGAGGCCTGTTCGATTTTTCTCAAAACGACTCGATCATCACTTTCGGCGAATTATGTATCATACTGATATTGGTGTCCGTATATCTTTGTGTTTTATCGGCGTATTTAGAAATGATGTCGGCGATACAGAACCGCGAAAAGGATGTAACAAATCTGCTGACGGCAGTTGCGCTTACCGTGGCAGTAATTACGGTGATCGCCGCACTTTCCGCAAATCATATAATACCTCCCGTTCAGAGCTGGCTTATACCTGAAACTGTTTCGGGGAAATGGATTTTTGCCGTAATTCTGAATGTCATTGCGGCGGGCGTGAGCGTACTGTTCTGCGGCATTGCCGTTAAAAAGTCTGCGGACTGCGAACTGTAGGGGTGATATTATGAAAACGATTTTTGACCTTATGCGGGTAGATATTATTGCGCTCGGCGGAAAAAAGAGCGGCGCTTTCAAAGCAATGGTGATACTTTTTGTTATATGCGTTATGATCATTATATTGTTTACTCCGTGCTTTGGAACAGCTTTATATGTATTTATATCTTCCGTCTGCATATCTCCGATAATAATTGAGCGGGAGATAAAATCGGATTACGGAAAAACCTTTTGTATTCTTCCCGCCGACAGAAAAAGCGTGGTGCTTGCCCGCTTCCTGCTGACGGCCTTGCTTGTCAGCGGCATTGGCATTTTGATGTACATTTTAATGCAGCTTTCCTTGGCAATCGGATTATGCAGACAAATTATGGGGGACGTAAGCGAGATATTTGAAATTTTCGGAATATCCGCTTCCGTATCGGAATTTTACAATGTTATTTTCAGCGTGGTATTTACGGCGGGAATAATTATAATGTCAAAGCAGATGAGGAACTATTTCAAAAACGGAGCGGGCAGCAAAAAGAATTCACTGCTGAGAAATGTATTAAAGATAATCCTTATTTATATTGTCGTTATAATAGTTGCTGCGGTGCTGATATCTGTGTCAAGCATACCTTTTGTTCAGACGGCGTTTTCTCTGATATTCAGCATGCTTTCGGCTCTGTCACGGCCCGCGGACGGTTTGCTGCTTTGCCTGACATTCCTTGTTGTCGGGTACGGTACGGCAGTATATCAGACCGTTTGCGCCGTGCTTGAATATGACGAAAGAGAGCTTTGAGCGGAGGTGGGTTATATGAAAATTTTCAGAAGATTTGCGGCAATATTGTGCGCCGCGGGACTAACTTTCTCCTCGTCTACGATATCTGCAAGCGCGGAGGAGCGGACTTGCCCCTCGGGACTGACTTTTGATAAGGTAGATACATTTATCGAAAAAATGTCAGAATCGTACGGAACAAACTCGGCTTCCCTGTCGGCAGTTGTTTTTTGCGGTGACGAAACGCTTTCCGCTTGCTTCTTAGGTGAAACAGACCGTGAAAATCATATTCCTGCCGACGAAAATTCCGTCTATGAGTGGGGAAGCATTTCCAAAACAATGATATGGGTCAGCGCAATGCAGTTGTGGGAGCAGGGCAGGCTTGACCTTGACGCCGATATAAGAAATTATCTCCCCGATGATTTTTTTCAAAAGCTTTCCTATGACGACCCTATCACTATGACCGATTTAATGAACCACACGGGCGGCTGGTGCGAGACGACTTACAGCATAGCCGCCACGGACGAAAACAATATCCCCACACTTGAAGAAGCCCTCCGCATGACCGAACCTGCGCAGACATACCGTCCCGGAGAGACCGCCGCTTATTCAAACTGGGGAGCTTCCCTTGCGGCTTATATTGTGGAACGCATAAGCGGCATGGATTACTGCGAATACGTTCATAAAAATATTCTCGAACCACTTGGCATGGAGCATACGGCAGTATCGTCTTCACACAATGATAACGAGTGGGTAAAAGAACAGCGGAGCAAGCTGAAATCCTACAAATTCAACGTTCTGACGCAGGAATATGAATCCCTCGGCAGCCGTATGTCTTATATCACGCTTTATCCGTCGGGTTCCGTAACAGGCACTATAGGCGACCTTGCAAAGTACGCGCAGGCGTTTGTTGACGACAATACGCCGCTTTTCAAGAACAAGGAAACGCAGGATAAGCTTTTCTCGGGGTCGGTATTTTACGGCGGGACGGATATCCCCTCACACAGCTACGGCTTTGCGGCAGCGGAATACGCAGTACGAACCTTTGGTCACAACGGCGCAACGGTTTCCTGCATATCGTATATGCTTTTTGACATGGAATCAAAGACAGGCGTTGTTGCACTTACAAACGAGCCTGAGGGTAATTACGTATACAACGAGCTGCCCGCTTGGATATTCGGCAAGCTTTCCCCAGACAAATATTCTGACGGAAACAACGAACCGTGCATGCTTGACGGCTATTACCTGCTCTCCCGCTCAAACGCCTCGGGACTTTTAAAATTTTACTCATACCTGACTGCCGTTTCTGCGGAAAATTTAGAGGGTATTTCCCGTATAGGCGACGACCTCTATCAGCTTAGCGGCGGTGAAACGGCAATGCTTATTGGCGGAAAAACATATTCCGACGGAAGCATGGGCTTGTCTCTCGGTACTTCCGAGCTTATTTCCGAAAAAATGTATACCCTGAAGCTATGCGCTCTGACCGCGTTTTTTATGACTGCGGCGGCTTCGGTATTTATACTTCTTATTAAAATAAAAATGAAAAGAGCAAACAAATTGCAGCATTACACGGGAATTGGAATTATAACGGCGGGTCAGGCGTCAAAGATAATTTCCGTGGCCGCTGTGGTGGTGCTTACCTCATTTGCCGCAAGGGAAGAGACATACGGACTTCCCAAAGCCGTTGGAGCTTCCGCGGGTATCGTCCAGACCGTATGTATGGCGGTATGTGTTCTTGCGGCGGTTGTTTCCGTATATGTACTGCTTGCAAAAAAGCCCGCAAAGCTGAATAGACTTCGTTATATCTTCAATATCGCGGGCAATGCACTAACGGTATTTGTCATTGCATATTTTGAGATGTATAAATTCTGGGGTTGCTGATTTAAGCCGAAAGATTTTTTCGTGATTATTTTTTAACAGTTCGGAAAATTTGTCCGGACTGTTTTTTTATCGGTTTGCTGCAAGACACATTTCCTCATGCTTCATTAAGATGAGCGTAATTATTATAAAATCATATATTGACAAAATAAGCAAGTATAGTTATAATTAAAATAAAAAATTTACAGGGCTTAGGGAGGATCATCATGAACATTTCAAATATAGCCGCGCAAGGCTCACCCAAAAGCAAAATGGTTTTTCACGAGGACGAACAGAGCCTGCATATAGGAACTCTTGACAAGCACTGCTATTTTATTCCGTTTTCACCGGAACAAAATCCTTTCGCGGACAGAAAGCTCTCTGACCGTTTCGAGCTTCTTAACGGCGAATGGGATTTCAGATATTACGACAGCATTATAGATATGGAGGACGATTTTATTTCGGTTCCCTTTGAGGAAAAAATACCGGTACCGTCCAACTGGCAGCTGCACGGCTATGACAAGCCGCAGTATACTAACATATGCTATCCTATCCCCTACGACCCGCCGTACGTTCCCGACGATATTCCTGTGGGAGTATACCGCCGCGGCTATGATTATTCTCCCGACGGTATGGACAGGATACTCGTTTTTGAGGGCGTTGACAGCTGTATTTATCTTTATGTAAACGGCGAATTTGTTGGTTACTCGCAGGTTTCTCACAGCACTTCCGAGTTTGACATCACACCTTTTCTTAAAGAGGGCAGTAACACTATCGCCGTCGCCGTTTTAAAATGGTGCGACGGAACGTATTTAGAGGATCAGGACAAATTCAGACTTTCGGGAATTTTCCGAGACGTATATGTTTTGTCACGTCCCGAAAAAAGGCTTGAAAATTATATTATCAAGACAAAGCTGACCGAGGACTTTTCCTCTGCTGAATTTAATTTTACTGCTTTCGGCTGCGACGTGACCGCAGAACTTTCCGACAGTAACGGAAATAAAATTGCGGAATTTACTGCGGCGGACGGTTCAACCGCTTCGGTGCATATTGATTCTCCGATATTGTGGTCGGCGGAAAAGCCTTATCTGTACAGCTTAACTATTTTCGCGTGGGACGAAAAAATCGGCGAAAAGGTGGGCTTCCGCAAAATTACCGCGGAAAACGGCGTTGTAAAAATTAATGGCAAGGCGGTAAAATTCAAGGGCGTGAACCGTCACGACAGTTACCCCGACACGGGCTACTATGCTTCCGTTGAGCAGATGAAGAAAGATATAGAGCTTATGAAGCGGCATAATGTCAACGGCGTAAGGACTTCCCATTATCCGAATTCGCCGCTGTTTTATAAGCTTTGTGACGAGTACGGGCTTTACGTTATCGACGAGGGTGATATGGAGTCCCACGGCTGCGTAGTGGTATATAACGATTTCAAGTGGAGCTGGGAAAACGGCTACAACGGAATTGCTCTTCTTGCCTCCGACGAGCGTTTTAAAAAAGCCATAACCGACCGCTCGGAGGCTCTTGTTAAAAGGGATATAAACCGTCCCTGCGTTGTATTCTGGTCTCTCGGCAACGAGAGCGGCTACGGCACAAATATGCTTGCGGCGGCGGAGCTTGTGAAATCTCTTGACGACACAAGGCTTCTCCATTACGAAAGCACCCACAAGCTTGACGATACTTCGGACGAAATACTGGACGTTGTTTCCGAAATGTACACATCTCCCGAGGATATGAAAAAATTCCTCCAAAACGAGAAAGAAAAGCGTCCCCTTATGCTTTGCGAATACTGCCACGCTATGGGCAACGGACCGGGCGATCTGGAGGATTACCACAATATTTTTTATTCCCACGAACGCTTCTGCGGCGGATTTATCTGGGAATGGAGCGACCATGCGTGCATTCTCGGATATACTGAGGACGGCAGAGCAAAGTACGGCTACGGCGGTGATTTCAACGAAAAGCACAATGACGGAAATTTCTGCATGGACGCTCTGACCTACCCCGACAGGACGCCTCACACGGGACTTTTGGAAATGAAACAGGTTTACCGTCCCATTAGGGTCGAAAAGAAAAGCGATAACGGAGACTTTATTTTTAAGAGTATGCTTGAATTTGAAAATGCGGGAGATATTCTCGGCTGCCGCTATGAAATAACTTACGACGGCGGCTGTCTTGGGTCGGGTACGCTTGACTTTTCCGTGGAGCCTATGGGCAGCACGGAGGTATTTGTTCCGCAGGCGGGACAGGTTGCCGACAAGGAGACATATATCCGTTTTATTTTCACCGCAAAGGAGGATACTCTTTTCTGCGAAAAGGGTTATGAAATTTGCTTCGACCAAGTGCGTCTCGGAGGCATCTCAGTGCCGAAAGCAAAGGCGTGGAACGGTTCTCCCGCCGAGCTTGAGGACTTGCCGCTTTTCGTCAATGTAAAGGCAAACGGAGCTTCCTACCGTTTCAACAAACGGCTCTCGGCATTTGATTCCATAAACGCAGGGGGAAAGGAAATACTTGACAAGCCAATGGAATTCAACTTTTTCCGCGCCCCTGTTGACAACGACGTTATGAAAGGCGATTGGTACAATGCGCACCTTAACGACCACACGGTAAAAAATTACGGCGTGACTGCCGCAAAAACCTCCGACGGCGTTGAAATTTCCCTCCGTCAGTCCTTTGGCTGGAGCATACATCTGCCCTTTGCTTATATGGACACGGTTTACACGGTAACTAACGACGGTGCGCTCCGCATTAAATGCAAGGCGGAATTTTCAAACAAGGTAACATTCCTGCCAAGGTTCGGCATACGGCTGTTTGTTCCGAAAAGTTTTGACACTGTGGAATATTTCGGTTACGGACCTTACGAAAGCTACATCGACAAGCACCAAGCAAGCTATATGGGAAATTTCTCCGCGCTTATAGGAGAAATGCACGAGGATTATATCCGTCCCCAGGAAAATTCCTCCCATTACGGCTGCAAGCACATGACCGTTACGGACGGGGAAACAAGAATAAAATTCACGGCGGCGAAGGACTTTTCCTTTAACGCTTCGGAATACACGCAGGAGGAGCTTGCCTCAAAACGGCACAATTTTGAACTGCAAAAGTGCGGAAGCAACGTTATCTGCGTGGACGGCAAAATGGCGGGAGTTGGCTCCAACGCCTGCGGACCCGCGCTTGCGGAAAAGTACCGTCTGCCTCTGCCTGTTGTTTCGGCTGAATTTTGTATAGAAATTTTAAACTGAAAGGAGTTTGAACAATGTTAAAGAAAGCAATATCACTTTTTACGGCTGTCCTTATGCTTATGTCGGTATCGGCGTGTTCGTCCGGCGGGGGAACCTCCGCTTCGGCGGCAAATGACGAAGCCGCTCCCACGGCTCAGGAAGTTGCAAAAAGCATGGGTATCGGTCTCAATCTCGGCAACACTATGGAGGCTTACAGTTCGGCAAACTGTGAACAGATAACATACGAATGGATACCCGTTGTGGGAAACAACACCCCAAAGGATTACGAGACCTGCTGGGGTGCTTTGGAAACAACTCAGGAGATCATCGACGGCATAAAAGCGGAGGGTTTCGACACGGTGAGAATTCCCGTCTTTTGGGGAAACATGATGGAAAACAACGGTAAATACACCATAAATTCCGATTACATTGCAAGGGTCAAGGAGATAGTGGATTACTGCCAGAACGCGGGACTTTACACGGTAATAAACATTCACCATTTTGACGAGTTTATTATCCGCCGCAATTCCACCGAGGACTGCAAGAAAATTTTCACAAGCTTGTGGAAGCAGATAGCGAAATACTTCAAGGATTACCCCTACACCGTAGTATTTGAGGGATACAACGAATATCTGGGCGGAGATCAGTTTGACGAAAACGGAAATCTTGCGGGGCTTTCCAAGGCGGACGCTTACGAAATGACCAACACCTTAAATCAGGCGTTTGTGGACGCGGTAAGAAGTGCGGGCGGAAACAACAAGGATCGCGTGCTTATCGTTTCGGGCTACTGGACGAATATCGACAACACCACTTCCCCCGAATTTGTTATGCCCGCGGACAAGGTAAGCGACAGGCTTATGGTCTCAGTGCATTATGTTGACAACGCGATGTACTGGACAAACAAAATAGGCGGCGACGAATGGGTAAACTATACCGACAGTCAGATAGACCTGCTCAACAAGGCTTTTACCGAAAAAAATATCCCCGTATTTATGGGCGAAACGACCGCAGGCTATCCCGCTTCAAACTTTGAAGCAAACGCAAAATACACGGATTCCACCGAATGCGTTGAAATGGTTTTGAACAAGCTTCTTGACAACGGCTTTGTTCCGGTTATATGGGACGTAAGCGACGGCTTCTATTCACGGACACTGCGCAGGATAAAATTTGATTCCGACCGGGAAATGATACGTAAAATATACAACAGGCTGCATGACACAGAGTAAGTTGAGAAAATGCGGGATATATCCTCATAAAAAATAATTATTACTATGCAATAATTTTATATTTTAAACGGTCTCTGTTTATTTTGCACAGAGACCGTTTTGCATGGAAAAATATCCCGCAAGATCAGAGATAAAATAAATATTGACATTAAAAATCAAGTGTTGTATAATTTATACAATAAGATGTCAGGAGTGTGCGGTATGATTGGAAAATACAAAATAATTGCTTTGATGACCTGTCGTATTCATGACAGGGAGTGCTGTGAATTTATTAATGTTCTGAACAAAAGGTTTTCCGAAACTGACTTCCGTCTTTTTGTATATAACTGCAGTCCGCGTCTTGATGAAGATATAAATGAAAACGACCCGCAAACGTCGGTTTATGAAATGTTCGACGCTTCTTTTACCGACGCTGTTATCATAGATTCCGACCATATCGGAAACACCGCTGTGTGCGAAAAAATAATCGGCCGCGCACTGGGCATGAAGCTGCCCGTCATTTCACTTGGAAAATGCCTTGACGGCTGTGTCAATATTTCATACGAGCACCACAGCGGTATAGAGGACATTGTGGCGCACCTTGCCGATGTGCACGGTATTTCGGATTTCCATATGATAGCGGGAGTTAAAGGAAACAGCTTTTCCGACAAAAGAATAGAATCATTTAAAAAGGCTCTACAAAAGCGGAATATTCCATTTAACGACGATATGGTCAGCTACGGCGATTTCTGGTCAGGGCCTGCTATAGCAGCCGCAGAAAGGCTTCTGAACGAGGGCAGACTTCCGCGGGCATTTGTATGCGCCAACGACCATATGGCTGTAGCAGTATCGTTTTTTCTGCAAAGCCGCGGGATATCCGTACCAAAGGATGTTGCCGTCACGGGTTATGACTGCATAGATACTGTTTTCAGTTCCTCCCCCACCATTACCACCGCTTGTATCAAAAAAGAAACCTTATCGGAAACGATATTCGGTATCCTTTCCGATGTGTTCGGCGGCGTTAAGCGCGAGGGCGTCATTAATGCGTACCCCGAGGCAGTGTTCAGCGAATCCTGCGGATGCGAAGCTTCCCGCAGACTGGACGCCGCATATTTGTTCAACGAGCAGACAAATATGTTCAACCGTTTTCAGAACGAAAATATTATTCTTTCTGAAGTGGCTGCAAAAATACAAAAAGGCAAAAGCTTTGACGACATAGCTCTTATAATGCACAGAGACAACCTCATGTATGCAATGTGCTGCCTTATAAAGCAGGAGTATACCGACGAATCTGTAAACCCGGAAATTGCAAGCAAGAGCGGAGACGGGCTTTTCGTTTTGTACGACGGTGATATGATAGAATACAAGAAAACTCTCGGCGAAAAATTCGTGCCTTACTATATGCCGGGAAAAGATATTATCCCGTCTCTTTATTATAATCTTGACGAAGGACGCTGTCTGATTTTTACAACGCTTCACTATCTCGGCGTTACGCTGGGTTACATTTGCTTTCATTTCAGCGGCTTTGCAGTAGGAAATTACTACAAAATACCGCAGACAGCAGGTATGCTGAACAACGCGCTTGGCGGTTTTATCAATCAGCGGTACAAGCATTATCTGATGAAAAAAATAGAAATGGTATCCTGGATCGATACGCTTACCGGTCTTTATAACCGCCGCGGCTTCTGCGCCAAATATGACAGACTGCTTGAAAATTTGGGCGACGAACCGCTGGAGGTCGTAATGTGCGACCTTGACGGGCTGAAATACATAAACGATACTTTCGGTCACGAGGAAGGCGACAACGCTATACATACCGCGGCCGCCGCACTGAAAAGCGTTTGTCCAACCGATGCGGTGTGTACACGTTTCGGCGGCGACGAAATGCTTGCGGTATATCCCTATGGAGATAAGTCAGGCGATATACGGGCAATTTTCTGTGAATATCTTGACAGATACAACAACGGATCAGGAAAGCCATACAAGGTTGCTGCAAGTATGGGTATTTACGTTACCGGAAAGGGTGAGCGTCTGAGCTTTGAAGAGCTTGTGAAAAAATCGGACGGTCTCATGTACGAGGAAAAGAAGCGCAGAAAAGCCGCCCGCGGCATTTGATGAGAATATAAAACGGTACGGACTTAAAAAGCTCGTACCGTTTTTTCTCTGAAAAATTTTATGAATATGTTTGGCAGTTCGCCTAACAACGAGAAGATTTTATCGTTTAATATTCCGAACCTTATGAAAATTATTCATAATTTTAGGGTTAGGCATGATTTGATTTTTACGGAAGTGTGAATGTGTTATAATAAATAAAAATTCGCGGTAGGTGTAAGCAGTGCCGAAACCAAATAAAAAATTATGCAGAATATTTGCCGTCTTAACATTTCTAAGCTAACTATTATTATCATTCATTTTTGAATGTCCCCCTTTTGATTTTTTACAGCTGTCAGACCTTACATTTATTATATCAAAAGACGTTTTATTTTTATACTCATCGCTAAAGCCTTTTGGGCCTCCGACACAGTCGGAGATTTTCAATGTACAAAAGTTTTCGCCGCGATTGTCACTGACTGACATCGCGGCGATATAAAAATTGGAAGGTGAATAAGAAGATGGCTTAAATTAGATGTATCGTTCGAGATTATTTTTCAGAACGACTACCTGACTGTCAAGCTCCTCGCTTGCAGCGGCAGCATTTTGTGCGGTTGCTGAGGTCGTTCCGACAACGGCCTCGACCTCGCCGAGTTTTGTGACAATTTCAGCAACCATTGTTTTCTGCTTCTCGGAAACATCTGCGATCTCAGAAACGGACTCGCTTATGGAGCTTGTTTCATGCACTACTTCGCTCAGCATTTTTGCGGTTTCGTTTGCCGCTTTAGTACCGATATTGATGGTCTGTACGGTATGTTCTATAAGCTCCGCTGTGGATTTTGAAGCCTTTCCCGATTTTGCGGCAAGGGTACGGACTTCCTCCGCAACTACTGCAAAGCCCTTGCCTGCCGCGCCTGCTCTTGAAGCTTCAACAGAGGCATTCAGCGCAAGGATATTAGTCTGCATAGCAATATCTTCAATTGTGGAGTTCATATTTACGATATCCGCAGCGTAACGGGAAATGCTCTTCATAATTTTCAGAAGCTCCTGCATTTTATCATTTCCGCAGTTGACGGTATCGGTGGCTTTGACTGCTTTTTCCTTGACCTCAAAGGCATTTTGTGCGGACTGCGATATACGCATATTGATATCCTCAAGATTTTTATGTACCTCGCCGATAAGTCTCGTTTCATCTGAGACCGCATTTGCAAGCTCCGTCGCTCCTGTGGACACGCTGTTAGAGCCGCTCGCTATCTGCTCCGAAACAGTGCTTAACTGCTCAAAGGTGGAGTGCATTGCCTCGCATATGCCCTTTATGGACTTCTCCATTGCCGTAAATTCGCCCGCAAATCTGACCGTGCTGTCGTACACGAAGTTTCCGTCCTCCATATTTGCAAGGACTCTTTCCATCTCGTTTATGTAGGATTTCAGGGCTTTATTGGTTTTGGCAAGAGCATCGAAGATAGTGCCTATCTCGTCGTTCACAGATTCGGGGTATTTGTGTTCAAGAACGCCGTTGGACATATTTGTAACAATATTCTCTATGGCGGACAATGGGCGCAGTCTCTTTGTAAAGCTGATGTAGAAGAACAGCGCGCCGCCTATAGCCGTCAGGGCCGATGCTATAACTGCAAATATGATTATGTTATTGAGTCCCGACATTGCCTCGCCGTAGTCCGCGGCATACAGCACTTTCCAGCCCGTGTCGCCTATGGGTACAACCGGGAAGTATCTCATTGTTCCGTCGTATCCCTTGCCCGAAACAACGTTGGTGCTGCCCGACGCCGCAAGAACGTCACTGTATATCGGATCAATGTCAATAAGCCTGGTCACGATCTCTTCATTGCCCTCCAGTCTGTGGGAGTAGCTTGAATTTTTAGAGTGGGCAACTATATTGCCGGAAGCGTCCACAAGCACAGCGTATCCGTTGGTATCAACCTTAAGCTTCTGAGATAGCGAAACAAGCTCCGTGACTTCAATGTCAAGTCCGCACACGCCCAGAACATTGCCGTCATCGGACAGCAGCGGGCTTGCGACAGTTATAACTATCTTTCCCGTTATAGCGTCTATGTACGGGTCTGTGACAACCTTTTCTTTGGTTAATTTTGCGGTCTTGTACCAGCCCCGCTCCTGAGCCACATAATCATCCGCAACAGGGAAAACGCTGCACACCATTCCCACAGTGTCGGTCTCCCATGCGAGATAGCCGTTCATTATGCTTGACGAGCAGGGGTGAACAACGTTCAGCATATACTGCTGCAAAGCGTCCCCGTGCAGATCGTCATGTACCGCGGCCATCGCGAAGCCCTCGGCAATGGTAGTGTGCTGAGTGAACCAAGCGTCCATCTTTGCGGACTCCGTTGCAACCGTGTGATACAGGTCGGATTTTATTGATTGGGTGTACTGAATATTTACGCATATTGAAAATATCAGACATACCATTGTAAGGTCAGCCACCAGCACCCCCATTGACCATGCAAGGATACTGCGCAGCAGGCTTTTCTTTTTCATAATAAGGTTCTCCTTTTTATTTTTATAAATTTTATAATATCCTGTAAAAATTTTCAACCGATTTCACTTAAACGACGGATTTTTCACTTATTTGACATGAACTTCTCTTGTCCGACCAAAATAAATATGTTATAATTATTATAGGAAATGATTTATTATGTTCTTTTATGGAGGAATTTGCCAATGTACCGTATCTCTGTCTGTGACGACAACGGAGACGAACTTGAAAAAATATGCGGCATAGTCAAAGACTATACTGAAGTAAATAATATAAAAGCGGAAGTGAAAGCCTTTGCTTCGGGCAGAGAGCTTCTTGAATACGAGGACGGTAAGCAATTCTCGGATATTTACATACTGGATATAATCATGCCCGACATGAACGGTATCCAGCTGGGCAAAGCCATACGCCAAAAAAATGCAGATGCTTTTATTATTTTTCTGACAACTTCAAAGGATTACGCTTTGGAATCATATTCGGTAAAAGCGTTCTCCTATCTTATCAAGCCTGCGGCCGAGGAAAATGTTACGGCCGAGCTTGCAGACGTCTTTTCACGTATAAGCAAGCCTCCCGAACGGTTTGTTTTAAAATGCACAAACGGCACTGTCTCTGTCAGCGCCGAGGATATTGTTTACATAGAATACTACAATCACCGCATGATATACCGTCTTGCGGGAGGAAAAACCGCCGAAAGCGTTTATTTCAGAGGTACCTTTGACAGCGTGATAACGGATTACATCAAAAACGGCTCCTTTATCAAAAGCTCGGCAAGCTATCTTGTCAATATGAAGCATATAAAAACGGTAAACGCTGTGGGCTTTATCATGTCCGACGGAACTGTTCTGACAGTTACAAGAAAATACGCGGAGGCAAGGAAAAAATACATAGACTATGAGCTTAACGGAGGCGAGCTGCGTGGCGACGTTTGAAAACGATATTACTTATTACATGACAAAAACAGTTGTCGTTGTAGTCAGCACTCTTCTTATGATGTCGTCCTGCATGAAAATAAAGTGCACCGTTAAAAAAATTGTTGCTGCGCTTGTGTTATACCTTTTATGGACCGGTATTTTTACCTTTACAGCAATGAAGCTTTTCGGCATTGTCGGTACGCTTCGGCTCAGCATACCCATGATATCAGTTCCGGCAATGGTCGTTCTGTATTTTATGTCAAACTATTCGCCGTGGCAGGCGGTATTTAACTATACAATGCAGTTAAGCATTTCGGTAATTCTTGCTATGAGCCAAACAATAGCCTTTTCGGTCATTGGCGGAGGAAAGGCTGCGGACTTAATCATAAGGATAGTCAGCTATTCTCTGTGCATTTTGGCGGAACTGAAATTTTTAAGAAAAAAATTTGCCCTGCTGGACTATCTTCCCGATAAAAACTGGCGGGCTCTTACCTTTGTTCCAATAGGCTTTACGGTATTGTTTTTCCTTATCGGGACGTATCCAGTGCATTATACAAAGTCGCTCGAGAATACTATTTACATTTACGCCGTTACTGTGTTAATGATCATCGTTTATGTAATAATTTTTCACAGCCTTATCAGTCAGTATAACTTGCAGCTTTCCGAATACACCAACAGCATACTTATGTCACAGAGCGAATCCTTTCAGAAGCAGCTTGAAGCCATCAATTCCACGGAGGAGCAGGTCAGGATAATACGGCACAATATACGGTATAATCTGATAGTTCTTTCAGATATGCTTACAGCGGGAGATACCTCGGGCGCGCTGGAATACTTAGGCTCATTCGGCAAAAAGCTTGACGATGCAAAAAAAGAGGTTTACTGCTCAAATTCCACAGCAAACGCTATTTTAGCATATTATATCGAACGGGCGGAAAGCAAGGGTATCAGGACAGAGGTACAATTTACAATACCAGAAAATCTCAGCGTTGATATTATGGATTTCACTGCGGCTGTGGCAAATGCTCTTGAAAACGCCGTGAATGCC
Organism: Ruminococcus sp.; assembly: GCA_014799785.1. GTDB lineage: Bacteria > Bacillota > Clostridia > Oscillospirales > Ruminococcaceae > RGIG8773. The sequence continues at coordinate 107,060 of JAAVHI010000023.1, forward strand.
TGCGCAAAGGTCAGCGAAAGTAAAAGGAGGCTGCGCATCAGGACAACGGAGTCCAAGCAGTATATAGTGGAAATTGCCAATAATTATACAGGTGAGGTATCCTTTGACGAGGAGGGACTTCCCACATCAAAGGAAAGCGGTCACGGAATAGGCACCCGCAGCATTTCGGCGTTTGCACGAAAAAATAACGCCGTCCTCGATTACGACATTACAGACGAATGGTTCAAGCTTCGGATAGTACTTCCGAACAGTGAAAAATAGCGGTTTCCGCTGTTGTAAGGAATAGTTGAAGCCGCGGTACTTATTGACAGTGCCGCGGCTTTTTGATACGCATGAAAGTTCATCTGTGGCAGTATTTTGCTCATTATCAAAACTCCTTGACAGATATTCAAAAATATGTTATAATGATAACAATTTATTACAAAAACAAATAGCTTATATTTGCAAAAAAGTAAATTCTACAGAAAAAATACCGATAAAAAGTGTCACTGACGGTACGCTGTTCCCGCAAAAATATCTCTAAATAAAAAAGAGATATTTTTATTTATAATGAAATAAGAGTGATTGATTTGAATATTATACTTGTTCTGAGGTCTGAAATTACCTGCGCGGTCATTTTGATACTGCTGCTCGGATATAATATGATTTATGGCTGCAAATCGGAAAAAATATTCCTGAGAATTTGTTCGTTTGCGCTTGCCCATGTCATTTTTGACGGCATAACCGTGTTTACCGTAAATAATCAGGAATTGGTCGGCAATACGGTAAATAATATTATGCATATTCTGATGTACTTATCTGCCATATTGTTTGACTGCGAAATATTTTGCTATATTTTAAAAAATTTTGTTTCAAAAGCCAAATTGCGCAAATATCTGAATTTAACCAGATTGCCTGTTTTTATTTATATAATAGCAATGCCTTTTCTTAAGATACAATATTTTGACGGAAACGGAACCAAATACAGTACGGGAAGCTGTGTGATAGCAGGATTTGCGCTTATAGCATTATATACTGTTGTCGGAACTATACTGCTGATAATTAACATACGAAAAGTAGACAAAAGCGTTATTATAGGACTTCTCCCCTGCAATATATTTGTTATCATATGTATGTGCGTTCAGCTTGCCGTTGTGGAATTTCTTTTTACAGGAGCAGCTGTAACTCTTATTACTATGGGTCTTTTCTTTGCAATAGAAAATCCTGCGGCTCATTTTATGAAACGGGCATACATTGATATAGACACGGGAATAAAAAATAAAAACTGCTACAATGAAGATGTGAAGCGGCTCAATGAAAAATTTTTTGCTGCGGAAAAAAATAACGGCTCTTTCATATGTGCAGTATGCGATATAAACGGGCTTAAGACAGTAAACGATAATTTCGGACATATCGCGGGAGATGAACTGATACGGGCTGCGGCGGACGTGCTGTCAAAAAATCTTAAATCGGCATACAATGTTTATCGTATCGGCGGAGATGAGTTCGTTGCCGTATTTATCGGTCATAATAAAGATAAAGTGGAAAAGGAAATTGCAGATGTAAGGAGCGGCTGCGGCAAATATACATACCTGAAGCACCCATTAAGCATTGCGATAGGAACGGCAGATGTAAGCGACGATAAATTTGAGAGCGTCCTTGATGTTGTTTCGCTGGCGGATAAGCGTATGTATGAGGATAAGGTAAGGATCAAGCAGGAGAATCCTGCAATCAGTGTAAGATGATCAAACAGAATAACAGAACGGCTTCCCGGCTGCTTACAAACAGCCGGGGAGCTTTTTATTAAAAAATAAGAACCTCACGATAAAAGCTTTCGTTGTCAATACCTAAATCTTCGCTAAAATACGCCTTATCCAGAGCGCAGATATCGCCGAAGCTCAGCTTGTGCAGCTGACGCTTTTCAAGCATATCGCCGAATGCCGAAGAATAAACGCTGACAGAATATTTCTGCGCTTTCCGCATAAGACGAACCGCTTCATCTGCGCTAATATCCGAATTAAGGTCCAGAATGATCTCCTCCGCTTCCCTATTGTACGGAACGATAATGCTACGCGTATTTTCGTCAATTACCTTAAAAAATTTTCCTGCCGAAGCAAATGCCTGACCTCTGTAACGGAGATCGCTTTTACACTTACAGCTGCGTTCCTTATTTGTTGACAGCAGCATCAGCAGCGAGGAAGCCGTACCTAAATCCCTGACATTGTAATCAAGATCATTTTCGTATTCACTGTAAAGCTTTCTGAAATACAGCATCATCGCGTCGTTTGAAAACAGGTCGTATCCGCCGTTTTCCGCAAGCTGAATAAAAATATCCTGTCCCGTTTTTATCTGCCCGAGACCGCTTCCGAGCCGCTCGTCGCCGATGTTTATCACATACACCGGACGTATACCGTCCTTTCCGTGACGGTTGCATCTTCCCGCCGCCTGAGCGATATTGTCAAGTCCCGCCGCGGAACGTATCACGCAGCTGAACGATATATCAACTCCCGCTTCGATAAGCTGAGTGGAAATGCAGATAACGGGCTTGTTTTCGGAAAGAAGCTTCCGCGCAAGCTCAAGCTTGTCCTTTCTGTGCGCGGGACACATAAGAGTGCTGAGATGAATTATTTCAGCATTATTTTTGTCGCTTTCACACCTTTTTTTAAGCTGTCTGAAAAGTTCGCAGGCAGCCTTTTTCGTGTTCAGGATCATCAGCAGGTTTCCGTTTTCAAGATATTTTTCATAAGCGTAATCCGCCGCCTGTTCAAATGTGTACCGCGACCTCCTTATGTCGGATACAAGCTCTGTGCGCTTGAATTTTTCAAAATCCTCGGAATAGTCTCCTGTCATGCTTTCCTCCGCGTCAAGAAGCAGAGGGTGCTTCACGTATTCAAGGGAGGGCTGCGTAGCCGAGCAAAGCACAACGACCGCGCCGCATATCCGTGAAAGAAAATTCATTGCAAGATTGAAAAGGTGCACGCACTTTATCGGCAGCGACTGCGCTTCGTCGATAATAATAACCGCATCTGCAAGTCTGTGAAATCTTCTGACCGAGGACATTTTTCCCGAAAAAAGCGTGTTCAGGAACTGCACCGCCGTTGTGGCAATAACAGGATCTTCCCAGCGCTCACATCTGTGTTCGTACTCGTTAAGCTCCTCTCCGCTGTCGATCTCGGAAGCAATGTTTGAATGATGCTCAAGCATTGCGCCGTCCCCCGCGGCAGACCGCAGAACGTCGCTGTTCTGCTCCAGTATAGACATAAACGGAGCAATGTAAATGATTTTTTTCTTTCCGAATTTTTTGCAGTACCTGACCGCAAACCTTAAAGATGAAACGGTCTTTCCTCCCCCTGTCGGAACGATCAGACGGCATATTCCTCTTTCGGCTTCCGCAAACGCCGCGCACCTGTCGGAGATATCCATACGCCTGAGAGAGATCGCGTCCGTACTCTTTCGGAACTCCGCATTCATTTTCTCTATTTTGCCGTGCATACTTTCCCAAACCGAATCCAAATCAAATTCCCGCGGAGTTATTCCGTCCATAAATTCCGCAGTATCCGTGCGGTCTGCGTCAATAAGCACCGACTCCGCAAGCCTTTCAAGCAAACCCATATAAAAAGAATATCTCTTGCTGTTTTTTTCGCACAAACCGTATATTTTATTTTTCAGTACAATATATTCTTCCGAAGCTGATATAAGCATTTTCCTAAGCTCGGCGTCGCTTACCATATCTTTTATTCCCGAGCATATCTCGTCATAACGCTCCTTTTTATCTGTACGGAATTTCAGATAATCCCTGTACTCCTCGTCTATCCAATCGTGCAGACCGTGGTGGGAAACAATTATACGCGCAATAAAGCAAGCCGTCTCCGAAATGTTTTCTCCCTCGGTATTTTCAGCAAGCTCCGTTATGTATTTCGCCCCTGCATAGCTGTGGTCTATATCACCTCTGCGGAAATTCGTTCCGCCCTTAATATATTCGCTGAAATCTCTGTTCAGCTTTCCCGCATCATGCAGAATTGCCGCAAGCCGCAGAATATTTAAAATACCAAGCTTTTCGGAATATTTTTCGGCATATCTGCGCACTCCCTCGCTGTGCTCGGCAACGGTCTGGACTGTGCCGTCGGTTTCTCTTATATGTGCAATATACATACAGATCCCCCCTTATTATCATAGTGCATTCGGACGGTAATGCAAATCTTTTTCAAATGTGCATACCTGTCTGAACTTTCGGAAAAATGCATTTTAATAAAAAATGTGCAGACTTTTAAACCGCACATTTTCCTAAATAAATCAAAATTATCGTTTACTCAATCCGACGATCTCGTCACTTGAAAAAACGTATTTTTTGTCGCAGAAGTGACAGCACACCTCTGTGGTATCCTGCTCCTCCGCCATTTTGACAAGCTCCTCTCTGCCGAGACTTACAAGCGCCCGTTCGACACGCTCCTTGCTGCAATCGCATTTGTAGCCTACGTCAAAGGAATCCATGACCTCGGGTTCAAGTCCCTCCAGAACGCTTCTGGCAATATCCTCCGCAGACATTCCCGAATCAAGCATTGTCGTCACAGGCGGAAGCTTGTTTACGTTTGCTTCAAGCACGTCTATGCAGCTTTCGTCGGCAAAGGGCAGAAGCTGTATCAGGTATCCTCCCGCAGCCCTTACCGTAAGGTCGGGATTGACCAGCACGCCAAGTCCGCAAACCGTGGGTATCTGTTCGCTTACCGCGAAATAGCTTGCGATATCCTCGGCTATCTCACCCGACACAATGGGAACTTGTCCCACATAAGGCTCTTTAAGGCCCAAGTCCTTTACCACGGAAAGAGTGCCTTCCTTTCCGACCGCGCCCGAAACGTCCAGCTTTCCGTACTTGTTAAGGGGAAGCTCCACTATTGGATTTCCCACATAGGACTTAACGTTTCCCCTGCTGTCCGCAACGGCAATGAGAATGCCTGTAGCTCCCCCGCCGTTCATGCGTATTGTGACCGAATCGTTCTCTCCCTTTAAGCCGTTTCCTATCAGGGACGCGGCGATGGAAAGCCTGCCCAGCGCGGCTGTCACCACCGCCGACGGCTTGTGTATCCTCTCTATCTCGGACACCATATCCAGCGCGTCTATTGCCGAAGCGACAACGGACGCGTCCTTTGAAATTGTTCTTACTATTTTTGCCATAGCTTTACTTCCTGTTTCAATTTATCTTTTCCGCTGTTTTTCAGCACGTTTTAATTTCGGCATTGTTAATTGATAGCTCATATTGAGCAGACCTTTTATTTGCTCCTCATCAGCCGAACCGTCAAGCATAATGCCTATCCAGTTTTCCTTGTTCATATGGTACGCCTGAAAAAAGCCATGCTGCATACACAAAGAACCGATAAGCAAAGGGTCGCATTTAACGTCCAGAATATCGACAGTTTCTTCGCCGTCGAGACCTATCTTGTTTTTAGGTACGTCCATTACAGCTCCGTACCACTTGCCCGCGCTGTTCCGCAGCACAGCATAATTCGGATACTTTTTCCACAAATATTCGGGTTCAGTGCCGTACTGTCCATACACCCAATCAAGCAGCTGCTTACGATCCAATATTATCACTCCACAAAATATCAACGGTCTGCTTTTTTAGCCGCGTACACCAGCTTTTCGCTGTCCGCCCTCGGCGGGTCAAAGGAATCGTAATCGTACTTCCCGACTATCTCAAACCCACACTTTTCAAGAAGTCCGTCGATAATATCCTCATCGAAAGCTATCTCGGAAAATCCGTCCTCGTAACGGGTATAGGAACCGTTTTCTCCCCGTTCAAAGAAGTCAAGGGACATCTCCACGCGGTTGTCCTTTTCGCTGTAGGAATTCTGCCAGACGCAGTAAACGTCGTCAAAATCGTAAACGAAAGTATTGTTTCCCAAAATATTTTTATGCTTATGAGGAGTGTTTATATCGAAAAGAAACAATCCCTCAGGCTCGCAGAAAAGCGAGACCCGCTCAAAGGTCTTTTCGATATCCGCAAGGCTTGACAGGTGGTTTATACCGTCCAGTGCGCACACGGTAACGTCTATCGTACCGAACATATCAAGCTTTGTCATGTCCTGACAAAGGTACTGGATATTGTGTCCGCTGTCAAACTTCTTGTCGAGAGCGGCGTTCAGCATTTCCTCGGAGCTGTCAACGCCGATAACGTCGTACCCCATTTCGCTGAAAGCCTCGGACAGACTTCCCGTACCGCAGGCAAGGTCAAGCAGAATATTTTTTCTGCCGCCGTGTTTCCTCACCAGCGCGTCAAAATATTCTGCTCTTTCGCGATATGAAATATTTTCGGTAAGTATGTCGTAAAACGAAGCGAAGCAGTGATACCCACTCATTCTCCGGATTCTTCCTTCATGCGGTCAAACACAAGCGCGTAGCCGTCGCTGCCGTAATTGAGCGTTCTGTTCACGCGGCTGATAGTAGCGGTGCTTGCGCCGGTCTCGGCTACAATATCGCTGTAAACTCTTTTCTGCACCAGCATAGTTGCCACCTGCATTCTCTGAGACATAGCCTTAAGCTCCAGAACGGTGCAGAGATCTTCAAAAAACTTATAGCACTCCTCGGTATTTTCAAGCGTGAGAATGGCCTTGAAAAGCGCGTCCATATGTTCGTCTTTAAGCTTGTTATTCATGTTAAATGTTCCTTTCTTGTGTAAGGTAACAGCAAAGAAATTTGCTTACAATTATTTTAACATATTATAGTGAAAAAGTAAAGAGTTTTTTTTAATTTTGACGTCAAATGCAAAACAACAGCCGCACTCTCTGCGGTCGGCAAGCTGCTTAAAAGCAAACGGCTATGGAAGCGAATCCACAGCCGTTTAACAAAATCCGTTTTATTTGTCTTTACCAAAAATCACTTAAACTCTGAACAGCAGGTCTGCATAGGTCGGGAAAGGCCATACGCTTTCGGGAGCTATGGTTTCCAGCTCGTCAACAACAGCTCTGAGCGACTGCATTGCAGCAAACACCTCGTCGCGGTAGAACCTTGCGGTAGGCTCGCCCTCTTCGTAATTCTTTACGTCCAGCAGCTTGGCGTCAAGAGCGTCTGTAGCTTCGAGAATGCTGTTTGTCAGGCAGGAAGCCTTGTCGGCAAGCGCCTTTTCCGCGTCGAAGCTTACTCCTGCGGCTTTCTTGGAAACTATCGAATCGGCAAGGAATTTTGTAAATTCGCAGCCCGCGGGAATGATCTGCTTTCTCGCCATGTCCACCATTGTAAGGGCTTCGATATTGATGATCTTGGAGTAATTTTCCAGAAGAATTTCCTGTCTGGACTGAATTTCTGTTCTTGTAAGAACCTTGAATTCCTCAAAAATAGCAACGTTCTTGTCGTCGCTGTAGTGAGGAACCGCGTCAACTGTGGAAACCAGATTGGGCAGACCGCGCCTTTTAGCCTCTTCTACCCAAGACTCGTCGTAGCCGTTGCCGTTGAAAATAACGTTCTTGTTTTCCTTGATAGTCTTGATAAGCAGATTGTTAAGATCCTCGGTGAAGTTCGACGAGCCTTCGAGAGTGTCTGCAAATTCTTTAAGTACGTGCGCAACGATCGTGTTCAGGATCATATTTGTGCAGGCGATGGAATCCGCAGAACCCAGCGCACGGAACTCAAACTTGTTGCCGGTGAAAGCAAAGGGAGACGTTCTGTTACGGTCGGTGGTATCCTTGGGGAAGTTGGGCAGCGCCTCAACGCCGATTACAAATTCCTTATCCTGATTTGTTGTGATCATCTTGCCGGTTTCAAGAGCGTCAAGAATGGTCTGAAGCTCATCTCCGAGGAATATGGAAACTATCGCGGGAGGAGCCTCGTTTGCACCCAGTCTGTGATCGTTGCCCGCAGAAGCCACGGAAAGACGGAGCAGATCCGCATAGTTGTTTACCGCCTTGATTACGGCCACAAGGAAAGTCAGGAACTGGATATTGTCCTTAGGGTCGTCACCGGGATCAAGAAGATTCTGACCGTCGTTTGTGGAGATAGACCAGTTATTGTGCTTGCCGGAACCGTTTACGCCCGCATAAGGCTTTTCATGGAGCAGGCACACAAGACCGTGCTTGATAGCGGTTTTCTTCATGATCTCCATTGTCAGAGCGTTCTGGTCGGAGGCTACGTTTGAAGTAGTGAAAATAGGAGCAAGCTCATGCTGTGCGGGAGCAACCTCGTTATGCTTTGTTTTTGCAAGTATACCCAGCTTCCAAAGCTCCTCGTCAAGGTCTTTCATGTAAGCGGAAACCCTGTCCTTGATGTTGCCGAAGTAGTGGTCTTCAAGCTCCTGACCCTTGGGAGCCTTTGCGCCGAAAAGTGTTCTGCCCGTAAGCATAAGGTCTTTACGCATATCGTGGAGAGCCTTGTCCACAAGGAAGTACTCCTGCTCGGGACCGACCGTTGTGGTAACTCTTGTAGCGGTGGTATTGCCGAAAAGACGGAGAACACGGATAGCCTGCTCGGAAATAACGTCCATAGAGCGGAGCAGCGGGGTCTTTTTATCGAGAATCTCGCCAGTGTAGGAGCAGAAAGCGGTAGGAATGTAGAGAGAACCGTCCTTAACAAATGCGGGAGAAGTGGGGTCCCAAGCGGTGTAGCCTCTTGCCTCAAAGGTAGCTCTCAGACCGCCCGACGGGAACGAGGACGCGTCAGGCTCGCCCTTGATAAGCTCTTTGCCCGAAAATTCCATGATGACCTTGCCGTCCTTGGTGGGCGAGATAAAGGAGTCATGTTTTTCGGCGGTGATACCCGTCATGGGGTGGAACCAGTGAGTGTAGTGAGTTGCACCCTTTTCGACAGCCCACTCCTTCATTGCGGAAGCGATAACCTCGGCAACGTCGGGATCGAGAGCGATACCCAGTCTCTGGGTCTTAAGCAGTCCCTTATAGACGTTTTTCGGAAGCCTGTTCTTCATGGTCTCCTCGTTGAAAACGTTGCAGGCAAAGTAATCCTGAACGTTTTTCACGTTATGATTCATAACTTCTGACATAATAATTTCCTCCCTCAAATGTACAAAACGCCTTAGCATACGGACGGCTGCCCGTATGCCAAAGCGTCATTGCTTTCAAATATTCATCATGTATATTATAATACACCATTTGATTCGGTTTGTCAATACCCTTTTTAAAATTTTGCAGGATTTTTTTATTTTCTTGCATATTGCACTATATTTTTTGTAAAAAACAGAACTTTTTATGATAAATATGCAGCGTTTTAATTATCATCATTCTTTTTAGGCTTCACGTCCGATGTAAAACTAAAAGCAGGTCTGCTTTAATGCAAGCCTGCTTTTTGATTTCATTTGACCGTTCCCGATTACGGTATAAGCCTGTTCAAATCTCTTGGGAACATGGAAGCCTGACGGATATTCTGCTGATTCAGCAGCTTCATTACCAGACGTTCCAGACCGATTCCCAGTCCGCCGTGAGGGGGCAGACCGTACTTGTGTACTTCAAGGTAGGACTTGAAGTCCTCGGGGTCAAGGCCCTGCGCTTTCATCTTTTCAAGCTGTTCGTTGTAGTCGTGGATACGCTGACCGCCCGTGGTTATCTCCAAACCTCTGAACAGCAGGTCGAACTTGCAGGCGGTGCGGGGGTCTTCCCTGTCGTTCATCGCGTAGAACGGAGGCTTGGACGAGGGGAAATTCGTTACGAAAATAAATTCGGTACCGTAATTTTCCTTTGCGTAATTGCACAGGAAAATCTCGTCCTCAGGTTCGAGGTCGAACTTATTCTTAGCCTTTGAACCCTTGATAAGAGCGATAGCGTCCTCAAACTTGATGGAGGGTATCTCCCCTACTTCCGGAATATCCGCGCCGAGAATTGTTATCTCGTGCTGATAATTTTCCTTGAGGTACTGCATCATGTAGCGGAGCATTGCGGTCTCCATGTTCATAACGTCGTACATATCGTTGATGTAGCCCATTTCAAAGTCCAGACCGATATACTCGTTCAGGTGACGGGACGTAGCGTGACGCTCTGCGCGGTACACGGGAGCGATCTCGAAAACCCTGTCGAAAAACGCAACGGCAGTCTGCTTGTAGAACTGAGGCGACTGGTTGAGGAAAGCATTCTTCTGGAAGTAGTCCAGATGGAAAATATTCGCGCCGCCCTCTGCGCCCTGCGCAACGATCTTCGGAGTGTGTATCTCGGTAAACTTATTGTCCAGCATGAACCTGCGGAAAGCCTCCGCAACGCCCTCCTGGAACTTGAACGTCGCCCTCTCATAAGGATTTCTGAGCGCAACGCTTCTGTTGTCCAGATTAACGTCCAGCGAGCAGCCCAGTCTGCGCTTTGAAACGTGAAGAGGATAGTCCTCCGTAGGCTTGGACATAAGCTTTATCGTTTTCAGGACAAGCTCGATACCGTTGCGGGCACGCTCCTCCTTTTTAACAACAGCCGTTGTCTTTACAAAGCAGCCCTCGCGTATCTCGTCCAGAGGGTCGGCGCAGTCCGCCTCGCTGTACACCGACTGGATAACATACCTTGCCGTCCGCAGAGAAACGAACGCAAAGCCGCTCATCTGCTTTACGCTGTGTACGCAGGCGCAAAGCTCAATAGTCTCACCGACCTTTGACAACGCCTCGTCAAGGTCAAATTCTTCAAGCAGATCTGTTCCGCTGACTTTTATCATTTTCCAAACAACCTTTCAGTTAAATTTTGCAATATCTTACTGCCGCTCGCTGTCAAAGTCCTTTATTACATTGAGCATATATGAAAGCGAAACGCAAAACAGCGCGATTATCGGATTGTTCTTGTTTTTCTTTTCCTCGCCGCAAAAAAGGTTCATACCCGTAAATACTATCCCCGCAGCCAGCAGCGCCGCGCTTGCTATGGCAAGTACCTTGTTTACCGTTTTATCCACAGCAAAGACCCCCTTAATCAAAGCGATTTAAGTTTCTTTTCAAGCTCTTCCTTGATGACCTTAGGTGTGCAGACGCCTTTCAGAGCCTTTGTGCACTGTCCCATAAGGAAGCCGAATACCTTCTGGTCGCCTCCCGTGTACTGTGCAACAGCCTTTTCGTTAGCCGCAAGAACCTCCTCGATAACTTCAAGGACCTTGCCCGTATCGTTGGTGATGAGCAGTCCCGCCGCCTTGGCGATCTCCTCGGGGTCTCCGCCCTTTTCGCACATGGTACGGAACACGCTCTTGGCGTCGTTTTTGGACACCTTGTCAGTATCCGCCATTTCAACCAGCTTCGCGAACTGCTCCGCCGTAAAGGGAAGATTATCAAGAGCGACCTCACCCAGATTTATACGTCTCATCATCTCGCCGATAAGGAAGTTGCACACCGACTTAGGATTGCTGTAAGCCTTGACAGCCGTGTCAAAGAAGTCGGACAGAATTTTCTGATTTACGATAATCTTCGCGTCAGTCTCGCTGAGACCGTCCGCAAGGTATCTTTCCAGTCTCTTGTAGGGCATTTCGGGAAGCTTGGCGCGGATAGCATCCAAGTCCTCATCGGTGAAGTTCACCTGCAAGATATCGGGCTCGGGGAAATAGCGGTAGTCGTGAGCGTCCTCCTTGGAACGCATGGACTTTGTCTCTCCCCTGTTGTCGTCGAAACGGCGGGTCTCCTGAACGACCCTCTTGCCCATATCCAGAAGCTTGCCCTGACGGTAGATCTCAAAGTCGATCGCACGTCCGATAGCCTTGATCGAGTTCAGGTTCTTGATTTCCGCTCTTGTACCAAGCTCCGTGTCGGTAGGCTTCATTATGGAAATATTTACGTCGCATCTGAGCGAACCCTGCTCCATTTTACAGTCGCAGACTCCCGCGTACTGGAGCAGCAGAGATATCTTTTCAACAAAAGCCTTTGCCTCGTCAGCGGAGCCGATATCCGGCTCCGTAACGATCTCGATAAGGGGAATTCCGCAGCGGTTGTAGTCCGCAAGAGAAACTCCGTTAAGATCGTCGTGGATAAGCTTTCCCGCGTCCTCCTCAAGGTGGATACGGTTAATGCGGATATTTTTCGTTTTCTTTTCGCCGTCAACCTCGTACTCGATAGGCACGAGACCGTTTATGCAAAGCGGCAGATACAGCTGAGATATCTGGTACGCCTTGGGAAGATCGGGGTAAAAATAGTTCTTTCTGTCAAATGTGGAAAATTTATTGATGTCGCAGCCCAGCGCAAAGCCAGCCTTTACGGCGTACTCAACGGCTGTCTGGTTTATAATGGGAAGCGTGCCGGGCATACCCGAGCATACGGGACAGCAGCGGGTATTCTTATCTCCGCCGAATTCAGCGGAACAGGTACAGAAAACCTTTGACTTGGTCAGAAGCTCCGCGTGGATCTCAAGACCGATTACAGGAATATATGCAGACATTTTTTTCACCGTACCTTTCTTTATATCTTAGCGGGAACGCGTTCAAACTGCTTTTCGTAAGCGTCGGCAGCCTGGATCACGGTCGCCTCGTCCCAGTGCTTTCCGATTATGGACATACCTATGGGCATACCGTCCTTGTCGTAGCCGCAGGTCGTGGAGATCGCGGGGAGGGACGCGATATTCACCGTTACGGTGCATATGTCCGCCTGATACATCTTTGCGGGATCGGAGATATTTTCGTTCACGCCGTATGCAACGGTNGGCGCGGTCGGCGTAAGGATAACGTCGCAGCCNTTNAATATCTCCGCGTATTCCTCGCGTATNTTCTGCTTNAGAGCCATTGCCTTNCCGTAGTANGCGTCGTAGTAGCCGCTGGAAAGCGCATAGTTNCCNAGCAGGATACGTCTCTTTACCTCGTCGCCGAANCCCTCGCTTCTGGANTTGCACACAAGATCGCTGTAGCTGTCNCCNATCTCGGAGCGNTGTCCGTACTTNATGCCGTCGTATCTTGACAGNTTNGAGGAAGCCTCNGCGGAAGCNATAAGGTAGTACGCCGCNACTGCNTATTTCAGCGACGGCATNGAGCAGTCAACNATAACCGCNCCCTGCTTTTCGTACCATTTTGCAGCCTCCGTAACNGCGTTTCTTACCTCNTCGTCNATACCNTCGGCGTAGAACTCCTTGGGCATTGCNATCTTCATACCCTTGATATCCTGNCCGATCTTAGCGGTAAAGTCGGGAACGTCAAGCTTTGCGCTTGTTCCGTCGTGGTAATCGTANCCCGATATCGCGTTGAGGATAACNGCNCAGTCGTGAGCGTCCTTTGCGATAGGNCCTATCTGNTCNAGNGAGCTTGCAAACGCCACAAGTCCGTAGCGGGAAACTCTTCCGTAAGTAGGCTTCANACCCGTAACTCCGCAGAANGAAGCNGGCTGTCTGATAGANCCGCCNGTGTCCGANCCGAGAGCCGCCGCNCAGAGCGACGCGCTTACAGCCGCAGCCGAGCCTCCGGAGCTTCCGCCGGGAACTCTGCCNANGTCGTAGGGATTTTTCGTTTTCTTNAANGCGGAAGTCTGNGTGGAGCCGCCCATNGCGAACTCGTCCATAGAGACCTTTCCGAGCATGACAATGCCCTCCGCGTTGAGCTTTTCCATAACGGTAGCNTCATAGGGAGGTACAAAATTTTCAAGTATNCTTGAAGANCAGGTAGTCTTTACNCCGTCGGTGCAGATNTTGTCCTTAACGGCNAGAGGGATACCCGTAAGAGGNTTNGCNTCTCCCTTGTCGATAAGGGTCTGAGCCTTTGCNGCAGCGGCTTTAGCCTCCTCGGCAGTAACNGTTATATAGCTTTCGAGACTGCCGTCGATCTCATTTATTCTCGTTAAGTATGCGTCGGCNAGCTCGGCAGCGGAGACTTCCTTTTTGTCGAGAGCNGCGCGCATATCGCGGATCTTAAGCGCGGTAATATCCATCGGTTTACATCCTTTCACAAATCTATAGTACGGTACAAATCATTATTCAACGACCTTGGGTACNACAAAGCAGNTTTCNCTGTTGACAGCGTTCTGCAAGATNTTTTCCGTGGGGAAAGAATCCATAGCCTTGTCCTCGCGCAGACCGTTCAGATAAACGTTNTGGTTATCCTTGATCGGCTCGTAGNNAATGTCGATCTCCTTGATCGTGTCCATNATCTCGATAATNCCNGTCATTTCCTTAGCAACCTTTTCCAGCTCCTCNTCGGTAAAGCTNAGCTTGCCAAGATTTGACAGGTGTCTTACCATTTCTATGTCCATGCTAAATACCTCGCTTCCTTACTGTAGTCAATAATACAGAGTATATTATATCACATTTTCCGTTCTTTTGCAATATTTATTACAAAAAAATCCACCGCGCTTTTGCGTAATATTATTAATATTCTTTAAAATAATTTTAAACANTGCCTGTCAAACATTTCCTGCAAAGCNACAAGAATACCCATTNTTCCCGTNGGATAGGTCAGACCGCCCTGTACAAACGCCGCGAACGGTTCNCNCAGCGGNGCGTCNGCGGAAAGCTCNATGGACGCTCCCATATTGAACGCGCCNGCCGCCATGATNACCTTTGAATCGTANCCGGGCATATCCCAAGGCTCNGGNGTAACAAAGCTGTCAATGGGAGAGCCCTTCTGAATNCCCTGACAGAACGCGGTAAGATTGTCCGCATTNTTCATCAGCACCGCNGTGATGATGTCNCCNCGCTTGTCGCCNCTTTTGGGNAAGCACTCAAATCTCAGCANNGTCATTATTTCGCTNGTAAANGTNGCAACCTTTACAGCNTTGGCAACNACNTCGGGAGCNAAGAAAAGTCCCTGATACATAAGCTTGTTCTGGTTGAGAGTACAGCCNACTTCCTTGCCCATACCCACGCAGGTAAGCCGATAAGCNCACTGCTCCACAAGCTTTTTGCTTCCTGCGATATANCCGCCNGTCTCGGCNATTCCCGCNCCGGGATTTTTTATGAGCGANCCGANNATNAGGTCNGCNCCGAACTGTAAAGGCTCTTTNCTTTCCACAAATTCGCCGTAGCAGTTGTCCACCATTACAACAATGTCGGGATTTGCGCCCTTTGCCGCCTTGACGATCTCGGCGATACCGTTAAGCGTAAGGGTCGGACGCAGTGAATATCCACGGGAACGCTGTATGTAAGCGACCTTGGCGTCCTTGACCTTTTTGAATATCTCTCCCACGTCGGGCTTTCCGTCGGGAAGAAGCTCCACCTGATCATATTCCACACCGAAATCTTTCAGAGAACCGTTCCCGCTGCCTCGCAGACCGATGACCTCTTCAAGAGTGTCATAGGGCGTACCTGTAAGGCTCACAAGCTTGTCACCAGCCCGAAGCACGCCGAAAAGCGCGCAGGTAAGCGCATGAGTGCCGCTTACAAATGTGTGGCGGACAAGAGCGTCCTCCGCGCCGAAAACGTCGGCGTAAACTTTATCAAGGGTATCCCTGCCCACGTCGCCGTAGCCGTAACCGGTCGTACCGGTCATGCATGCCGCGCTGACCTTGTTGTTTATAAACGCTCTCAGCACCTTTTCACCGTTAAGACGGGCGATCTTATCCGTCTCGGCAAAAGCCGCCGAGCAGTTTTCCTCCGCCTTTTCCGCAATTTTGAGTATTCTCTCGTCTATCTCGAAGCCCTTTTCCTCGACCAGCTTCGGGTCAAAAATCTCCGCCATCAGTATCAACCTTTCATTTCATACAATAAATCTTCGTAAACAGGCTCAAAGCCTATGGATTCGTAAAAAGAGTATCTTTTGTCCCGCGCGAACAGGTATGCGGTCTCGCCGCGCTTTTCGGCTTCACCGCCGAGCAGCCTAAGCAGCTCCCACGCAGTTCCCCTGCCTCTTTGGGACTTTGTCGTAGCAATGTGCGACAGGAAAATAAATCCATCAATGTTAAATTGTTGTGTGATCGTGGTGCTTTCATACAAGTACAGCTTCGACACATTATGCCTTATCCTGTGGGATATATCCACATACCAATCGTCATATGAAAGCATATCGTCAAAGCTTTCACTCAATATTTCAAAGCATTTGTCCGTACAGCTGTTTACCTTTACACTGCCGATATCAATGCCGCATTTCTGCGGTACAACGCGAAATAACGTTCTATGCTCCGATCTGTAGCCGTCAAAAATGTGTAAAGCTTTTGTACTTTCTATCTCAATTGCGGCAGGCTTTGTCAGATCAGCAAACATTCCTGCTTCATCGCAGTCAATGTTTCCATCTATAACCATACTTGTGTTATAAACATGAATCACACCGTTGCCGCAGGAATAAAACCTACAGAAATCATAACCCCCGCCATAGGCGTTATACGCCGCCAGAATTTTCCTGCCGTAGTAGGAATCCGTAACCATTTCGGGAGTTACCTCAAAAATCTGCTTTATCACATCATACACATCTTTTCCAGCATTAGCCCTGCAAGCCGCTCGCAGTCCTCCAGATCGGACAGCTTAACCACGCAGGACGGCGAATGCAGATATCGGCACGGCGCGGAAATGGCTATGGTACGCACTCCGCCGCGGGAAATGTGTATCGCCCCGCTGTCGTTTCCGCCTGCGACCATAGTCTTGGTCTGCCAGCCGATGCCGTTCTCGGACGCGATCTGGCGTGAAAGCCCATACAGCTCCTTATCGTATATAGTGGAGCGATCCATATGGGACACAACCGCTCCCCTGCCCAGTTCGCAGCAGCGTTTCTCTCCCGAAGCAAGCGGGATATCCGCCGCTGTTGTGGCTTCAAGAACTATAGCAAAATCGGGGTCTACGCTGTAGGCGGCTGTCCGCGAACCGCGAAGTCCCACTTCCTCCTGGACTACAAAGGTAAACACGCAGTCATATGGCAGTTCGGACTTGATAAGATCTATCATCACCGCGCAGCCGAAGCGGTCGTCAATGGCTTTTCCCTTGACGAAGCCGTCCCCGAAAGCGGAAAATTCCGAGTGAAAATGCACGAAGTCGCCCAAGGCAACAAGCTTTTCAGCGGCGGCTTTATCCTCCGCGCCGATATCAACGTACAAAGAAGTAAATTTCGGAGCGGTCTTTTTTTCGTCTGCGGACAGGTTATGCACCGCCTTTGCGCCGATAACTCCGCAGATATCGCCGTCCCCAACCCGAACAGGTCTGCCAATCGCGACCCGCGGGTCTATACCGCCGACAGGAGATACCGTCAGCGTTCCGTCGGACTTCACCGAGGTAACGACCATTCCTACCTCGTCCATGTGGGCGGAGACCATGACTTTTTTTGAAGCAGCGGACGCGCCTTTTTTCTCGGCGATAATGTTTCCGAGAGGGTCAACACGGCAGTCGCAGAAGCCCGAAATTTCGGACAAAATAAAGTCCCTGACCTTGTTTTCGTCCCCCGAAGCACCGTTCAGCAGGCAAAGCTTTTCAAGCAGTTCTATCGTCATGATACCACCTCCGTAATATAGGCGGCAATAAGCTGCGCCGTATTTTCCACGTCTGAAAGAGAGATTACCTCCACGGGCGTGTGCATATACTTCAAAGGTATTGACAAGGTTACTGCCTTTACGCCGCTTTTGTTTACGGAAAATCTGTCCGCATTTGTGCCGGTCGTGCCGCTCATTACTTCAATCTGATATGGCAAATTATTCTTTTCCGCAACGGCTTTAAGCCTTTGGGACAGTTCCCTGTCAAGCACGGGAGAAAAGCCTATCATACAGCCTCCGCCCATTTTTCCGCACTTTAATTCGGAGTCGTCCGAAGTGAGGGCGAAGCTTACGTCCACAGCTATGGCAATGTCCGGCTCAATGTCAAACGCGCCTATCTTTGCGCCACGCTCGCCCACTTCCTCCTGAGTTGAAAACATCACCGTTATTTCATTCTGTAAAGCTTTATCCTTTACAAGCTCCAGAGCGCGCAGAACAGCCGCAACGCCGCAGCGGTCGTCCAAAGCCGCGCCTGTTATCCTGTCCCCCTGCAATTTTTCGCACCGCGACGAAAACACGATCTTATCGCCGAGGGAGATCAATTCTTCCGCACGCGCTTTCGTCAAGCCAACGTCCACGCAGATGTCCTCCATTTCGGGGACCTTGCTTTCGTCGGTCTCAAGGTGAGGCGGTATGGCGCAGATAACGCCGTCAAGAAGCTTGCTTTCAACAAGCTGCTTGCTTCCAAGTACTGTGACCTGCTGGGCAAGCAGAAGTCTGCGGTCTATTCCGCCGCAGCCCGCAATTTTCAGAAATCCGTCGTCTGTGATATGCGTTACCGTAAAGCCAATCTGGTCGATGTGAGCGTCCAGCAATATGTGAGGCTTTGCGCCTTTACAGCCAAGATGCCCGATAACATTGCCGTTTTTTATAAAGCAGTCGTCCGTATAGCCTTTCAGCATGGACAGCGCAAGCTCGGCGGCGTTTGTTTCGTCGCCCGAAACGCCCCGCGCGTCCGCAAGGGACATTATGCTTTTTTCCAAATCCATAGTAGTATCCTTTCCTTAGTTCAGCGCGTTGACGATACCCTTATAGTGCCGTCCCCGCTCCTCGAAATTTTTATACATATCAAAGCTTGCGCTTGCGGGAGAAAGCGTTACCACATCTCCGCTCTGAGCGTTTTCACGGGCGGCGTTCACCGCTTCTTCCATAGTCTTGACCCTTACAATGCGGCATTTTTCTTCACTGTAGTGAGGGTACGCCCTGACCGCCGCTTCAATGCTATCCGCGGTCTCGCCCAAAAGCACCAGCGTTTTTACATAGGTGTTGATCGGCTCGGCAAGCTGACCGTAGTCCAGCTTTTTGTCCGACCCTCCCGCAATGACAATAATACGCCGTCCGAACGCGTTCAGACCCGCGATCACGCTTACGGGACTGGTCGCTATGCTGTCGTTGTAGTAACGCACGCCGTCCAGCTCGCGGACAAATTCTATGCGGTGCTCCACTCCCCCGAACTCCCTTGCGGTCTCGGCAAAGGCTTCGTTGGGGACGTCCCCGTGCAGCAGTGATATCGCCGTCAGGTAGTTTTCAACATTGTGCAGACCGGGGATTTTTATTTCGTCCTTATGGACGATCTTCTCAACAGTATTTCCGTCCGTAAAGCAGAGCCAGCCGTCGCTGTCCAGAAAAGACCCGCGTTTCGGCTTCTGAGTTCTGCTGAATTTGTACAAGTCGCCGCGGACATACTCGGAAAGCCTATCGGTATCGGCGTTGTCCATATTCAGTACCGCTCTGGAAAAAGCGTTCTGGTGAAGCAAAATGTTAAGCTTTGCGCCAACGTACTCTTCCATAGAGCTGTGTACGTTAAGGTGGTCGGGGTAAATATTGGTTATCGCCGCGCTGTCGGGGGACTTCCGCATACTGATGAGCTGGAAGCTTGACAGCTCCACAACGGCAGCGTCGTTTTCGTTTATCTCCTCGATTATCGGCAGAAGCGCACGTCCTATGTTTCCGCCCTTATGTACGGTTTTGCCGCTCCGCGCAAGAGTTTCCGCCGTTATGGTGGTAGTAGTGGTTTTTCCGTCCGTACCCGTTATTGCGTACAGCTTGCAGGGACACAGGTCGAAAAACACCTCCATTTCGGAAGTAACGGTCACGCCCATATCACGCGCTTTTTTAAGCTCGGGAATATTCCAGTACACCCCGGGAGCGCGGAAAACAATGTCGCTTTCGTAGATAGGGTCGAGATAATTCTCACCGAGAGACAGCTTTGCTCCCGCGGCTTCAAGCTCCGCGGCGACCTCGCCTGCTGCGGCTTTTTCCTTGCGGTCGCAGAGGGTAACGTCTATCCCCTTTTTCAGAAACAGCCGTATAACATCATTATTTGTAACGCCCATACCGATAAAAGCGATTTTTTTATCCTTTATTTCCGAGAAAAACTTTTCGGCTTTTGTCATAACAATTTTCATTTTCCCTGCAAGGGAAAATGAATCCTCCTTTCGTGATGTTTTGTGGCTTTAAAACGAACAAGTTCGTTTGCAGCAAAATTCATCGCCTTGGCGATGAAAACAAAACTCGGATTTGAAAATCGAAGATTTTCAAATTTTCACTCCAATACTGATTTTGCACACATATCTTATTATATCCAATTTTTCCGAAAATAGCAATAAAAGACATAGAAATTTAAGTATTTTCATAATTATTACTAAGAAATGAGGGATAAACAGTGAAAATTTCTATGAACCGTATCGCCGGGGACACCGCGCGGCTTACCGCGGTCTCGCTTATTTTGCAGGGACTGGGTCTATGGCTGAACATTTTTATATCAAACAAGCTTGGAACAGCCTCTGTGGGGGTAATGACACTTATAACCTCGCTGTTCGGGTTTATCATGGTGCTTGCAAACGGAAACATTTTCATCTCCACCAGCCGCTTTGTTTCGGAGGAATTGGGCGCGGGAAACGGAAACGTCCGCAGGATAATGAAGCTTTCTCTTGGATTTGCCGTGACCCTTTCCTCCGCTTTTGCTTTCGCTTCTTTCGGACTTGCCCGAATTATCGCGGACTATGTTTCCGAAGCTCCCGAGCTTGCCGTATCAGTGAGAATTATCGCCTTGTCGCTTCCTCCCGCGGCTTTCGGCTCATGCATAAGAGGATACTTCAACGCCGTGAGGGACGTCCGCATACCCTGCTTCGGGGACATTATAGAATTTTCCGCAAAGTGGGTCTCCCTTACGTTCGGAGTGGTTTTCCTGCTTGACCGCGGTCTGAGCGTCTATTTAGTAATATCGGCTTCAATACTTATCGGGGAAACCGTCAGCCTTGTGTATTATATAATAAAATATCTGCCTGAATACCGCCGTTTTTCTGCTCTGCCGCAGGGACAGCCGCGAATTACAAAAATATCATCATACTTAAAGCTTTCCCTGCCTATCGTTGCGGGAGGATACGTTCAGATGATAATGTCATCTCTGAACGAAGCCCTTGTTCCCGTGGCTTTGCTGAAGTACAACGCTTCCGCCGAGCGCGCCATGAGTGAGTACGGTATGTTCGAGGCTATGATAATCCCCACGGTTTTCTACCCCGCGGTAATTCTTACCAGTCTATCAAATATTATCATACCCGAAATTGCGCGGGCAAACTCGTCGGAAAACGCCGAAAGAGTGCAGAGTCTTATAAAGAAAAGCCTGACCAGAGCGTTTGCGTACTCCTTTTTTATTTCGGGAATGCTGCTCGTCATGGGCAAAAATATCGGACAAATTTTATGTCCCTCGGACAGTCTTGTCAGCGAAACGCTTGTTAAGATGTTCCCTGTTGTGCCGTTCATCTATCTTGAAATAGTTTTAGAGGGTATCATCAAGGGTCTGGGCAGACAGAATTTTTCCACAATAAACAGCCTTTGCGAATACGCCATACGGATAGTATGCGTAATAGTTTTCGTTCACCTTTACGGCTTCACGGGAGTTCTTATCTCATACTACGCCAGCAACATATACAGCAATATTGTCCGCGTGATATTTGTGTTCCGTACCGCCGGTATCCCGTTTGAAGCGTTTACCTATATTATAAAGCCCTTTGCCATGTGCTTTTTCTGCTGTCAGCTGACCTCTGCACTGCTGAAAATTATCCCCTGCTCTTCGGTGCTTTTTGAGACGGTAATTTATCTTTGTACTGCGGGAATAATTTTTATTCTCCTGTACGAGCTTGACAAGCGTCTTTCAGGCAGCAAGGAAAATCGGAAAACGTCCCTCGGCAAGCCTATCTGTAATCGTTAAGCAGATCTATCACTCCGCTTACGATAGCCTTGCTTTTGGAATCGAGGACACTTATTTTTTCGATCAGCGTGCTATCAGATATTATCCTTTCGCCTTTATCCGAACCTAAAAGGAAATAATCTGGGGTCGTCTGCAATGCCTCGCAAAGACGCATTATCACATCAAGGCTCGGCGCTGAACGCCCTGTTTCAAGGTTGGAAATGTACTTGTAGTTCACGTCTATCATCTCGCAGACCTGATACTGTTTCAGACCAAGCTCCTTGCGCCGCTTTGACATTCTGCGTCCTACTTCTTTGTAGTCAATATTCATAAAATCACCTCTGAATATATTCTACCGTTTATACAAAAAATTAAAAACTATCTGTCAAATAGATTTTCTGCTTGACAGATAGTTTTTTCTATATTATAATAAGAAAAATGTTAAAAAATCTGTGTATCAAGCAGATATTTGGCATTAATAATCTGAAAAGGGGTTAATATTATGGAAAAAATCAAATTCATGACGTCTCTGCTGACCTTCTATCTGAAAGGCGAGATCGGTCAGCAGGATAATTTTATCAAGCTGAAAATTCCCAACACTATTCTGAGCTTTATCCCGCTTGGTTCACGGGGTGAAAATCTGCCAATAAACCAGATATCCATGGTCGGCACAAGCTTTCATCTGCTTTTGGGACGGTTTTTGTTTGGAATTATCCTTGCTCTGATCGGGCTTGCAAACATGAAAAACTCCGTACTTTCAGGATTTATTATGTTTGCCATCGGCGCTCTTACGGTCATAAACTCATTTCAGACGATCCTTGTCATTGATCTTACATCGGGGCGGTCGATCGCAATGTCGTTTGTGGTTTTTGAAAAATCAAAAGCAGTTCAGGCGGCACATGACATCAACAAGCTGATCTCCGAAAGGATCGACGACACCAACACCCGCCAGCAGACCGACAGACTTATCAGCGACAACGACCGGATAGTAAACGCCATAAACAACCGCAGGTAAACAAAAATACCGCAGACGGGACAATATCCTGCCTGCGGTATTTTTTTCTCATATTAACTTCCTTCTCCCGAAATAAGGGCGATCGGGTCGATCCATTCGCCGTTTTTCTTAATGGCAAAGTGCAGGTGCGGAGCTTCGCTGATCTCGTTCTGGGCGGTATTTCCCACCGCTCCGATAACAGTTCCCGCTGAAACGCTCTGCCCCTCGGAAACGGGGATATCCTTGCTGAGATTGCAGTAGTACCCCTCAAAGCCATTCCCGTGGTCGATGACAACGCAGGCTCCCATCATCTGATCTTCGTAGACCTTTGTCACTGTGCCGCCTGTCATGCTCTTGACCTTTTCGTCCATTGCGCCCGCGATGTCAACGCCGTCGTGAGTTTTCCACACGTTAAGGGTCTTGGACTTTACAAGCTCCCCTGCGGAAAAATCGTTCAGCACCTCGCCGTTGAGCGGTCTCACCATTGTTGTGGGGAACGGCTCTGTCTGCACCGCGGAGGGCTTTTCCCCTTCCGAAGCTTCGGCAGTAACTGCCGCGGATTCTGCGGGTTCTGTTTCCGTAACTGTCACAGACGTCTCCTTTTTCACAACGTCCGTCTGCGCGGCGTCTACGGGAGCGTTGATATCCGTGCCGACGCTGTCGGAATTTCCGCCGTCCGCAGACAATGTATCGTTCCTGTTCTCCCCGATGATCTCCGCGTTAAGCTTGTCCGAAATTCTGCTGTAGGAATAAAATCCCGCCGCGCCCACGACAAGAATGCTTGCCGCAGCCGCAATAATAAGACCTTTGCCTGAAAGATTGCCTATTTTGAATTTTTCATTGCTCATAAAATTCACCTCAAGCATAGTTTTGACAGCTTTGGTGAATTTATTCTGTAAAATTCAAAAAATTTGGAAATCAGTCAAGCTTCAGCGTATAAACTGTTTCCCCGCTCTCTCCCAGAATATCCTTAGTATCGTAAGATAAGCCGTTATAATCCAGACGAACCGTAGTCGTACCCTCAGGCAATTCCACCAGCATCCGGTACTTTACCGTCTGTCCCGCGGGAATGATCGGGTACTTAAAAGCATCGTAGAGATCTCCGTTTGGATAGCTTCTTGAGGACAGTTCATTGTCGGCGCGGTTGTTGTTTCCGTACTTTACGGAAATTGAGTAGTCGCTTATGGACGCGCGGTATGCGCTTGTATTTTTTATGTCCGCCGTGATAAGATATTTTCCGTCGGACTGCTTTTCCGCTTTAGCGTCGGTTATCTCCCACCTGTAGTAGGTGTCAAAGTATGCGATATCATCTATCATGGCAGTCTCGGAGATCGCTATGATAAGCACGATCGGAGCCAAAATAAGAAGTATTACCGCAGCGACTTTTGCTGCCGTACTATAGTTTTTGACATTTTCTGCTTTAGTCTTCTTCATACGGCATTCCCCCCGTCCGAAACATCTATTCTGATCCTGTCTATACCGTCAAGCTGCTGGGCATATCCTTTTACGGATATTTCCTCGAAGCACAGGTCGAACTGCCTGTCCCCCTCGTTTATTACAAAGCACATATAGCCGTCGCTTGCATTTGTATAGTTTGCGGAGGAAAGTGAAAACACGTTTTGAGCGTAGACCTCGGGGCATGAGCTCAGCGCTGAGTGTGAAGCATAAGTACGGCAGTACTCGCCGTTGTCTATGTAGGGAGTGCGGTTATAGTAGTTTCGGTAGGACGAACTTCCCGTCTGCGGTACCGAGCATTCCACATGGACAACAAGCAGCTCCGTGCCGTCGGGAAGAATAGCCTGTATCCGTTCGCTGTCGGAAATAAATGCCTCCGTTACCGTAAGCGTCATAACTCCGTCGTAGACGAACGGCTCATTAAGCTGAAAATCGTTATAGACAGGCTCGTCCACGGTCTGATAATTTTTCGCTACGGAGCTGTCTATGCTCTTTTCCGCTATAAAGGGCATCAGCGCGGATATCAATATCACCGCAATGCATACGGGAATAAGCTTTACAGCAACATTCATAAAACGGCTCGTATAGACAACGCGGACAGTTTCCGTTCCCTTATTTTCGTTCATTTCCGCTCTTGCGGCGGCTCTTGCAGCGGATACCTGCTCCTTTGAGGGTACTGCCGCGCAGCCTGGACAGGTGCGGTGCTTTGAAAAATCATAGACCGAGCCGCAGTATTCGCATTCTATATTTATTTGCATATTTTTCTCCTAAAAGGTTTTTACATCTTTTCTGGACAGTCTATTTTCAGCATTTCAAATGTGTTTCTGAGGGCAGTCCTTACCGCGTCGCAAAGGCTGAGACGGGCGTACAGAAGCGGTTCCTCCGCACCCTTTATGCGGCACTTGTCGTAAAACTTGTGGAACAGCGTTGCAAGCTCCTGACTGTAGCGTGTTATCTTGGACGGGTCGTAGTCCCTTGCCGCCGCGTCAACCGTGTTGGGCAGCGACGCTATATGGCGGATAAGCTCCACTTCCTCGGGGGTATCCAGAACGTTAAGCTGCTCTGCGGACAGCTCCTTTACCGAAAAGCCCTCCGCTTCAAGATTTCTTATAATTGAGCAGATACGCGCGTGTGCGTACTGAACATAGTAAACGGGATTTTTCGAGGACTGCTCTATCGCAAGGTCAAGGTCGAACTCAAAGTGAGAATTGGCTTCACGCAGGTTAAAGAAGTACCTTGCCGCGTCTATGGGAACTTCATCCAGCAGAGTTTCAAGGGTAACGGCTTTTCCCGAGCGCTTTGAAAGCTTGTAGGTCTCGCCGTTCTTCACAAGACGAACCATCTGCATGATTATAGCATTAAAGCGGTTAGGGTCGATACCCAGAGCCTCCATTGCGGCTTTCATTCTGGGAACATAGCCGTGGTGGTCTGCTCCGAGGACGTCTATAGCCGTATCGAAGCCGCGGGTCACAAGCTTGTTGTAGTGGTAAGCAATATCGGGTACAAAGTACGTAGGTATGCCGTTTGCGCGGACAAGCACCCTGTCCTTTTCGTCCCCGAAATCGGAGGACTTGAACCACAGCGCGCCCTCCTGCTCATAGGTGTGACCGCTCTTTTTCAGCAGCTCGATGACTTCCTTTACCGCGCCGCTGTTATGGAGAGAACTTTCCCTAAACCATGTGTCGTATTCAATGCGGTACTTGCGGAGGTCGTCCTCAAGCTTCCGGATATTTTTAGGCAGAGCAAAGGCGACCAGCGCTTCCCTGCGCTCCGCCTCGGACTTGTCCATAAAGCCTGCGCCGTTTTCGTCGTAAAAATTCTTTGCGTGGACGATTATATCCGCGCCGAGATAAACGTCCTCGGGCATGGGGAAGGTTTCCGTATCGTTATAGACAGCCTGACTAAGCTCCTCGCAGTCTGTATATTTTTCCATCATAGCCTGTCCCGCTTCGGAGCAAAGCTGGCAGTAACGCAGATCAAGGGATTTGCCGAACTTCTCGATCTGGTTTCCCGCGTCGTTTACGTAGAACTCACGCTCTACTCTGTAGCCCGCCCAGTCAAGCACCGAGCAAAGTCCGTCTCCGATAGCGCCGCCGCGGGCGTTGCCGATATGCATGGGACCTGTGGGGTTTGCGGAAACAAATTCCACAAGAATGCTTTTTCCCGCGCCGCTGTCGGTTTTGCCGTAATTTTCCTTTTCGGAGAGTACGGAGGTCACAACGCCCGAAAACCAGTTTCTTGACAGGAAAAAGTTAATGAAGCCCGGACCCGCTATCTCCACTCGCTCAAAGGAAGTTCCCTCAAGAATGACCGCTTCGCAGATAAGCTCGGCGATCTTTCTCGGCGCGGATTTAAGCGGCTTTGCGCAGGCAAGTGCGATATTGGACGCAAAGTCTCCATGGGATTTGTCCTGCGGTATCTCAACGTTGAATGAGGGCAGTGGCACAGCCTCTATCTTCCCCTCGGAAACAAGCCGTCCCAGAGCGGACATCAGTATCTCCCGAAGCTCATCGGAAGCGGATTTTATAGGATTTGTCATTTTTTATCTTCCTTTCGACTGCAAATTGAAAAATCAGTTTATTTTAATGTATATCTCGTTGTCTGACACAAAGCTGGAATTGATGTCCACCGTGTATTTGAGGTAGAGATCGCCGCCGTCCTCGCCGATGTTGTTGTCAATACAGTGAGTAAATATACCCATTGTAAAATCGCCGTAGGGCGTGCCGTAGTGACAGTGGTGCTTCTTGTCCTTTTCGAGTATCAGGTCAGAGGGCGCAGTGCCAGTGCGGTTCAGGTTCACAAGATGGTTGCCGTGCAGGGTAAGTCTTGTGGTAGAACCGCCGAAGCCCGTCACCTCCGATTCCTCGTATTTCAGCTCGAAGCCGCCGTTTTTAAGGCTTCTCAGCGTACCCGCCGTGGTAAGCTCCGTTTTGGAGCTGTCGTCGTCCACAGTGTTGATGCTTGTAAGATTTATCAAAACATTCTTTTCCATTTTATTCCTCACCGGTATTGATTTGCGGCGGAGATAAGCTCGTCGATCCCCACCTTATAGACGTCGCCGTTCAGAGAGCTGCCGAGAAAAGCGCGGGCGTTTTCCTCAAAAAGCTCTATGCTGTCGGAAGTGTAGTATGTGTTTGTACCGTTTTCCTCGCGGTCGGAAAGCATTTCCCTGCTCATCAGCATTTTATAGGCGTACTTAGCCGCTTCCTCACCCGAAGAAACAAGCGTTACCGAGTCCCCCATAAAGTCGGAAATAACGTCCTTTATTATGGGATAATGGGTACAGCCCAGAATAAGCGTGTCAACACCCTCTTTCTTGATTGGAGCAAGATACTGCTCGGTCACAAGCTGCGCGACCTTGTTGTCCCTTGCCGTAAAACCGTTTTCCACAAGGGGCACGAACAGCGGACAAGCCGCTCCTATCACCGAAACGTCTGGACGTATCCCTCTTATAGCTTTTCCGTAAGAGCCCGATTTAATCGTGGCCTCCGTACCAATTACCCCGACTTTTCCGTTTCGGGTAATTCCGCACGCCGCCTGAGCCGCGGGAAGAAGCACTCCCGTAAAGGGAATTTCGCCGTCTGACGTTTTTCCGCTCCCCAGAACCGAGGAAACAGTTCCGCAAGCGGCAATTATCATCTTCACGTTCTTGCTCTTCACGAAAGCTATATCCTGATGAGCATACTCCAAAACTGTCTCGCGGCTTCGCGTTCCGTAGGGAAGCCTTGCGGTATCGCCGAAATATATCACATTTTCGCCCGGAATAAGCTTGTTAAGCTCTTTCAGACAGGTCAGTCCTCCCAGACCCGAATCGAATACGCCGATCGCGTTATTGTTCATAATCATGACCATTTTCCCGACAGGGAAAATGCGTCCTCCTCTCTGCGATGTTTTGTGCTTTTGCGTCAGCAAAATTCCGAATGTCAATGAGGAAAACAAAACTCGCAGTTTGAAAATCGAAGATTTTCAAACTTGCCTCCAATATGTATATTATCCCTCAATTGCAAGAGAAATAAGCTTATCAACAAGCTCCGACTGGGAAATTCCCATATTTTCCATAAGCTTGGGGTACATACTTATCTGCGTAAAGCCGGGCATTGTATTCAGCTCGTTAAGTATCACAGTGCCGTCCTCTTTCAGGAAGAAGTCCACGCGGGCAAGTCCCGAACAGCCCATAAGCTTAAAGGCTTTTATAGCAGTTTCACGTATCTCCCTTGACGAGGCTTCGGGGATATCCGCGGGAATGGAAAGTCCCGACGTGCCCAGAATGTACTTCGCTTCGTAATCGTAAAACTCGTTGCAGGAATTGATCTCTCCCACCGCCGAGGCGAACGGGTTATCTTTGCCGAAAACGGCGCATTCCACTTCCCTGCCCTTTACGAATTCCTCTATGATGACCTTTCTGTCGTGGCTGAACGCAAGCTTTACCGCGTTTTTCAGCTCCTCAAAGGAGCTTGCCTTGTTCACGCCCACCGACGAGCCGCTGTTTGCGGGCTTTACGAAAAGCGGGTATTCAAGCTCTGCCGCGGTATTTTCGCACACCTCGTCCAGTCTGCCAAGCTCCGAAACGGAAACGCTTTTCCATCTTGCCATCCTGATGCCGTCCGATTCCAGTATCTTGTGGGCAACGGTTTTGTCCATGCAGGTTGCCGAGGAAATTATATCACAGCCCACGTAGGGTATTCCCGAAAGCTTCAGAAGTCCCTGAACAGCGCCGTCCTCGCCGTTCTGACCGTGCAGAGCGGGAAAGACTGCGTCTATCCTTTTGACCGTATAGGCTCCGTCCGAGACCTTCATTATCCCCTTATAGACGGGATCGGGAACTATGACTGCGGGAACGCAGTCCGGGTGGGATTCCCACTGTCCCGACTTAATAAGGCTTATGTCCCCCGGATAGAAAAGCCATCTGCCTTTTTTTGTAATGCCTATGGGAATGACCTCGTACTTATCCCTTGGTATCGCCGAGATGATATTCGACGCCGAGATCAATGAAATTTCGTGTTCGTTTGACACGCCGCCGAACAGGACGGCTACTTTGATTTTTGACATAAGCTTCTCCTTTTGGTCAAGCCGAATGTAAATAACTATACATATTAAATTATACCACACTTTTTTTCAAACTTCAACTGTTATGGAAATATTTTTTCGGTACGGGAGGAAAAATTTCCCGTACCGAAAAAAGGCGTCTTAAAACAAGTCATAGCTTGATACAAGCCCTCAGAATTGCGCGGTCATTTTAAGGACTGCCGTAAATCACTCAAATGTAATGAAGTCCGCGGCGGCGTAGCCGTAGGTATTGCCGTAGCGGATAACGTACCAGTTGCCCGTCTGACCGTAAACCGACATGGTCGCTCCGTTGGGGATAACACCGATAATAGCCGCGTCGGTGGATGGGTACTTTCTGATGTTGAGGTTGGAGCCGTCCGTGGAAACGATTCCGCGTCTTACGGGAGTCGCTTCAACAAAGGGTATACCAAAATAATCGCAAAGCGACTGAACCAGATTTTTTGCAATAGCATCAAGATTTGCCTTTATCCACTCCGCGTCTTGCTGATTGTCGTGATAACCCAGCTCCGCAAGAACAGCCACAGCCTTTGTTCTCGTGACCTCTCCGAGAGATGTTGTGGGACGGATATTTACCTTAGAGGGGTCGGGATAAACGCTTTTCATATTGTTGGCGATTATCGTGGCAAGCTGTCTGCTGTAGCTTGAATAGGGCGAATAGTAAATGTCAACGCCCCTGAGCTTTCCCGAATACTGACCTCCGCCTGCGTTTGAGTGGAGAGCGAGATGTACGTCGTAATTGCCGCCGTTGGAGTCGCTTATCGCTCCGCGGACGTCGCGGGCAGGGTCGTTTCTGGTATACTCTATCCCCGACGAACGGAGGTACGGCTCCATTTTATCGGCGATGATATTCATATATTCTTCTTCGGTTCCTCCGTTAATATACGGATTCCACTCCTGCGTGGAGGGACTTAAAAAAACACTTGGCATGATCTGTATGCGCGCGGCATTCAGATACCGCGCTATCCTCCTTGTCTGCAATGTGGTACAACGGGGACGCGTCAGTCCGCGTCTCCCATGCAGCGGAAAATCCGCTGTTTCATTATATGCGGATTTTTTGCGGAGGATACAGCTTATGGTAAGTTCTGCGGTATTATTTGCTTGAATGAAAAAAGAACGTCCCGCCGAAACGGGACGTTTAGAATTTATTCAGCGGTATGCTTTTCAAGCTTGTAGCGCTTGACGGCAGCTTCGTTTACGGTACAGTTCTGACCCTCTGTCCAGCTCAGAACCGACGCGTCAAACTCCTCACCTTTCAAAGACCTGCGAACGGAGTCCTTCTGTACATCCAAATAGGTAGGATCGTCAAACAGATCCATTCTGTAGACGATATACCAAACCTCATTTTCCTCGACAATGGTATAGTCTCCCACGTTCAGGCTGCCGTCAAAAACGGTCTCAGCCACCTTTTCGGAGGGTATTATTCCGCCCTTTGACACTATCGTACCGTAGCTTATTCTCTCTTCAGTCTCTCCTGTGGTATCGGAAACGTCGTCCTCCTCAACTGCGCCGTCCTCTGTCTCTGAAGCTGTTCCGTTAGCCTCTGCAATAAGATTTGCGTAATACTCGTTGTACTCGTCCTCGATAGCCTCGAAGCTTTCGCCGCTTTTGGCTCTTTCGATATAGCCCTCAGCCATCTTTCTAAGCTCTTCCTTGCCGTCGGATTTGAGGAGATTTCCCTCGCCGTCCTTAAGCTCCATTCTGATAAACTTTATTCTGGAATTATTCTCCAGCAAATAGTCCTTGATCTCATCATCGGGAACAGCTTTCTCGCCGCCGTCGGAGTAGTAATAGTCAAAGATAGCAGCGCGCTTCTGGGTGTTAAGCACCACGTCATAGTAGGACTGCTTGCTCACGCCGAGACCCTCGAAGTACTCACCAACGTATTCCCACCACTGGTCAACAGTATTGGACGCGGCTTTCTCCTCGTTATTTTCAAATGTAAGACCCAGCTCTGTAAACTTCTTTTCGACCGCTGCGTACTCTCTCATGTCCTCCACAGCCTCGTCGTTTATCCAGTCTCTTGAGGGCTTATCCTCGATAGTGATGGAAAGAACATCGGTCTCGCCCTCGCCCAGATACTGCATTGCTTCGGATACGGCATTGGACTGAAAATAAATGAAAATACCGGCTCTGATACGAGTACCGTCGATATCTGCTCCCCAAGTTGTGTCGCTTCCGCAGGAAGCCAGGGAGAACGTCATGACCGCTGCGGCCGCGGCAGCGGAAACCTTTTTCAACAAAGACATAGTCTGTAAAACCTCCATATAAAATGTAAATACATTATATTATAGCATATTATTTTCGACTTGTCCAGTATTTTGAAGAAAAAACTGCGTTACTGTCAGCATACATTTTATAAAAGTCAAAAATATAAAGCCCGCAAGGTTATCCCATGCTGATTTCGGTCAGCGATGGATATTTTTTTGTCGTAAGTTCGTCGTAAATGTGTACTTGTGAATTTTATATTAATTTTGCAAGCAAAAATTAAGTCTTGCAAATCCTTTTATAAACTGGATTTACAAGACTTATTCACTGGCGGAAGCGGTGGGATTCGAACCCACGAGCCCTTACGGACTACTTGATTTCGAGTCAAGCCCGTTATGACCACTTCGATACGCTTCCGTAAATTCCGACGGAAATTATTATACCACACTCCGTCGGAAAATGCAAGTGTTTTTTCAAAATTTTACGGAATTATTCTCCCGCCGACGTTTCCGTCGCGGCTGTCCCCTGCTCCGTCTCCTTTGGTATAGGAACAAAGCTGTTCAGCTCCCTGCTGTATGCGTACCCGATCTTTTCCAGCTGCGCAGCTAAATCGGCGGCGCTGACGTCCATGTCCTCACAAAGCTCATCAAGATTTTTGTAGCTGTCCCTCAGCTTCATGTTCACCACGCTCAGAAGCATATATGGGTCTTTCGGCAGAACCATTTCATATTCCTCCCATTTCGGTATTTTTATTATAACGGTATCGCCGCCGTTATCGTCCTTGGCGACGCTTTCGGCGTACTCCGCAAAAAGCAGTGACAGATCCCTGAATATCCCGTATTCGCGGGAATCTATCTCAAGCAGATCAAGGTTTGTCATAATGCTGATAAGATAATTTTTTTCTCCGTACACTATCGCCATGTCGTGGAAAAATCCCTCGTACCAGCCGTATTTGCGAACCACCTCTGAGCCGTCTCCGCCGTATATCATGGCATTGCGGCTGTTGGTCATGTGGATAAACAGATTTTCCGAGTAAGGATTGTTCTCGCCGATAAAATTGTATATCGCGCGGGAAAAAGCCAGCGAGGACTCACAGCATATCTGAGGACCTCCCTTTGCCTTTGCGTCCTCGGCGTGTACTCCCTCGATGGAAGCGGCGAACTTCTCATACCCGTCCTCAGGATAAAGCTCCTTCAGCATTGCAAACGCCGAGTTATCGCTTGTCTCCAGACAGTAGCCTATAAGCTCCTCAACGGTGAATTCCGTGCCGAACTCCATATTTTTCAGCTCGCCCGTACCCTCGCGCCTGTACTTTTCCGTGTAGGTCAGCTTTTGCTCCAGATCGGCTTTTCCCGCAAGCGCAAGACGGTAAATGTACAGCATATACGGAGCCTTTATCACCGACGCGGAATAGTAGTGCTTATCGGGATTGAGCATTATCCGAAAACCGGTTTCAAGATCGCAGTAGGACAACGATATATCGTAATAATTAAAATGTGCAAGACTGTCCGTAATATCATAAAAACGGTCATAAAATTCCGGTGGAAGATCGTATGTACCTAAAACCTGCGAAACGGTCTCCGAGACTGCGGTAAACTCTGTTTCCGCGGGAATACTTTCTGCGGCAGCTGCGCTGCTCTCGTCAGCCTGCAAAACGTCGGAAATCGGTTCTGCCGCCGTATAAGCGCTCCCCGTATGCTGCTCGGTTTCGACGGGAAGCTCCTCCGCACAGCCGCCCAGAAAGACCAACGCCGCAAGCAGAACTCCAAGATATTTACTTTTCATTTTCTGCGGCGCACTTCCTTTCCGTCAGAGGTTTGAGTTACTGATATTACATTATATCATATATTGACGAAAATGTCCATACCTATGTGAAAACGTTACCGCCGCATTTGGGATATTCTTTGCATAAAAGCTTTTGGCAAATAAATTTTGATTTATCGTGCTACGCACAAAGTAACAACCCTTTAGGCGGCGAAGCCGCCGACATCAGCTGGTCGAGCTGAGCCCAGCTCGCAGAAGTCCAGAGGGCGGAGCCCTTTGGTCGCCGCCCGCAGGCGGCGAAACTCCCCTCCCCGCGCCCGCA
>JAAVHI010000024.1 GCA_014799785.1 Ruminococcus sp.
CAACATTTTGCTCCGTCCAAAACGTCACACTGTGACGTTTTGGAAATTTACTTTGTCGCGCACTGTACAAAGGGGGAGCGGTCGTGTCCGCTCCCCCTCGAAATGCTGTCGCATTTCTCACCCCTTTCACCGTTTTGAACGAAAAGAATTTCGCCGCCTGCGGGCGGCGACCAAAGGGCTCCTCGCCCTTTGGAAACCTCGCCAGCTGGGCTCAGCTGGACCAGCTTGAGTCGGCGGCTTCGCCGCCCAAGTGTTGCCACATAGTGCGTTATGCGCTAAATCAAAATTTATATGCATTTTATAAAAACTTGAAAGATATCGACAAATCAAAATAAATATGTTATAATTCAATAAAGTACTATAGCCGAACGGAGGGCGCTTCTATGAACTCAAAAAAATTTCTTGCTTTGACAGCCGCGCTGCTGACCTGCGTTTTTATAATTTCCCTCGGAGTTTCCGCAAGTTCCAAGACTCCGAAAAAGAAAAGCATAAGCCTTGACAGCACGAGCGTTACCCTTTGCGAGGGCGAGACCTTTACCCTTAAACCGTCCGTTACGGGATACAAAAAATGCACCGTTCAATGGTCGTCATCGGACAGGTCTGTCGCCACAGTGAAAAAGGGCGGTATCGTCACCGCGCTGAAAGAGGGTACAGCGGATATTTCCATAAGGATAAAGGGCACTGATCTGAAAGCCGTGTGCAGCGTTACGGTAACAGCCCGTGAGCCCGACCCTGACGACTATACCACCGTTACCCTTGAAGGAAAAACCTACACTCTCTCCTTTGAGGACAACTTCGACGGCGATACCCTTGACGGAACAAAATGGGAAAGATGTCCCGAACAGAAAAGACAAGACCTGAACAATTACTGGGACAACAGTATGTCCTATCTTGACGGCGAGGGAAATCTGGTAATAGGAATGTCCTACGACGAGGAAACCGACCGTTTCCTCAGCGGCGGCGTCAGAAGCAGGGGAAAGTTCGAGCAGGCTTACGGATATTTCGAGATACGCTGCACCGTGAACAATGTTCCCGGATACTGGACGGCTTTCTGGCTTATGGGCGACAGCGTTAACGACGAGACCAACGGCGGCAGGAACGGTACCGAGATAGATATTATGGAAACTCCCTACTACAGTAAAAAGCAGGTCCAGAACACCCTTAACTGGGACGGCTACGGCTTCAGCCACAAATCATCGGGAAATGTTACGGATATCGACGTTTACGACGGCGAATATCACACGTTTTCTTTGTTGTGGACTAAGCAAGAGTACGTTTTCTACATAGACGGAAAGGAGTCCTGGCGCACCGACGCGGCTAAGGCTCTGGGCACCTGCGAGGTACCGCTGTTTATCAAGATATCTTCCGAAACAGGGTCATGGACGGGTATCCCCAACCCTGACGACCTGCCCGACAAAATGCTTGTGGACTATGTAAGGGTCTACAGATAAACCCGAAGGGAGCGCATTGATATAAAAATTCTTCACACCTCAGACCTGCATCTCGGCATATCATTGTGCGGGATACCGCTTCTGCCATATCAGAAAACGCTCTGCGAAAGTCTTTGCAGACTGTCCGAGGACGCTGACGCGGTCATAATCGCGGGAGATGTTTTCGATACCTCGGTGGCTTCCGCGGAGGCGGTGAAGCTTTGGAGCGAATTTGCCACAAAGCTTTGCCTTGAAAGAAAAATCCCCGTGATAGTATGCGCGGGAAATCACGACGGCGCGGCGCGGCTTGCCTCCTGCGCGGGACTTCTCCGCTCGTCGGGACTGTACATATCGGGCTCTGTTGAGGACGCATTTGTCCCCGTTACCGTGGGAAATACTTCTATATATTCTCTGCCCTACTTTAACCCTGCGGACGCCGCCGCGGTCTTGGATTGCGAACCGAACGCTGCCTCCGTGATGAAAGCCGTGACCGATAAAATTTTGTCAAGGACGGACAGTCCCGTGAATATCCTTGCCGCGCACTGCTTTGCGGCGGGGGCTTCCGCGGCGGAAAGCGACATATCCGCAAGAGCGGCGGAGTCCGTCGGAGGCGCGGATAAAATTCCCGCGGACGCTTTTTCGGGCTTCGATTACGTTGCTCTGGGACATCTCCACAAGGCGCAGACCGTGTCAAAAAGCGGCGCAAAGACCCTTATACGGTACAGCGGCGCGCCCTTACCATATTCTTTCGGAGAGGCAAGGTACAAAAAAACCGTTACCCTATTTGATACCGAGACGCTTTCCGTAACGGAGCTTGACGTCCCACAGCCATACAGACTGCGCACCTTGGAGGACAGCTATGAAAATATTTTGGAAACGGCAAAAGCCGACCCGAACCGCGACGACTTCATGAAAATAACCGTGACCGACAGCTTTGCGGGGGACAACATTTTCATGCGGCTAAAGGAGCTGTACCCAAATCTCTTGCAGTTTTCGGGAATGCGCCCGAACGCTTCGGGAGACGCGGAAACGACCGCCGCCGAAACTGCTTCGGAAATGGATATCGTATCCCTTGCCGTCCGCTACTGCGAGGAAAGGCGGGGGGAAAAGCCCGGCGAGGACGAGCTGAAATGGCTGTCCGAAGCGGTGAAGGAGCTTGAAGAGGAAACATGATAAGGGCGTGCTGACACGCTCCGGAAAGGAACTGCACTGAAATGAATACCAAAATAAAAACTTACATGGACATACTGCTTAAAGCCATACTTACGGGTATAGCCATAGGCATCGGAGGAACGGTCTATCTTTCCTGTGAAAACAAGGTGGTGGGAGCGTTTTTGTTCGGCACGGGACTGTTCACAATACTTACCTTCGGGTTTATGCTTTTCACGGGAAAGGTCGGCTACGCCGTTGAAAACAAGCCCGCCTATCTGATAGACCTTGTTTTCATCTGGGCGGGAAATCTTATCGGCACGGCTGTGACCGCGGGACTTTTAGCGGTGACAAGGATAGGCGCGGGGATTTCCGAAAAGGCGAAAGCCCTGTGCGACGTGAAGCTGTCCGATAGCCCGGTCAGCATATTTGTCCTTGCCTTTTTCTGCGGACTTCTCATGTTTATCGCCGCGGACGGCTACAAGAACATAAAAAATCCCGTGGGACAGATGCTTGCGGTTTTCCTGCCTGTAATGACCTTTATCCTCAGCGGCTTCGAGCATTGCGTTGCGAATATGTTTTACTTCACCGCAGGCGGGGCATGGTCGGGAAAGGGCGCGCTTTATATGCTTGTGATGACATTGGGCAATGCCGCGGGAGGGATATTAATACCGCTGTTCCGTAAAGGCTTTGCAAAGGAGTAATACCGAAAAGGAGCTGATAGAATGAACGAAAAAAGTCAAAACGGAGATGTGGTTGAGCTGAATCTTCCCGATTATATCGAGGAGCAGAATGCCATTCCGGACGTGGAAACGGAAAGCTCCTTTGCGGAAAACAAAGAGGAAATTTATATCAGAAACAGAAAGCTTGCCGCGGAAGAATCCTACATACAGATGAAAACTGCGCACGAAAACAGCAGGCCCGCAGTAAAAATGCCTTCAGCGGAAAAAGTTGATACGGTCGGGAAAAAATTCCGCAGAAAGCTTGAAGCCATATTCTGTGCGGCGATAGTTGCCATAGTTGCCGCCGTAACGCTGATAATCACAGCCTCGGGAAACGGAACCGACGCAGCCTTAGAGGAGGCTGACGAAAAAGCAAGGAGTGTATTTTCAAGCTCGGGAGCGGGTCTTGTGAATTTATATATCAGCGGCACAAAGGTTGAGGGAAATACGTTTGAAAACGACGGCACGGTTTTTACTTTCGGAAACAGCAAGACCGATGTAGCGAATTTTCTCAGAGATGATTTTTCGGGGTATGTTTACGGCGAGTTTGACTTCAGCGATAACGGCGCGGGCGTAACGTATACGCTGTGGTCAGCCGAGCCTATCCCCGACGAGTATAAGCGTGTTCTTACCGACAGCGAGCAGGAGGCTCTTGCCAAGCAGGGAATAATAATCGGCTGTTATCCCTCCCGCCGCTGAATAGGTCTGAACATAAAAATGGAGCAGGTTTACTGCTCCGTTTGTTTTATACTTATTTACCCTGCGGCTTCTGGGGCTGTGCGCTGTTTGCGGCAACTTCCTTGATGGAGGTAACAAGTCCCGCAAGTCCCTGAATTTCCGAGGGAATAATGATCTTTGTGGCTCTGCCGTCGGCAGCTTTCGCAAAGGCTTCAAGGCTCTTGAGAGCGATAACGTTGTCCTGAGGATTGGACTGATTAAGACGGACAAGGCTTTCCGCAAGAGCGTTCTGAACCAGCTGAATGGACTCCGCTTCACCCTGCGCTTCAAGAATTTTCTGCTGTCTTACAGCGTCCGCGCGGAGGATCATAGCCTGCTTCTCAGCCTCGGCGCGGAGAATTTCCGCTTCCTTGTCGGCTTCGGCGCGGAGAATCTTGGACTCCTTTTCACCCTCTGCAACAAGCACCTGAGACTTCTTTTCACCCTCAGCCTGGAGTATTTTTTCACGTCTTTCGCGCTCAGCTTTCATCTGACGCTCCATGGAGTCCTGAATTTCTCTGGGAGGGATAATGTTTTTCAGCTCAACGCGGTTTACCTTGATACCCCAAGGGTCGGTGGCTTCGTCAAGGATAGCGGTTATCTTTGCGTTGATAACGTCTCTGGACGTGAGAGTGGCGTCAAGCTCAAGCTCGCCTATGATGTTACGGAGAGTTGTTGCGGTAAGATTTTCAATAGCCGCCAGGGGACGCTCAACGCCGTAGGTGTAAAGCTTTGAATCGGTAATGCGGTAGAATACGACCGTATCTATCTGCATGGTAACGTTATCCTTGGTGATAACGGGTTGGGGCTTGAAGTCCGCGACCTGTTCCTTTACGGAAACTCTCTTTGCGACCTTTTCGATAAAAGGAATAACATAGTGAGGGCCCGCATGGAGAGAGCGGGAAAAAGTACCCAGTCTTTCCACAACGTACTCATTAGCCTGCGGGACAAACTTGATGCCCGAAATAAGAATAAGAATGACCAGAATAATAAGACCGATAAAAATAAACTGCATAATAACGTCAACCTTTCAAATTAATTTTTTGTATCGCTTTCGCCGCTGCTGTCATTAGCTTTAAGAATAACCGCAAGCTTTGCGGAACGAACCTCTGTTACCGTAACGACCGCACCCTCGGAAATTTTCGCTCCGTCCGCGGAGACAGCCGCCCAGTTCACGCCGCCCAGCCGTACTCTTCCGCCGCCTGTTTCGTTGTCGATATTTTCCGTGACAACGGCGGTCTTTCCAACTTCAAGCTCCGAGTTTGTCGGGATAAACTTGTTGGGGAAAAGCTTTTTCAGCATAGGACGTGTAAACGCCAATAGTATACCCGAAACCAAGGTAAATACAATAAGCTGGAGCGTAAGATTTCCGCCCAGCGAAGCGGTGATGAGAGCGCCCATCGCGCCCGCCGCAAACCATATGGACACAAGCGCAAAGGTCGCCGCTTCCACCAGAAGCGCGGCTATAAAAAAGATGATCCAGAATATGATCATATCCGTTCTCCTTTCCATACTTTTGAAAAACGTGTCGAAAAAAAGGGAATGAACCTTTAAATCAATAATACCATATATATGAGACGAATGCAAGTTTAATTTCATGGAAATTTAAAATTTGCCAATGCTTTAAGTGACAAAATTTACAAAGCGGTATTCTTGTTATTGGTGCGTTCAAGAAGATAGTCAGTTGATACATTATGGAAATCAGCAAGCTTTTTAAGTATTTCTGTCGGGATATCAATATCGCCCCGCTCGTAGTTGCTGTAGACACGTTGACTGCAATTTAATATTTCAGCCATCTGCTTTTGGGTCATATCCTTATCTTCCCTTAAATCTCGTATTCTTCTGTACATAATAACCGGCTCCAACAGACATATTCAATCATCTATTAAAAACTTATACGGCGGTACTCCCAAAATTTCAGAAATGTCAAAAAGCGTGTCGAGTGAAACGGTTCTGTTGACGTTTGGAGCTTCCACCGCCCCAATAAACGAAGTATCTTTACCGAGTTTTTCGGCTAACTGCTCCTGCGTAATGCCATTGCATTTTCTATAGTAGCTTATTTTCAAGCCCAATTTTCTGTATTTTTCATAATATTGCTTCTTCATATTAAGCCTCCTTGCCTAATAAAATTTTATCAAAATATATTGACTTTTTAAATTTTTTATAATACAATGTATATTGTATTATATACAATATATTTATTTTGCAAGGAGATAAAAATGCAAAGCTGTTTTTTTACGGGACACAGGTCGTTTTCGTCCGATAGGGATACAAACGCTGTCAATAATCTTGCGGCAATACTTCCTATACTGGCGGAAAGCGGTGTTACCGATTTCTATGCAGGCGGAGCGCGCGGCTGGGATATGTACTGCGAATTGTCTGTGATAGTCCTTAAAAAATATTATCCGCATTTGAAGCTTCATCTCATTCTGCCCTGTCCTCCCGAAAAGCAGATTTTATACTGGAACAATAGTGACAAGGAGCAGTACAAAATATTGTTAGGATTTGCCGACAGTGTTGACGTTATATCGGACGACTATGATAAATACTGTATGAAAAAACGAAATGCGCGGCTTGTTGAACTTGGCGATATATGCGTTTGCTGCTTCAATAAAAATGACCTGCGAAGCGGTACGGCGCAGACCGTCCGTATGGCAGAAAGAGCAAACAAGACTGTTCTCAATATGCACTTCTCAACAAAATAGCAAAACCCCGCCTGTAACAGACGGGGTTTAAACTTTCAATTGATGTTATCTTACCTTCTCGTCATTCTCTCTGAAAATTCTTTCAAGTACTTCGTCCATGGGCTTTGCACCCAGGTCGCCCTCCTTGCAGGAACGGAGAGAAAGTGTATTCTCCTCCACTTCCTTGTCGCCTACGATAAAGAAGTAAGGTATCTTGTCAAGCTGTGCCTGACGAATTTTGTAGCCCACGCCCTCCTTGCGGGAGTCAACAGTCGCGCGGATACCTCTTGCTTCAAGCTTTTCAAGGACTTTATTGCTGTACTCCGCGGCTCTGTCCGTAACGGGGAGAATTCTCACCTGTTCGGGAGAAAGCCACAGCGGCAGCGCACCCGCGTAGGTCTCGATAAGGTACGCAAGTGTACGTTCATAGCAGCCGAGGGACGTTCTGTGAATGATATAGGGCATACGCTTTTTGCCGTCAACATCAGTGTACTCCATGCCGAATTTTGCCGCCAAAAGCATATCTATCTGAATTGTTACAAGGGTATCTTCCTTGCCGTACACGTTTTTGTACTGGATATCCAATT
This sequence comes from Ruminococcus sp., assembly GCA_014799785.1. GTDB lineage: Bacteria > Bacillota > Clostridia > Oscillospirales > Ruminococcaceae > RGIG8773. The sequence continues at coordinate 7,290 of JAAVHI010000024.1, forward strand.
TCGGACCGTAGAAAGCAGCCTCATCTATACCGATAGTATATTCCAGACCAAGGTGGTCGAGAATCTTCTTCATAACAGACTGCGCTTCTTCCCATTGCTCGGCAGTACCCTCATACTTGTTTTTGGGATTTGCGGGATCCCACTGCGAGAATCGGAAAGTACACTTGTCAAGCAGACCTACCGTACCAAGCATATATTTTGCAAGCTCCAAACAGTCCTTAAATTCCTCTTCAAGCTGTTCGGGACGGAGTATAAGGTGTCCCTCGGAAATNGTGAACTGNCGNACNCGGATAAGACCGTGCATTTCGCCGCTGTCCTCNTTTCTGAANAGCGTGGAGGTCTCGCCNAGNCTCATGGGAAGATCGCGGTAGGAGCGNGCNCTGTTCAGAAATACCTGATACTGGAAAGGACANGTCATAGGACGGAGNGCAAAGCATTCCTTAGTNTCGTCGTGGGGGTCGCCNAGNACNAACATACCGTCNAGNTAGTGATCCCAGTGTCCCGAAATTTTGTAAAGCTCACGCTTTGCCATGTAGGGAGTTTTTGTNAGCANATAGCCGTGCTTNTGNTCAACGTCCTCAACCCAGCGCTGGAGAATCTGAATNACNCTCGCNCCCTTGGGAAGCAGAATGGGAAGTCCCTGACCGATNTAGTCNACAGTNGTAAAATATTCAAGCTCACGNCCNAGCTTGTTGTGGTCGCGCTTTTTGGCTTCNTCGGCAGCCTTGAGGTGNTCCTCAAGCTGNCTTGCCTTGGGNTATGCAGTACCGTAAACACGGGAAAGCTGNTTNCCCTTGGCGTCGCCCCGCCAGTANGCNCCCGTGCAGGCTGTAAGCTTGAAAGCCTTTACAGCGGNNGTNNTCATNAGATGAGGNCCTGCNCAAAGGTCGGTNAANTCGCCCTGCTTGTAGAAGCTGATNTCCTCGCCCTTGCCTGCGTGNTCNGCNCAAAGCTCCACCTTNTANGGCTCGCCCATTTTTTCAAGCATAGCCTTTGCCTCGTCNGCGGGAAGTCCGAACTGCTCAATGTCNATACCCTCCTTGACGATCTTTTTCATNTCCGCTTCNAGAGCCGCAAGGTCGTCGGCGGTNAACGCCTTTTCNGTGTCGAAATCATAGTAAAAGCCGTTGTCGATAGCGGGNCCNATNGCAAGCTTAACATTGGGNTAAAGTCTCTTNACAGCCTGCGCCAGAATGTGGGAAGCNGTGTGCCAGAANGTCTTTTTNCCCTCGTCGCTGTCAAAGGTCATNACCTCAAAGGTGCAGTCCTTGTCGATNNTGGTACGCAGATCGCATACCTGACCGTCCAGCTTTACGCAGCANGCGGATTTGTANAGTCCCATGCCNATNCCCTTNACNACNTCNGCNGCNGGCATTGCCGATTCGATCTCCTTGACCGAGCCGTCTTTCAGTGTTAGTTTGATCATTTTAANAATCTCCTTTGTATAATTTATATTTAATATTACAATTTGTAAAANTTAATTNTCCGAAATTTTCTGCTCGTCTANCTCATATGCNACCTTTGCATTGTTTTTTCTNAGCAGTTCNTTTCGGAGAAGCTTTCCCGAANGGGANTCCACNACNGCCCGATAGANCTCGCCTCTGCGGTACACCGCGCCGTCCTNNCGGACAAANCGCTCGTTTTCGGTTTTTATGTGAAAGGCAAATTTTGAGCGGGTCAGGGCTCTCAGTTCGCCGCGGAGATATTCTCCNTCGGTGTAAACGATCAGCTGATAGGTGTTGTCCGTGTTGTTTTTCAGCCTGTAGTCAACNTAGTTNTAGAAAACCGACGTACCCGTNCCGAACGGNACTTTCCTGCCGTGNTCGGGAAAAAGGTCGATNTGGTCNTGGTGGTGATGCTCGGNAATTTCCAGCTCGGAGTGGAGAGCCATCCAGTGGATAAGGTTTGTCATCTGGCANAGTCCNCCGCCGATACCNGACGAGGGANNTCCNTTTTCAATGGTAAGCCCCTCCAGNTAGCCCTTTTTCTCGTCGGGACTTCCAACAAGCNCCCAAAAGGAAAAGGTCTCGNNCGGGTGTATCAGTATCCCCGAAATTTTCGGCGCGGCAATNGAAAGGTTCACCGCCTTGTTTTCCTGAAGCCGCATATCGGCGTTCCCCAGCCGCCTGCGTATCAGGGAGCTGTGCNTATAGAGCAGCACGGGNAGCTTTTCCTCGGTTTTTTCGGAAGCAAAACGCACTCCGAAAAATANTCCGAAAAAATTTTTTATATGCCGCAGTAAAATGCATTTCAGCATGGATACCTTGTAGGTCAGCGGNGANATNTCGCAGAACAGCCGTCTTTTCATAGTTGAAGCTCCAATCCTATCAGTGTTATCCAAATAATAGCACTGCCNATGGAAAACTTCAACGGTTGTTCCGNATTGTAACCGAGCCGACACCGAATTATAATCGGACGGTAACAACACTATTAATAATAGTTACAAAAAAGTCCCTTAATCCGAAATTTTACTTTTCGGACTAAGGGACGATAATATCGCGGTTCCACCCAAATTCATATACATATTGTAATATCAGCAATTGGCATTACAAACAGTATACCTCATTCCACTCTGTAACGGGAGCGACCCGCCGTGTATTGGACGGACTCAAAGGCGGTGTGCGCTATACTTGGGAATACCCCGCTCGCAGCAAACTGCTGAAAGCAGCTGCGGGACTCTCTGAAAACCCTTGGCGTATAGTGCCTTCCTTATCAGCGTTTTGTACTATAAATTCAGAATATCACATTTAATTTGTTTTGTCAATCGTCTTTTTGTACATACTGAGGGGGTAAATATTATTAAATAGTGTCAAATTGTATAATTTTCCTTGACAAACCGAAGAATTTATATTAAAATAGAAGAATGAATGCAATGTATTTAAATAAACGGTTTCGGGGTCTGACGTGACCGCGTTTTCCCCGCAGACTATGCAAATAAATTGCTGTTCAATTTTTTTCTTTCTTCTATGGCGAATAGAAGGTTTTCATATATTATATTATAAGCGGATAAATTCGTTTTACTCAAAGTATTTTTCTGTGCCATGTGTTGTGTATAGTACAGAAAGATCGCTTCGGGTCTTTTTCCGTATACACGGCATTCCGTGACCCACAGGGTCGGAACGGGACTGCCGCCGTCTCCTGCGAATACGTTTAAGGAGACTTATCACGGACCGGCAGGCGGCACGCGCTTTATCGGCGGCTCCGGCGGCGGTCTGACAATCGTATATAAGTGAAAGCCTTTATTCTCCTTGAAGAAATACTATAAAGGAGGTAAACGGGTTTGGAATTTGTAATCGGAATTATAGCGTTCATTGTCGGCGCGGCGGCTTCCGGCTTCGTGATGTTCAAGGTCGGAATAAACTACCGCAAGCAGCAGGCAGAATCCGCTATCGGTTCCGCCGAAAAGGAAGCCGAGAGGATCATCGAGGACGCTAAAAAGGAAGCCGAAAGCAAGAAAAAAATAGCTCTTGTGGAGGCTAAGGACGAGATCCATAAAAGCCGCTCCGAGCTGGAAAAGGAGATTAAGGAGCGCAGAAACGATATGTCCCGCCAGGAGAGACGTATCCAGCAGAAAGAGGAAAACCTTGACAAGAAAAGCGACAACATAGAGAAAAAGGACGAGCTTTTGCAGAAAAAGCTCAAGCAGGCTGAGGAAAAGCTTGAAGAAGCGGACAAGATCAAAAAGTCCCAGATGGAGATTCTGGAAAAAATTTCTCAGTTTACCATGGAGCAGGCAAAGGAACACCTGCTGTCAATGCTGGAGAACGACCTTATCCACGACAAGGCGCTGAAAATTCAGCAGTACGAGACCCAGCTCAAGGACGAATGCGAGGAAAAGGCAAGAGACCTTATTTCTTTGGCGGTGTCAAAATGCGCCGCGGATCAGGTTTCCGAGACAGCAGTTTCGGTTGTGCCGCTTCCCAATGACGAAATGAAAGGCCGCATCATCGGCCGTGAGGGACGCAATATCCGTACCCTTGAGACCCTTACGGGCGTTGACCTTATTATAGACGATACTCCCGAGGCGATCACTCTGTCCTGCTTCGACCAGGCAAGGCGCGAGGTTGCAAGGATCGCTCTCGAAAAGCTTATCGCGGACGGACGCATTCACCCCTCCCGTATCGAGGAAATGGTTGACAAGGCTCGCCGCGAGGTTGAACATAAGATCAAGCAGGAGGGCGAAAGAGCCGTTCTGGAGACCAACGTTCACGGTCTTAACCACGAGCTTGTCCGCCTTATCGGACGTCTCCACTACCGCACATCTTATCGTCAGAACGTCCTCAACCACTCCATTGAGGTCGCACACCTTGCGGGTATAATGGCCTCCGAGCTTGGCGTGGACGCTAATCTTGCGCGCCGCGCGGGACTTCTCCATGACGTGGGCAAGGCTCTCAGCTATGAGATCGAGGGCTCTCACGTTCAGATAGGCGTTGACGTGTGCCGCAAGTACAAGGAAAACGCGGACGTTATCCACGCTATCGAGGCTCACCACGGCGACGTTGAGGCGAAAACCGTTGTGGCTACGCTGGTTCAGGCTGCCGACGCTATTTCCGCAGCAAGACCCGGCGCAAGAAGTGAGAACTATGAGAACTACATCAAGCGTCTCCAGAAGCTTGAAGAGATTTGTACATCTTACGACGGAGTTGAAAAATCCTTTGCAATTCAGGCGGGACGCGAAGTCCGCATAATGGTATTCCCCGACAAGGTAAACGACGAGAAGATGACAATTGTTGCCCGCGAGATCGCTCAGCGCATTGAAAATGAGATGGATTATCCCGGACAGATCAAGATCAATCTTATCAGAGAAAGCCGCGCGGTTGAATACGCTAAGTAATATGACGATAAATTACAACTGAAAGTATATTGAACAGGGGCTTCCGTAAGCCCCTGTTTTGGTAGGAGGATCGCTATGCCAAAGACGATTTTCGGTACAACGGAAAAATCCAATTTTATACTGAACATGAACAAAAGCACGGTCAGGAAGTGGGTCACGGGACTTCTGTGCGCCTGCGTCATCGTACCGCTTATCGGCGGGATAGTTATTACCGCCGTTCCCGGGACAAGCGCGCTGATGGGGGCTTTTCTCTATGCCACGGGTTTTTCCTGCATACTTTTTTATATAGTACTGCTGCTGAGAAAGGATATCCGCTTAAAGGATCACCCCTGCGCGTATCTTGTTTTTGCGCTTGCGGCGCTGGCGCTGGCTTCGTATTATCGTGTCGCGGTCAGCAATAGCGATTATCAGGAGGCGGTAAACACCGCTCTGCTGGGTGAGACGGGCAGATACGAGGGACTGCTTGCGCTGTTTGCGTATTTCGGGATATTCCTGCTTGCGTCGGCAATGCTGAGAAAAAGCTCGGTGAAGGTCATTTTTGACATTCTGGTGGGAGCGGGTATCGTTCAGGGCATTGTGGCTGTACTTCAGCATATCCCCGGAGATTTCCCCTCGGATTTCAGAAAGCTTCCCGCGCTGCTGCTTTTAAAGGACGTACACCTTTCAAGCGGTCTGTCGGACAGCCCTATCTTCTACGGGTCGTTTCTTACGCTGGTGACGGCTGTTGCGGCGGCGGGAGCGATGTACGAGAAAAATATTCTGCGCGCAAGGATATACGGCGTATCGGCGGTATTTTTCTTTCTGACGGGACTTTTTACCTCGTCGGTTGTGCCGCTTATCGGTATCGGAACGGCATATGTTGTGCTTATTGCGGCGGAATTTACCGTGGGAAAGAGCGGAAACCGCTCTGAGAGCGGTTCCGTCTTTGAGGATGGTGTACTGAAAAGTCCGCGGAAAAGGCTTGCGGCGCTGCTGATCGGGACTGCCGCAGTTCTGGGCATTGTTCTTGCGTTTCAGGGACTTTGGCTGCGTGACAAGGCGATAGCCTATACGGACTGCTTCTACCGTCTGTATATAACAGGCGGACCGTCGCCCGTAAACTATGATTCTTTGTGGAAAATAGGCGCGGAAAGAAGCTTTATCCTTATAAAAGAGCACCCGCTTCTCGGTATCGGTCCCGACCTTATGGCAAAGTACCAGATAAGCCTTGAGGAGCTTGTTACGGACAGCATCGACCGCAGCTACAACGAGTATCTTTATATTGCGGCAACAAGAGGAATACCCGCGCTTGCCGTGTATATCGCTCTGCTGGGAGCAAGCTTTGCAAGGCTTTTCAAGGACGTGCGGGAGTTTGCCTCGGACAGGGAAAAATGGTTCCGGCCCGCGCTGCTTGCGGCGGTGACGGCGTATTCGGTACAGGCGTTTTTCAGTGCGAGCGCGGTAACGGTCGCACCGTTTTTCTGGCTGCTTCTCGGAATTTCATGGTCGAAATTTACCGAGGACAAGGCATAAAAGAACCCGTTCCGGGCTTATCGGAACGGGTTTTTCACTTATTGACAAAAATTGCAAAATATGCTAAAATAACAGCAGTGCGCCACACGGCAGGCGGTTGCCCTCTTTTTAACGAAAGGGGGTAGGTAATAATGGTTACATATTCAGAACTGTTTTTGTTTGTTACGATGTTGACCGGCATTATCTCCCTTATTTTGGAAATAATCAAATTTTTCCGCAAGAAATAAGGCAGACAGAAAAAAACCGCCCAAGCTTCCGACCTCGGCGGTTTTTTAACTAATGAATACAGGGGCAGCCGCTTGTCGGCGCACTCCCTTTATAGGGATATTATACACCCGCACATTGATTTTGTCAAGCATTTTCATAAATATTGACAAAAACGACAAAACATGCTAAAATAACAGCGGCACACTACACGGAACGGCGGCTGTCGCAGTTTGCTCCCGAAAGGGAGGTGATAACTATGGCTGCATACGAGGGCATATTTCTCTTCGTAACAATGTTGACCGGCGTTATTGCCCTTATTTTTGACATAATAAAGTTCTTCAAGAAAAAGTAAGGCAAATAAAAAACCGCCCATAACTCCCCGGTTCGGCGGTTTTCTATAAACTAAGAACAATAACAGGAGCAAGCCTCTTGTAGCTGCGCCTCTTATATACATAGTATATACTACCCCCTGCGGTTTGTCAGGAAAAATACAAAATTTTCCGCGTATTTTTTCGCGTTTTTCGCACTGTCGGTTTTGCTTCAAAAGATCGATTTTATTACAAAACCGTTACGATTATTGCAAATTTATTACCGACGTTTTTCGCGATTTTCCGCAAAAGCTGTGATTTTTAGTGAAAAGTGTACACTTCAGACGAAAAATAACTCGAAAATTTGTTGTATCTGTACGTTGACACTTTTCGTTTGAAATGTTAGAATAATAGCGTGATAGACAGACGGGTACCCCACAGGGGAGCAAGACCGATCATCTTACATAATGATCCGGACGGGCTGACCCGGAGGAAACCGAAAGTCAAATCACAAATTCCTATTTGATTTCCATTCCATATGGAAATAAATAAAGAAAAAATTTAAAACAAAACAAGGAGGAAATTTTTCATGAACATGAAAAAGACAATCGCTGCAATCGCAGCAGGCGCAGTAGCTGTATCTGCAATGGCTACTACAGTATCCGCACTGGAGANCACAACTCTTAACTACAACCTNGCTTCTTACCTGAACCTNAANCCTTCGGTAGGAACAGCTAAGCTCACAGCTAACTTCTCNGGTATCACACTTAAGCCCNNCACCAGCATNCAGGTANTNGTTGATACCAACTCTNCTNGCGGTNNNGACGANATGATCACAATCGGCGGNCGTTANGTTGACAACAACAAGTCTATCGACAANATGTNCTTCACAAAGTNCNAAGACTAAGCAGAACTACAANGCAGTTGGTGATGCTGCTNTGACAAACAGCGGCNCNAATAANGAAGTACACACCATNACAATTCCTGTAAACGAAGTTGCTACTGCTAAGTCTTACGAGCTCCAGGCTGANNCTTCTTCNNNNACTGANATTACNGGCGGTACTCTTACAACTNCTGNTNTAAGCGGAATTGCTNCAGGNGANGCTACAGCNGCANNTACANNNGTAANNNCTNCTAACTTNATTAANAATCAGNTGNCTGNNGGNNCATACANAGTTGTTACTNCTGACGGTNNNGANTGGAAGGTTTACGNCGGCGATNNTACATTTACTGTAGGTGTANCTACTGATGCTNCNGCTGTTGCAGNTNNNGATNAGATNGNNGTTGNNTGGGNTNCCNNAACANNGACCACTGATTANGTAACACTTGCAAACCTCGTAGTTTCCGTTGACGCTGAGAAGCTTTCTTACCGCAACCTGNNNGCTCTTAACAATGNTATCGCTNNTGGCGATNTNACCATNAAGGTTANNGACAGCNACGGCGTTGTTATCAACGGTGATGTTAAGGNTACAATGTCTGANGTTGAGCGTTACAGAATGCCTTTCATGACAAACCTCAGCAGAAANGANNATATCATCAACTACCTNGAGAACAGACACCTCACAGGNGGCAGCGACTACGACAGCACTCACGGNTACANNAACGTAAAGGCTGTTCTTAACGANGCTNTNGAGAACTATGACGGCGTAACATTCACATTCAACACTGCTGCTNCAGGCGTTAAGTATGTTATCGTTGACGATGCTACNGGCAGCATANCAGAACAATGGTATCAACGTTGTAGCNGGTCCTTTCGGNAACGACTGGCAGGGNAGCGGTCTTGCACAGGCTCAGTCNGAGCTTTACAACTTCAGAGCTGGCGCTTGGACAACCGGCGTAGCTGATAACTACAACATCCAGGCTGTATACAGCAGCGACTGGGATGCTATCAATACTTACACAGCATTCGGCGAGCACACCTATGACTGGANCTATGCTCCTGAGGGAACAGGNTNCNNNGGTTATGACTGGGGCGGAACAAACCTCTTCGCNGGCGCTCTGATCGTTAACGAGANNATCACAATGTCNCTCAGCAACACTGAGTACTTTGACTGGACCAAGACTTCCGTAAGCTTTGACTGGGAAGCTATCATGGACAATGCTGCTACAACTAACAACTATGCAACATACATCCAGACTCTCAAGCTCGCTACATCCAANATGTGGTTCTGGGATTCTATGGACGTTGTTCTCACAGTTGGCGAGGCTGACGANGTTTCTGCTGACGCAGGCGTAACANCTGATGANGNTNNACTTGATGATGACGANGACGATATCGTAGCAGACGACGATGATGAGCCCGTTGNTGATGATGACGACGACGATGAGCCCGCTCCCGTTGNTGACGAGCCNGTTGCTGCTCCCGTAGTTTCCAACCCTCCCACAGGTAACGCTTCNGTAGCTCTCGCAGTAATCCCTGTTGCACTTGCTGCTGCTGCNATCGTTGCTAAGAAGAGAGGCTAAGCGCTTGCGCTAAAACAGCACTCATGAAAGAATAACAAACGGTTACCAAGTAATTGTATTATTCTAACATCACTGCCGCTGTCCGTATGCAGAACGGACGGCGGCTTCTTTTTTTCGTCGGCGGAGNNCCTTNCGGNTTCCGCCGACATTTTTTATCNNGATGCGATATATTTTTTTAACAAAATTGCCGATAAACCCTTGACATTTGTTAGTCAAATTGTTATAATAGTTATGCAACTCTATATAATTTTTTCAATCCGTCGCCGTTTTTTTGTGTAATTGTCACGATATTTACATAATTAACGTCCACTCTCCTTGTCCGCGGCTCCGCTGACCNCGGCTCGGNAAACGGATTTTTGAGTGTTCCGTCTCTGNCGGAACAGAGTTATTATGAAAGGTGGTCTATCTGTTGTCAAGGAAAACGAATTTTAAGAGAATTTTGTCCGCGGCGGTGGCGGTTCTCNTTTGTGTTCCTGTCTTGTCCTGCTTCCCCGCTTCCGCGGAGGACGAGGCGGCGGGAAGCTCCGACACCTCCGAAGCCTCCGCAGTCGCTTATGTCAGGCAGAAAACCTACAGCGAATATTATGACGAGATCGAGGACGCGGCCCGTCCCAAAGCTGAAGCNNTGCTTTCNTATTCGGGCAAAAGCAGCGAAACCGAAGCGGAGATCGCTTCCTTTGAGGGCAGAGACAATGTTCTTGTCTGGTCCAATGAAGAGGGCAGAGTCGATTTTACTGTCGANGTNCCCGAGACNGGCGCTTATCAGNTNGAGGTGAGCTACTATCCGCTCCCCTACGGCGCGACTAATACNGANNTNTCTGTCCTGCTGGACGGCGAATCCCCGTATGATACCGCGACCCGTGCTGCNTTGCCCCATATATGGACNGGTGCNTACCCTATCNCNACGGATTCAAAGGACAANGAGGTNCGTCCTCCGCAGGTGCAGTCCCCCANATGGGTGACGACNATGCTTACNGATGTGGACGGTCTGTTCAANGANCCNCTCTACTTCTATNTGGAGGCGGGTACTCANACNATNTCTCTCGAGTCCGANCGNGCTTCTGTGGCTATCGAATACATNAAGCTGTGCAATATGGACGATTTCGAGACCTATAAAAAGCCCTCCGATTCCGAGCTTGCGGCGAACAGCGGCGCCGANGTCATCAAGCTCCAGGGAGAGCAGTANGCTTACACAAATTCCCAGACCCTTTTCCCGACCTATGACAGAGGTTCCTANCTTGTNGAACCCTCTCACCCNTCAAAGCAGNGGTANAANACGGTCGGCGACGGCACNTGGGATACTGCCGGTCAGGCTATTACCTGGGAAATGAANGTTNCTTCCGCAGGCTACTATAAGATCGGCATAAAGGCACGNCAGAACGAGCTGCGCGGTCTTTATTCAAACCGCCGNCTCTATATTGACGGCAAGGTNCCCAACGANTGCTTCNNNCAGATCAAGTTCCAGTACGANGACGACTGGATCATGGTCGTTCCCNAGGACGAAAACGGCGACCCCGCTTACGTTTACCTNGAACCCGGCAAGCANGAGCTTTCGCTGGAGGTAATCCCCGGTGAGATCGGNGANTCTATGAGACGTCTNGACAATATCGTTTACACTGCNAACCAGTACTATATGCAGATNCTTATGATCACNGGTCCGTCNCCCGATAAGTANACCGACTACTANGTTCACAGAGAGATNCCCGAGCTTGTTTCGGTTTTTGAAAATCTTNCNGTTCAGCTTCTNGTNGAGGAGAAAAANATTGAGGANCTTGCAGGAAACGCNGGNACNGANGCTGCCGCTCTNGAAAGACTGGCTACNGTTCTCGAAAGAGGCGCNGAAAAGCCNAANAAGATCCCCAGCATGATNTCCAACAGCTCNATTAANGATAACGTGGCTTCNGTTTCCTCNTGGATGAGACAGTACAGAGAGCAGCCCCTTGAGATCGACTTNATTGAGGTCGCTCCCGCCGANGCAAGCTTTACTTCGGTAAAGTCCAATTTCGGCAANAGCTTTGCTTTCGGNTTNAAAGGCTTTATNAATTCNTTCTTTGAGGANTACACAANNCTTTCCGANGTANANGGNGAGTCCATCAACGTATGGNTAGGTCTCGGACGTGANCAGGCAAACGTTATCAAGCAGATGACNGACTCCGACTTCAATACCANCCACAGCACNCAGGTTTCCATCAACCTNGTTCAGGGCGGTATCATGGANGCNGTACTGGCAGGAAAGGGTCCNGACGCNTCNCTGTTCGTNGGCGGCGAGTTCCCCGTTAACCTGGCGGTAAGAGGTCTTATCGTGCCTATGGACGANATGAACGGCTTTGACNNNGTTATGNCAAGATTCCAGAGNACTGCTGCCGTAAACTACCAGTATGACGGTCAGACCTATGCTATNCCTATCGACAGAANCTTCCCNATGATGTTCTACCGNAAGGATATGCTGGCTCAGATNGGCGTTACCGAGCCTCCCGAAACCTGGGANGATCTTATAGATATGCTCCCCGCTATCCAGAGAAAGTATATGCAGCCCGGTCTTATCCTNCCCGGCGTAGCGGCNTCCACNGGTCTGAANACNGCNGGNNNGTCGGTTTCTCCCGCTACNGAGGCAGGTCANACCTTTGCNCTGCTTATGCTNCAGTCGGNNATGAANTANTACAACGACGCTCAGACNGCTACNAACTTTGATACCCAGACNGCGGTNGACGCTTTCGCNACATGGACNGATTTCTACAANGTNTATAAGTTCGACCAGACCTANGACGCNTTTACACGATTCAGAACAGGCGAAGCTCCTATCGTNATACAGGGNTACTGCGNATTCTANAACCAGCTNAACGTTGCNGCTCCCGAAATNAAGGGNCTGTGGGACTTCTGNGAGGTTCCCGGAACACGCAGAGCNGACGGCACAGTTTCNCACGCTNCNAANTCCAACGGTTCGGGTGCGATAATCCTTTCAAACTGCAAGGATAAGGACGCNGCATGGGANTTCATCAAGTGGTTCACNGATACCGACACNATGGTTGAGTACGGTCAGAACGTAGAGGGNGTTATGGGTCCTCTCGGACGNTTNGCTCCCGCAAACGTAGAGGCTCTTGAGCAGCTTAACTGGTCCAANAAGGATCTGGAAAAGATACTCTCCCAGATGGATCAGCTTGAAGAAATACCCATCGTTCCCTCCGCNTACGTTGTTACAAGAAGTATCATGAACGCGTTCAGNNCGGTCGTAAACGATAAGGANAACGCNCGNGAGACCCTGCGCTGGTACAATATCGACATCAACAGAGAAATTACAAGAAAACGAGAAAATCTCGGTCTTGATGATGAATAAGAATGGAGGGTTTACCTTTGGCTGCTGAGACTCAAAAAAAGGAAATTTTGCTGCCCAGCGAGCGCAAGATGTCCTTTAAGGAAAGATGGGGTTACACATGGCACGAGATGAAGCGCAACTCAATGTGCTACCTCATGATGCTTCCNTTTATGATCTTCTTCCTGTTTTTTACGGTAATTCCCGTAGTTATGGCGCTTCCTATCGGTTTTACCGACTTCGACATGGCGCANTTCCCGCCGAAATTCATCGGCTTGCAGAACTTCTACACNATGTTCCTTGAGGACGANGTTTTNATCGGCTCTATCAGAACGACCCTGATCTTCGCGATCTTTACGGGTCCTCTCAGCTACGCGCTCAGCTTCTTCCTTGCGTGGCTTATCAACGAGCTTCACCCCGTGCTCAAGACAATATTCACACTTATTTTCTACGCNCCGTCTATGGCGGGNAANATCTACTTCGTATGGCAGCTCATCTTCTCGGGCGACGCTTACGGTTACCTTAACGCCGTTCTGAACGAGCTGGGCATCACNACCGCGGCTATACAGTGGCTNACCGACGCAAACTACCTGCTGGGCTGCGTTATCGTAGTACAGCTGTGGGTATCCATGGGCGCAGGCTTCCTTGCTATGAGAGCGGGCTTNCAGGGTATCGACAAGGCAATGTACGAGGCNGGNGCTATCGAGGGCATAAGCAACAGATGGCAGGAGCTTATCTNCATAACCATCCCCTCTATGGGACCTCAGCTTATGTTCGCCGCNGTAATGCAGATCGTATCTTCGTTCACAGTNGANCTNGTNGGCAGAAGCCTTGCNGGCTTCCCCTCCACGGACTATAAGGCTCACACNATCATGACCCACGCCTTTGACTACGGNTGGATCCGTTACGAAATGGGCTACGCTTCGGCAATATGCTTCGTGCTGTTCNTNGCGATGCTNCTGTGTAACCAGCTGATCTCNAAGATNCTGGGCAAGTACATGAATTAGGAATGAGGTGAGGATTACATAATGGCTAAAAAAGAACTTAAACCGTCCCAGATACAGGCGCAGATAGAGGCNGAGAACGCCGCCGCGCTGGAAGCTCTGAGAAAAAGNCGGGAAAAGGAACACCGCAAAATGGAGCGCTCCAAAGGCTCCAACAAGCAGGTGGGCAAGAGCTGGAAAAATGATATNGGAATTTTCCTGTTCCTGACCATACTCGGTCTGTTCATGCTGGCACCTATCTATATCGCGATCGTTACCTCGCTGAAGCCGGTAAATGAAATCTTCATCATGCCGCCGCGTCTTTACGCGATGGANCCCACCTTCGACAACTTCAAGGATCTGTTCGTTGTTGCAAANAATTCGTGGGTTCCTTTCTCGAGAAACGTTTTCAACAGTGTTTTCGTTACCGTTGCGGCNACNCTGTTCCACGTTNTTTTCGCNTGTACNGCNGGCTTTATCCTTGCAAAGTGCAGATTCCCCGGCTGNAAGGCNATCAACAAGATAATCGTTATCGCGCTGCTTTTCAACAGCCAGGTAACNTACATCATGCAGTACATNGTTATGGCTAATCTGGGTATGATCAATACCTACTCGGCGCTGATCTTCCCGCTTATCGCTTCAACAATGGGTCTTTACCTTATGATCCAGAGCGTGGGACAGATCCCCGACGCNATGATAGANGCGGCTAAGGTTGACGGCGCAAGCCTTATGCGTATATGCTGGGGTATCGTTATGCCGAACTCTAAGCCTGCGCTTATGACTATTATCATCTTCCAGTTCCAGGCGGCTTGGAACTCAAACGGCGGCTCGCTGGTTTACGATGAGGCGCTGAAAACCATTCCTACCGTTGTTCAGCAGATCGCTGCCGCCGGTATGGCGAGACAGGGCGCGATCGCGGCGTCCGCGGTAGTGCTTATGATCCCGCCGCTGGCAATCTTCATCGCCGCACAGAGCAACGTTATGGAAACTATGGCTCACGCCGGTATGAAGGATTGACGCTTCCGTATTTTGTTTTGCGGACGCAGCTTCTAATTTGATTAATGGAGGGATAATATGTCAAGCTTTAAAAAGCTTCTTTCATTGGTTTCCGCCGCGGCTCTGGCAGTTTCGGCGCTGACCGTGAATGTTTCCGCTTTGGAAACATATGACCCTTACAGCTATGACAGGTGGGGCGACCCGGTCGCTTCGCAGGCGGGCTATACCGCCGAAAAATACGTTGACGGCGAAACGATAGGCTGCGGAAGTCTTTTTGAACCCGCTGATCTGTTTATTTCCCACGACGATCTTATGTACATAGCGGATAAGGGCAACAACAGAATTGTTATTACAGACCTTGACTTTAACCTTGTAAGGGAAATGAAGGAGTTCTCCTATAACGGAGAGACCCTTACACTGAAAAAGCCTACGGGCGTTTATGTGGATCAGTACACAGGCTATGTTTATGTGTGCGATACAGAAAACGACAGAGTTATCAAGTGTGATACCGACGGAAACGTTGACAGACTTTTCACCAAGCCCGAAAGCGAGCTTTACGACCAGAACCTTACCTACAACCCCTCAAAGGTGCTTGTGGATAAGGCGGGCAACGTTTACGTAATCGTTAAGTCCCAGACAAAGGGTGCGGTAATGTTCGACATTAACGGCGAGTTCCTGGGCTTCTACGGAGCGAACCGCGTTGAGGCTACGGCTGAGGTTCTTGCAAACGCTTTCTGGAACCTGATCGGAACCGAAGCCCAGAGAGAAAGACGTACAAAGCAGACTCCTATCGGCTTCTCCAACTTCGATATCGACGACGACGGCTTCATCTTTACCGTTACAGAATCTCAGGAGGTGGAGACCGACCTGGTCAAAAAGCTTAACCCCAGAGGCGACAACATTCTCGACTCGCTGGGCGCGGCGGATATGACCTTCGGAGACATACCTCCCGCTTACTACTCGATCTACTCCAAGAAGTCCAGCCTTACCGACATAGACCTTGGTCCCAACGGCGAGCTGAATATCCTGGACTTCCAGCACGGACGTATCTTCCAGTACGACAAGGAATGCTGGCTGCTGTTCATCATGGGCGGCTCCGGAGACCAGCTGGGTCTGTTCCTTTCGGCGGCGGCTATAGAAAGCCATGACAACCATCTGTACGTTCTGGATTCGAGAAAAAATAACATCACGATCTTCACAAGAACCGTTTTCGGCGAGATCGTTACCGAAGCGGCTAACCTCTACAACGACGGTCTTTACGAGGAATCCCTCGAGCCGTGGCAGAACGTTCTCAAGTACGACGGAAACTACCGCAGAGCTTATATCGGCATAGGAAACGCGCTCTACAATAAGTACCAGTACAAGGAAGCTATGGAGTACTTTGAAATATCCATCAGCCGCGTACGCTACAACAGAGCCTTTGAGGGCTACCGCGACCAGTGGCTGAAAGAGAACTATGTGGGCGCTATCATAGTGATAATCCTTATCATAGTACTGCTTGTGGTCTACAACAAGCTGAGAAAGCGCGGAAAGATAGTTTATCCTTGGGAAAAGAACAGAAAGGGCGGTGTGTGATATGCTGGATCTGACAAAAGGACAATTTGTTAAACACGTGGTTATGCACCCCTTTGAGGGCTTCGAGGATCTGCGCTGGAAAAAGCAGGGCTCAATGGGTATCGCCTTTGCGGTGGTCTGCCTGCTGTTCGTTCAGCAGATAGCCTACAGCAGACTTTACGGCTTCCAGTACTACTCGGATTATGACAAGATCTTCAACATCGTACCATATTTGTTCCGAAGCTTTATCCTGTTCGGAACTTGGGTAGTGGCAAACTGGGCGATGTGTACGCTCTTCGACGGCGAGGGTACGATGAAAAATATCTTCATCAACTCCGCTTACGCACTTATACCTTATATCACCGGATACCTTGTCGGCACGGTTATGTCCCACTTCCTTATCAGGGACGAATACATTTTCATTCAGTCCGTTGAGATCATAGGGCTGTGCTGGAGCTTCGTTCTTCTGATATCGGGAATAAAGGCGGTGCATCAGTTCAGCTTCGGCAAGACTATCGCACTGATGCTCCTGACACTGGTCGCCATGGTTGCGATCCTGTTCCTGCTCGTTCTGCTTCTTACGCTGTTCCAGCAGGTGCTGATCTTCATTCTGTCGATCTATACGGAGCTTTCCTACAGATTCAGAGTTTAACTAAAATACGAAAAGTGGTGAAATAACGAATGCAGAAAAGGTTAAAGAAGCTTATTGCCTGCCTTTGCTGTCTGGCTATGATGATCCCCCTGTGCGCGTTCCCCGCAAGCTCGGACAGCGACGCTTCTGAGGACACATCTTCTTCCGACGACGCTCCTATGGACGAGGACGATTACGCCATGGATGATGACGAGCCCCTCATTACCGACGACCAGGCAATGGCTGAAATGAAGCTTGCGGTCGAAAACGACAAGCTGGCTTTATGGTACAACGACAAGGACATTACCCTTGCGCTGGTGGATAAGACCACAGGCAAGATATGGTGGTCAAGTCCTATCAACGCCGACGCTTCCGCGGGTAAAGCCGCTCAGAAGCAGGAGCTTAAATCGGGTATGACTTTGGTATACGGCGAGCCTGCGGCAAGACGTACTACACAGAGCCACAGCAAGGCTAAGAGTACGGCTAAAATGAAAGCAACCGCTACGGGTGTTGAGGTCACATACGACTTCTCTCAGGCGGAGATCGCTGTCCCTGTTGTCTATACGCTTCATGACGACTATATGAGTCTGAATGTAGTTACTAAGGACATCGAAGAAAAAACCGCGTCAAAGATCACGACGAACCTTACGTTTATGTCCACCTTCGGCGCTGCCGATACTGAGGAAGAGGGCTACTTCGTTATTCCCGACGGAAGCGGAGCTGTCATAAACTTCAACAACAACAAGGCGGGATACAGAGTCTACAAGGGCAAGGTATACGGCAGAGACATCACTGCGGTAAACACAACCAAGCCCACCACGTCAAGACAGGTTTACCTGCCTATGTACGGAATCGTCAAGGGCGACAGCGGCATGATGGTAGTTGCCGACAAGGGCGACACCTGCGCTTCGATAAACGCTTACGTTGCGGGACAGAAGAAAACAAGCTACAATTCCTGCTATTTCGATTTTGAGATAAGAACAAGCGACGAATACCTGATGGGCGGCGAGGCAAATCCCCTCAAAGTTTTCGAGAAGCGCGGCATTCTCGTTCCCGAAATAGAGATAAGGTACTATCCCGTTTCCAACAGTGACAAGTCGGAGGTTGATTACACCGATATCGCTGCGGCTTACAGAAATTACCTCAAGACTTCTCAGGGCGTTGAAAAATCCCCTGCTGCCGACAGCAGCGCGCTCTATGTTGACCTGTACGGCGCTACACTGAAGCAGGAGACCGTTCTCGGCTTCCCTGTTACAATGCAGCACAAGACCACATCATTCAGCGACGCAAAGAATATCCTTGAACAGCTCAAGGGTCTGGGCGTTGACAATATGGTGGTAAACTACAATCAGTGGACTACCGCGGATATCAAGGAAAAGGTTTCCGACAAGGCTAAGCCTGCTTCCATTCTGGGAGGCAAGAGCGATTTCAACGCGCTGATGGATTACGCCAAGTCAAACAATATCACGATCTATCCCGAGGTGGATAATCTGACATTCAAGTCGGGAAACGGCTACTTTACCATGACCGACACGACGATAAGAGTTTCAAACGCTTACTCCAGACAGATCGAGTACGATCTTGCCCACGGCGTTGAAAATAAGTTCTACGACGCAATGTCGCTGCTCAGTCCGAGAAAGTACGCAAAGATGTTTACAAATATCGGAAAGAGCTACAGCAAGTACGGTCTGGACACCGTTTCGCTGGGAAGCGCGACGACCGTTATCTACGGCGACTACGGCAGAAATTCCGTATCGAGGGAAATGTTCAAGTACAATCTCCAGAGCTACATGGAAGAGCTTAAGAGCTCTGTTCCCTCTATCTTCGCGGACGGCGCAAACGCTTACGTCCTCAAATATGTGGATCACGTTTCCGACGTTCCCCTTAATTCAAGCAAGTACGACGTTTTCGACGGCGACATTCCTTTCTATCAGATCGTAATGAGCGGTCTCAAGCCCGTTTCCACCACTGCGGTAAACGGCGACGCTCAGGTTGCGGATCTGGTACTCAGAGCGATCGCCTGCGGCTCGAACCTCAGATTCGACTTTACCGCGGAGACTGCCGACGAGCTGAAGGACACCCGCTACGACGTTCTGTACTACGCTAACTACACCTACTGGCTGGAGGACGCGGCAGGCTGCTACAAGTTTGCGAACGAAGTTCTTTCACAGACAGCGGGCGCTGAGATCACAGACTACAACGTTCTGTCAGACGGCGAGATCGAAACGGTTTACTCCAACGGAATCACAACCCGCGTAAACCTGAGCGACAGAACAGTTACAGTCAACGGAAAAACAATCAGCATTTACGACTATGTCGGAGAGGAGGCAATCGGCTGATGAAAAGACTTAATTTATCCTACGAAAAGAAAAAAGGTCTTTACGGCTACGGATTTATCGCACTCTGGTTTGTCGGCGCGCTGATGTTCTTCATCATACCGCTTCTCCAGTCGTTCTACTATTCGTTCCATACGGTAACCCCCGAAACGGGTTATCTGGACATAAAGCCTCTGACCAGCGGAGGAAAGACCGATATCTTCCTTAACTATAAGGACGCTTTCCTGAAAGACCCTAACTTCAGCCAGTATCTGGTAGAGGTACTGAAGGATATGGCGCTTAACCTGCCGGTTATCGTTGTATTCTCACTGTTCGTTGCTATCGTAATCAACCAGAAATTCCGCGGAAGAACCTTCGCAAGAGCGGTATTCTTCCTGCCCGTTATCATCGCAACAGGTCCTGTTTACGCGATCATCACAGGCGACCTGGAAACAGGCGGAAACAACGAGGCTGCACAGTTCTCCACAATGTTTGAGGCGGACATGGTAGACCAGCTTCTGGAGTTTATCGGTATCTACGGCTTCGGCGAGACCTTTACCGAAATGCTGACGGAGATAACCTCGGATATCCTGAACCTTGTTTGGAAATGCGGTATCCAGATCATCATCTTCCTTTCGGCTTTGCAGGGCATTCCCGCATCCGCTAAGGAAGCAGCGGCTATCGAGGGCGCTACCTCGTGGGAGTTCTTCTGGAAGATCACACTGCCCTACATTTCCTCAATGATCCTTGTAAACATCGTTTATACGGTTATCGACGCGTTTATCGACCCGACCAACCAAGTAATGGAACGATTGTTAAGCGTCCAAAGCGAATGGAAGTACGGCTACTCGGCGGCTATGGCTTGGAGCTACTTCGGAATCATTCTTGCAGCTCTGGGTATCATATTCGCGATCATGAACAAGCTCGTCTGGTACGACGACTAAAAAGGAGGCGGAGAAAATGGCTGATACTACAATGACTAATAAAGGCGGACTCTCCGGCTTCCTGCAAAAGCATAAACCGGAGAAAGCTCCAAAAGAACCCAAGATGTCCCGAAAGGAAAGACGGGAACGCTTCAAGAAAAGGCTGGAATGCCTTACTCCCGAGGAGCAGAGATACTTAAAGAGAAAGCAGGTCACCGACGCGGTTTGGCCTGTGTTCAGAGCAGTAATTGTTTTCGGACTTTGCTTTATCATTCTCTATCCGCTGATCTTTATGATCTCCTCGGCGTTCCGTCCCAGCTCGGACATGAACGACCCCACTATCATGTGGATACCCAAGCACCTGACCATGAGCAACATGAAGGACGTTATCAAGGCAATGGACTTCTGGAAAACTCTGGGCAACACGCTTGTGCTCAACATTGGCTGCTCGATCATTCAGGTACTTACCTGTGCGCTGACGGGATACGGCTTTGCGCGATATAAATTCAAGGGCAAGAGCATACTGTTCTTTGTTGTTATCATGATGATCCTTGTTCCCCCGCAGATCATACTTATTCCCCAGTATATGTTCTTCAGATACTTCAACCCCCTGGGTGTATGGCACATGATCACAGGCGACTTCATCAATCTTATTAACAAGCCTGTAACAATGTACTTACCCGCCCTGACGGCAAACGGTCTGAGAGCAGGTCTGTTCATCTTCCTGTTCAGACAGTCCTTTATGGGACTTCCCAAGGAGCTTGAGGACGCTGCGGCTCTTGACGGCTGCTCGCCTTTCACGGCTTTCGTAAGAGTAATGGTTCCCAACGCGGGATCAACATTCCTGACGGTTTTCCTGTTCTCTATCGTGTGGTACTGGAACGACTACTATGTAAGTACGTCCTTTTTCACCGAGAACAAGACCATCGCGCTGACGCTGAAAAACCTCAGCTCCAACATCAAGGTGCTGGTATTCGGCGACGCGAATGCGCAGGTAAATACACGTGAGATCATCGTATGGATGGAAGCGGCGTGTCTGATCTCGATACTTCCGATACTTGTGCTGTATGTGTGTCTGCAAAAGAACTTTACAGAGGGTATCGCACGTTCGGGTCTTACAGGTATGTAATACGCAGAACTTGCAATTGCAAAACAGAAAAAGGGTACGGCTTTCCGTACCCTTTTTTGGTAATAAGTAAAAACGAAAAGTTCCCCTTATGCAGCTGGTCCAGCTGAGCACAGCTGGCGAGGTTTCCAAAGGGCGAGAAGCCCTTTGGTCGCCCTCCGCAGAGGGCGAAATCCCCTTTCGTCCGAAACGGAGCAGGAGGTGAGAAACGCGAAAGCGTTTCGAGGAGGGGCGAACACGACCGCCCCTCCTTGTAACGGTTCGTAGAAAAGTAAATCTTGAAAACAGTCCGGTGGACTGTTTTCAACGAGACAATACTTTGTTTGGATTTTCGAGTATAGCTATAGTTTGCTCCGTTCAAAACGTCACACTGTGACGTTTTGAAGATTTACCTTGTCGCGTACCGCTAAAAGGGGGAGCGGTCGTGTCCGCTCCCCCTCGAAACGCTTTCGCGTTTCTCACTCCCTTCACCGTTTTAAACGATATGCGCCTGCGGGCGCGGGAGGAAATTTCGCGCTCCTGCTCAAACTGACCTTCGGTCAGCTGCGACCAAAGGGCGCTGCCCTTTGGAAACCTGCCGCCTTTGAAAAGGCGGGCGAAACTTTTCCATATGGGACTTTTCGTTTTGTTTGAATTTATTTAATTTTGTGCGATTTTAGTTGTTTAATATTGTTTATAAAGGAGGATAAAATGGACAGATTATCTGAACTGCTATGGTACAAGTCCCCTGCCGAAAACTGGGACGAGGCTCTCCCTGTGGGAAACGGCAGGCTGGGCGGCATGATATTCGGCAAGCCCACCGACGAGCTTATTCAGCTTAACGAGGATTCAATATGGTCGGGAGACTTCCGCAAAAGGAACAATCCAAAGGCATATGAAAATCTTGAAAAAATGCGGACGCTTATCCGCGAGGGCAAAACTTCCGAGGCAGAGGCTCTCTGCTCAGACGCGTTTTACGGCACTAACGAACAGCAGCGGCATTATCACCCGCTGGGCGATTTCCACATATGGCAGGGCGGCACAGACGGTTACACCGACTATGAAAGAAGTCTCGACCTTGAAAATTCCGTCTGCGAGATCAGATGGAAAAGCGGCGGGGTGTCCTATTCAAGGACGGTTTTCGCGTCCTGTCCCGACAACGTTATCGTGATCAGATTTGCCGCCGACCAAAAGGGCAAGATCAGTTTCGTCGCCCTTATCGACGGCAAGGACGATGATTACGACAAAAACGAAGCCTACGACCCGAACACGCTGATATTCACCATGTCGGACGGCGTACCTTACGCGGCGGCGATATCCTGTTCCGCTAAGGGTGGGGACTATTCTGACGGGGAAAAAGCTTGCTGTGACGCAAACCGTATCAGCGTTGCAAACGCGGACGAAGCGACTATTATCATTTCATGCCAGACCGCTTTCCGCACCTCCGATTATGAAAAGCTTGCAATAAGTCAGGCAAAAGCCGCAACACGCAAGGGATTTGTCAACCTTATGGCGTGGCACGTCGCTGACTACCGCGCTCTCTACGAACGCTGCGCGCTTGACCTTTGCGACAACAGCGGAGGCAGTGCAGAACTTCCCACAAACGAAAGACTGCAAAAGCTGAAGGACGGCGAAAAGGACAACAAGCTTGTTCAGATGTACTTTAATTTTTCCCGCTATCTGATGATATCGGGCAGCCGTCCGGGTACTCTTCCGCTGAATTTGCAGGGCATCTGGAACAAGGATATGTGGCCCGCATGGGGCGGCAAGTACACAATAAACATCAACACGGAGATGAACTATTGGGGCGCGGAGATACAGAATCTGTCCGAGTGCCACACTCCCCTGTTCGACCACATCGAGCGTATGCGTGAGAACGGACGGGTCACCGCGCGGGAAATGTACCGCTGCCGTGGAACTATGTGTCATCACAATACCGACATCTGGGGCGACACCGCTCCACAGGACAAATGGCTTCCCGCCACGCTCTGGCCTATGGGAATGGCTTGGCTCTGCACCCATTTGTATGAGCATTACCTTTTCACGGGCGATAAGCTTTTCCTTGCGGAGAAGTACGATACTATACGCGAGGCGGCAGAATTTTTTGTGGATTACCTTATCGAGGACGACAAAGACAGAGTTGTTACAAGCCCGTCGACCTCCCCCGAAAACACCTATATAACAAAGGACGGAGTAAAGGGAACGCTTTGTCAGGGTCCCTCAATGGACAGCCAGATACTCCACGAGCTTTTCACGGCGGTGATAAAATGCTCCGAAACGCTGGACGAATCCGTCAAGGCGGAGGACGACAAGGAGTTTGTCGAGAAGATAAAATCCCTGCGGGACAGACTTCCCAAGCCCGAGGTCGGCAAGTACGGTCAGGTCATGGAATGGGCGGAGGACTACGACGAAGCCGAGCCGGGACACAGGCATATTTCCCAGCTTTTCGCACTGTACCCCTATGACCTTATCACGAAGCGGCACACTCCCGAGCTTGCGTCTGCCGCGGAAGCAACGCTGATACGCCGTCTCACCCACGGCGGAGGACACACGGGCTGGTCAAGGGCGTGGATAATCAATATGTGGGCGCGTCTCGGAGACGGAGCGCGGGTGGGCGAGAATATTTCCGCCCTGCTTGCATGGTCGACAAATATCAATATGTTCGATATGCACCCGCCTTTCCAGATAGACGGAAACTTCGGCGGCGGCGCGGGTATCGCGGAGGCGTTAGTGCAAAGTCACAGCGGTGAGATTTCCCTGCTCCCTGCCGTTCCCGCAGAATGGGAAAGCGGCTCTGTCCGCGGAATGATGGCAAGAGGCGGCTTTGAGCTGTCCTTTGAGTGGAGCGGCGGAAAGATCACAAGGCTTGAAATTCTGTCCAAGTGCGGAAATCAGTGCAGAATAGTGGGTACGGGTCTGAACGTCACAAGCGGTGGGGAAAGTGTGTCCGCAAGGGAAAGCGGAGATACGACCTGCTTTGAGACGGAAGCGGGCAAAACCTACGAAGTTACGGCGTGGAAATAAGCTGATCGTATGCTCGTCTGACAAAACGTTCAGGCGGCGAAGCCGCCGACAAAAGCTGGTCGAGCTGAGCCCAGCTCGCAGAAGTCCAGAGGGCGGAGCCCTTTGGTCGCAGCTGACCGAAGGTCAGTTTGAGCAGAAGCGCGAAATCCCTTCCCGCGCCCGCAGGCGCATATCGTCCCAAAACGGAGCAGGAGGTGAGAAACGCGAAAGCGTTTCGAGGAGGGGCGAACACGACCGCCCCTCCTTGTTGCGGAAAGAAGCACAGTGACCC
>JAAVHI010000025.1 GCA_014799785.1 Ruminococcus sp.
ACGGAATTTATCAAGAGGATTTGATTGCCTGCGGTATGGCACAGAAGAAAGTTGCTGACCTGTTTGACAGTTCGTCTAATAATGAGAAGATTTTGGCGTTTAATAATTCCGACCTTATGAGGATAGTTCACAACTTTAGAGTTGGATATGATTTGATTTTTACGGGAGTATAAATAAAAATATCTGTTGCTTATAAAATTGCAGCAGATATTTTTTGGGACGATTGTAGCTCAAATTAACGATGAACTGCACTGTTTTTGGGCTTTAGTTTTCTGACACAGTTTTTCTTCGTTTTAGGTATATCTGACTTGGATTTAAAATTGATATGGAATATGCCTAACAGCTTCATCACAGCATGCGTCGTTTTTAGGAATACTCAAGCAACTTCAGCACAATAAAAAGAAAAGCAGCATTGATTATTGTTCAATGCTGCTTTTCTTTTTGCTTCTATTATCATAGATACCATTGATATAACCCTTAACCATTGCACGTTCACTTGGAAGCAGCGTTCTGAAATCAGATATAAGCTGAATTTCTTCGTGCGACAGGTCTTTAATGGCAGTAATATTTCTTATATCGGAAAGACAAAGAATGTAGTCACAGCTTACGTTAAACATTTCTGACAGCTTTAACAGGCATGGCATACTGATAAAATGTCTGCCATTTTCATATCCGCTTACCGCTTCTTGCGTAACGCCAAGCTCAATGCTGAGACGCTGTTGGGTCATACCTTTTTCTTCGCGTAATTCTTTAATTCTATTAATCATAAACACATCACCACTTATAATTATATAAGTATTACTTGTAATTTACATAAGTTTGTGTTATAATTATATAAATATTACTTATAAGGTGAATTATTTTAAATAGAAAAAGCAAGTCCAAATTTTTAGACTTGCTTTATCGTTGTATTTTAAATTTTTCTCAGAGTATTCCCATATGAGAAAACAATAATTCGTCATTTTAACCATTTATATTATATACTTTGTGTAGTATAATTGTCAATAGTTAATAATAAAAAACGTCGAATTATACAATTATATTATTTTGTGAACTTCAATTATATACACAAAATATAAGTAATTGTTATATTTGCCGTCAAAAATATGGTCAATCACAGGAGGTAACCTTATGCCGCGCAGGGGTGAAAATATTTATAAACGAAAGGACGGACGTTGGGAGGGACGCTATAAAAACGGGTATGATACTAATGGAAAAATTATCTACAAATCTCTTTATGCTCACAGTTACAGTGAGATAAAAGAAAAACTTCGTCAATATACTTCCAATCCAATTCAACCTCAATATGGCGGAAAGCCGCTGTCAGATTATGCTCTCCAATGGCTTGAAACCATCAAGATGAGCAGAAAAATTGCAACATACAATAAATATAAAACAATATATCTTTTGCATATAAATCCTGTAATTGGAGAATGCCGTATAAATTTTATCAACAGCAGACATATTGAAAAAATTATTAATAATACGGCAATGCTCTCACCCAAAACGCAAAATGATATAATGTGCGTTGTAAAGCTGATTTTTGAATATGCAGCTCAAAACGGAGAAAAAACAAGCTTTTCAATGAAAGGATATTGCATAAGACAAAAATATAAATGTATACGTGTTCTTTCTGTTGAGGAACAGCACAGATTTACCGAATTTTTGTTGAGTGATTTAAATCTAATCAAAATCGGGATATATTTAAGTCTCTGTACTGGATTGAGAATAGGTGAATTATGCGCATTACAAAGAGAAAATGTTAATTTAGAAACGGGAGAACTTCTTGTACGCAAAACACTGCAAAGAGTACAAGTTGAGAATGGAGCATATAAAACAGAAGTTATAATTACAGAACCTAAAAGTATAAATTCTGTAAGAGATATTCCCCTTCCGGAATTCCTTACCGATATATGCAGACATTTTTACAAAAAGCTTAAACCGGAAGATTATCTCCTTACAGGTACAACAAAATATATGGAACCAAGGGCGCTGCAATATCATTTTAAAAAATATATAAAAGAGTGCAGTATTGAAGATTTAAATTTTCACGCTTTGCGGCATACCTTTGCAACAAGATGTGTTGAAAATGGATTTGAGATAAAGACATTGAGTGAAATTTTAGGACATGTTAATGTTAATATTACTCTTAACCGTTATGTTCATTCTTCAATAGATTTAAAACGTGCAAATATGGAGAAATTGAATTCTGTTTTTTAATTATTTACCGTCAAATATATGGTCATTATTCCGTCAATTCCTTTAAATAAAGGGAATTGACGGATTTTTTCTCATATGGGAATACTCTGAGAAAACATAAGTATCTTTTTCTTATTTTACTAAAGTAATATTTTTTTATACAATACTGCTTGAAATAATAAAATAATGAGGGGTAATAATATGGCTCGATTTACGTTATATATTAATTTTAAAGAAAAAATAGTTGAACGTCCGCTTCCCGCAGAGAACAACAGAAATATTATTCTTGATCTTTCCGATATAGTAGCAGGCTGCAAAATCTCATTTGAAGTGTTTGATAATGTATGGTCTGTCATATCTAATCCGATTAACAGAATGACTATTAATGAAGAAAGCTTTATTTCTCATTGTCTTAATGATGGGGATATAATTAAGGTGCAAGCTTCGGGAAACCATAACTTTGTTATAATGGTTTATGAAATAACAGATAATATTACAGAGTTTACAAAATATAGCATTTCAGATAAAGCATATGTGAGAATAGGCAAAAATAAAAATTGCGATATATCTGTCGACAGCGTTTTCATAAGTGCAGAACACGCTCTTATGACATACGATAATGGGAAATGGGTATACAAGGACAGCAGCCTTAACGGTTCTTACATAAACGGTTCAAGAATTAATGGAGAGCTTGAATTAAATATGTTCGATACCATATATACCGTTGGATTTAAAATGGTGTTTCTCGGTGATAGTATTGCTTTAAACAGAAAAGATATTGCAGTATGTAATTTAAGCAATATTAACGAAACACAAAATAAAATTATGCATAAAGCCGAGAATCAACTGTTTTTACGCACACCGAGAGTTGTTGAGCCGTTATTTGATGATATTATTGAAATAGAGGGACCTCCCTCGCCGCAACAGCAGAAAAATCAACCGCTGCTTTTTGTCGTTGGTCCATCTGTAACAATGCCGCTGCCGATTCTTTTGTCAACTTTTATAAATTCGCAGCTTAATAACTCCTCAACGTCATATTTTGGAATTATTGCATCTGTCGGAGCATCTGCAATTGTAGGTGCAGGCTGGGCTGTTGCGCACTATATTTATAATAAAAATACGCATAAAAAGGACGAGAATTTCAGAATTTCGGCGTATAAAGAATATATTTTAAAAAATGAACAGCTTATACGCGACAAGCAGAATTATGACAGCAGCGTTCTTGTAAATCAATATCTGTCTTCCGAGGATATAATTGCAAAGCTTTTAAAAGAACGCAGCTTCATATGGAACAGAAATGTTAATCATGAAGATTTTCTTACGGTCAGAATTGGAACCGGAAATGTAGATTTCAGCAAGCACATTAATATTCCCAAACAGCGTTTTTCTCTTTATAAGGATAAAATGGCTGAACTGCCATATATGATTTATGAGAAATACAAGTATATTTCCGACTCTGTTGTGACATTAAATTTGAAAAATATAGGCATTGCAGGTATACTGGGTGACTTTATGCTCGTAAATAAAACTGCGGCTAATATCATTGTACAGGCAGCAGCTCTGCATTGTTATACAGATGTAAGAATTGTTGCTTTTTTTAATACTGACGAATACAGCGAATTTAGTTGGATAAGATGGTTACCGCATACAAATTCTGAGGATGCAAAGCTTAGAATGATTGCTTGTGAGCAATCATCATATCAGAATATTCTGTATCATATTGATGAAATACTCCGCAGACGTGCAGAAAAATTAAAAGAGAATAACAACGAAGAAGTTTTTTATCCTCATTATATTGTTTTGTGTACAGACAGAAATATATTTGACGGCGACGGTATCGAAAAATATATGCCAATGGCGGAAATTCTTGGATTTACATTTATACTCGCTTATAAAAGACTTGATCGTTTGCCGAATGAGTGTGAAAATATAATTCAGTGCGATAATGATTTTACCGGAATGTACAGCTTAAGTCAAAAACGCGGTGAATCTGACAGAGTAAATATGGACTACATTAGAACATCTGATATTGAAAGGTTTTCAAGAGAAATCAGCAGACTTAGGGTAAGAGAATATGCCACAGGTGAAATACCTACAGCCATTGATTATTTTGATATGATCGGTATTGGTAAGCTTGAACATTGGAATCTTGTCAAAAAATACAAGGAAAATCGTGTATATGAGGGAATACGTTCATTTGTAGGTATCGGAAGCGGCGGAAAGCCTGTATATATTGATATTCATGAGAAAAAATACGGTCCTCACGGTCTTGTTGCGGGAACTACAGGTTCAGGAAAATCTGAAACATTGCAGACATTTATAATATCGCTTGCTCTTAATTATCACCCTGACGAGGTATCGTTTATTCTTATTGACTACAAGGGCGGCGGTATGGCATATGCCTTTGAGGGAATGCCTCATATTGCGGGAATGATCACAAATCTTGGCGGCGACAGCGAAAACGGCGGTGAAATTGACGGCAATATTACAAGGCGTGCGCTTGTTTCTATACGAAGCGAGATAAAATACAGACAGTCTATATTTAATAAGTATAAGGTAAATCATATTGATTCATATATAAAATTGTATCGTGACGGTACGGCAGATGAACCGCTTCCGCATCTTATTATAATATCTGATGAATTTGCGGAATTAAAAAAGGAGCAGCCTGATTTTATAAAGGAGCTTGTTTCCACGGCAAGAGTAGGAAGAAGTCTTGGAATACATCTTATTCTTGCAACTCAAAAGCCGGGCGGTGTTGTAGATGATGAAATCTGGAGCAATGCCCGCTTCAAGCTGTGTCTTCGTGTTCAGGACAAGCAGGACAGCATGGGTATGTTAAAGCGTCCTGATGCGGCATATCTCACGCAAACGGGGCGAGCATATCTGCAAATCGGAAATGATGAAATATTTGAGCAGTTTCAAACAGGATATTCGGGGGCTGATTACGTTCCCCGTGAAGAGGCAAATGCAGTTTCGGAATCCGATTTATTTATGATGAATATTGACGGAACAGCTGCGGTTTCAAGTGAACGCAAAAATAAAAAAGCGAAATCCGGTGTAAAGCAACTTGGGGCAGCGGTTAATTATATTATTAAAGTTTGCGGCGAAAACAAAATAAAAAATACAAGAGCATTGTGGCTTCCTGAGCTTTCGGAAAAAATATATCTTGATGAGGTTATTTGCAGATATAATATTTTAATACAAGGAATTACGGCTGTTATCGGCGTAATTGACGATCCTGAACGTCAACGGCAGTGTCCAGCACTTATTGATTTGGCGTCTTCTTCAAACATTTTAATTTGCGGTACAGCAGGTATCGGTAAAACTACTATGCTGCAAACAATGCTTGTTTCAATTATGAACAGCTATTCCTGCGAACAGGTCACATATTACATTCTTGATTTTTCAAGCAGGACATTGAAAATGTTCAGTAACTCAAAGCATTGCGGGCTTGCTGCATTTTCTGATGATAAAGAAGCAGTTACGAGGCTGTTCAAGTTTGTAATTTCCGAAATCAACAGGCGTAAAGATTTATTCAACAAAAGCAATGTCGGAAGCTATGCCGAGTATATCAGGAGTAACAGTTTGCCGCTTATGCTTGTAATAATTGATAATTATTATTCTTTTAATGAACTGTATCAGGAGCTTGCTAAGGACTTTTCAAAAATCACACGTGACTGCGCAAAGTACGGGATACAGGTAATTATTACGTGTAATAATCTTAGTGATGTAAGGTATAAGCTTAGACAAAATTTCAGCAATATACTTACTCTTGTTATGCTTGAAAAATCAGATTACCGCGAAGCATGGGGTGTTTCTGCTGAATTTATGCCTAAAAATGCAAAGGGACGCGGACTTATTCTTTCTGACGGACGGTTGCTTGAATATCAGACAGCTTTGCCATGCCGAGGCGAAAGCGAATCGGAAAGATATGCTGTTATCAGCAATTTTATAGATAAGATAAATGATCGTGATAGCAGTCTTTCATCAGCAGAAAAAGTAAAAATTATACCTGTCAATCAAAGTTACAGGGAATTTTTTGATGAAAATTTCAATGCTGTTTTCATTCCAATCGGATACAATACAGACGATATTTCTGTTTATGGACTTGATTATTCTGAGACGTTTTGTTATGCTGTAAGCGGTGCGGAAAACAAAAGCATTTCTCTTGTTCTTAATAATATTATTTATGCTGCAAAAAAATCGGGCTACACTATTTGTTGCGTTAAGCTGAAAAGCGACATAAAAATCAATACAGAGAATGCAAATGATATTTGCAGAGATACAAAGTCTGTAATAGATATGCTTGTGGCTTTGAGAGAAGAATTTACTGCACGCGCAATTGATAAAAAGCAGTTTCTTTCCGAAAATCCTGACGGTGATTTTGCGGAATATCTATGTGAAAAGCATGAGAAAATATTTGTTGTCATAGACAGTATGAATGAATTCTTGAATATGATCTATGACAGCACAAATACCGAAGATATGCATACAATTACCGAAACTTATTTCAAAAACGGACAAGGTATGGGTATATATTTTATTGCCGGATTTGAATCAGAGATTTACGGACAAAATTATTTTCAGACAGCTTGTCGGAATTTTACCGAATATAAGCAGGGTATTCACCTTGGCGGAAGATATGACAAGCAGAAGCTTGTGACGGTATCAATGCCTATGTCACAGATGTCAAAGCCTGCAGATTTCTTTACAGGTGTGACCAATTACGACGGCGGTGAGTTAAAAATATTTATTCCCGGCGGTCAAAGTAAGGAATGAATGGTATATGCTTGATATTTATATCACGGAAAGCAATACAGAAGCATACAAACAGATAAAAAATTTGTGCTTTAATTATCTCATGAAGAAAAATTATGACTCTGAAATTTATACATATTCATATGAAAGTGTTACAATTTCAGCAGCATTATTTATGCTTGAATTTAATAATGAAACGGAAGCACTTTCACGTAAGATACGAAACACTAACAGCAGAAATTATATAGTTGTATTGCTTGAAAATTATAATGAATTGAAAAGGGCTGTTACACCGGGCATAAGTCCGTCGGGATTTTTAATAAAGCCTTATAAGCAAACGGACGTCGAAGCCGTTCTTGAAGAGATATATTCCGACTATATACGGTGTAATTCCGACAGCCAAAAGCTTGGAATGTTTGTCTTTAAGCAAAAAGCCAAGGAGTATTCCATTCCTTTTGAAAAAATTATTCTTTTTGAAAGCCGAAACAAGAAAGTCATTGTCAGAACAGAAATTCAGGAATTTGAATTTTACGATACACTTGAATCTGTTATGACTAACGTTCCCGATTGTTTTATGAAAATCCATAAAAGCTTTATTGTTAATCTTTTGAGAATAATTTCCGCTGATTACGGAGCAATGACTGTTGAATTTGACGACGGCTCGGTAGCATATATGTCAAGGACATATAAAAGTGAACTTAAAGAACGGCTCAACAAAAGGAGTGAAAGTTAATGTTTACTTCATACATAATGGATAAAACAGGGTTTACAATTCTTTGTATGCTTTTAGGCGGTAAAGATGTTAAAATTCCCGAACAATTTTATGATGCTGTTAATGAGAAAAATTATGAAAAAGTATTAAAAAGACTGTCGGATATGGGATATATTTATATTTCCGATTCCCATACAGACATCGAAAGAACTATTCACTTTCTTATTTCAAGCGTTCTTGGTGCAAAGAATGTCAGCATTGAAAATAACGGTAAAAGATGTGTATTTCAATGTGACAAACTGATAATTATTATTGAGGAGGACAGGCTTTCTCCTAAGAAATGCAAATTAGTACCAATAAAGGATAATGAAATGCTGGCGCAATATTATAGAGAATTGGACGACAAAAATTATTATGAGGAGGAATGATTATGAAACTTATAACGGTTGAGGTTTTGTGTCCGTCAACATCAAGAAGCTATGATTACAGGCTGCCCGTAAAAATGCAGGCGGGGGATATAAAGAAGCAGATCATTGAGGATATACGGATATTTGAGGGGATTTCCGATTTGTTTAAAAATGAAGATAAAATTAATCTTTATTGTGAAAATGGCTGTATTGCTGATTCTGACACACCGGAAAATACAGGAGTACAGAACGGCGATAAAATAATGATTATTTAAGGAGAGAAAATTATGAAAGCAAAACTCAAATTTATTATTCCAGTTGTAATTGCTATAATTGCGATTATTGTTGCGGCTTTGTGTATTGACTTTACACCTCAGGAAAAGACAGACGTTTCGTCGCTTATGTCAACGGCGCATAAGTATCTTATTGAAAATCAATATGAGCAGGCTATCGCTGAATTTAACAAGGTTATTGAAATTGAACCTATGAATGTTGACGCTTATTTGGGACTTGCAGAAGCTTATGTTGGTATTGGTGATACTGACAAGGCAATTGAGGTTTTGGAGAAAGGGTATGAGATTACCGGTGATGACCGTTTGAAAGAAATGTTGGACAGACTATTGCTGCCTGTGCCTGAGGAAACTACGGTCACGACTACTGCGGCTGAAACGGATGTTACAACAACTGTACATGAAAATAAAACTATACCCAATGAGGAACTCGTACAAGTGCTTATGCAACTGATTGAAAATCCTAATGCAAATATTGAAAAAGAAAAACTTGACGCAATTTATAAGGTCAGCATTTGGGGTAAGGATTTTTATGCTGTTAATGAAAATATTGGAGATAAATATTCAATTTCTGCTCGAGTTTCTGTTTATGATGATAACCACCTTATCAAAAATCGATACGGAATTAATTATGACAATACAGAATATGAAGAATATGAAAGTGGAATCATATCAAATCTTACTTTTTTAGAAAGGCTGAACAATCTTTCTATAATTGAAATAGAGTACAATGAGATAAGCGATATAAGTTCATTAAGCGGAATGACCAATCTTACAATATTGATTTTGAATAATAATAAAATAAGTGATATAAGCGCATTGGAAAATTTAACCAATTTAACTGATTTATGGTTGGAATATAATCAAATTAACGATATAAGCGCATTGGAAAATTTAACCAATTTAACTGATTTATGGTTGGAATATAATCAAATTAACGATATAAGCGCATTGGAAAATTTAACTAATTTGAAAAGATTAGAATTGGATTGTGAACAAATCAGTAATATAAGTCCATTGAAAAATTTGACTAATTTGGAATTATTAAATTTAAATAGTAAACTAATCAGCGAAAAAAGCGAAAAAGATGTAGAAGATTTAAGAAAAGCACTACCTAATTGTTATGTAAACCGGTATTTTAATTTAGGTTTAATTGCATTTCACACCTTTAACCCTGCATTTTATCAAATTTTGACGCAAATTTTGTAAGCTGTGTTATTATAATGTCATGAAAAAAATAAAAAGAAAGGACGGTCATAAAATGGCTGATATCAATATTGATCCATATGAGGTCAGAAAGGCGGCTGCCGAGTTGAAAAAATGCGCTGCACAGCTTAGAGACAAAACACGCACTTTCAATGATATTGAAGATGAGATCGAAAGCTCTTGGAAAAGCGAATACACAAGGCAGTATTTGAATTGCCTTGAAAATACCGAAAGCAATGTTATGCGGACAGTAAATTCACTTGATATAATTGCTGCAAATCTTGAAAAAATTGCTGAAGCGGTTGAAAATGCAGAAGCAGATATTCAAAACAGTTTTAGCGGAGGTGGCGGTGGAAGCTGGTAGTCAAATTAAGCGTTTGCTTAAAAATAAATCAAATTTATTTAAAAGGAGTAATTTATTATGGCAGAAATAAGAAAAGTAGACCCCGAGGTAATGACCGAACAGGCAACAACGCTTGACAATCTCACAGGTCAGTGGTCGGATTCGGTAAGAGATATTACTAATCTCAAGCAGGAGTTGGACGCAATGTGGGACGGTCTTGCAAACGACCAGTTCAATGCTCGCTGGGAGGACGATCTCAATAAGTACAACAATCTTTTGGTTGTTCTCGAAAGCTACCGCCGCGCTATTCAGGAAGCGGTTACAAAGTATGAGGCTTATGAGCAGGAAATCGCAAATATTGTTAAAGATAACTAATAATTAAAATTTGAAAGGCAGGAAATATTATGGCAAGTTCAGTAGTAGGAAATAACGCATTTTTAAAGGTTACCCCCGCAAACCTTAACACCAAGGCGCAGCAGATTCAGGCAAAAATTCAGGCTATGACGGATATTTTAAATCAGATGAATTCATCTTTCGGCGTTGTCAGCGAAAACTGGCAGTCTACTTCGGGAGACGCATACAGGGATAAGGCTGAAATTCTTATCAAGGAAATCAATGAATCGCTTGAAAATCTTTCATATTATGTTACTGACCTCAATGATGCTGCAAACAAATATGAGGAACTGGAAAGCGAAATTCATGGCAAGGTAAGTGCTCTTGAAGATGCAAGCAGTATTTTTAATGTATGATAAATAAGATTACATATGCAGCGTGCGTATATTCAATATCAAATATACGCACGGCATATTAAACGGCAGGTGAATTTTTGTATATGAGCTTGATTTCGGTTGATTTTGTATCATTGGAAATACAAGTAAAACGTCTTGAAGAATATCTTCATTTTCTTGAAGAAACCTATAATAAAATTCAATATGTTTTTCGGATTATTGAAAATATGGGACTTTCAGAAATTGAAGATGAATTGCGTCATGTCAGTCATATTTTCCAAGATACAATTGATGATACTGTAATTGATATTGCAAAGCTGAAAAGAATATGTGAGCTGTACAATGAATGTGAAAACAGCATTACATCAGCGGTAATTGCCCTGCCGCTTAATATGCCGAGACAGAATAATAATTTAATTTCGGCTCATAAATTAAATTATTTATTCAATCAAAATATCGGCGCTTTTTCAGGTCATTCTGTGATAAACGAAGAGTGGCTTGATAAACTTATATTTGGAGGAGGTATTTAATTGAGTGAGTTTTGTGCAAATAGTAATTTCCTTGACAGAAAGCACTTTTTTACAAAGTATTATTTGCTTATAAAAGATATATCATTTGGGGCTTCTGATGTGGAGTCCGCTATGAATAAACTGAAAAATTACAGTGGCTTCGGCATAGAAGAGCAAGTTGCAAATCTTAAGAAGTGCCATACCCAGCTTAGGGATTACAGGGAAGATGTCAGAACGGAGTTCTATGCGCTTGTTAAGATCGTTGATACTATTAATGATTGTGATAATAGGGCGAAAGGTATTCTGGAAGCAAATAAATCAAGCATTTCTGAATCAATAATAACAGCCATTTCGGATAATGAAAATAACAAAAGAAATTTAGTAAAGGAAATAGGCAATTGGATACAGGAATTCTTTTCATCATTAGCGGAAGATGATCAAATTTCAAAATTTGTAGATGATAATAATCCAATATCGGTAATGAAATATATTAAGCTTCTTGACAAAATTATAAATTATTATAAAGATGGAATACATTCCAAAACCGATTGGCTGATAGATGGATTAAAGGTTGATAAATCTGCCATATCGGCAAATAAAGCTTTTTATAAAGTATTGGAAAAATTATCTTTAGTTCCAAAAGCATCTGAAAATTCATCACTATGGGGTAAATCAGTTGAATATGCTCCGGTTGCAAATGTTATTCTTGACACGCTGATTTCGGGTGTTGAAAGCTATAACAAGTATTCTGCTGATGGGGATTTTACTTTTGCTGAGGGGAATGAAATGGTACTTGATGCAAGTATAGACGGCTTGTCTGCGTGTATAGCAGGATTTATAGGATTAATTCCTGTTGTTGGTCCTGCGGGAAGCACGATATATACACTTGCAGATGAAAAGTATGGTTTTACAGAAAGTGCTAAAAATGGCATAAAAGATTTTGGTAAAGGACAAGCAGCTGATATATATGAAAGCATTTATTCCAATGATAATATGAGTGAATTTTACGACAATGCAAACCCTGTTACACAAGTATTTGTCAGGTGTATGCTGCTTAATCCGACAAACAGAAAAATTATAAGAACCGGAAAATTTTCTTTAATTTAGGAGGATAAAAATATGTTTAAAAATATGTTGCCAATCGGAAGTGTAGTGCTTTTAAAAAATGCACTAAAAAAAGCGTTGATAATCGGATATAAACAGGTTGGTGCTAATCAGCCTGATGTTATACATGATTACGTTGGTGTTATATATCCAATAGGAAGCTTGGGAAGTGCTACGCAGTTCCTTTTTGACCACAATGATATTCAGGATATAATTTTTACCGGATACAAAAATTCAGAATTTGACGAAATGATAGCTGCACTTGAAAAGGAAGCGGAAGAAAATCCTGAATTTGCAAAAGCAATAAAAAGCAAAATTGTTTCTGTTGAAGAAGAATAAATATTAAAAAGGGTGGATTTAGGTGAAAAAAATTATTTTCAGTATAGCTGTTTTTGTTTTAGCATTAATTACTTTGACAATAAAAATATCAGCGGAAGAAACTATTAATATTACACAGTATTATTCAACCGGTGAAAAAATTACTGTTTATACTTCTGGAAAGATGTCTGAACAAGTTACGGCACGTATTGCGGGAATAAGCTGTGAAGCTGAAAACATGTGTAATGTTTACAATAATTCAGAAAAATTTGAAACGATTTTTCTGATTGACTCATCTAAATCAATGCAGAGCTTTTCTGATGAAATCAATACTTTCTTGGCTGAATGTATTGATAAAAAGCGTGATAATGAATATTATTCCATAGGAGTTTTTGCCTCAGGCAACTTTCCGGAATACGTTATTACTTGCGAAAATAATCAATATGCTCTTGAAAAAAGTATAGATAAAATCGGTTATGAGTACGGCAGTACATACATATATGACAATCTTGTAAATGCTATCGGAAATTTATATTCCGATGATGAGACTGTTTATAAGCGGATCGTATTGCTTACCGATGGAAATGAAAATAGCGCAACAGGAATTACTATTGACGATGTTATTGAAAAAATCAGCGAAAATCCTGTGCCTATATATACTGTAACTTTACAGAGATCTGATAAAAAGAATATTGAAAATTTAAAAAATATTGCAAGACTTGCAAGAAAATCAAACGCCGAGGATATAAGAATAAGTGACGGTGGTGATGCAGTTAAACCTGTTGAAATTCTTATTAATTCTGCACAAAATGTTGATTGTATAAATATTATTCCGGATACGTCGTTGCTTGATGGTTCAATTAAAGCAATAGAAATATCGGACGGTTCGGTAACTGTTAGATCCGATATTCGCCTTGCAATGGCAGATACGATTCATACAAATACTGAAACCACACAAGAAATAACTGTTGAGCAACCAAATGTTGTTACTGAATTTGAAACTGCAGATAAATCCTTTAGCATTGAAATCAAACCATTAATTGCAATAATTGCAGCCATTGTTGCAATTATTTGTATTATTATAATTGTAATTTTTATAATACAAGGTAAGAAGAAGCGTAATGAATATGATGAGGCTGTTCCGTTAGCAAATAACGATGATACTATGATTATAGGCGGAAGAAGCGGGCAGACGGAAATACTTATAGGAGATGATGTTAGAGATAAACAGCGTTCGGTTATTTTACGAGATGCTGCTGACTCAATGAGAACATTTGAGGTGCAATTAACATCTTCCGGCACGATTATAGGACGTTCGTCTGATTTCAGTAATATTGTTATTGATTATGACAAATCAGTATCAAGAAAGCATTGCAGAATTTTTCTCAAAAACGGACAGGCGCACATAGAGGACCTTAGCTCGGGAAATAAAACATATTTGAATAATGTTGAAATAGCCTCACCAACTGCCCTTAACAATTCAGATGAAATCAAAATAGGACGCACAAGATTAAAGGTTACTATAAAATAAATTTTTGGAGGCAAATATGCTGATAGAATATGTTGATTTTACCTCTTGCGGACTTGTCCGTCAAATAAATCAGGACAGTATTTTTGCTGCGACAAAAGATGAATATGGTTTATTTGCAGTTGCTGACGGTATGGGAGGACATTTTGGTGGTGAAATTGCCAGCGGTACGCTTATTGATATGCTGAAAAAATGGTGGCAGGAATTTATTTCTGAAATGTATGAATTTGATAAATGCTATGATGATTTGCGCCAAATTATGTACGATGCAAATGAAAAAATATATAACGAATTCAGCAATGCAGGCAAAATTTGCGGGACAACAATAGGATTGCTGTTTATTTTTAATGACAGATATATTGTTATTAATTCCGGTGATACACGGGTATATGCTAAATGCGGATTGAAAATCACGCAATTAAGCAAAGATCACATTTATGGCAAGGAAGCTGTAATCACAGGGAATATTACAAAAAAGGAAGTCACAGCATCGCCAAATAAAAATAAACTTACCGCCGCGATAGGGAGCAAAAAAGAATTAAAAATGTACATTGCTTCCGCTCCTTTAAAGGCAAACAATTTTTTGATTTGCAGCGACGGAGTTTATAAATTTTGCAATTATTTAAATATAATTACTGCAATGCTAATGAAAGATCCGCAGCAATATATTACCAAAATAATTGAGAAAAACGGTGCGGGAGATAATTATTCATTTATTAAAATTAATATAGAAAAATAAAATCTTTATAAAAAAATAAAGGAGTTGATTTACTGTGGCAGTAAATATTAAATGGGATGTATCTTACATGACACAACTTGCGAGAAAGCTTTCAAGTGAAAAGGAAATTATTGAAAACAATAAGGAATTTCTTAAATCAATAAACAGCGAGGTTGAAAAAGCATGGCAGGGATATGCGGGACGTGCTTTTGATCAGCGAATGGATATTGATGTTGAAAATCTTGAAAAAGTTATCAGCGAAATGGATAGTCTTATTAACGACTTGAATAATATTATTACCAATTGTTATGAAGTATGTGAAAATGATATTCAATCCGAAATAAATAACTTGCGGTCAAAAATATAGGAGGAAGATATAATGTCTGAAAATAATATTCTTGTTTACAAATTTGATGAACTGGACAGATGCTCAAATAAAATGGGGCAGGTTGTGCAGGCTTTGGAAAACGTTAAGACCATGTCCGAAAATGTAAAAAACGGCGTTTGGGAACATTGGCAGGGTGAGGCGTACGAAGCGTTTTCTGTGCGATTTGCCGATATGAATCAGGCAATTGATAAGCTTTATCAACAGATAAGTTTGAACAAACAAAAGCTTGATAAGGCAATTGCTCTTGAGCGTCAGAATGAGAAGGATATAAATACAAATACGGTAGGTCGGCTTTCTGCGGACAATATTTTTTAATTATATATTACAGTTTTGCACCGGCAGCGCTTAAAGTTCTGCCGGTTAATGTGCTTATAAGTATTTTTAAAAGGAGAAAAATCATGAAAAACAAATTAAAATTTATAATTCCAATTGCAATTGCAGTAATTGCGATAATAGTCGCTGCTTTGTGTATTAATTTCACACCTGCTGAAAAGGTGGATATTTCCTCACTTGTGTCAACGGCGCAGAAATATTTGATTGAAAATAATTACGAACAGGCTATTGCTGAATTTAATAAAATTATTGAAATTGACCCTATGAATGTGGACGCTTACATAGGAATTGCCGACGCCTATATTGGTATGGGTGATACTGAAAAGGCAATTGAATGGCTTGAAAAGGGCTATGAGCTTACCGGAGATGAACGGTTGAAAAATATGATTGATGAGTTGAATTCGGAGAGTTCTGTTGAAGACTTAACTATTACGACTCAGGCAGAAACAGAAAATACAACAGAAATTATTACAGAAACTACCGAAGTTGTTGATGAAGAAGCAGAAGAAATTAAACAACTTGCATATAACGCTGTAATAAGTCAATTTGATGGATATTGTTATGGTGAACCTAATACATTTTCATACGTATATATACCATATAGATGGATGTATGCTCAAGATACAGAATATATATCAATTAAAATCGAATATGGGGCAAATGGAGAATGGATCAAAGAAACATATCTTAAAGATAATATTCTTACAATTAATGAAAGACAGTTTACTGGTGATACATATATGGAATGCATTTATTACAATTTAGAAAATAATGAAATGTGTATTCCTAATGGTTGGCATCCAAGTTCTGATTTTTCATGGTCTACTGTTATGGGTAGTTTTTTATCTGAATATAAAATAAATGAAAAAAACATAAACAAATATACATATGGTCACGTTTATGATACGTATTATGATATGTTATATCATGTATATATTGAAGATGAAAAAATTAATAAAATAGAGTATTATCGTGGTTCTTGGTATGAAACAAGTGTATTTGAATATGATACTGAAGAAAAAAATTGGGTGTATAAAGAATATCAATATGGAGGAAGCTATTATGAAT
Source organism: Ruminococcus sp. (assembly GCA_014799785.1). Classification (GTDB taxonomy): domain Bacteria; phylum Bacillota; class Clostridia; order Oscillospirales; family Ruminococcaceae; genus RGIG8773. The sequence goes on from JAAVHI010000025.1 coordinate 16,613, forward strand.
ATTATCCGTATTTAAACGGTTTACCAAATGGAATAGACGAAAACATATTCAATGTTAAAAATGATAAATTTAAACTTGTAGACGAAGATACTTTCAAACATTTGAATTATTAATGAGGTATTTTAATATGATCGAAATAAACCAAATTTTAAACAATACGTACCGCATAGAAGAACAGCTCGGATCGGGCGGCGGAGGAATAGTTTTTAAAGCATATCATATGCGGCTTGAAAAATATGTTGCGGTAAAGCTTATTAAGGAGGAGATACTCGGTGCGGTCAATGAGCGTGCCGAGGCTGATATTCTTAAACGGCTTAAGCATGAGGGCTTGCCGCAGGTTTATGATTTTATTATTGACGGCAGCGACGTTTATACCGTTATGGAATTTATTGACGGCTGCTCGCTGTTTGATGAAATTGTAAAGCGTGGGAAAATATCATATAAACAGTCTCTTGAATGGTCAAAGCAGATTTGTGCAGCGGCGGCTTATCTTCATACCAGAAAGCCGCCGATCATTCACAGCGACATTAAGCCGCAGAATATTATGATAACTTCTGAGGGAAAAGTCTGTCTTATAGACTTTAATATATCTTCCGTATTCGGCGGCGGGATTTATACTGTTGGAAGCAGCGACGGATATTCTCCTCCCGAACAATATATTGCAAGAGCCGACAAAGCCGCAAAATTTAAATTAAATAAATCATCAAATTCTCATAGAGAAACACAATTGCTGATTGACGATGATGCTACAGAAATTATTGATGACAAAACAGAAATTATTTCAGAAATGCAGGTTGATAATAACAAGACTGAGGACAGCCATACTACTGATAATACCATTATTGACGTGCGTTCCGATGTTTACAGTATAGGCGCAGTAATGTACAGTATGGTTACGGGAATGAAGCCGTGCAATTCAAGAAAAAATGTTACGCCGCTGAAAAAATTTGACGCAAATATCCCAGAGGCATTTGTTTACATAATTGAAAAAGCAATGAGCAAGGAGAAAGAAAAGCGTTTTTCTTCGGCAGAGGAAATGCTAAAAGCTCTGAATAATATAAACAAGCTGGACAAACGATATAAACGAATGGCATTAAGGCAGGAAATTGCTTTTATTTTTTGTGTAGCATTGCTTGTAGGTTCAATTATCTCTGCAATTTCGGGATACAGACTTATGCAAACAGAAAATGCAAATAAATTAAATGAATATATTTCCGTTTTTAACGAAATGAATATTTCTGAGGATTATTCTGAATTTGATAATGTATTTTCTTCAGCGGCAAGTGAGTACCCGAATAATGCTGAATTGCATTATTATAAGGCTTTAATGTTATATAAAAATCAAAATTATGATGAAGCCCAGCTTTACATAAATGAAAATTTGCTTAATAATATTTCGGAGCTTTCCAATGAAACTCAATCGGATATATATTTTATTTATGCGGACATTTTATTTAGGCAGGAAAATTATTCCGAGGCTGCGGAATATTATAAAAATGCCGTTGAATTCAATACCGAGAGTGCTGATATATACCGTGATTACGCCATTTCCCTTGCACGTATTGGAGATACTTCAAATGCGGAAAATATTATGCAGACCGCTGTCAATAAGGGACTTACCAAGGACGGAATTTTTATGGTTACAGGTGAAATTCAATTTATGAACGGAGAATTTTCCGAAGCGGTCGATTCTTTGAAAAGCGGTATTGCAATTTCTGATAATGATACTCTGAAACGCAATGCGTATCTGCTTTGCAGCAGAGCATATAAGGAACAGTACAGTGCAGATAATGAAAATATTATGCTTGAAAATATATCTCTGCTGGAGGGAGCATTGCTTGCTCTTCCGCAGGAAATGACAATGCAGATACGTGAATATCTTGCACAGGCATATATTGATTACGGCGAAATAAGCGGGAGAGATGATTATTTTGCAAAGGCAGTAACGCTTCTTGAAGAAATGAAGCCTCTTGGTTGGAGCAATTACCAGACTGAAATGAATATAGCGGTGCTTTGTGACAGAATAGGAAGGACAGACAACTGTAAGCGTGTCCTACTTGAAATGGCAGAAGAACCTGATTATGAACCCTATTACTTTACAATTTATACTCGGCTTGCATATTGTGAAGCGGATATCCAAGGTAAGCTTGAGGCTGAACAACGTGATTACACAGAATTTAATGAGTTTTATAATTCAGCAGAAAATGCTTATAAAATATATACTGAAAATGGAAACAGCGATCCCGAAATGGACAAGCTAACGCAATTAAGAGATGAACTGGCAAGCCTTGGCTGGATAAATTAAGGAGGACATTATGAATATTAATTTCAACGAAATCTTTTCATCATTAGGGAATTTGCTTTTTTATGGAGGAATTATTTGTGCGGCTATTTCAATTTTATTTATTATAATATTTATTCCGACTTTTGCAGCTGCAAAAAGAAAAATGATAAAAAAGATCGAAAACGATTTTAATAAATCTGAAAAATAAAGAGGCGATTGATTATGATAACAAAAGGTCAAGTCCTTAACGATACTTACGAAATAATTGAACGTTTAGGCTCCGGAGGCGGAGGAATAATTTATAAAGCATATCATAGACGTATGCAGAAATATGTTGCGATAAAGCTTATAAAGGACGAGATTAAGGGAGGTTTGAATAATCGCTCAGAGGTTGATATGCTGAAAAATCTGAAAAATGATTTTCTTCCACAGGTTATTGATTTTGTTGAGGACGGAAATGATGTTTATACAGTAATGGAATTCATTGAGGGACAAAATTTTAAACAGCTTATTTACAGCGTAAGAAAATTTGATGAAAAGCACGTTAGAAAATATGCTGTTCAGCTTTGCAGGGCAGTTAAATATCTTCACAGTCAAAACCCGCCTATTATTCACAGCGACATTAAACCTGCAAATGTTATGCTTACACCGCAGGACAATATTTGTCTGATAGATTTTAATATAAGTATGCTGTCAAATAACGGCATAGCTACAGCAATTGGCGGTTCTCAGGGATTTGCTGCTCCCGAACAATTCAAGCGTATTATAAATGTTCCAACATATGTAGACGATTTTCATGAGGAAACACGGTTCATAGATAATGATGAGACTGAAATTTTGCTGGACAGTGAAATCTCAGTAAAACAAACATCAAAAATGAAAACAAAAAATACAGCGGTTGCTTTTATTGACACACGGACTGACATATACGGAATAGGTGCAACAATTTATTATATGCTTACATCACGCACGCCGATAAGCGGATATGTCGATTTTCGCGGGATACGCTGTTCTTCGGCAATAAAAGATATTATTTTAAAAGCAATGAATCCAAATCCGTCAAAAAGATTTCAAAGTGTGTCCGAAATGTACAAGGCATTGCTTAATAATTCATATAAAAAGTCAAAAGTGCCAAAGTATATTGCATTAGCTTTTTTAGCAGCAGGTTTATGTTTTGCAGCAATATTTGGTTTAGATCAGTTAAAAAGCAATATGGAAAATCATGCTGTACAAACATATAATACGGATATTACAACCACTGTTTTTATTGATGAACCAGAAGAATCTGTCACGACCGCTGACGGAAATGATGATAATGATGTAATTCAATATTATGATGACGGCGTTGTTAAGTGCCTCAAAACTGCTCAAAATGACGACGGAAGCTATGAACTTACATGGTATGATTGGGACGGCGCTAAGGATATTGTAGAAACATACAGTGTTGATGATAAATTATCATATATAAAAGTATATAACAGTCATAATGGTGAATTAAGCTGGGAAGGTGTTCCCGAATTAACCGATGACGATGGTTATTACTTTAAACGAACAGTCGGAGAAAACAACAATTATTCTTTTTCAAAATCATATGTTGACAAAAATAAAGAAAATCATAAAGTTGTTTATTTTGATGAAAATGAAAATATTTTGTATTGGCGTACATATGATTATGAATACTTTGATGATGGAAGCAGGTCTACAACATGGTATGACGAAAATAAAAACAAGCTTTATACAAATTTCTATTCAAACGGTAAACGAACACAAAGAGTTTATTATAATGAGGACGGTACAATTAAAAATATTATTAATTATGATAACGATGAAAAACCAATTACAGAAACTACAGCACAGACAACTGTTACAACTGCCAAAACAACGACAGTTACTCAAAAAACTGCTCCTGCTGAAGCAGTAAAGACCGTAACTTCAATTACAATTAAGGGTAATACATATTCTACGGCGCTTACTGAACTGTCTCTTTCAAATATGGGTTTAAATAATTCTGATATAGCTGATTTAAAGTACATGACTAATCTTACAAAATTAGAGTTGGACGAAAACAATATTTCAGATATCAGTGTATTATCAGGTCTTACAAATTTGCAAGAATTAAAGCTTACTAATAATTCAATAAAGGATTTTTCACCTGTAAAAAAGCTTAAAAATTTAAAAATTTTTAAGGCAGCAATCAATAATATAAGTGACATTAGTTTTTTATCGGAATTAACAAATATTGTTGATCTGCGATTGGGTGTAAATAATATTTCCGATATAAGCGTTTTGGCAAATTTGAGTAAGCTGGAATACTTGGATTTAAGAGCAAATAAAATAAACGACATATCACCACTTGCAAAATTAGAAAATCTTTCGGAAATACATATTGCTAAAAATAATTTTACAAGTTTAAGTCCGTTAAAAAATCAAAACAACATTAAGAAATTATGGATAGACAAAAATCAACTGCAAAATATATCTGCTCTTTCAGATTATAACGATGCTACAATAATGATTTTTAATGATGTTGAAGATGACGTTCTTTTTGATGTAAAATTTGTATTGCCTAATTGTGAAGTTAAACGTTTTACAGACCCGTGGGCAGATGTTTACGGATATTAATTATTGCATTTCACACCATAAACCCTGCATTTTGTCATAATTTTACGCCTGTTTAAAATCCTCTGCTATAATATAGATAAGCTCAAAAACAACAAGAATTTTTGAGGAAATCTAATCGCTAATATTGTAGAGGAGGAATCATTATGACAATTAAGAACAGATTAAAGAAAGTGATTGCTTTTATATCGGCTGCCACAATGTGTTTAAGCACTATGAGCGGGTATGTAAGCGCAGCGGGGCTAACTTGTGACGCATCTGATTTATTCACTTTTGAGGTTGAATTGGAAGAAGTTATAACCGCCAACACGACTACCAAAAACGAAAGTAAAGCAAAGCTCAATAAGTCATCATTGACTATGTTTGCAGGTGCGACTTATACGTTAAAGGTAACAGGTGTTAAAAATACGGCTGCTTGGACAAGCACAAACACAACGGTATGTACTGTAAACAAAAACGGTAAGGTAACAGCTAAAAAGGCAGGAACAGCCAAAATAATTGCACAGGTCGACGGCAAAACACTGTATTGCAAGGTTAAGGTTGTAAGCTCATCTATAAGTTCAACTGCCGATAAGACAATAAATAAGGGCGAAAAGACAACAGTATCGCTTAAATCAAATAATGTTAAAACGGTAACTGCATATTCGTCTGATAGTAATATTGTCAAAGTAACAAACAGCAGCGTTTCAAACGGAACAATAAAGGTAGGCATTAAGGCGATTTCCGACGGAACAGCATATATTACTGTTGCTGATAAAAATAATAGCAGTGCGTCTGCGAAATTTAAGGTTACCGTCAATGCCCCTGCCAATACATCATCAAATTCAAATGATAACTCAGCGGGAGGAATAAGAATACAGGTCATTGACAACGGTGACGGAACTACATCATTCCGGATTATTCAGGTAGATACCGATAACTCCGGCTCATCTGCCGAGTATGCGGATGAAATGCTTGATTTAGTAAACGCTGAACGCAAAAAAGCAGGTGTTTCCGCACTTGTACTTGATGATGAGCTTTGTAAAGCGGCTCAGGTCAGGGCAAAGGAAGTAGGTGTAAAATTCAGCCATACTCGTCCTGATGGAAGCGACTGCTTTACAATACTCAAAAGTTACGCTGTAAGCTGTGTTTACGCAGGAGAAAATATAGCACAGGGATCATCTACTTGCAGCGGAGCAATGAAACAATGGATGAACTCGCCCGGACATAAGGGAAATATTCTTAGATCAGGCTGGACCAAAATGGGAGTAGGCTATGACAGCGAAACAAACAGTTGGGTGCAGATATTTACAGATTGACAATACAATCTATACCTGCTGAACAAATAAGCTTATAGGGATTGTACTCTGGATATAAGACGGCAAATAGAAAGAGTCTGAATAAAGAACCGTGTAAACGCCAATAATACCCAATAAATAAAATATCTGTGCTTTATAATGGCAAAAATATATACAGACAACGCCTGCAAGCTTATACAGGACAGTATTTGTACTGCCTTGGGAGGTTATTGTCTGCTATCAACTTTTGCTTAAAATACCTTCTTGTTAAAGGGCTTGATTTTTACTAAATTTTGTAGTATAATATAGGCAGAAAGTGTTACTGCAGTATATTTAGTATATCAGCCAATCGTTGGAGGTAATCGCTATGATAGACCTTAACCGTATAGAAAAATACAGAGAAAACAACCGTATTGAAGCCAAAAAAGCCGCAGGCGGACTGCCTAACAGTATTTGGGAAACTTATTCTTCTTTTGCCAATACTCTTGGAGGAGTTATTCTGTTGGGCGTTACAGAGGACAGCGAAAAACAATTGCAAATATTTGGATTATCTGACCCCGAAAAGCTTATTAAAGATTTTTGGGACAATATTAATAATTCACAAAAAGTAAGCGTTAATATTATTTCCGATAAAAATGTTGCAGTTGAGGATATTGAAGGCAAAAAAATAATTGTAATTGCCGTCCCACGTGCTCAGCGCTGTGATAAGCCTGTATATATTTCCGGCAATCCTCTTTCCGGAACTTATCGCAGAAACGGCGAGGGGGATTACAAGTGCTCGCAGGAGGAAGTCAAAGCCATGCTACGCGATGCAGCAGTCCGAACACAGGATATGCTTGTGCTGGGAAATATGAGACTTGACGTTTTTGATTATGACAGCGTTCACAGGTATCGTAACCGTATGAAAAATTACCGTCCGGGTCATGTTTGGGAGGAACTGGACGACGTTGATTTCCTTTATAAGCTTGGCGCAGTTGGCAGAGATGATAACGGCGAATTGCACCCTACTGCGGCGGGACTTTTGATGTTTGGTTATGAATACGAAATTGTTAAGGAATATCCGGATTATTTTCTTGATTATCAGGAGCAATTTGATCCCGATAACCGTTGGACAGACCGTATTGTATCTTCCTCCGGCGATTGGAGCGGAAATATTTATGATTTTTATTTTCGTGTTTTTAATAAATTGAAGCAGAGTATTAAAGTGCCGTTTAAAATAGAAAACGGTGTTAGAATTGAGGATATGCCCGTTCATAAGGCGCTGCGTGAAGCAATTGCAAACTGTCTGATAAATGCCGATTATTATGGCAAACGTGGTGTTGTGATCACGCAGACTAACGATAATATAAAAATTTCAAATCCCGGTTCGTTCCGTATCGGAATTGACGAGGCAAAAGCGGGAGGCGTTTCTGACCCAAGAAACACGGCTTTGATGAAGATGTTTAATCTTATTGATATTGGCGAACGGGCAGGCAGCGGTATTCCCAATATTTATTCTGTGTGGACAAGGCAAAATATGACCGAGCCTGAAATTACCGAAGCATTTGAGCCGGAACGTGTTACTTTATCGTTGAGAATTAAAAAAATCGGCGATAATAAATCGGCGATAAAAATCGTTGATAAAAAATCGGCGATAAATGAAACAAACAAGCAGCGAATTATTGAGTATCTTAAAGATCATATAAGTGCGGGTTCTTTGGATATAGCCGATTATCTTGGACTTAAAAGCTCCCGCACCCGTGATTATTTAAATGAATTAATTGCGGAAGATGTTGTTGTCTCGGAAGGCGGCAACAAGAACAGAAAATATAAATTGAAAACTTGAGATTTTCGTAAAAAACAAAAAGGACTGATTTGGCTAAAAATCAGTCCTTGTGATATACATGGGTATGTCAAGACTTGTCCGCTGTTTGTCCGCTAATCTTACGAAAAGTTATGAAAAAACAGCATAATTAAATTATTGTAAATTGCCGTCAAATGCCTATTTTACGTGATTTTCTGCAAATTGCAGGAAATTAGAAAAAAGCAATTTTCATTTTCAATTCCCGTACGGGTCACCATTTAATTTATCAGCAAACCACGTAAATACGTTGTTACCATAAAGATACATTATGGAATGACAGCCAGAACGCAATAATACAGCGAATGCACAAAATAAATGCATCCGCTGTATTTTTATATTCGTTTGGACTTATCAAGCAGATTAGAAAAATAATGTATTTTAAAAACGCACATTACCATAATTGAAATATAGTCAAGATAAACAAACTCGCTTTTCAGAAACATATAGGTTGGGAAATCCCGCTTTATATCGGTGCGGTCGATTTTGTAATAGGCATCGTATTTTTGCAATCTATAATCCATTTCAAAGAAAAAAGTAAAACTATAACTTCCCACACAAAAAGTGGGATTTGAACTTAAAAAAATCAGTACTTTAGTCCATAAAATTTAAAAATGAATGAAAAAGGACTACCGTTTTAAATCTGCAGTCCTTAAAATTTTAAAGTGACCGAGGGGTTAAGGCTCAGAAGCGAAGGCTTGATATTGTCTAAGCCATTGCCCGTAACGGTTATCGTGCGCTTTTCGCCGATAAGTAGATCGAAGTCATTGTCCGAGAAGGATAAGCCGTCAATGTCCGAAATGTGGAGCATCCACACAAACGTATCCGCCTCCAGCGTAAGCTCTGCGGTGTTTTCGGAAACGCTCTTCACCTCGCACTTTACATTCGCGGGCTTGAGCGCGAGCTTGTTGTAAGGCGCAAAGAATAAACGGTTCTCGCTTACTATCTCTCCGTCCTTGCGTAGTACGGCTGCATGGAGAATGGTCTCCTCGGGTACGAGCTTATCTTTGATGTCCGATATTTCAACGTCGAGAAACTTCTCTGCACTGTTTGCGGAAACGATAACGTCCTTCTTTTCCTGCTTGAGCACCTCGCCCTTGAACGTTATCACTCTGTATTCAAGTGTGACGTTCTTGTCCTCAAAAGTATCGTTCGCTATCATAAGCTCGATAGGCTTTGGTTCGCCCTTGAAATATTCGCGGTATTCTTTCATTCCGTCGAAGTTTTGCACTTCATAACCCATAAACGAAACATTTATGGGAGCCAGCGAGCGTTTGAGATAATAGTAAACGGGGCGCTTGCCGAGGTAGTAGTCTATCACCGACCAGTTGTTTATGCCAAAGGAATCGCTTAACGTCCATAACAGAATGCCCGAGCATCTGAACTTTCTCGAACGCAGCTCGTCGTAAACGTGCCGCATGATCTCCGCCTGAATGACCTGACTTTGGAGTATATATGTCTGAAGATCTTTCGCTTCTGCCGTGCCGAAATACTTTTCGGCGAAGAAGTCCATCAGCTTGTAGTCTGAGTTGGAATTAGTGTGGTGTTTCCACTCGTCCGAACGCGTGTTGAGAGCCTCGGGCTTTATGCACTTTTTCAGTGACTCCATATTCATCGCGCCGATGATGCCGAACTCGCTTAAGAACTTGTAATCGAAATCGGTAAATCTCCACAGGTCGAGATAATGCTCCCAATCGGGTCTGTGCGTGAAGTGCCATATGTGCTGATCGCCGGTCTCAAAGTCCGCGGGCTCGTCGGGATTTTTCCCGTAGGGGCTGCTCGGACGGTATATCCTGTCGGGACAGAGTTCTTTTACATATGTCGGCAGTATCTCGTCATAGAGCTTGCCGCCGAGCCACGGGATATCGCTGCCCCAATATTTTGCGGAACGGTACATCTCCTGTATCTCGTTGTTTCCCGACCAGCCGACAAGGCTTGAATACTTTCGCAGCCTCTTTATAGCCGCTGTGACCTCTGTGTGTATCTCCCCGCAGAACTCTGGGTCGTTGTCGGGATAGTAAGCACAAGCAAACATAAAGTCGTGCCATACCATGATACCCAGTTCGTCGCAGGTGCGCATAAAGTTATCGGTCGCGTAAATGCCGCCGCCCCAGATACGCACCATATTCATATTCGCCTCCACCGCCATCTCGAGGATAGCGCGGTCCTTTTCGGGCGTGATACGTCCGGGGAAGCAGTCAGCGGGAACATGGTTAGCGCCCTTTGCGAATATCTTTCTGCCGTTGATAACGAACGTAAAGCTGCTGTTGCTTTCGTCAAGCTGCTCTTCTAAGATATCCACCGTTCTTATGCCGTGACGTATGCTCTCTGTGTGAATGGCATTGCCCGCATCGTCCCTGACGGTAACGGTCACATTATAAAGATAAGGCTTGCCCGAGCCGTTAGGCCACCAAAGCTTGGGCTTTTTTATATCGAATTTGATGTTCGAAACGACGTTCTTCGCTCCTGATACTTCGACTGCTGCGCTTTCCGTCAGGGCATTTTTCGCGCCGTAACGCTCATCGCCCGAAACTGTGCATTCAACGGTATACTTGCCCGCCTTTAAGAATTTCACGTCCGCCTTTACGGAAAGATCAACGCTCTCCGCCTTGCAGATATCCTCGCCCTTGAACTCGTTCGTTACATAAATATCCTCGATCTCTGCGCAGCAATAGCTGTTGATATAAACATTTTTCCAGATACCGCACGACGGCAGCCAGATAGTCCAGTCCCAACCGTACACGAACTGCGGCTTGCGCATCCACGAACGGTAAAGCTGTTCGTTGTTCCACGAGTGCTTCATGATCTCGATATCCTTGCCGCGCACTGCGTAAACGCCGTCGTCTATACGAACGACCAACTCATTCTCGCCCGCCTTTATTATATCGGAAACGTCGATGACCTTTTCGATAAACGCGTTGTTGTGCCGACCAATGTACTTCCCGTTGAGACGGATATCCGCCGTAAGGTCGAGACCCTCCAGCACAAGCTCTGTATACGTCTGCAAAAAGCCCTCCTCCACAGTGAACTTTTTCCTGTACCAGAACTCCTTGCCCTCTATCCAAGTACAGTCCTTGCTGTTGAGGTCCTCCAGAGGCTCCTTGATAACGCCCGCCGCAGTGAGCGCCATATGAACGTCGCCCGGAACGGGACAGGGTATGCCCTCGCTGTCCAACTGCTTTTCCGCCGTCTCAAAATTGCCCTTGCCGGTATCGTTCCAGCAAAGCTCCCACTGTCCCGAAAGTTTAATAGTATTCTTCATATCTGTAATTCTCCCTATTAAAAATCGCGAAAAGTCGCTCACTTCGTTTGATAGCCGAATTGTGCTGTTTTAATGCGCCGCCGTTATTTAAGCTGTCACTCCCTGATGATCTTCCACTCACGCGTGTTCACATTTTCGATAACAACGTCCTCCGCGCCCGTTACCATCAAGCCGGTGTCCTCGGAAACGGGTACTGTGATACGCGCGGGAGCAACGTCGAACTTCAATCCCTTGAGTTTGATATTCTCCGAGGGTTTGCGCGTATAGTCGATATTTCTTAACTGTACCCCGCGGATATTCCCGTTATCTCCGACAACGCCTATCGCATTCTGACCGGCGCAGGTGATACCGTCAAAGTATATATTGCGGACAGCGCATTCCGGGTGAAAATCGGGCTTCTGCTCCGCAGGAATATAGTAATCGTGCTTCAGCGCATAGACGAATATCGGTTCGCCGTTGCCCCACCAGTTGCCCGCGCGGATACGGTTCTCGATATACATATTGCTCACGCGCACGTTCTCGACAAGAGCGACTTCATCGTTGCACATAATGCAGATGCCGCGGTTGCTCTCCTTTATAATAGTATTGGAAATGCAGACGTTTCTGACCGTGCTGTATCCGTAGCCGATAACGATAGCCTTTGAACACGAACGGAGCACGCAGTTAGTTATAACAACGTCCTCGCAGGGAACGTCCCAGCTTGTTATCCCGGAAAGCGCTATGCAGTCGTCGCCGCTGGAGATATTGCAGTCGGAGATGACAGCGCCCTTGCAGCTGCAAAGATGTATGCCGTCGTCGTTGGGGATATTAAGGTCTGTGTCTATCGTAACGCCAAGTATCTTGATATTCTCGCACTTGTGAAAGGTCAGCGTCCAGCAGGGCGCATCCAGCACCGTAATGCCTTGTATCCTTACATTTCTGCTGTTAAGGAAGAACATAGACTGCGCGGGTCTTTTGCCTATCGGGTGAGTACACTCTGCAATCTGGCTCTCGCTGAACTCAACTCCATAATCCGGAACGTCCATAGCCGAAAGGTCGTAGAACGACTTTCCGTTAAAATCAATAGTACCCTCGCCCGTGATAGAGACGTTGTCGTGATCTCTGTTGATGATAAGCGCGGTCAGTGTGCCCAATTCGTTGTGGTAATAGTCCTGCTCAGGGTAGTCCTCGAGGTTCGGCGAGCCTTTTATTACNGAACCTGCTTCGAGGTACAGCGACACGCCCTTAAGGTCGATCGTGCCGGTCAGGAAAACGCCCGCAGGTATGTTAAGACCCTCGCCGTTTTTTGCCGCAGCTTCAACAGCCGCCTTGAAAGCCTCCGTGTTAAGCGTTTTGCCGTCGCCGACAGCTCCAAAATCCGTTAATTTTAACATTTAAAATCCTCTCCAATAAATATTATACCATTTGCCTTAATAAAATGCAATGCAGTTAATTCATTGTTTAATAATATGATACCGCAAACCTAATGACTTTACAATACATTATTCAATCATAAAAGTGAGTAATACAAGCCTGTTTACAGAAAAATAAATAGGCTGATATTATAAACGAGACAGAAAAAATCAGGATATAAAAAGACTTGGCACAATTGGAATAAATTTATGTCTGTGCAAAATATTCAGATATAAGTGTTCTTATCGGAACGGCAGGTATTCGGGAGCTTATGTTCCGTGANNNAAGAATGNGNCTGNAACNNGCNNGTATTCCTCACTTTTATGAAAGTGAAGACATATTTTTCAAAATATAGACCATATGATAAAATATTTGTGGTTGACAAAAAGACAATCCTATGATATAATACATAGAGTTCTATGAAAAACGAAAGGCATATGAAATGGATAGAATCGGAATCCTCATAAAAAAGGTATCGCTGGAATTAGAGAAAACAGCGCTCTCTGTCCTGTCACCATACGACATGACTCTTACCCAATACAAGATCATANTTTATCTTTATTCNTCACCNCNNATNTCAACACGGCAGGTGGATTTGGAGCGGGCATTTTCTATGACCAATCCGTCTGTCACCAGTGTGCTGAATACCCTTGAAAAGAAAGACTTGATTTGTCGAACCGCAAACGCAGAGGATCGACGCAGCAANGTGATTTCGTTAACGCAAAAAGCTCTTGATATGCGTGATGAACTCGATGCCGCAGGAGATCGTTTGGAAGAAGCTTTTACAAGAAATCTGTCATCTGCCGAGCGCGGCGAAATGGTTTCATTACTGACAAAAATATTGAAAAAAGATTGAAATACGGAGGTAATAACGGATATGGAACAACCTGCATTGAAAACAGTGATTATTACGGGCGCAAATTCGGGACTTGGATTTGAAGCCGCAAAGAAGATCGCCAAAAATCCGGATTTTCGGGTGATACTTGCCTGCCGAAACAAAGAAAAGGCGGAGCAAGCGAGTTCGCAGATCGTTTCGGAGACCGGCAATCAAAATATCGTGTGCATGACACTGGATACCGCATCGCTGAAATCTGTACGGCAGTTTGAGAAAGATTATATACAGGCAGACTATGGAGCAGTATACGCACTTCTTTGTAATGCCGGGATCAGCGGTTCTCATACAGGAATGACGGAGGACGGCTTTGATATTGTCTTTCAGACCAACCATTTGGGTCATTTTCTGCTGACNANGCTNATGCTGCCTTACATGGCAGAAGAANGCAAAATATTTATCACNAGCAGCGATATGCANGATGCNCCNNGNGGAAATATGGTATGGAANGGNACAGANNCNNTNGCGCATCCNAATNANAAGCTTGCAAAGGACAGNATNCGNTACTCCTATTCCAAGCTGTGCAATTTGTATTTNACNTANGANCTCACCCGCCGTCTTNNNNACNGCGANAAAAANCNNTATGTCAACGCTTTNAATCCNGGGCTNATGAANACNAATTTNATGCCGCTGACNAANGCNTCNATGNTGTTTGTAAAAACNGCTATGCCNCANCGNTTCGGNGATCTGGAAAAATCATCNTCNGCNNTNGCGGAGTTGGTTNTGTCCGANNATANNNTNACNANATCNGGNCAATACTANGANAGAAGCATNAANACCTGNNCNTCNTCNGANTTNTCCTATAACANGGAAAATGCGGCAGAGCTTTGGGAAGCAAGCGAAAACTATGTGAATGGATAAGGAGAAAAAATTATGAAAATCATTGCAGTGGAAGAACATTTTACCGTTAAANACATCAACGACCGATACACCGAGNTGATGCCCGGCGAGAACGATATGCAGCGGACGTACTCAAAGCGCAACGCAAAGCTCGCCGCAGACGGTATACTGTCCGATCTCGGAGAGAGCCGTCTTGCTGCAATGGACAGAAGCGGCATTGCCGTGCAGATCATCGGGTACGCGGACAACACCCCGTCTCAGCTTTTAAAGAACGAAGGCGCGGCGGAACAGTGCCGCAAAGCAAACGACCGCTTGTATGAGGGTATAAGCAAACACCCCGACAGGCTTTTCGGCTACGCAACATTGCCTGTGGACGATACCGCCGCCGCTGTTTCGGAGCTGGAACGCTGCGTAAAGGGGCTCGGCTTCAAGGGTTGGATGATCAACGGTCCTTTCCGCGGTGAGTTTATGGACAGTGAGCGCTTCTTCCCGATTTTTGAGAAGGCTGCCGACCTTGATGTGCCCGTTTATATTCATCCCGGAGAGGTAAAAGGCGAGATAGTTGACCGCTACTATTCCGGAAACTGGAATATGATGACGGCGATCACCTTTGCGGGATACGGTATCGGCTGGCATTATGATACGGGAATGCACCTTATGAGACTTATCCTGTCGGGGATCTTCGACAAGCTCTCGAAGCTGAATATCATCGTTGGTCACTGGGGAGAAACTCTGCCGTATTTCCTCGACCGTATGAACAGCGCGCTGCGCCCCGATGTTACCGGGCTGAAGCACGATATGAAGTATTATTTTTGGAACAACGTTTATACAAACCCGTCCGGTATGTTCTTTGAGAACGATTTCGATTTCTGTCTGAAAACGCTTAACCCCGACCATATTCTCTGGGGACAGGATTATCCGTTCGTGCCGAACGCGGAAAATGCCGCTTCCTTCTTGGAACAGTATGATCTGGACGCGGCAACAAAAGAGAAAATCGCCCATGGCAACGCCGAGCGGCTCTTTCACCTAAGCTGATGGGAGAGGTAATAAAACGTGAGCTGATCTATATCTGGTACTATTTTGAGGTTCAGCTGTCTCAGATATTTTGGTACTGGATCATCGGCATGGCGGTCGGTTCCCTGATCTCCGTTTTCGCGAAGGACAGGATACACACCGCGTTCGGGAAGCTCAGCGGAAAACGTTGGGGCTTGTTCGGCATTATACCCGCATGCATTCTGGGAATTGCAAGCCCGCTTTGTATGTACGGAACTATCCCGATAGCGGCTTCCTTCTCCAAACAAGGCGTGCGGGACGATTGGCTGGCGGCGTTTATGATGGCGTCCATTCTGCTCAATCCGCAGCTCATTGTTTACAGTGCCGCATTGGGAAGCACCGCACTGATCGTGCGTATAGTATCTTGTTTCCTATGCGGATGCGCTGCGGGATTAGTGGTTCATTTTGTTTATCGTGAAAAACCGTTTTTCAATTTTTCCGGTTTTGAGGAACGAAAGAGCCATGACGCCGATCCAAATTGGCTGCTCCGTTATTTGAAGAATTTCGGACGCAATGTGAAGGCAACGGGATTGTATTTTCTTCTTGGTGTGTTACTTTCCGCGTTGTTCCAGCGCTATGTGCCGCAAGACGCTGTCACGGCGGCATTTGGCGGTGATCAGGCATGGGGCGTGCTGATGGCAGCAACGGTAGGTGTGCCGCTTTATGCCTGCGGAGGCGGTACTATCCCGCTCCTGCGTCAGTGGATGGCGCAGGGAATGAGTATGGGCAGCGCGGCGGCGTTTATGATCACCGGACCTGCCACGAAGATCACGAATTTGGGCGCGCTCAAGATCGTACTGGGAGCAAAAAGGTTTATAGCGTATATACTGTTTACGATTCTGTTTGCGTTCCTAACTGGTATTGTCACCAATTTATTGGTATAGGAAGTGTTAAAATGAAAAAGATATTTTTGATCTATTTAGTACTTATCGCGTTGTTATTTTCTGCCTGTAACACGGAGGGAAACGATATATCCGAGAGCGGATTTGAAGGCTCGTCCTCCGACAACGTTTCAACCGTTGCCTCCAAACCGTCGGCGGCCGCAGATGATGAAAAAGAGGCGGAAGAAAGCGGCAAACGTCCTTTGGTATATTTTACCTCCGACATCACCCCGGAAGGGCTGGTCGCCGTATATGAGGCTCTTGGAAAATCGGCGGATGGACATAATACCGCCGTTAAAATATCCACGGGCGAGGGCGATACTCAAAATAATTATCTGCGTCCGGAGCTTATCGGAGATCTTGTTCAAATGATCAACGGTACCATAGTGGAATGCAATACGGCAGTAGGCGGTCGGCGGTCAAGCACGGCTCTGCACTATCAGGTGGCAAAGGATCACGGCTTTACGGACATCGCACCGGTGGTCATTATGGACGAATACGACGATATGGAGATACCCGTGACGGGCGGCAAGCATCTGACCTCGGATCTTGTCGGAGCGCATTTTGCGGATTATGACTTTCAGGTGGTTCTGTCCCATTTCAAGGGACATCTGAACGGCGGTTTTGGCGGAGCTATCAAGAATATGTCTATCGGTTACGCATCCTCGGCAGGGAAAAACCGCATCCACACGGCGGGTGCAACGGATAAGGCATGGCTGTCCTTTGGCGGAGCGGAGCAGGACGACTTTCTGGAATCAATGGCAGAGGCGGCAAAGGCGGTGTCGGACTACTGCGGCGACAATATCCTTTATATCAACGTAATGAATCGCCTGTCCGTGGACTGCGATTGTATGGCTAACCCAAGAGAACCCGAAATGGCGGATATAGGGATTTTGGCTTCCCTTGATCCTGTGGCTCTGGATCAAGCGTGTGTCGATCTGGTCTATGCCGCCCCGGACGGGCAGTCGCTGATTCGGCGCATCGAGTCGCTGAACGGACAGCACACGCTGGACTATGGACAGGAAATCGGGCTGGGCAGCAAGGAGTATATCCTTGTGAATATTGATGAACAACAAATTCAGAATGAGGAGGAAACTACCATGGCACATCAATTAACAGATTATCCCAATCAACCCACAGGAGAGAAAATGCATCAGTTGGAATTTGAAGAATCACCGATTCTTTCACAAACCGCACCGATCGATGCAAAGGAATTGTATCTGACATTCGACGGGGATTTTGAGTCGTCCGAGGGAAAGTATGCCTATTACCGTTTTGAGGTATCGGGCATTGCGTCCAAGGTGGGATCGGATGTACATAACAAGCCTTCTATCGAGCTGTCGGATGAAGTCGGAGGCAAATGCTATACTCTTTGCGTTTTCAACTCAGATGACATTTATGATAAGGTTTCCGTAGGTGACCGTGTTGTGTGCAGAGGAAATTATCTCATTGCAAGCAGTCTGTTCGGAATTGTGCTGAAAAACACTGAGATTGTTTAGGACGAGAAATAAATCATCGCTGTAACGAATCGTTCACTCTTAAGGCACAATGATGAAACATTATCGCCCCATATCAACAATGGGGTCGCAGTAAACAAAGAATAGAGCGAAGCCCCACTCCCTAAAACGGGAAGTGGGGCTAAACTTCAAAATTATCGTTCTAATGCTCAAGGTGCATGTAACAAATCGTTACTACATTATAAGCAAAACCTCATTACGCAGCTCTAAAAGGGGTTTATAATGCGGCTTATGTGTTATTGTTTTCGAAAAAGATTTTCATTCTCAAGGAAAAGGATAAAAAGAAAACGACAACCTTCTGTCGAAAATTGTCGTTTTTGTTGGTCCGCTAACCGGACTTGAATCAAGCCTTTCGTATTTTTTATCTTATTGTAAAACGCCTATATTACGCAGCTTGTCAGCATAGTGTTTCTTCTAACTTAACGTAAAACATCATAATTTCTCGTAACAATAAGTCCCAAATAAGACCCATACCATTGGATATTTCTGCGATATATATTAGTTCTATAATTTTGGCAATACCACACAAAACTTATGTGGTATTGCTTTAGATATAAGTTTACAACAAATCAATGTTAATACTTAAACCCCATAAAACGTTGTTTAGAGTCATCTGTTCGCAATAATCTAGCAACATTAAATTTTAAGTTATTAAAATAATCCATCATACTAATGGTTTCCCCATTATATGGAACACTGTCTTGCAATTCTTCCACATTCATAGTAACAAAATATTGTCCCATATTTTTTTCCTTTAATATTTTATCAATATAAATTAATATGTTGAACTTTATTTTAGATTGTGTAATTTGAACATATGGACCGTCATGAAATAAAAAAGTTAACCCCATATTCCTATCAATTCTATTTAGTAGAAGAGCTAAATCAAATAATATTATTTTTAAATTTCCTCGACCATATGAATCCTGATCTGAAATTTCGCATTTAATTTTAATTCGACCATTAGTAGCTTTAGATTTATTAGAATTTTCAAATGAATATTCTAATTTTCCACTTATGGCTTTTGGAGTCAAACACGAAATATTAATAAGATTATTAAAATATGATTTTATATCGTTAATTACATTGCTATAACTATCAAATATTTCGATTAACCTTTTTTGTTCTTCATTAAATTTTTCCTTTTCTGCTTTTATAGATTTATCTATATTATCCTTTTCTGAATATATGTTAAGCTTATATTCGTATTCAGCAATTAATTTGTGCTTTTCATTAATTTGATTACTTATAGATTGCAAATCAGAAACTAACTTTGAGTTTTTAATTAATGTTGTAATTTTAGAAAGTTCTTTTAAAAGTATTTCACGTTGACTATATAGGATATTAAGTTTACCATCAATGGCTTTTATTTGGTTATCAAAATATGATCCCCTATCATCAAGCATAGCTTGATAAAATTCATACATTTGTTTGTAATTACAGGATAATTGATTTGGAAAGTAATTTAATATTTGATTATAAAAATCTTCTAAATGTATAAATTCACGAACTTTATCTACATTTTCTTTAAGATCAACTTTATTATTTTCTTGTTGTCTTTTTGAAAACTCTAATTGATGGATTTTTTGATGTAAAGTATCAATTTGTCTTTTTAGTTCAGTATACCGCTCTTGGTCGTATTCTATTTTTTCTCCCACGGAAGCATTTGACAACATATTCTTTAAAATTTCTATTTCCTTAAGACATGATTGATGTTTTTCACGTAACTCATCTATATCTTTACTAAAAGAAGCAATTAGTTTTTGCTTATCTTTTAATTCATTAATTTTATTTTTTATTAATGATAGCTGTTCTTCAAAATTACATTGTACAGATGAAATAAACGCAAGGCACTTAGAAGTTATTGCTGCATTTCTATTAGGTAAATTTATATCAGCGGCATAACCCTGCCTTTCATCTCTCATTAATAATTCGCGAATGCTGGCGAAATTAGGCAAAGTTTCTCCAGGTTTAAGATTTATTTTAGAGTACATAATTCTTTGAATATAATTAGAAAACCCCTTTTTATCATATGTATCCCATCCTACAGTAGAAAAGTTATCAATACTATCATTTTCAGTTACATAAACAATTGAATCATCGAATAGACAACGGCGTATTCTTTGAACCTTTCCATTTGTTTCTATCGAAAGTATTACATACGCATCATTTTTTTCAAGTTCTTGTTTACCTGCAAATGCAATTGGCAATTTTTCACTAATGCAATACCTTATAGCAAGAAATAATGCAGTTTTACCAACTCCATTAGTATCGTCATTATTATTATTTTTTTCGCCAAGGATAATATTTACACCAACCCTATTAAATTTATAATATGCAAGCTGTTTTTTCCCTTTTAAATTTATGATTGATATACTTTCAAATGTCATTTTATATTTCTCCTTTGCAATAATCCATCTTGAAATACAATTATTTTTATTCCATATGAAAAACAAAGTGCTAAAAGCATAGCTTGCTCAATGTTAACTGACCATAAGCAATTAATCTTTTTGCTTGCTTTATAAAATAATTTATCTATGGACATAGGGTGTGTTAAACATTCATATAATATTTTAGATAAATAAAGAGGGTTATCGTATCTTGATTGATGTTTACTAAGCTTAAAATAATCCATAAAATCACTTCTCATCGTCAAAAATATCGCATTCGCATATACACCAAAATGTTAACGCTCTAAAATATAGACTTAACCTATCTTTAGGAATATCAAAAAAAGCACTGTAAGAATTCATTAAATTATTTATTATTTTTTCAAATATTACATCTCCAGAACTATGTTTTTGCCATTCTAAGTTATATTGACTTACTATTGTGTCAGTTATCAATAAGCTAGATTCGCGAGAACAATAAGGGTCTGACATTAATTGATTTATAATTGAAAAATATGGTGAATACCTATCAAATTGCCTTTTTAGAGCATTATTACATTTCATTTTATTAAATTTATCATCAATTTTAATTGGCGTATTATTTTCATTATAGCTTAAATTGCTATTTTGTTCTTTTAATTTTTTATGAAAATCATTTATAAAATTACTAAATTCATCATAATTTAATTGTAAGTATTCATTATCATTAGAATAAGATTTTAATGACAACTTCATTATACCATTTGGAGCTTTTCTACCAATTGTGTTATCAACAATCCATTGTTGATTTTTATTATCCCAATAGTAAAATGTTGCTGTACCTTCCCCGCTATCTACGTCCAAAGTTCCGTGAATAAATCCTGATTTAGCATAATTATCCTCTAACATTGTTCCAGATATTAATGTTTCAATTTCTTTTGTTCCATCTGCATTAACATTGTAGGCAGGCATATGTGAATGACCACAAAGATAAAGTAAAATATTATGGTCCTCAAATTCATGAAATATTTTATCACGGTCATTTTCTGCAAAACAATCTAATGCATGATGTCCTACAGCAATATTAAGTTTTGATTTATCGAGTTTTTTCAAAGCTTTATGCAATCTTTTTAAATCTATTTTTAAATGCCCTTCTTCTTGATCTTGACCACATGATATAGATGTGTTAAGGCATACAATATCAATATTATTAATACTGTATACAAAATGTAAATCATTTTCAAATTCTGTTTTTCCTGTTATTTTTTTGATTTTTTTAAAGAAATCAAAAAAATCTATTTGTCCTTTTAATAAAGCACTTAAATGCTCTTCTTCAAATTCCTGGCAATTTGAAGAAGATTGAATATCTTTTACTATTGACTTTCTTACAGCATTTCTTTTCAAATCATGATTACCAGGAACAATTATAATTTCGTTTTCACTTAACCCACAAGCTGTTATTAAATCATTTATAAAATTAATTACATCATCTGTGTACTCACCGCCTTGATATACAATATCTCCAGAAATAACTATAAAATTGATGCGAGGAATATTTCTCTTAATATAATCTATTAATTTTTCACGCAAAACTTCAGAATCATAATTTTGGATATTGAAATGTATGTCTGATATATGTAACCATGATATTGTATTATTCATTTTTATATTCCCTCTTGTCAATTAGTATTCGACTACTTAAAATTAAACCGTATTACTAGCTCCATTTAATCACAATGTAAAAATCTAATTATATTATTAATATTTTGTGATTTATTTGACAATTCACACTCCCAAATACGAATAACAGTCCAACCGCGTTTTTCAAAATATTCTGTAATTTCTTTGTCATGCTTAATATTACGTTCTCTCTTTTTTGCCCAGTAATCTTCATTATCTTTAGGACGAGTATTGCGACAATCATGTCCATGCCAAAAACAGCCGTCAACAAAAACAGCTATGCGTTTATCAAGAAAAACAAAATCTGGATGCCCTTTAACTTTATAGTTCCTTCGCCAACCATGTATGTTGTTTTCCTTAAAAATCTGTATCAGCTTTAATTCCGTAGATTTATTATTATTAGACCGAACTTTTTTCATTATTTCGGAACGCTTAGATTTTTCAAAAACATCAGACATTAAAGTTTACCTCATCTCTTTAAGAGATTATCGTTACCCAACTTTTATCATATTTTACAGCATCTAAAACTTGATTTTTATCTAAGCGGTCAGGCTGCTTTACTCTTATAGCTGTATAATCTTCAGGTATATCTTCAATTATAGTAAATTGCGACCCATGTGGCTGCCATGTAAAACAGTGCTTTTTGTTCTTTTTATCAAAACCTTCTAAATTTTTTCTGCTATTCCACTTGAAAAAATATAGTTCCGGATCATATCGTACAGTATCCGTTTCAAATATAAGAAATTCTGTAAAATCATTGCTCTTTACTAAAACGACAGTTCTGACAAATTTGTAAATTTGTCGTACAGCGGATACACGTTCATTCCAAATATCCAAAACAAGATTCCCTATGTAATTAGGGTCTTGATGTAATATGTTGTCTTCGTCAAAAGAATATGCAGGCGAATTTCGTCCGCTTATCAACCTAACGCTTTTTTGATTAAGTATATTCTTACTTGACGCTTTTACAGTTTTAGCGCCCCAACAACAATTATCAAGAACCACATCGTCTAATCCTACATTTGACGGTTTCCATTCTGCATTTATACAATTAGCAAAAATATTTTCCCATTCGCTGCCCTCTAAAGAATACGATTCTTTAGTAGCCATAAGGTAAACCAATTCTTTTCCGAGCAATTCTATAAAAGTCTTTGGAAACTTATTTAATTCATAAGGCGGCGTTGCTTTGTTTACTGTTCTGAGTTTAGGCTCATGAGGCAAGTTAAAAACTCCTTTCACTATGTCTTATCTTAACTAAATATTATATCATAAAAAAGGAGTTTTGTGTTGAATTTTGTATAATATTAACAGAAAATTAATATTTATTCTGTAAAAATTAAAGGAATAAAATTATCAAGTACGCAGGACACAAGGTCAACAGGAACGGCATTTCCTGCCTGTTTTCTTATTTGTGAATCATTTACAACAATGTTAAAATCATCTGGGAAGCCCTGTAATCTTAACATTTCTCTTGGAGTTAATCTTCTTTCGCCGTTTACCAATAAGTAATTATAAGACGCTCCTGCTCGTAATGCGCATGAATACGGATAAGATGAAATATTTCCCGCCTTATTTTCATGCCATATGCTAATTGGATACTTTGATGTGTGCATTGCTTTCCTCTTCTCAACAATTGCTTGTGATGCGTAGTACTTATCGGGAACGTTTTTTTCAAGGATATCTTCAAGCGTTTTAGGATTTTCCGCTTTTATTGACCAATTCATATTAAACGGCTTTTTGGAACCTATAATTATAACTCGTTCTCTTTTTTGTGGTAACCCGCAATCAAGAGCATTAATTACCTTGTAATCTACAAAATAATCCAAATCTCTTAATATAGACAATATGGTAGATAAAGTCTGACCTTTATTGTGTCCAACTAAACGTTTGACATTTTCCAAAACAAAAGCTTTAGGCTGCTTTTCTTTAATTATACGAGCAATTTCAAAAAACAAAGTACCTCGTGTATCATCAAATCCTTTTCCTAAACCAATTATGCTAAAAGGTTGACATGGAAAACCTGCAAACAATAAGTCATGGTCTGGAATATCCTTTGCATCTACCCTTGTAATATCCCCTGTGGGATATTCACCAAAATTAGCATTGTAGCTCTCTCTTGCGTATATATCTATATCCGAACTAAAAACACACTCACCTTTTATTCCCAACCGTTTTAATGTTCTGTTGCAAGCAAATCTGAAACCGCCTATTCCACAAAATAGGTCAATAAACTTAATGTTATCAACCAATTTATCAGTTGCCGTTTCAGGATAATACAATTTGTCTATTGGTACTTTTAATGCCTGCGATATTTTAAAAACAATATCAATAGACGGCATTGTTTTTCCGTTTTCTATTGAAATTACAGAACGCCTTGTAATACCAATCATATTAGCAAGCGTTTCTTGCGTTATATTTTTTTCTTCTCTATAAGTTCTGATAGTGTTAATCATAGTGCGTACTCCAATCAATAAGCTATAAGTGAAGTATTCTTCACTTATTATATTATAATGCTTAAATTTAGATTTGTCAATACTTCAATTTAATGTATTATATTTAAAAGCAACACTTATACTTCAGTTACATAATTATCTGAAAGATTATATACAATTTTCCCGTTTTTCCGAGCCTTTTCAACAAATTTAGCTGCACCACCATAGTTGTGTTTAATGTAACAAATTACCATGTCCGCTTTCTTGACTATCCAATCATTGCGATACGAAATTGCGTATTTCTTAGGCACACACTCTATCCCATCAGGGTAGATCGTTGGCAAACCGTCAAATTCTGCTGATTTGCCTGTTGGAAGATATGCAAGTATTACAGAATAAGATATAGTCGGAAAATCTTGTGACAAAGATTTCAGTACCGATAAGACCATTCTGTCAAAATTGCCATTATTCCCAACATAGAATGTTGTATCTGGATAACGCTCTATTATTTGCTTTACAGCCGATTCAAGCAAAGGACGTATGCTCTCTAGAGTATCTTTATGCCCGAAAAATGCACATACCATAAAATCACCTCAAATAGATTTATAGTCTTAATTTAGACCATAATTATATTATAGTCTAAAATTAGACAATGTTCAAGTGTTTGAGTATAATTTATAATAATATTGGGTGATATTTTATGATAGTGTATACTCCGCTATGGAAAACAATGAAAGAAAAAGGAATAAGCACATATGCTTTAATAAACAAGCACCACATAAGCAGCAGCACAATTAATCGTTTGCGGCACAATCAAGGCGTGACCACTCAGATGATAGACGATTTATGTACAATTCTCGACTGCAATGTGGAAGATATTCTAAAATACGAAAAGTCAGACAATAAGTGAAAAAGCATAAGCCACTTTTAACAGCGGCTTATGCTTTTATATAGTATTCGATTTGCCAACTTCCTGAGTTCGTCCTCCTTGATCCTAAGAAACTCGGAATATTCATAAATGCTCTGTTTCGGACTATCATCGGATAGTCCGTTTTTACTTGCTAAAGCTAAAGTCACGAAAATTATTCGGCAAAACCTGATTTTCAATCTGTTGCAAAGCTGTTTTCAATAGGTTGCAAAAAATGACTGCTTGTAGGATAGCAAGCGCAGAAAAGTAGACCTACTTTTCAAAATCGGAAGTGTAAAAACGGTATTCGGATAGAATTTCCAAACACCGTTTCCCCATTACACTCCTGTAAAAATCAAATCGTATCCAACTCTGAAGTTATGAACAATCCTCATAAGGTCTGAATTATTGAAAGCCAAAATCTTCTCATTGCTTGACGAACTGTCAAACAAATCAGTAACTTTCTTCTGTGCCATACCGCAGGAAATCAAATCCTCTTGGTAAATCCCGTTGCGTTTGAGGTTTTCTGCAATAATTCTTGAAATCATAACTTGCAGGTACTTGTAGTCCTCATTTGCAGGAATTCTTGAAAGAATGTCAATAACCAACTCCTTGTCCGAAAGACAAGCCGAGGAATCAGTCTCGGATTTTTTGCAGAAATGGTTTTCCTCTTCGGCAATATTCCGATTAAGCAAATAAACCTTTTTACACCTCAGATAGCTTGCAACTCTATCAAGTTCGCTTTCGGTAAGCTCCCGACCGCTTAAAACACTCGCAATATAATCGGGGTGGATACGTGCAATAGTATAAATCTGACGAATACCATTCTTATCGTCTTTAATAGTCATTTCATTTTGCTGAACTTCTGTAAACACCTTTTCATCATCTTTGAGAAAGAAATAGTCAACAGGCACGCTGAAGTAGTTAGCAATCTTCTCCAATGTATCTGATGTAATAGAAGCCCCGCCCTCCCAGCGTTTTAAGTTTCCGGGGCTGATGTCAAGTTTTTTCAGTACGGGAGTAGGCTTTTCGCCGTACTCTCTGCAAATCTCCATAAATCTGTTGTAAAACATAACAATTCTTCCTTTCGTTTTTGTGCAATGTAATGAAATTTATTTTTATTTTGATAAAAAAGAGGTTATTCATTATAATGAATTGTATATATAATAGTAAGATATAATTATTCATTGAGATAAGTATACCATATTAATAATCTGAAATCAATGACATAATTGTAAACAAGTAACTGTTCTTAAAAAATATTTTTTGTATGATAATACTGATAAAAACAGTAGGTAATGTTCGCAGCTTTGCTTTTTGTTTTGGTTAGTATTGAAAATATCGAAAAACGTTATGGCAGATTTTTAAGGAGGGAAGATTTTCGCGTATAAGAAGTTACTGTAAAAAGTTTTGTACCCACCAATTTGAATTTAGAAAAATTCAAAAAAGTTTAGGAGCTAACGTTCAAAATGAAAAATCGGGTGAATTTTAGTGTACGTATACTTTTGTTTTTTGTATGTTTAGCAAGCCATAGAAAGTATCCGTATACTTTCACTCGGTAAAGTGCATATGCCTTTACCGACGCGTTTTGAAATTGAAATCTTCAAAACGTTCTCACCAAATTTTTAGGCTGCACCTAAGACCGCTAATTTTGAAAAGGAGGAATTTTTATTGAGAAAATTCAAGGAAGTTAAACGTAAGGAAATAATTTACAGCTTGTCCGAATGGAAGCAGATTGAAAAGGCTGCCGCCAAAGTTTCTATGCAGACAAGTGAGTATATTCGACGAATGTCTCTCAATGGGGAAGTTAAATATTTGAATATGGAGGGAGTTACTCCTGTCATAAACGCCATGCGTATTATGGGCAACAACATTAATCAGATTGCTAAAAAGGCGAACGAGATAAATTCAATTTACGCAGATGATGTAGAGAAAATAAAGAAAATTCAGGAGGAACTATGCCATATATTAAATCTGTATGTGTCCACGCTGATGTCAAAAGCAGCATAGCATATATTTTAAATCCCGAAAAGACGGAGGACACTTTGTACACGGCTTCGCTGAATTGTCTGACAAACGCCGAGGACGCTTATCTCAATATGAAGATGATTTATGAACATTATTCCTGCCGCAAGTATAACGAGCCTCCGCCATTGACGGGAAAAGGTTGGGTAAAAGCAATTCATTACATTCAATCGTTCGACCCGAAAGATAACATATCTCCAGAGCTTGCCCATAAAATCGCAAAGGCTTTTGCTCTGAAAACTTTCGGAGAGGAGTGTCAGATTGTAATTGCGACCCACGTTGATAAACAGCACGTCCACAATCATTTCATTCTGAACTCTTACGGAATTGACGGTCAGAAATTTTACGCTAACAAAAATTCTCTTGACAGAATTAAGGAGTATTCCGACAGAGTGTGTCTTGCTTTCGGTGTTCAACCTTACGACAAATCCAAAGGGAAAGGCAGAACAATGAAGTACAACGAATGGGAGAACAAAAAGCACGGCACTTCTTGGAAAGAGAAAATCAGAATTGCCATTGACAGCTTGCTCGGTTCTGTTAAAAACCTTGATGACTTGACTTGTGAATTGGAAGAACAAGGGTTTACGGTTAAACGTGGAAAATATATTTCCATAAAGGCTCCCGAACAAAAACGTTTTGTTCGTCTGAAAACTTTGGGCGATTTCTATTCCGAGGATATTTTGTGCGAACGAATTCAAATTGCTCTTGATGAAAATGCCAACTCTTCCCGAAGCAAGGTCAACGATTTTAACAGAATATTTTATGAAAGAATTTATCAGGTCGGCGAGCTTGTCAAGAAAAACGAGAAGATACCGAGGAAGTATTTTAAAAATCAGCCGTATATATTACATAATGATTTCGATGTATATACTTTGTCGGCGCAGCTTGCAGTTATCAATCGGGACAACATTCATTCTCTTGGAGAGCTTGAAAGTAAAATTGAAAAGTTTACTGCCGAATACGAAAGTGCAAGGCAGGAAGTCAACAAGCTGTCCGAAAAGTTATCTCAATTTGAAGCTGTGGAAAAACAGGTCAATCGGTATTTTGATTTGCTTGAAAAGTCAGAATTATCGGAAGCGGAACAGCTTCAATTAAAAATGTGCGGCAGTCTTGCCGAACGTTGTAATATACATAGTCGTGACGGATTACAACGAGTTGAAAAGTTTAGGAAAGATACTTCCGAAAAGGTCGAACGTCTCACCGAGCAGATGAATGGTTGCAAGAAGTTGTATGACACCTATGTCGGCATTGCCGACACTTACAAAAAGATTTCGGAGGGAGATTACATATCAAATCTTATTAGGGAAAAGAAACAACAGAACGAAAACCAACAAAAGACCGCTGCAAAAAAGCGCAGCAGATAGGAGATAAATGATTAGAAATGTACCAATTACAAATTCCGCCGTAGTAAGCGGCAAATCCGCCGAATATATATCTGGCAAAACAGTTTATACTGTTAATTCCTTTTTTAATAAAAAAGGAGAAATAAGCAAAATCATTGAACGTCTTGCATTAAAGGAAGCCGAAAAAATTTCAGCCGCATAATTTTTAAAATAAATAAAAAATTGTAGACAAGTCGGAACGTTTGTGATATAATTATTACAGCGTTCTGACTGTCGGAAAGGTAGGTTAAAATGAAAAGACAGTCAAATATTAATGAAAAAATTACGGCTCTTTATTGCAGGCTCAGCCATGACGACGAAATAAATGGCGACTCAAACAGCATAAAAAATCAAAAACAAATTCTTTCTGCATACGCTGTACAGCGTGGCTTGACGAACTATCAATTTTACATTGACGACGGAATAAGCGGCACGACCTTTGACCGCGAGGGATTTCAGCAAATGATTTCCGATATTGAAGCGGGCAAAATAGGTACGGTTATTGTTAAGGATATGTCACGTTTTGGACGTGATTATCTAAAGGTCGGGTACTATACCGAGGTTATGTTTGCCGAATATGACATTCATTTTATCGCTATAAACGACGGCGTTGACAGTGAGCGTGAGGATAATGATTTCACTCCCATACGCAATTTGTTTAATGAGTTTTATGCCAAGGATACAAGTAAGAAAATCCGCGCAGTATGGAAAGCGAAAGGTTCAGCGGGAGAACGAATTGCAGCTGTACCTGTTTACGGTTACAAGAAAGACCCAAACGATTCAAAGCATTTGATTATTGACGAGGAAGCCGCCCCTATTGTACGCAGAATATATGATATGTGCTTATCGGGAATGGGTCCTGCTCAGATTGCAAAGCAATTATCGGAAGAAAAAATTCTTCGTCCGTCATACCATATAAATAATATTGGTATGAGCCACCGTACAGACCTCGGTAAAAATCCATACGGCTGGAGCTGTACAGGCGTTGCGGCAATTCTTGAGCGCAGGGATTATCTTGGTCACACTACAAATTTCAAGTACAAAAGGAAGTCCTACAAGTGTCATAAGGCTGTTAAGCGTCCCGAAGAAGAACACATGATATTTTACAATACTCATGAAGCGATCATTTCGCAGGAGGATTGGGACGCTGTTCAGAAAATCCGAGAGGGCAGGCGCAGGAAGAATAAAACGGGCAAGGTAAGTAAATTTTTAGGACTTCTTTACTGTGGTGACTGCGGGGCGAAGCTTTACAATCACGCAAAATCAAACTCAGATTACGCTTATTTTCAATGTGGTACATATGCTTACACGGCAACTAATGGCGAGTGTTCGTCGCATTATATCAGCGAAAAGGTAATTGAGCAAATTGTTCTTGCAGAGCTTAATAAAATTATCAATGCGGCTGAAATTGACGTGAATGCTTTATCTTCAGCGCTTATGCAATACTGCAGCGATATTTCTCAAAAAGCTGTTTCTAAGCGAAAAAAGGAATTGTCGGCGGCTCAGAAACGGTATGACGAGTTGGACAGACTGTTCAACAAGATTTATGAAGATAATGCAAACGGCAAAATCTCCGATGAACGTTTCGGAAAAATGGCAAACGGATATGAAGCCGAGCAGGAAAAGTTAAAGCTGACTATAACCGAGTTATCGTCCGCACTTACTGAACATCAAGAGCAGAGCGATAATGGAAAACGCTTTTTGAATATTGTAAAGCGGTATACGCAGCTTACGGAGCTTACAACTGAAATCTTGCACGAGTTTATCGACAAAATACTTGTATACGCTCCCGACAAATCAAGCGGTCGGCGTGTGGTGAGAGTAGATATTTACTACAATTTTGTCGGTGCGATTGATACTTCAAGCCTTGCGGCTTAAATTCAGGTAGTATAAAACCGTTCCGAAGCTTCTTATTTAGGGGTTCGGAACGGGATGATTCGGTTGTATCTTTATG